>DASVCS010000067.1:0-16148 GCA_036381495.1 Longimicrobiales bacterium
GCCGTCGCGCTCGATCGTGGTCACCAGCCCGTCACCGTCGGTGACCGTGACCAGGCGGCCCGCGGCGTCGTAGCCGAAGGCGTAGCGGATGGCGCCGGCCCGGGTGTCCAGCGTCTCCAGGTGCCGGCCGGAGGCGTCGAAGCGGTAGAGCTCTGTGCCATCTTCGGAGGCGAGGAGGACGTCGCCGATCGAGGCGCCGGGCAGGCCGCTGCCGACCTTGAAGACGCGGTCGAGGAGCCGGTCGGCGACGTAGAGCGCGCCATCGGGGCCGAGCGCGATCCCGGCCAGGGTGTGGAACATGGCGGCCGTTGCGGGGCCGTTGTTGCCGAGGGGGCCCTTGACGCATTCTCCGCCCACCGACCTCGGGCTGCATGCCCGCTTGCCGCTGCCCGCGACGGTCGAGATGATCCCCTCGGGGTCCACCCGCCGGACGCGGAACTGGTCCATCTCACCGATGTAGAGGCTGCCATCCGGCCCGACGGCGAGGTGGTAGGGCAAGTCGAGGCGCGCATCGGTGGCCGGGCCGCCGTCGCCTCCGTCTCCGCCCCCCGCCACCGTCGTAATGATCCCATCCGGACCGATCCGTCGGATTCTCCCGTCGCTGGAGCCGCTGGTGACGTAGATGCTCCCATCCGGGCCGACGGCGATACCCCGGGGGAAGGAGAGCGAAGCCTCAGTGGCCAGCCCACCATCTCCGCTCGACTGCCGAACTCCGTTGCCGGCCACCGTCGTGATGATCCCGCTCGGGCTCACCCGCCGCACGCGGTTGTTGTTCGCATCGCTGATATAGACGCTCCCGTCCGGCCCTACGGCCACGTCCTGGATGTTCCAGATCATTGCCTGCGTAGCCGGCCCGCCATCGCCGCTGAACCCCCCTACGCCTGTACCGGCGATCGTAGGTGAGCACTCCGGTCTTCGGATCGACGCGGAACACCCGGTTCTTGTTGCGATCCGCGACGTAGAGGTAGCCGTCGGGTCCGAGCGCCATCCCGACGGGCTCACCGATCGCGGTGCCGACCAGGGTGTGGACGATCCCATCCGGGCCTACCCGGAGGATGGTACTGGATCCGTCGTTACCATGGGCAATGTAAAGTGTGCCGTCTGGTCCGATCGCTACGTCGAATGGATTGGTAATGTTCGTCTCGAGCGCCGGATGCCCATCTTCGCGCGACCCGTTGATCCCCATCCCTGCCACGGTCGTGATGACTTCGGGCAGGTCTTCCGCCGCGCGCACGCGCCCATCGCCGCGGTAGAGCACGTGGCTCACCGGGTCGTAGGCGTGGTGCACGTCCAGGCTCCAGCCGCCCAGCCCCAGGCCGCGGGCATCCCACGGCCCGATCTGAGTCCTGTAGCGCTGCCAGAGCGTGTACTCCTGCCGAAGTGGGTCGCCCTCCATGGGGATACCCGAGAAGATGCCGAAGGCCTGCCGCAGCAGCGCGGTACCGTACACCGCCGGGTAGACGTAGCCGATGTGAACGGTGATCGTCTGCCGTCCCTGCACCGGCCGGCCGTAAACGTCCTTGCCGTCCCATCTGAAGCGGAAGCGCAGGTTCGGCTCGGCGTCGAACGTGGCACCGAACCCGGGGTCGATGACGACCGGTTCCGAAGTGGTGCTCGCAGCGGCCGCAAAGCCCGACACGACATCACCCACGGCAATCAGCCGCCGCCGCCCCGCCAGGTCGACCTGCACCTTGACGCGTTCCAGGCTGTCCGGAAGCACCGGTCCGGTGAGCGGGATCTCCATGGTGTAGGCCGCCTTGCGCCCGGGCACCCGCCGGCTGCGGTAATGGAGCGTAAACGGCGTGCCCGTGACCGCCACCGCCTCACTCAGCGTCTGGCTCTCGCAGCCGATCAGGCTGTTATCGGGCACGGGCGTGTCGCCGCACGGCGGTGGGCCACCGGGCTGCGGGCGCGGCTGGCCGGGCGGACGCGCGGTCGCCGGCGGCTGCATGGGCCAGTTGAAGTCCCCGGGCGAGAAGTGCAGGGTCGGCACCCGCCAGAGACTCTTGCCCGCAGGGTAGAGCGAAGCCAGCCGCTCGCGCTCGCCCGCCGTGATCCCGAGCACGGCGAGCACCGAGTCGGCGTCCGCCACGCTGTCGCCGTCCACATCCAGCATGGCGAGGCCCTCGGCCGTCTGCCCCAGGATGCCGATGATCTGCCCGTTGTCCTCAGGGACCCATTGTGCGCGCTTACGATCGTAGAAGCCGACCGGCACCGGCTCACCGACCGGGAAATGCAGGAAGTTGTCGACGTAGACGACGACCGGCCGGCTGAAGACGACGCTCTCGGCGCCCGCCGCGATCGCCTCATCCGCACTCAGCTCCACCGCGTACGTGTAGCCCACGCCCGGCGGCAGCGGCCCCGGCATCGCCATGGGACCGCCCGGGCCCACCGTGTACTCCGTCGCCCGCACACTGAGCGTGGAGAGCGGCTGCGTGCTCCCGTCCGGCAGCACCATCTCCGCCGTCGTCCCCGGCTCGAAGAGCAGCGTGGCCTGCCGCACCCCATCGGAATCCGCCACCACGCTGCCCCGCGCCACCTGCACCTCGGTCGCCCCTGCCAGATCGATGGTCGTCACCACCGTATCGAGCGGCACCAGCGCCACATCCTCGGCCAGCACGTAGTCCTGCCAGGGCGCCTCCACCGGCCGCTGCGCCGGCAGGTAGCCCGCCTTCTCGAAATCCAGCACCAGCAGCCCGCCGCCGTTCACCGCCAGATCGTACATGCCGTCCGCCCGCGAGAGGGTGTGGCCGTACTCCGGATGGTCCTTGACCGTCACCGTGACCCCCGCAAGCGGCAGCCCCTCACGGGTGAGCACCCGCCCCCGCACGACCGCCAGCCGCACCGGATCGATCGTGTCCGGATCGACGCCCACCTGGATCGGATCGGGACCCGTGTAGAGGAACGCACTCGCCGCATGCAGCGCGGTGGCCACCGTGGGATCGAGCGATGGGGCGACCGTGGCCGGGTCGGGCGGCAGATCCGCGCCCTCGCGCAGCACCGTCCGCACCACCGTGCTCGTGTTGCCGGCCGCATCCGTGGCGGTGAAGGTGAGCATGTTCGCGCCCTCCGCGAGGGCGGCCTCGCCGCTGAAGGTGCCGTCTGCCGCCACGGCGAGCGCCTCTCCGTTCAGCGTGAGCGTGACGGCGGTCTGGTCGGTGACCGTGCCGCTGACCGCCACGCTCTCGCCTTCCACGACCGCGCTGTCCTCGGGCGCGCTCACGATGAGCACCGGCGGGGTCGTATCGCGCACGACGTTGCGAACGAGCACCGTGCTGTTGCCGGCCTCATCCGTCGCAACCAGCGTGAGCGCGTTTGCGCCCTCGCTGAGCGTGAGCTCGCCCGTGAACGCACCCGCCGCATCGACGGCGAGCGGGCTGCCGTTTACGCTCACGCCCACCGCGGTGCGGTCGGCTACGCTCCCGGCAATCCGCACCACCGCCTCGCGCGTGATGAGCCCCTCGGCCGGCGCACTCCAGACGACCACCGGCGCCTCGGTGTCGCGCACGACCACCCGCAGCGAGTCCGTCCGGTGGCCGGCCGCATCGATGGCGCTGAAGCGGAGTTCGTTCTCGCCCTCGCTTTCGAGCGGCACCGCAAGCGAGAAGGCGCCGTCCATGCCCACGGCCGCCGCCGTCCCGTTCACCGCCACCTGCACCACCGTCTGATCGATCACCCGGCCCGACGCCGTGATGTCCGCCGCATTCGTCACCAGCCCCGCCGCCGGCGCCGTGATCTCCAGCACCGGCGCGGCCACGTCGGTGCCCCGCACGCGCACCGACAGGAAGCTGCCCGGCGGTGTGGCCAGCCGCACCTCGAGCACGTTCTCGGCGTCCAGGTCGACCTCCCGAATCACGTGCCCCGGCGAGAGCAGCAGCGCCAAGGGGCCGACCACCAACCGGCCGTTCAGGCGCACCGAGCCCACGAGCACGCGGTGCGAGCCGTCGGGCGCACCGTTGACGACCTCGAGCCAGAACGGCGCACCGGCTGCGGCCGGCCGCGTGAAGTGAGTCGTCGTCACCGAGGGCAGCAGTATGTTCAGCTCGTAGCGCTCGGGACCGAAGACCGTGAACGTCGGATCGGGATCGCCCACGATCGTCACCACCACCGCCGTGCCCGCCTCGCCGCCCAGCTCGAGCTCGAGCGTGTGCGTCCCGTCCGCAACGGCACCCGTGGCAGCATCCGCGGCGGCACCCACGCCAGCACCTGCGGTCGCCTGCGCGGCCGTTTCGGCTCCACCCGCAGCCGCACCCGCCCCGGCCGCATTCCCGGCCCCGCCCGCCGCAGCGCCACCTGCCCCGAGTGTGCCTGCGGCCGCCTGCCCCCCGAACGCCAGCACCGCCTCGAGCCGCCCCGCCGCCTGCGCGAGCGCTCGGCTCAGCTCGCTCGCTCCGCCCAGCAGCTCGTCCCCATCCACCCGCACGAGCACATGCTCCGGCGCCCCGGACGAGCCGGCGCGATCCGCTCCACGTAGCGCTGCACCGTCGCCCCGGTCGCCTCGAAGCGCTTCGGGCCGTAGTAGACCACCCCCGTATCCCGCGCGAACACCCCAATGCCGCCCGCCGGAACACCCGTGGGCGCACCCGCCGGCGCACCCGTGGGGACCTCCGGTCCCGGATCCGCCTCGAGGTACGCCGCCCTGTCCGGCTTCGCGCCCGCCACGAACGCGGGCACCGCACCCGACCCGATCCGCACCACGCCGGCCCCCACGCCCGCACCGCCTCCGCTCCCGGCGAGCGCAACCGGACCCACGGGGACACTGCGCCCCCGCTCTCCCGTCGCAGCAGCCGTGACCGCAAGCAGACCCACACAGCAGACAAGAATCAGCACGAGGACGAGCGGCCGCGATGCAGTCGCTGGACGGCAACGAAGTGCAACCAACGTACGCATGGCGAGCCTCCCGGCGGTGAGCGCGGACCGCACCCCCGCACCCGAGTGCGGAGGGCGCAGAGCCCCCGGGCCAGAACGCAGCGCCGCGGCCGAGCGAAGTGATGCCGCTAAAGACTACCGAGGTGCTCGGACGGCAGGGAGTCGTATCGCACAATCCCCTCGCGAGAGCGAAGAGATCCGTCCGCCGGCGCAGCGCAAAACCGGCCGCACGGACGGCCACCAAGGTGTGACCGAACCCGCCGGCACGTCAAGAGTTTTGTGTAAGTTGTTGACTTGACTAGATTTTGTGGGATCAGAGTGGAGATTCGAGCGGTGATGTCCGCGATCGGCGTCTCCGGCGCCGACGGGATCGAGATCGGGATCCTGCGGCAATGCCCGGGATCGGCGTCTCCGGCGTCAACGGGGTACGGATACGGAGAGGGAGAGCGATGGGAGGTGTGAGGCTGAGCGGGCGCGCAATGCGGGCGCCCCCGGAGGTGGACAGCGCAGGCGCATACGGCGCCGGAGCGAGCGCCGATCGGTGCTCCGGCACGCCGCCCCGTCCCGAACGCCGGCTCCAGCGCAGACCCAGCCGCGCGCCCGCCGGGGCGAACGCCTCGAACCATGCCCGAGCGAACGCCCGCACACCTGCACGCGCACCCGCCCGAACGAATACCTCGCCCACGTCAACCGCCGGGAAGAACGCCCCACCCGTTCCCGCGAACGTCCACATGGAACCGAGGGCTACCCTATCCTACGGGCGTCCTTGTTCCCGATCCCATGGGCGCTCCCAGAGCATTTCCTCCGCCGCTTCGGAGCCGCGTATCCGGACGCGATGGACTTGCGGCCGAAGTGCGCGACTCCGAACTGCTGCGACAGCGGCGCCAGCGCCCCTCCCCTACCCCAACCCCTTCGGCGGCCCCAGCACCTCGCTCAGGATGACCGCGCGCTGGAGATCCCGGCGCCCGCCGAGCACCCGGTGCAGCCGGCGAGCGTCCGGAGCCGGTGCACTGCGCCGCGCCCCGGACCGGGCGAGGCGTGCATGGAAGTCCCGGTGCCGGACCTCCGGCGGCGGGGGCGGCGCCTCGAGCGAAACCACGACGGGCCGGCTCGGCGCGGGCATCTCTTCCAGCGACCGCGCCTCCTCGTACGTGCTCGGGACGAGCACCGGCGTGCCGGTCGCCTCGACGTCGCCTCCGCGGCTCCACTCGCCGCCCTGCGCACCCCTCGCACGCGCCGGCTCGGCGGCCCCGCCCACCGGTGACGGCTCGGACCGTCGTGCCGACTCCACCGGCTCGCCGTCTCGCGATGCCTCGGTCTCCCACGACGCTTCCGCTTCCCACGACGCCCCCGCCTCCCACGACTCCTCCGGCGCCCGCGGCGGCCCCGCCGCCGGCCGCCGCTCGCCCGTCAGGATCGCCCACAGCTCGTCCGGGATCATCTCGCCGGCCGGGCGCTCGACCGGACCGAGCGGTCCGGCGCCGGGATCGCCCCGCTCTCCACCACCCCGCTCGACGTCCGGAACGGGCATGCGCGGCGCGCGGTGCTGCGGCGGCGCGGGCGGCCCCTTGCGCCGCCTCCCGACCAACCCCTCGATCACGGACCAGGCGACGGCCGCCGCGATGAGGAGCGAGAAGAGGTCGTCCACTCAGTTCTCCTCGACGGTCGGCGTGCCATCCGCGCCGCCCGCGATCGCGTGGCGCATCTCGGTGTCCGCCGCGATGTTGCGATACTTCATGTAGTCCATGATCCCGAGGTTGCCCTCGCGGAACGCCTCGGCCATGGCCAGCGGGATCTGCGCCTCGGCTTCGACGACCCGGGCGCGCATCTCCTGGACCTTCGCCTTCATCTCCTGCTCGGCGGCCACCGCCATCGCGCGGCGCTCCTCGGCCTTCGCCTGCGCGATGCGCTTGTCCGCCTCCGCCTGATCCGTCTGGAGCTCGGCGCCGATGTTCTTGCCGACGTCGACGTCCGCGATGTCGATCGAGAGGATCTCGTACGCGGTCCCGGCGTCCAGCCCCTTGGCCAGTACGACCTTCGAGATGGCGTCCGGGTTCTCGAGCACGGCCTTGTGCGTATCGCTCGAGCCGATCGTCGAGACGATCCCCTCGCCGACCCGCGCCAGGATCGTGTCCTCGCCCGCGCCGCCGACCAGCCTATTGATGTTCGCGCGCACCGTGACGCGCGCCTGCGCGATGAGCTGGATCCCGTCGCGCGCCATGGCCGCGACCCTCGGTGTCTCGATCACTTTCGGGTTCACGGAGACCTTGACCGCCTCGAGCACGTCGCGGCCGGCCAGGTCGATGGCCGCCGCCTGCTGGAACGGCAGGTCGATGTTCGCCTTGTCCGCGCTGATCAGCGCCTTGACCACCCGGTCCACATGGCCGCCGGCCAGGTAGTGCGCTTCGAGTTGCTTGGTGGTGAGATCGAGGCCCGCCTTGGTCGCGGCGATCAGCGGCCGGATCACCGCCGCGGGGTTGACCTTCCGCAGCCGCATCCCGATCAGGTCGCCGAGCCCGACGCGTACGCCGGCGAAGACCGCCTCGACCCAGAGTCGCACCGGCACGGCCCAGACCAGGACCAGCAGCGCGACGACCGCGACGATCAACGCGAGCGGGGGAAGGAACAGGAGTCCGTCCATCAGACACTCACGGTTCAGGGAGAAATCGCTGTGGGATGCTACCCTTCGGCGCGGACCACGTGCCGGTACCCCTCGGAGCGGAGGATGCGGATCGGCGTGCCGGCCGCGATCCACGCGCCCTCGGCCACCACATCGAGCCGTTCGTCTCCGAACTGCCCCGTTCCGGCCGGGCGCAGGTCCGTCACGGCGACGCCCGTCGCGCCGACCAGCTCGGCGCGGACCCCCGCCGCCAGGTATCCCATCTCGCGCGACGTCGCCTCACCCAGCATGATCCCCGACCTGATCAACCGGCGGCTGCGCGGGAGCATGCGCGCCAGCACCCACCCGCTCACCAGCACGATCAGGATCGTCGCCGAGAGCACGCCCGCCGCGTGGCTGTAGTCCATCCCCGTCGCGAGCTGTCCGATGAGACTGAAGTAGATCCCGGCCAGCAGGGCGATGATGCCCGAGATGCCGAAGAGGCCGAAGCCGGGGACCACGAAGATCTCGATGCCCAGCAGGACGAGGCCGATGCCGAGCACGATCAGCTCCTCCCAACCGGCGAGGCCGACCAGGTAGTGGCTGCCGAAGAACAGCGCGAGCAGGCCGGCGCCGCCCAGACCGGCCAGCCCGAACGTCGGCGTCTTGAACTCGATGAGCAGCGCCAGGAATCCGAGCGAGAGCAGGAGCGGCGCCACGAGCGGGTGGCTGAAGAAGCGGACGAGCGACTCGGCCCAGTTGACCTCCGCGCGCTGCACCACCGCGCCGCTCAGCTCGAGCCGCTCGAGCAGCGCATCCCAATCGGCGACCTCGGTCGCGTAGCCGACGCGCACCGCCTCGTCCGAGGTGAGCGTGAGCAGCTTGCCGCGCTCGATCACGCCGGGGATCGCGATGTCCTCGTCCACCATCGCCTCGGCGATGCGGGGATCCAGCCCCCGGGACTCCGCGAGCGCGCGCATCTCGCTGCGCATGGCGCTCACGATCTTCTCCGGCGCCTTGTGCCCGTCCCCGGTGACGGGCGTGGCCGCGCCCATGACCGCGCCGGGAATCATGTAGATGCCGTCCGTCGCCATCGCGATCAGGGCGCCGGCCGAGTACGCCCGCCGGTTCA
Organism: Longimicrobiales bacterium; assembly: GCA_036381495.1. GTDB lineage: Bacteria > Gemmatimonadota > Gemmatimonadetes > Longimicrobiales > RSA9 > DASVCS01. The sequence goes on from DASVCS010000067.1 coordinate 8,601, forward strand.
CGAACGCGTAGACCGGGACCTCGGCCCCGCTCAACGCGTTGACGATCCGCTGCGCCGCATCCACGCGGCCGCCCGGCGTCTCGATGTCCAGGATCACTGCACTCGCGCCCGCCGCCTCCGCCTCCCGGATCGCGCGCTCGATGAACGGCGCGAGCCCCAGCTCGATGACTCCCGTGACCGGCACACGGACGACGACGCCCGCGGCCTCGTCCGCCGCCTGCGGCGGGACGCGCGCGGGCGCGGCACGGACGGCGGCCGCACCCGAGAGGACGGCGAGCGCCGCCACGGCGATACGCCGCATCCGTCGTTGCCTGCGCTGGTCGATCATGATCCCTCGTACACTTTCCGCGACGGAAGGGTGCGTGCGGCCCGGCCAGTGCGGTTCGCCCGCGGGTTCGGAGCCGCGTCGCCACTCGCTGCGCTCGGTTCGCGGGCGCCTGCGACTCCGATCGTGATGCGACGACCGCCCTGGCGGAGCAGCCCCGGGCTCACCGGCGCATGCGCAGCACCTGCTCCGCGTAAAAGGCACGCCGGATGGCGCGCTCGTAGTCGCCCGCGTCGAACGCCTCCCGCGCGCCGCGCAGCAGGCGGCCGGCACGCTCGCGCCAGATGTCGCGGGCGCCGTCGTTCTCGGCCGCTTCCCCGGCCTCCGCGTCGCCCGACTCCACCGCCCCGTCCGCGCGCCAGGCGCGTTCCGCCCGTCGGATCAGACGCAGCGCGACGGCGGGCGGCGTCGTCGCGGCCAGCCGGTCGGCCGCCTCGAGCAGCGCCGCGGCCGCCGCCGTCCGATCGCCCCGCGCGACCGCCGCGCGCGCCCGGTCCACCAGCACACGGCCGGTCGTCAGGGCATCACCGATCCCGGGGAACTGGTCCGCGGCCGCGATCCCCGTGGCCATCCCGATCCAGCGCTCGAGCCGGTCCCGCACCTCGGCGAGCTCCGCCGTGTCCAGCGCGGCACCGAGCGCCGGCGCTGCCAGTGCGTACGCCGAACGCCGCAATGCATCCGCATCCGACGAATCCGGCGCGCTCGCGGCATCCAGCCAGAGTGCCCGCGCATGGACAAGTGCGACGCTGTCCGTCGCGGTGGACCCGCCGGCCCCCGCGCGCAACGCTCGCTCGACGAGGTTCGGCAGCGTGGGCAGATCGGCGGCCACGCGGAGCGCGGCGCGCGCCTCTTCGGCCACCAGCGCCGAGGGCGGCCCCGTCAGCGCATCATCGCACGCCGCGGCGCACACCGCTGCGAAGAGGAGGACAACGACGGGTCGGCTGGATACGCGCATCGGAGGTCCGTGAGCCCGGTTCGCCTGCATCCGAAGTTATCCCTGCACGAATCGGGCGACAAGACTCTCCTCCACTTGACCCGCTCCGGGTCGCCGTCTAGCTTCCTTCTTTCGGACGAACGCTCGAACACCCGGGACCGCATGCCCGAAGAACGGCCCGCCTACGACGCGAAGCTCGACCTCATTGTCCGCACAGCCGCCGCCATCATCGCGGACAAGGGCTTCCATCGGGCGAGCATCCGCGACATCAGCCGCGCGACCGGTGTCAGCCTCTCGGGCCTCTATTACTACTTCAAGAGCAAGGACGAGCTGCTGTTCCTGATCCAGGACCACTGCTTCGGCAGGGTGCTGGACAACCTCGAGCGCCTGCTCGAGGGCGTGACCGATCCGGAGGAGCGGCTCCGGATCCTGATCGGGAACCACCTGCGGTTCTTCAGCGCCAACATGAAGGAGATGAAGGTCCTCTCCCACGAGGCGGGATCGCTGACGGGGGAGTACCGTGAGCGGGTGAACGCGAAGAAACGGCGTTACGCGGAGGTCTGCGCGGACATCCTGCGCGCGCTCCGGCCGGCCGGCAGTCCGGTGGACCTGCGCGCGGCCACCTTCTCGCTCTTCGGGATGCTGAACTGGATCTACAACTGGTATCACCCGGATCGCGACGAGCCGGTCGAGGCCCTCGCCGAGGATGTCGGCCACCTCTTCCTCCGCGGGTTCCTGGCGGACCCCGAAGCGGACCGGAAGGTATTCGTCGCGGGCGGCGCGCCGGACGACGCCGGCCCGTCGATCTGGTCGCGGTGAGCGAGGCGTGGCCCGGCGTGCGCCTGGGCGGGGCGCCGGAGCCCCGGGCGGAACGATAATGAAGATCGATCAACCATCGAACCCAATGGATCGGAGGCAAGGATGGCGAAGGTGATGGAGACGGGACCGGAGACCGCGCGGCTGGTGCACTACGAGGCCCGTGACGGCGTGGCGCTCCTCACGCTGGACGACCCGCCGGCCAACACGTACACCTACGAGATGATGCAGCAGCTCGACGCGGCCATCCTCCGCGCGCGCATGGACGAGTCCGTGTCCGTGATCGTGCTGTGCGGCGCCGGCGAGAAGTTCTTCTCCGCGGGCGCGAACATCGGCATGCTCGCCGAGGTCACGCCCACCTTCAAGTACTACTTCTGCCTGCATGCGAACGAGACGCTCTGCCGCCTCGAACAGACGCCGAAGCTGGTCATTGCCGCGCTGAACGGGCACACCGTCGGTGGCGGCCTCGAGATCGCGATGGCCGCCGACCTGCGCATCGGCCGCCGGAACGCCGGCAAGGTCGGCCTCCCGGAGGTCAGCCTGGGCGTGCTCCCCGGGACGGGCGGAACGCAGCGGCTCTCGCGGCTCGTCGGCAAATCGCGCGCGATCGAGCTGATGGTGACCGGCCGCACCTTCGACTTCGATGAGGCGAAGGCGCTCGGGATCGTCGACGACGTCTACGATGCCGACAGCCGCGATGCCTTCCTCGAACAGGTCCTCGCCTACGCGCGGCAGTTCACGCCGCCGAACCGGGCCTCGAAGGCGGTGGGTCACATCAAGCGCGCCGTCCAGACCGGGTGGGAGCTGCCCATCGGCGAGGCGCTGGCCGTCGAGCGCGAACTCCAGCAGCTCCTCTTCCAGAGCGGCGACGCCCGCGAGGGGCTCACCGCGTACACGGAGAAGCGCAAGCCGCAGTTCGAGGGGAAGTAGCGCACCGCACGCGATCGAGAGTCGGGGCCGAACTCGGAAGGAGGCACCATGGCGACGACGGCGATCCCGGTGGAGCGCCGGGCGCCCAACCGTCTGTTCATCAACGGCGAATGGGTCGAGGCCGCCGACGGGCGGCGCTTCGCGACGTACAATCCCGCGACGGGCGAGGTCCTGACCGAAGTCGCGGAGGCGGGACCCGATGACGTCGCCGCCGCGGTCATGGCGGCGCGCGCAGCCGCGCACGGACCGTGGCGGCAGCTCGATGCGGCCGATCGCGGCGCGCTGCTCTGGAAGCTGGCCGATGCCATCGAGGCGAACGCCGAGGAACTGACCCGCCTCGAGTCGCTCGACAACGGCAAGCCGGTGCGCGAAGCGCAGATCGACATCCGCATGGTCGTCGACACCTTCCGCTACTACGCCGGCTGGGCCACCAAGCTGCACGGAGAGACGCTCCCCGTCCGCGGGAACGTCCTCAACTACACGCTGCGCGAGCCGGTCGGCGTGGTCGGCGCTATCATCCCGTGGAACTTCCCGCTGCTCATGGCGGCCTGGAAGGTGGCTCCCGCACTCGCCTGCGGCAACACGGTGGTCCTCAAGCCGGCCGAGCAGACGCCGCTCAGCGCGCTCGAGCTCGCGGCGCTCGCCGCGGCCGTCGGCCTCCCGCCGGGCGTGCTCAACGTCCTCCCCGGCTTCGGCGAGACCGCCGGCGCCGCACTCGTGCGGCATCCCGATGTCGATAAGATCGCGTTCACCGGCTCGACCGCCGTCGGCAAGGTCATCATGCGCGAGGCCGCCGCGACGCTGAAACGCGTCTCCCTCGAGCTCGGCGGCAAGTCCCCCAACATCGTCTTCGAGGACGCGGACCTCGACGCGGCCGCCCGCGGCGCCTTCGCCGGCATCTTCTACAACGCGGGCCAGGCGTGCACCGCCGGCTCCCGGCTCCTGGTCCACGAGTCCGTCCACGACGCACTCCTCGAGAGGCTCCTCGAGCGCGCCGCCCGGCTCCGCCCCGGCGATCCGCTCGACCCGAAGACGCGCTACGGCCCACTGATCTCCGAGGCGCAGCTCGGCCGCGTGTTGGGCTACATCGAGCAGGGCCGGACCGAGGGCGCCGAACTGCTCGCCGGCGGCGGCCGCGCCCCCTACGACGGCGCCGAACGCGGCTACTGGATCGAGCCGACCATCTTCGACCGCGTCGCGCCCCAGCACGTCATCGCGCGCGAGGAGATCTTCGGCCCCGTCCTCGCGACCCTCACCTTCCGCGATGACGACGAGGCCATCACCCTCGCCAACGACACGATCTACGGCCTCGCCGCCGGCATCTGGACCCGCGACATCAAACGCGCGCACCGCATCGCCCGCGGCATCGGCGCCGGCACCGTCTGGATCAACACCTATCACCCGCTCGACCCCGCCTCCCCGTTCGGCGGCTACAAGCAGTCCGGCTACGGCCGCGAACTCGGCGAGCACGCCCTCGACCTGTATACGCAGGTCAAGAGCGTCTGGGTGGAGCTGGGATGAGGAAGGTCGAGGCCGAGATGCTTGCCGATGCCTGCGACCCCGGCCCGACCCTTGGCCTGAGCCTTTGCCTCGACGAATCATGAAGGAAGCCTGGATCATCGACGCGGTTCGTACCCCCATCGGACGCCACGGCGGCGCGCTCGCCGCCGTTCGGCCCGATGACCTCGCGGCCATCACGATCCGTGCGCTCCTCGCCCGGACCGGCGTCCCTCCGGCGGACATCGACGACGTCATCCTCGGCTGTACAAATCAGGCGGGCGAGGACAACCGCAACGTGGCGCGCATGGCGGCGCTCCTGGCCGGGCTCCCCGTCGACGTGCCCGGCCAGACGGTCAACCGCCTGTGCGGCTCGGGGCTCCAGGCGGTCAACACCGCGTTCCACGCGATCCGCGCGGGCGAGGGCGAGATCTTCATTGCCGGCGGCGTGGAATCCATGAGTCGCGCGCCGTTCGTCATGCTCAAGGCGGCGCAGGCGTATCCGCGCGGCGTGCCGCCGGTGGCCGACACGGTGCTGGGCTGGCGGTTCACGAATCCGGCGTTTCCGGCGCACTGGACTGTCTCGCTGGGCGAGACGGCGGAGGTCGTGGCGGAGCGGTACGGGATCACGCGGGAAGCGCAGGATGCGTTCGCGCTCGAGAGCCAGCGCCGGGCGGGCGCGGCGCACCGGGAGGGGCGGTTCGCGTCGGAACTCGTGCCGGTCGAGGTGCCCCAGCGCAAGGGGCCGCCGGTCCGCGTCGAGGTCGATGAGCACCCCCGTCCGGATGTGACGCTCGAGAAGCTGGCGCAGCTACCGGCGGCGTTCCGGCCCGGCGGGACGGTGACGGCCGGCAACTCATCGGGTCTGAATGATGGTGCGTGCGTGTTGCTGGTGGTCGAGGCGGAGCGGGCGCGGTCGCTCGGGATGCGGCCGCTGGCCCGGTTGCTGGCGACGGGCGTGGCCGGGGTCGAGCCGGACTGCATGGGGATGGGCCCGGTCCCGGCGACGCGGCGCGCGCTGGCTCGGACCGGGATCGGGGTCGGCGACCTGGCGCTCGTCGAGCTGAACGAGGCGTTCGCATCGCAGAGCGTGGCCTGCATCCGCGAGCTCGAACTCGATCCGGAACGGGTGAACGTGAATGGCGGCGCCATCGCGCTCGGGCACCCGCTCGGTTGTTCCGGCGCGCGCATCCTCACGACGCTCGTGCATGCACTGGCCGCGCGGGGCGGCGGTCATGGCCTGGCCACCATGTGCATCGGTGTCGGCCAGGGGATCGCCACGGTGGTGGAAGGAGTGGAATCATGAGCGCGCAACGGACGGATGGTGTGCGGGTCGAGCGCGAAGGGGCGGTCGGCTGGATCCGGATCAACCGGCCGGAGCGGTTGAATGCGTTCGCCGGCACGATGCGGGAGGAGCTGGATGCCGGCCTCGAGACGTTCGCGGGTGACGATTCGATCCGCTGTGTCGTCGTCACCGGCGTTGGCCGCGCGTTCTCGACGGGCGGCGATGTCCGGGTGATGGCCGAACTGGCGCGGACCGGGGATCGCGCGCGCTTCGAGGAGCTGGTCCGGCTCGGCGCGCGCATCGTGCGCCGCATCGATCGCATGAATCAGCCGGTCATCGCCGCGGTCAACGGTCCGGCCGCCGGCGCGGGCGCGTGTCTGGCGCTCGCCTGCGATCTGCGGATCGCGAGCGAGACGGCATCGATCGGTTTCACCTTCGTCCGCGTCGGCCTGCATCCCGACTGGGGCGGGAGCTACTTCCTGCCACGTCTGATCGGGTCGGCCCGGGCCGCCGAGCTGATCCTGACGGGCGGGATGATCGCCAGTGAACGGGCGGAGCGGCTGGGCATCTTCAATCGCGTCGTGCCCGCGGCGGAGCTCGAAGCCGCCGCCCGTGATCTGGCGCGCCAGATCGCGGCGGGTCCGGCGCAGGTCATTGCCGCGGCCAAGCGTTCGCTGCGCCAGAGTCTGAACGCGCCGCTCGATGAGATGCTCGAGATCGAGACGGAGGCGCAGCTCGCCGCGTTCGACTCGCCCGACTTCGTCGAGGGGATCACCGCCTTCGTCGAGAAGCGCGCGCCGCGTTTCGGCAGGCGGTGAGCCCGGCGCGCGGTCGCGTGCGAGTCATCGCGCGCGTCGGCGGTGCGGGATCGGATCGTGGGATGAATCGGGGTTCGAGAACCAGGAATTGTCGATGAAGCGGGAGCTACGACGCGTGGCGGTGATCGGCGCCGGCACGATGGGGCACGGGATCGCCCAGGTGAGCGCGATGGCGGGGTTCCACACCACGCTCTGCGACACGGCGGAGGAACGGGTCCGCGCCGGGATCGACCGCGTCCGTGCAAACCTGGACGAGGGCGTCCGGCGCGGCAAGGTCGACCCCGATGTCCGCGCCGCCACGTTGGACCGGATCCGCGGCGCCGTCGAACTGGCGGAGGCGGTCGCGGACGCGGACCTCGTGATCGAGGCGGTCCCCGAGCGGCTCGACCTGAAACTCGACGTCTTCCGGACGCTCGACGCGCACGCACCCGCCGGCGCGGTCCTCGCCACCAACACCTCGAGCCTGAGCGTGACGGAAATCCAGGGGGGCACGGCCCGGCCGGACCGGGTGCTCGGCCTGCACTTCTTCAACCCGGTCCACCTGATGAAGCTGGTCGAGGTGGTGCGCGGCAGGCAGACGGCGGAGGAGACGGTCGAGGCCGCGCTCGCGTTCGTCCGGCGCATCGACAAGGAACCGATCGTGGTCAACGACTCGCCGGGCTTCGCATCCTCCCGGCTCGGCGTGGCGCTCGGGCTCGAGGCCATGCGCATGGTCGAGGAGGGCGTGGCGAGCGCCGAGGCGATCGATCGGGCGATGGAACTCGGCTATCGCCACCCCATGGGTCCGCTGCGCCTCACCGACCTCGTCGGCCTCGACGTCCGGCTCGACATCGCCCGGTACCTGCACGAGACGCTCGGCTCGGAGCGGTTCCGGCCGCCGGCGATCCTCGAGCGCCTCGTCGCCGAAGGCAAGCTCGGCCGCAAGACCGGCCAGGGCTTCTAC
>DASVCS010000068.1:0-4483 GCA_036381495.1 Longimicrobiales bacterium
CGCCGTGGTGACCGGTGCGCCCGCGAGTTGCTCCGGCGCCGCGTAGTCGGGCGTGAGCAACCGGTGCCCGGTTACCGTGAGCCCCGGATCCTCCTCGCCTTCCAGCAGCTTCGCAATGCCGAAGTCCAGCAGCTTCGGCACGCCGTCCGCCGTCACCAGGATGTTGCCCGGCTTGAGGTCGCGGTGGACGATCAGGTTGCCGTGCGCGTAGACGATGGCCTCGCACACGGCCTCGAAGAGCCGCAGCCGCTCGGCCACGGACAGCCGCCGCGCATCGCAGTAGCGGTCGATCGGCTCGCCCTCCACCAGCTCCATCGCGAACCAGGGCGTGCCGTCCTCATCGATGCCGGCATCCAGCAGCCGCGCGATGTTGGGATGATCGAGCCGCGCGAGGACCCGCCGCTCGAAGAGAAAACGCTCGACCGTCTCCGGCGCGGCCAGTCCGCCGCGCACGAGCTTCAGCGCACAGCGCAGCCCCACGTCCGGCCGCTCGGCGAAGTAGACGGAGCCCATCCCGCCGCGGCCGAGCAGCCAGCGGATCGTGTAGGGACCGACCCGGCGCCCCACGAACGACGTCGCATCGGCCTCGTGCCGGCGCGCAGCCGACGCCAGACCCTCGAGCAGCGCCTCGCGCGGTGCATCGAAGAGGTCCCCCCCGGCCCCATCCGCGATGAGCATCGCCTCGACCTCGCGCCGCAGGTCGTCGTCCCCGCCGCACGCGTCGCGCACGAACGACTCGCGCTCCGCCGCCGGCCGCTCGATCGCGTCGTGAAAGATCGCCTGCACGCGCGCCCAGCGCTCAGCGTCCACCCAGGATCTCCTGCGCGCTGAGCTGCCCGCGGAGCCACGCCCGGGCCGCCCGCCAATCGCGGTGTACCGTCGCCTCGGACACGTCCAGCACCGCCGCGGTCTCGGTCACCGTCAGCCCCGCGAAGAACCGCTGCTCGACCACTCGTGCCTGCCGCTCATCGAGCTGCGCGAGCCGGTCCAGCGCCTCATCCAGCGCGAGCAATTCGGCATCGGACACGGGCGTCGCGTGCTCGGCCTCATCGAACGTGACCGTGCAGCGATCCGAGCCGCCCCGCTTCTCCCGTTCCCGCTGCCGCGCCGCGTCCACCACGACCTGGCGCATCGCCCGAGCGGCAATGCCGAAGAAGTGCGCGCGGCCCCGCCAGTCCAGCTCCGCGGAGCGCACCAGCTTCAGATACGCCTCGTGGACCAGCGCAGTCGTGCACAGCGTCTGACCCGCCTGGCGCCCCCTGACCCTCGACGCGAGCCGTCGCAGTTCGCCGTACATGTGCTGAAACAGGCCATCCAGCGCCTGACGATCCCCGCCGCGCGCCGCGTGCAGCATGGCGGTCATGGAACCGGGCTGACCGGTCACGGAATCCGAACGGGCATCGGCAGACATGGATGACGCAGTGGGGGTCGGAACGGTTGCCAGGCGGCGCCGGCGGCCGGGGAGCCCCGCCGTTCCGCCAAAAGATCATAGAGACCCGCAGCCGGGAGCGCAATACTGCCGTACCGTGCCGTACCGGAGCGATGACAGTTTTTTCGGTGCGACGTCGTATAGCTCTAAATGTAGGGCTGTGCCGGACGCGTGACCGGGATCCTGCCGCGGAGCGCCGATGCGTCGCCTGCGACGAGCCGGTGCCGCGGCATCGCGGTCACGCTCGGAAAGGAGAGGAACATGATGAAGGCACGGAAGGCACCGGAAACCGCCGCTCCTCCAGGGCCGGTGGAAGCAGTCGGTTCGGAGAGGTCGGGGCGCGCGCCGTATGTCGCGCCGCGCGTGGAGCGGCTCGGCGCCTGGACCGCGCTCACGCTCCAGCAGTCCGTCCCGATCTTCCCCTGACTCCCTTTCGACCGGATCGACGCTCATGCTCGAGAAGAGCGACCGGCTCGCGTTCGGCCTGGACGGCCTCGCACGCGTGGTCGACTGGATGGCCGGCGGCGCAGCGCGACCGTGGATCCGGGCGCATGCGAGAAGCAGTAGAGCGCGGACGACGACTCGCGCGATCGACCCATACTTCGGACTGGATGGACGCTCATGATCAAGAGAACGAAGCGGCTCCCGCTCGCCGGCGCCCTGCTCCCGCTTCTGGCGCTCCTCGCCATCGGCTGCGCGGACGAGCCGACTGCGCCCACGGCGCCGGTTGAAGCGCCGACCGAGCCGCCTGCCCCGACGCTCGGGCTCGTCGAGGTCACGCTGACCGGGATCGGCACGCCGAACCCCGGCACCTACGCGCTCAGCGCCGCATCGCTCGCCGAGCTCGATGCGTTGCGCGCCGCGCGCGCCCGCGCCGGCGGCGGACTCTCGCCGCAGAGCTTGACGCTCCCCGATTCCGCGGGCGGCGGCGCGGATGGTACGATCCAGCTCGAGCCGATCTCGACGGGCAGCTTCACGGAAGGCACGCGCGGCAGTGGCGGCGTGCGCTACGTCTGGGCGAGTTACCGGGTCCGGAATGCGCAGGCGGACAGCACCGCGTACAACACGCCCCGCGAGAACCTGACGTTCCTGGCCGTTGCGATGCCCGGCACGATCGGGACCACGCCGATCTCCGCGCTCGAGCGCTTCGGCGGAGGTTCGGCGGCCGCGTCCATCGCGCAGGAAATGGTCCCCACCGGGCAGGTCCACCGGGGGACGGACGGGGAGATCGTCTCGACCGGCCCCGACGTGCTCCAGGTCCTGACGGAGGCGGAGGCGGGCACGTTCACTCCGCCCGGCGGCGTCTTCGAGGTCTTCCCCTACGGCTTCGTGGTGCGCAACCCGAGCACCCCGAACAGTCGCGCGCTCCCGGCCTCACCCGCCGCGGACCAGTACGACGGCGTCATCACCTTCGCATTCAAGATCCCGCTTCAGGCGACGCCCGCGGAGGATCCGTTCACGGTCAGCGTCATGTTCCTCCCCGTGGACGACTCGGAGACGTGGATGACGCAGTCGCCCGAGGAGCAGGACGCGGCCGGACAGGCGGCGTTCGAGGCGCGGGCGGCGGCGCTCGGCGCCACGCAGGTCACGCTCCTCTCCGGCGGCGCGTACGGCGGGACCATCCCGCAGCGCACGCTGTGCGGCGCACGGGCGGCGGGGCCGCTCGATGCTCCCACGGCCGTGGTCGGCGGGAGCTGCTCCGGCGCGCGCGGCATCATTTTCGTGGACGCCGGCGCGGCGGCCGGCGGCGATGGCACCTCGTGGGCCAAGGCCTACACCGACCTCCAGAACGCCCTGGCCGTCGCCGGCGCCGGCGATGAGGTCTGGGTGGCCGCCGGGACGTACACCCCCGGTACCGCGCGCAACGCTACGTTCCAGCTCGCCAGCGGCGTCGCCGTCTACGGCGGCTTCACCGGCACCGAGACCGACCGCGGCGCGCGGAACTCCGATCCCGCGACCAACGGCACCATCCTCTCCGGCGACGTGAACGGCGACGACACGAGCGGCGGCAGCAACGCCGAGAACGTCTACCACGTCGTCACCGCCTCGGGCACCGATGCGACGGCCGTGCTGGACGGGTTCACCATCACGGCGGGGAACGCGAACCTCAACAACGCCAACGATTCGAACGGAGGTGGGATGTACAACGGCGGCGGCAGCCCGACGCTCGCCAACCTCCGATTCCTGGGGAACACCGCCAACCGATACGGTGGTGGGATGTACAACAGCGGCGGCAGCCCGGCGCTCAGCGACGTCGCCTTCGAGGACAACACCGCCGGCTACGGCGGCGGCATGGGCAGCGAATCTTCCAGCACCCCGGCGCTCGACGACGTGACCTTCACCTCGAACACGGCCACGAACTTCGGCGGCGGGCTGTACAACGAAGCCAGCAACCCGGTGCTCACGGGCGTGACGTTCACCACGAACTCCGCACTGCACGGCGGCGGCATGGCCGATGTGAACGGAAGCGTCTCGACACTCAGGAACGTGACGTTCACGGGCAACACGGCGACGAGCTCGGGCGGCGGCCTGGCCAATGAGGCCGGCGGCGAAAGCGTGCTCGTCGATGTCCACTTCTTCTCGAACACCGCCGCGTTCGGCGGCGGCTTGATGGCCCTCGCCAGCAGCCCGAAGATCGCCAACGCCGTCTTCAGCGGGAACACGGCCACCTCCGGTGGGGGCGGGGCCAGCGTCGGGGGAACCGGCAGCCCCGAACCCGTCTTCGTCAACGTACTCTTCACCGGCAACACGGTTACCGGAACGTCGGGCGGCGGCGGGCTCGAGATCGAGAGCGGCAACGTCGAACTGGTGAACGTCACGTTCAGCCGCAACAACTCCGCCGCCCCGGGCGGCGGGATCGCCAACTACGCGAACGTGACGCTCGTCAACACGATCCTGTGGGGCAACACCGCTGATCCGGGATTCGCGGAGCAGATCTGGAACACGGGCGGCGGCACGGCGACAGTCTCGTTCTCCATCGTCGAAGACTGCGTGAGCGGCGGCGCCCTGAATTCGTCCTGCGGCGCGGATGGCGGCAACAACCGGGCGGATGAC
>DASVCS010000069.1:0-5813 GCA_036381495.1 Longimicrobiales bacterium
ATGGCAAGCTTATCTCCTGTATGCGACAGGCGAGGGCACGGTCGACGGCCCGAATTCCGACACGGCCGCGCACGCCTCGAACAGCTCCCCGCGCTCGAGGTTCAGGCGACGCAGGACGCCGGCTTCCACGCACGCAGCGAGTGCGTCATGCGCCTCGAGCCCGCCGATCCGGCCGGCGGTCCCCCCGTGCTCGTGGCGTAGGTCTTCGTCGCCGTGCGCATCGCCCTCGGGGCGCGAGTGCAGCCGGAACTGGTGGAACGAGCTCGGGTCGTCGTCGGTCACGAGCAGCCGGTACTTCCGGCCGGCCTCGACGCGGATCTCCTCGGGGCTCCAGCGCAGATAGGGCGCCGCGCGGAGGCGGATCGTCGGGACGTCCTCGCCCAGTTCGGGCGCCCTCGCCGCGATCCGCTCGGGCGGGCCGCGCTCCCACTCCGCGTTCTCCCACATGATGTGGAGGAAGCCGCCCGGCGCCGGCAGGTAGAACATCGGCGGCACGATCACGTGCACCTCGCGCACGGGCCGCTCGGCGCAATCGTAGCACGCGTACTCGAAATCGTCGCCGCGCACGTCGCTCGTGAGCATGACATGGAGTAGCGCGCTGGACGCGACGCGCACGCCGTTCTTGTAGACGTCCGCCCATCCCCACGAACACATCATGCAGCGGACGAGCGGCTCGGCCGGGGTGCCGTTGCCCGTGTGGCCGTGGTAGAGCGTGTCGATGACGAGCCCGCCGAACCAGGGCTCGGCGATCGGGTTCGACGAGATCGGCGCGAGCACGACCTGCTCGATCCGCCACTCGTCGCCCCGGAAGTCGGTGAATTCGATCTCGACCGCCATCGAGTCGTCCGAGAGCTTCGTGTCGTTGTATGTGTTGTCGAACGCGACGATGCGGATCTCGCCGCGCGGAAGCCGCTCGACGCGGTTCGAGTAGGGGATCCGCTCCGGGTAGACCGTCCGGAGCCGTTCCGGGATCATGTCCGGGAACGGCGTCGGCCCGGGCAGCGCCTGGATGACGGGCCCCCTTCCCTCGATGCGGATCGCCTTCGGCTCGTCGACGGGGATCGGTTCCGGCCCACGGGGCGAGGGCCGCTCCCACCAGACATCGAGCGCGGCCACGACCCAGGGGTCGAGCGGCGTCTGGCCCGGCGGCAGCGGCGGCCGCGGCGGGTCGCTCGGGCCGAACGCGCCCTCGTAGGGGATGTCCCGATCGACCGGCTCGTCAACGGCCTCCGCACCGACGCCGCGCTCGACAACCACCGAAGGCGCGGGTTCCCCGCCGTCCGACTCGTCCGGTGGCGGATCCGGGCTCGTCGCGCAACCCGCCGCCCAGGCGATGCTCATCACGACCGTGGCGGCGGCTCCGTGGATTCGCAGTGGATTCATGCCGGCCTCGCGAGGTGGCGTGACGGGGTCGAAGCTGCAACGCGGTCGTGACCGCCTCAAGCGGCCGCGGCGCGGTGCATCATCCGTGCCGCGATGCACGTCGGCGGTCGACTACGACCGACGCCGTGGAAGCCGGCGCAATGCAGCGAGCGCGCCGCCGAGTCCGCCGACGGCGGCACCCGCTCCCGCACCCGTGAAGGCGCCGACCGCCGAGCCGGATGCCGCCCACTGGCCGAGTCCGGCGATCGTGACGGCACCTTCGGCCAAGGCCCACCCGAACCAGCCCACGAGGAGAGCTCCCAAGAGCATTCCCGTGAGCGCCCACCGGTGGATCGAGCGGTCGTAGATGCGGCCGGCCTCCGGCTCGTCGACGAGCGGTACGACGACCGATCGACCCGTCGCGCGTTCGTTGCGCCAGCGCCCCGCTTCAGCTTCGTGCTTCACCGGATGCCTCCCCTCCCACGAGGTCGCCCCGCTGGTTCACGCGTTCCCACGCTCCCAATGTTTCCGCATCGCCGCCGGTCGGCGAGAGCAGACGATGGAGTTCCCTCTGCACTTCCCACGACACGCGATTCTCGCCGCCGATGATCCACGCGAAGTTCAGGATCGTCTCGTTGGGCGTGAGTACGTCCGGCCGGACCATCCGCAAATAGTCGGCCGTGGCCGGTGGAACACGGTCGGGCGTCACGAGCAGGATCGGGCCGTGTTTGCCCATGTGTCCGAGCACGGCCGCGGGGATCAGTCCGAGCAGGTCGTTCGCGTCGCCGATGATGAAGTTGTGGCCCGCTTGCGCGATCCCCCAGCCGAAGTCCCGGGGCACCTCGTCCCACCACCAGCCCCAGTTGCGGCCGAAGTCCTTGTAGCCGGCGTTGACGGCATTCGTCGCAAAGACGGTCGGTCCGCGGATGCGCCGGACCGGGCCGTAGCGGGCCAGCTCGCGGGCGACGGCCGGCGAGACGACGTCCTCACCACCCGTGATGTAGATGTAGGCATCGCCGTGACGCCGCTCGAGGACGCGCCGCGTCTCGGGCGGCACCGAGTCGGGGAAGACCCAGGCGAACCCCTTGCCCATGTGCGCGTTCCAGCCCATGGCGCCGACCCCGTGTTGCATACCGACGCGGGTGGGCACCGAAACCACGACCTCGTCCGGGTGATCGCTCTTGAGCGCGGCCTGCCAGCGGTCGAGCAGCTCGGCCAGCGCGACCGGATCGCCGGCCGGAAAGATCTCGACCTGGTAGCGCAGCTCGCGACGCACTGTCTCGGCAACGGATGGGTCCACATCGCCGACGACGTAGACCTGCGTCTGTCCGTCCTGCACCACGCCGTCGGGCCGGAGGCGACGCATCTCGCGAAGCGTCGTCTCGGGGATGCGCCGCTCCTCGTCCAGGTAGAGCAGCGGCGCGTTCACCGGCATGTGCGTGATGCGCGACATCGCGGTGAACGCGATTGCGGGATTCTGCGGCGAGAGGATGATCGCGCCGACCGCGTTCTCCTCCCGCGTGGCCGGGTAGACGGTCTGGGAGATCACGATCGCCTGCGTGACCGGATCGGGTGCGGGCAGTCGCGTCGTGTAGGCGGTCACGACGGGCTCGACACCGCCCTCGTCCGGAGTGACGGGCGGGCCGTCGGTCGAGCCGCAGCCGCCGAGCAGCGCGAGCGCGGAGACGAGGGGAGTCCACGGCCGCAGCCACTTCCACGCGGTCGCCATGTACGGCGCCGTCGCCGCAAACCGAACCGGTCGTGGGACGGAGCAAGGGCCGGGCGTCATCACATCGTCCCCGGCTTGAGCCGCGTGCGCACGATCGGCCAATTGAGCGGCCAGGCCACGAGGTAGCCGACCGCGGCCGCGAGCCAGAGCGAGACGAACCACAGGATCTCGTCCTCGTGCGGCATCATCATCGGATCGCGCTCCATCAGCATGAACCAGCCGACGGACATCATCCCGAGACTCACGGCGACCATGGAGAGCGCGGTCACGCCGAGCGCGCGCCCGGCGACCTCCCGCCGCGGCGCACCGAGCATCATCGCCTGCATGCCCGTCTGGACGAACGGCCAGGCGAGGAGCACCGCGCCGACGTACATCGCGGCCATCATGATCGGCATCCCGGCGCCAAGCACGAACTCCGCGCCGTCCATCGCCCACTCGCCGAAGGCGAGCGGAAAGCCGTAGTACACGAAGAGGTAGCCGATAGCGATCATCAAAGGCGCCCCGTAGCCGAAGCCCATCGCCGTCGCGGCCGCGGCCTGCACGGCGGGTGGACGGAGCCACTTCGGCGTGTCTTCGTCCGGGTTGAGCCGCGGTCGGCGGTACGCGGCCAGGTAGAGCACGACGCCGCCGACCGGGACGAGCAGCGCCGTGAACGCCCACGCGATGCGCATGGCCGGTGGCACGTCGGGCAGCAGCCGGGCTCCATGCAGCAGCACGAAGCCGAAGCCGGCGATGCCAAGCGCGAGGAAGACGATGCCGAGCGCCTCGAGCGGCCCGAGCGCCACCGGTCCCTTGCTCAGGTACGGCCCCTTCTCGACCGCGAGGTCGAGCCGGCCCTGCGACGCGTAGCTCACCCGGTCGCCGACGAGCCACAGGTGTCGAAACGACGTCTCGGACGGCGTCACGAACCAATCTCCCCGCTGGCTCCAGAGGTAGCGGTCGGTCGGGCCGGGCACGCCGCCGTCATCGCCGGCGAAGAGGAACGCTCCGGCGACGGCCTGTGCCAAGGGAAGCGCCGAATAGGCGGCGTCGACATCTGCCGGCGCCGCGATCACGAAATGGAAGACGGTCGGCAGGTCCTCGTGCTCGCGACCCCAGCCGAAGTCCGTCGCCGCGTCGCGGTACTCGGTGATCCGGACGGCGTGCTCAGCGAGATCGTCGCCCGCGATGCGGCGCACGGGCGCGAGTCGCGCGATCTCCTCTGCGACGCGCTCGGAGACGAGCGTCTCCGGCGCGAGCACGTAGACGGGTACGCCCAGTCGCCGGATCGAGTCGAGGGCGTCGTCGGGAACCGTCTCGCGCCCCAGGAAGACAACCGGGCTGCCGGCGAAGGCCGCCCAGTACGCCCCTGGTAGCGCCCACGCCGCCGCCTCCTCGCCCTCGTCCGGCAGCGCGACCACGTGCCGCGGCCGGGCGTCGACCTCGATCCCGGCGCGGATGCGCTCCCGCCAATCCAGCGCCGCGAAGCGTTCGAGCGCCGTGCTGTCGAGATAGATAGCCCGCGCGACGGCCCGTCGCACGTCGGCCGCACTGCCCCCGAGCCGGTTCGCGTTCTTCGTCTGGAAGTGGAGCCGCCCCTCGGCGCCGTGCTCGGCCCACGGCGCGACCTGCACGTTCTCCTCGAGCACGAGAAGGAGCCCGATGGCGGCGACACCGGCGAGGGTCATGGCGAGGATGGCCGGTGCGCGTGTCATGCGTCCGCCGTAGGTGCCTCCATGAGAAAAGTGCTTCGGTCAGGCCGAGACCGGCCGCGGACCGGCGGTTCGGGACCTCGCGACGAGGACGGCCCCGAGCGCGACGCCGGCCAGCACGAGGTGGATCGTGTTCGCCGCATTGTTCACGGCCGTCTCCAGGACGAGGAGCATGCCATCCGGCGTCCGCCGGACCAGCACGTCCGCCTCGGCCAGGAATCCCGCGACGGCGAGCGCGCCCAGCACCACCGCGACAGCCCAGAGGTACGTCGTCGCCGACTGCGCCGTTCGTCGCGCCGCGGTCCCGTAGGCCCCGAACGCGAGATGGACGAGCGCGTGCGCCCAGTTGACCGCGACGACGCCGAGGAGGAGACCGGCTTCCACGTTCACCGCCCCCCTTCCGGGGCCGATCACGGCCGGGCCGACGAATCCGAGCACGCCGAGCACGAGCTGGATGATGCCGATGTAGAGCGCTGTCCGCCGGCGGATCGCCACGCCGCCTCCGATGCGTCCGGGCTTCGGTGACCGGTCGGCCTCGGACGCGGGCAAGATGAATGCCGACGGCGTTCGCCGGCGCTCACCTTCAGCGTCGCGCGTACAGCTCCGTCGAGCCGTCGCCGCCGAACGCCAGCACGTCGTACGCCGGGCCGGTCGGTGCGTCCATCCCCGGCGCGCGGGGCGGCATGCCGGGCACGGTGAGGCCGGCCACGGCCGGACGCTCGCGCAGCAGCCGCTGGACCAGGTCGGCCGGGACGTGCCCCTCGAAGGCGTAGCCGTCCACAACCGCCGTGTAGCACGAGGCGTGCCCGACATGGATTCCATGCCGCGCCTTGGCCGCTGCCAACGCTTCGCCGCCGCGGTCCTGGACCTCGGTCGCGAAGCCGGCGGCTCTCATGTGTTCGACCCACGCGCCGCAGCAGCCGCAGCTCGGGCTCTTGTAGACCGTCAGCGTCGCGGCATCCGCAGCGTGATCGTCGATCGCTCCCCAGGCGAGTAGCGCACCGGCGGCCACCGCCAGCCCGAGACCGCCA
>DASVCS010000070.1:0-2258 GCA_036381495.1 Longimicrobiales bacterium
GGCGGTGGACCAGACGAGCGCCGGTGAGTACTACGTCGCCCGGTTCCTGCCGCGCGCCCGGGTGACGGACTACGACGAGCAGACCTACCAGTCGTCGGACGACTCGCCGGTGACGTGGTCGGTGACGATGACCGGCTACGAAGACCCGACGCTCGGCTACAGCGAGAAGTACTTCTTCGGCGGCCCCGGCTGGAGCGCCAGGCTCGCGGACATGGGCTTCGGCGGCGGCGCCTCGTGAGACGTCGCGGCGGCCGGACGTGCTGGCGGGCCCCGGCCGCCGCGACCACCACCCTAGGCCCGCCAGTTCCCTCGTCAGGAGGTCCCACGATGGCGGACGTACCCGCCTACCCCGTGTACATGTCGCCGGACGGCAAGACGCAGGTTGCGGCGACGCCGCGTCGTGAGGTTGAGCTGCGGCATGCCGGTTGGGTGAAGGTCTCCGAGCCTCGCCTACAGGCCGGCGATGGCCGCCGGACCGCCCGGCGCAAGAGCAACGAGTAACCCGCGCCCGATCAGGGGTGCCTGAGTAGAAAGGCCCGCCACATGTCCCAGAAGAGGCGTCACACCCTGGCCCGGTACCGCAACGAGGCGGTCAAGGCGCCGTTTGAGCTGGATCTTGACGACGGTCGGACGATCACGATCCCGCAGCCGACCGTGGATGATGTGTTGGAGATCACCGGTCTGACGGACGTGCGGGCGCAGCTCAAGATCCTGGCGAAGGACCAGTTCGACGAGCTGCTTGCCGCGATCGGTGACCTGCCCGCGTCGGCGCTGCAGGTCCTCATGGAGGACCTCATGCAGCACTTCGGCCTGGGGAAATAGCGCGGGTCGCCGAGCTGATCGACCGGTACGGCTCGGCGATCCGCGCAGACCTCCGCAGGTATTACGGCGTTGACCTGCTGGATTTCTTCCGCGGCGAACTGTCGGCCGACGCAGTCTTGGACTTCTTGGAGCACCTGCCGTCGACGGCGGCCTACCATGCCGCGCTCGCCCAGGACGAGGAGCTGGCGCGGGAGGTCGTCGAGTCCGGCGACGAGTCGGCGGCCCGGCCGCGGCCGCCGGACCTGACCGAGTGGGGCCCGGATGTCCAGGTGCTCGCCGAGGTGCGGGACCTACTCGCATCCCTGCTGGTAGTGACGGTGCGGGCGAACGGCGGGAAGCCGCCTAAGCCGAAGCCGTACCCGCGGCCGGAGACGGCCCTGCAGCGCGTCAAGCGCCGTACCCGCGTCCTGCGACACAGCGAGTTGGTGCGCCGGGTGCTGCCCGGACGGTCCGAGTAGAGGGGGTGACCGGTGCCCGCTGGCGCTCAGGCCGGGTCCGCGTGGATCGCCGTCCGCCCGGACCTGTCGGGGTTCCACAACACGGTGCGCCGCTCCCTGCGGCAGATGACGCCGCAGCTCGAGCAGGTCGGGCAGCAGTGGGGCCGGACACTCGCTAGGGCCGTCGGCCGGGAGTTGCGGGCCGTCGAGGTCAAACTTGACACCCGGGGCGCCATCGCCGAGATGCGCGCGCTTGACCGCCAGCTCGATAGCCTGGAGCGGCGGCGCGTGTCCGTCGAGGTCGACGTTGACACCGACCGCGCAAACGATGGGTTGCGGCGCGTCACCGACTCGGCCGAGCGTGCGTCCCGCGGGTTCGGGCTGCTCGGCAAGGCCATGTCGTTGACCAAATGGTCAACGATCACCGTTGGTGCGCTGGGGACGGCGTCCAGTGTGGCGCAGTTGGCGGCGCAGCTCGCGCCGGTCGCCGGGCTCGCCGCTGGCCTGCCCGCCGCGTTCGGTGCGATGACGGTTGCGACGAACACGCTGCGCCTGGCGGTGTCCGGTGTGGGCGACGCGTTCTCGGCGGCGTTCGATGACGATGGCGAGAAGTTCGAGAAGAGCCTCAAGGAGCTTGCGCCGGCGGCGCAGCAGGCCGCCCGCGAGGTCCGCGGCCTCAAGGATGACCTTCTCGGCATCCGCAACGCGGCGCAACAAGCGCTGTTCACACCGCTGGTCGGGCAGTTGCGCGCGACCGTGGCCGTGCTCGGCGGGCCACTGCGCGCCGGCGTCCGCGAGGTTGCGGGCGAGTTCGGTCTTGCCGGTCGCGGCGTGTTGCAGTTCGCCCAGTCCGGGCATGCTGTGGGCGCCCTCCGGTCACTGTTCGGCGGTGTCGCCGCGGCGTTGCGCGGTATCCAGCCCGCCATTCAGCCGGTGCTCGCCGGTCTTGCGGCGATGGCGCAGCAGGGCACCGGGTGGGTGGTCCAGCTCGGCGACGCG
>DASVCS010000071.1:0-1611 GCA_036381495.1 Longimicrobiales bacterium
TCTCCTTGGCCTCGCGGCTCGTGGGGGATTCCTGCGCTGAGGGCGGGTCCTGCCGGGATGCACGCGCGCGGCCCTCGAACGCGCTCCGCATCACGCCCACGTCGTAGTCCGCCGGGACCGCGACGCTCGATGCCTCGTACGGCATCCAGCCCGTGTAGTACCGGGTCGGAATGCCGCCGTCCTTGCCATCCACCTGCCGATAGGTCCGGCCCGGGTCGTAGCCGACGCTGATCTTCTTCCGGATGCCGGCGCGCATGTCCTGCTCGACCCAGCCCGCGTCGGGGTGATTCCCGAAGCGCACCTCGCCGCGCAATCGCTTGTCCCGCTCCACGCGGATGTTCTCGACCAGTCCCACCTGCGTGCGGAGCACGTGGTCCAGCAGGAACGGCATCCCGTCGCGCGCATACGAGAGGTCCACACTGCCGGGCCCGTGTTCGAGGACTTCGTAGTACTCCTCGCCCGTCCACCAGTCGTAGCGCTTGACCGGCGTCTCGCTGCTGATCGCGATGCGGATGGGGCTCGTGTCCTCGCCGGACTCGCCGCTGTCGCCGCTGTCGCCGCTGTCGTCCCCGGCCGCGCGTTCGATCACGACCTCGAAGTCGCGATGCAGGAGTGGCAGGGGACCCGTCCGGGTCCGGGGCGCGTTCTGCTCGTCAGTCATGGGCAGCTCCGTTGCCGTTGGAGTGCGCCGCGCGGCCGTTCGGGTGGCCGTTCGGGCTCGCGGCGAACTGGAACCGCAGCCGCCCGCCGCTCGTGGTCGTCCCGGTCGTGGTGCTCGTGCCTGACGCGTCGTCGCCCTCGCCCGGGCGTTCGGGTAACGGCGTCGCGGTCGCCGTGGTCGCCTTGCGCGGCGGCTCGACGAGGATGCCGAGTTCGTCCGCGTACTCCTGTTCCTCGGCGAGGTGGTCCCAGGTGGGCCAGAGATCGCGGCCCTCGGCGGCCATGATCTCGCTGCGACTGTCGATGCCCAGCGCCACGCGCCGCTCGTAGACCTCGACGTCCTCCAGCGGCTTGGGGCTGACCCAGCGGCGCCCCTGCCACTCGACGGCCGACGCGAGCGAGACATCGAACTGCGGCAGCACCAGCGCGCCGCTCAGCACCGCGGAGACCAGCCAGCGCTCATAGACCCGCTGGCAAACGGTCTCGATGAAATCGTTCTGGAGCGCGATCCACTCGTCCTGCTCATCGGCGCGCCCGAGCCGCATCGACGCGAAGTTGGCGTCGCTCCAGTCGGCGGCGAGGAACGCATACGAGGTGCCCAGTCCCACGGCCGAAGCGCGCAGCACGGCGCGCACGAAATCGGGGAAGTTGTCCTGCGGCTGATTCGGGTCCGGCGATTCCACGCGATAGCCCCGTGGCAGGATCTTGTACTGTCCGGGCTCCCCGTCCATGTAGATGTCGTCCTCGGGCGGGTCCTCGGGCTCGACGTTGTCGCCCGTGGCGGTGATGAAGCCGTTGTTGGCCGCGTTCACCTTGAGGGCGATCAGGCTCGCGTCCTGCGCGTCCGCGATGTGCGCGAGGTCCCGGAGCGCCACGGCCATCGGCGGGATGCCGCGCGTCAGATCGACGCGATCATCCCGCTGGTACCAGTGGATGATGTCCGCGGCGGGG
>DASVCS010000072.1:0-4248 GCA_036381495.1 Longimicrobiales bacterium
GAGGGACGACACGGCGCCGTTCGGAGACATGCGGCTGGGCCGCGATCGAGAGGCGCTCTTCGGCGCACACCCGGACAACATTTTCCTCGTCAAGGTGAGCTACTGGCTCGGGTTGTGACGGGGCGGGGGAACGCCGGCCGCCGCGCCCTCGCTCAGATCCACTCGGCGACCCGAACGATCAGCACCGCGGCCGGAACCAACAGGAGCTGCGCCAGCACGGTCCCCGCGAAGCGGCTCCCGACCATCCACGCCACGATCCGCCGCCGGTCGTCGACGTCTATTCCAGGTTCCTGACGGATGTGAGGCGTGCCCGGGGCACCGTGACCGGGTGGACGGCGACGTCGTCGCCGACGCGAGCGTCATCGGGGCCGCCGTGGACCAGGAGTTCGAGCTCGCCGAGGCGGACGCGGTAGTGCGTGACCGGGCCGGCGAACCGGCGTTCGGTCACGGTGCCGCGCAGCGCCGCGGCGTCCGGCGGAGCGGCGTCGCGCGCGCCGTCGTCGGTGGAAGTCGATCCGAGGCGGAGCGACTCGGGGCGGGCAAGAATGCGGACGCGGTCGCCGTCGGTGTGGATCGCGGCGATCCCGGGGGCGCCGTTCGCCGCCGCGTCGGCCGGGGTCCGCCCGTCCGTCCGGGTCGCGGCCGATCCCGCGCCGCGCGCCGTGCGCACCCGCCACCGCACGCCCTCCGCGACCTCGCAGACCAGCGCGTCGCCGTCACGCGCGATGATGCGGCCGTCGAGGAAGTTGGCGCGCCCGAGGAACGACGCGACGAAGGCGTCGGCCGGGTCCTGGTACAGCGCCTCGGGCGTGTCGACCTGCCGGAGCCGGCCGGCCTCGAGGACGGCGATCCGGTCGGAGAGCGCGAAGGCCTCCTCCTGGTCGTGCGTGACGAAGATCGCCGTGATCCCGACGCGCTTGAGGAGCGCGCGCAGCTCGACGCGGGTGCGCTCACGCAGCGCGGCATCCAGGTTCGACAGCGGCTCGTCCAGCAGCAGCACGCGCGGCTCCGGCGCGAGCGCGCGCGCCAGCGCCACCCGCTGCTGCTGGCCGCCCGACAGCTCCTGGACTCTCCGCTTGCCGTACCCCGGCAGATCGACGAGCGCGAGCGCGGCATCGACCCGGCGCGCCAGCTCGGCGCGAGGCACACCGCGCGTCTTCAGCCCGAACGCCACGTTCTCGGCGACGTTCAGGTGCGGGAACAACGCGTAGTTCTGGAAGACCATGCCGAAGCCGCGCTTCTGCGGCGAGAGCCGCGTGATGTCGCGGCCATCGAGGAGGATCCGGCCGGCCGTCGGCGTCTCGAAGCCGGCGATCATGCGCAGCGTCGTCGTCTTGCCGCAGCCGCTGGGGCCGAGCAGTGTGACGAACTCGCCGGCATCGACTTCGAGGTCGAGGCCGGCAACGGCCGTGGTCGTACCGAAGCGCTTGGTCAGCGCCTCCAATCTCAGCATGGCGGTCACGACCCTCCCCGGCCGCGAATGTTCCCGTCCCAGTAGCGCATCCAGTCGGAGGCCCGCGTCTGGAACAGCGCCCAGTCCATCGGCTCGGCGACGAGTCGTTCGCGGGCGCGACGCAGCCCTTCGGGGAGCGAGTCGGCGGGGATGTCATCGCGGGCGGGGACGCGGAAATGGTTGCGAGCGGCGAGGATCACGCCCTCGGTGCCGCCCACGAACTCGATGAACTCGCGGGCCAGCTCGGGGTGGGGCGCGCCGTCGGGGATGGCGATGGCGTCCACGACGAGCGGCGTGCCGCTGGCCGGGATGACGTAGTCGATGGGCAGTCCGGTCTCGGCCTTGAGGTGCTCGATGTCGGGCATGTCCCAGAGCGTGATCAGCCCTTCCTGGCGTGCGAGCTTCTGGTAGAGCAGCGTGGGGTTGAGCACGTATTCCTTGGTCTGCGCATCGAGCCGGCGCAGCCACGCCATCCCCTGCGCGGTGTCGCCGGTCTCGCGGATCGAGCGCTGGATGATCATCCCGAAGATGGTGCGCATGGTCCCGCTGGCGACCGGGTCGCGGATCAGGACCTGGCCCTTCCAGCGTGGATCGAGGACGTCATCCCAGTCACGGGGCGCCTCGTCGGCGGAGACGGCGTCGCTGTTGTAGGCGATGACCTCGGGGGTGAGGTAGGTGCCGTGCCACAGCCCCGCGTCGTCGCGGGCGTGGGCGGGGAGTCCCGCGGCCCAGGTGGGCGTGTACTCGGCGAGGAGGCCCTCGGCGGCGGCCGTTTCGAACATGGGCGAGGGCGCGCCCCACCAGACATCGGCCTGCGGGTTGGCGCGTTCGGAGCGGATGCGGTCCAGCACTTCCTGCGAGCCCATGTCGATCCACTGCACGTCGACGGTGGGGTGCGTGGTCTCGAAGCGTTGTTCGAAGGCCTCGAGCATCTCGCGGCCGTGGGGCGAGTACACGACGAGCGGCGTGCGGCCGTCGCCGCTCGTGCACGCCGCGAGCGCGAGCACGACGAGCGTAGAGATGGCGGCGCGCGCGTGCGCGACCCGCTCCCGTAAACGTAAACGTTCCCGCTCCAGGCGGCGCAGCCGCCGCTCCCGCTCCCGGCCGTTCCCCTCCAGCTCCCGCCCCTCCCCGGGCCGTCCTCCCGTCCAGCGCACCCCCCTCATCGTTCGGCCCCCAGCGACAGCAGGTTGGCGAACAGCCGGTAGGCGCCGGGGACGCCGGCGGGGAGTTGACGGAAGAACGCGATGCCGGTGTACACGTAGGTCCCTTCTCCGTAGGGCGCGACGAGCAGGGCGCCGCGCAGCGGTTCCTCGCCGGGGTCGCTCATTTCGAGGAGCGGCTGGTAGTGCGCGTCCCAGGTGTGGGGGAAGTAGAGGCCGCGTTCCTGGACCCAGCCCTCGAAGTCCGCGTCGGTGATGCGGTTCGGCCACGAGACGGCGGGGTGGGACGGGTCGAGGATGCGGACGGGCGCGGTCTCATCGGTCACGCGGTCGTGCGGCCGCGCGATTTCGAGCGGGTAGGGCGCGTAATCGCCTTCCGAGAAGGTGTACTGGTTGTACTGCACGATGAGCGTGCCGCCGCGTTCCACGTAATCGAGCAGGCGCCGGTTCTGCGTGCGGAGCTCGGGTCGGTGCTCGTAGGCGCGGATGCCGAGCACGACGACGTCGTAGGCATCGAGGTCGGCCGCGGCGAGGTCTGCGGGCTCGATGATGTCGGGGCGGACGCCGAGCTGCGCGAGCGCCTGCGGCACGCGGTCGCCTGCGCCCGGGACGTAGGCGACGCGGAGGCCCGGCGCGACGCGGACATCGAAGGTGCGCACGGTCGAGACCGCGTCGCTGTAGAGCGGCCGCGGGCGGATGTGCGGGTAGTCGATGAGCTGGTAGCCGCGGTCGTAGCGGCGGCCGTTCGCGGTCTGGAAGACGGCGCGGACCTGGTGCGTTCCTGCCGTCGCGTCCGCGGGCGGGAAGACGCGGAACGTGACCTGGCGCCGTTCGCCCGGGCCGGTGAAGCGCAGGATCCGGCTCTCGGGCTCGGCCCGCCAGCCGGCGGGGAGCTCGAGTGCGAGCGTGCCGGTCACGCCGTCGGGCGCTTCGGCGACGAGTTCGACGGAGAAGTCGAGGCCGGTGTCCGTACTGGCCTTCTTGCCGTTCGTGGCCATCGCCGCCACGCCGCCGTTCAGCGGCAGGACCGCGACGGTGGGTTCGAGTGCGACGGAGACGGCGGGGACCACGCGGACCGGGCGGTGGACCTCGCCCAGGGTCGGGATGGCGGTGAGGTACTGGACCTCCCGTTCGATCGGGATCTCGACGTCCGCCACGGCCACGCGCGCCAGGGCGCGGACGGTCGGCGGCTGGAACGGCAGCCCACGCAGCCGCGGATCGGCGGGCCAGCGGTAGAGGTCGCCGTCCCGCGGGCGACGCAGGTAGTACGGCTCGGTCGCGGGCGCGTCCCCGGGGACCGACACCGTGAAGCGGCGCGTCGCCATGGTGCCCGGCGCGAGCGGTTCGGCGGGGAGCGGTGCGTCCGGCTCGGCGCGCCAGCCCTCGGGGAGCACGGGCTCGAGCGCGCGGATCGAGACCGGCCGCGCGCCGCCGTTCCAGACGGAGAGCTCGATGCCGAAGCGCTGCCCGGGCGTGATGAGCTCCTCATCGGCGACGGCGCCCACGACCACGCCGGCGGCGAGTGCGAGCGCGGCGCGGACATCGGCGCGCTCCGCCTCGACGTGGAAGCGCAGTTCGGTGGCTGCGTCGCCGTCACGGCCGGCGAGCGCTGCCGCGGCGCGGTCCACGAGT
>DASVCS010000073.1:0-1945 GCA_036381495.1 Longimicrobiales bacterium
GCCGCCGGCCGAGCAGACACCGGACGGCGGCAGCGACTACGAACTGCCGTTCAACGTGGTGGACGCGCCACCGGAGACCGTCGCGGCGATCACCGGCGGCACGCCGATCATCTCCGACCCCGACGCACTCGCGGCCGGGGACCCGATCGTCACCGCCGTCGACCCCGTGCCCGCCCCCGGCGACGGGCAGCCCCGCCACGCCAAACCCAAGGGATCGCGGGTCACGGGCCCGCTGCGGCTCCTCCGCCGCCCCGCCGACACCGACAGCAACGACGGGGGTGCGCAGTGACCGCGATGTACAGGCCCGGCAACCTGTACGTCGGCCGCGAGGGCGACCGCTTGTTCGCCGTCTACGCCGGAGGCGGTGTCGGGTTCGTCACGGTACGCGGGACCCGGCTGACCGTCGAGCACGTCGAGCGGGTGTACGCCCCGCTCACTCTCGCCCGCGACGCCGAGATGGAGCAGCTCCGCGCCGAGCTGGCCGACGTGCACCACGACCTAAAGCCCCAGTACTGCCGGGACTGCCTCGTCGAGCTGTTCGACGAGGAGCCGGACGGCGAGGAGGCCCCCGATGCCGGTTGACCTGATCACCACCGTGCCGTGGCCCGTGTGGGCCCTCACCCCCGCCCTGATCGTCATCGCCTGGCTGTGGGCATCCGTGTACACCGCGCCGATGGACACCGAGCTGTGGGACGGCGGGGAGTACGGCCCGTCGAACCCCGGCCCGTGGTTCGACGACGACAACGACGAGGACGGCTCGGCTGACGAAGCCGAGCCGCCCCTCGCCCGCGGCTGGGGAGAGGAGCGGTGGTGACGCCCGCTGAGCAGCTGCGCGCGGCCGCGGCACGGCTGCGCGACACGGCCGCGGCGGCGACGCTCGGCCCGTGGGCGCACGTCAGCACCAGCGCGGACGGCATCCGCCCCCGCTGGATCATCGGCGCCGGTGTCAACATCAGGAACACGAGAGGAGACACAGTGAGCGGCAACGGACGCCCCGCCGAGACCGCCGGCCCGGCGGGGCCCCGCCCCCTGCGCCTCGGGTCGCTCTGTACCGGATACGGCGGCCTGGACATGGCCGCCGCCCAGGTGCTGGACGTCGAACTTGCATGGGTCGCCGACCTCGACCCCGGCGCCGCCGCGACCCTCGCCCACCACCACCCGAACGTCCCTAACCTCGGCGACATCACCGCCGTGGACTTGACCACCGTCCCACCCATCGACGCGATCACAGCCGGCTACCCCTGTCAGCCGTTCAGCGTCGCAGGCAAGAAGCAAGGAACCGCCGATGAGCGACACCTCTGGCCGCACATCGTCCGCGCCATTCGCGTACTACGACCCCAACTTGTCATCTTGGAGAACGTCGCAAATCATCTTCGACTTGGGTTTGCCGACGTTCTCGCCGACCTTGCCGCGCTCGGGTTCGATGCGGAATGGTGCATTGCGGGCGCGTCGGAGGTCGGCGCTCCCCACCGGAGGGACCGCCTCTTCGCGCTCGCCTGGCCTGCTGCCGACCCCCCGAGCCTCAGACACCAGCGGCGCCGGGACGCACGGGAACGGCGGACCGGACCTGCGGACGGTCGTCGCGCTGCTGCCGACCCCGCGCGCGAGCGACGGGACGAAGGGTGGTCCGAACCAGCGCGGCAGCTCAGGGGACCTCATGCTTCCGTCGGCGGTGACGCGACTCACGGAAACACCCCGGACGGAGCCGCCGTCCGGCGGCACGCAACCGCCGGACGGTCAACTCACGATCCTCTAGTTCAGATCGATGACCTCGACGCGGTCGACGTCGGCGCAGTCGGCGATCGTGTCGGGGTCGGGCGCCCACCGGCAGGGCACCAGCTCGACACCGAGCCGTGCGAGGGTGGCGCGCACCTCACGTTCGATGCGCTCGGCCGGGACTCCATGCGTGTTCACGGTGGCGACGAGCGTCACCACATCGACAGTG
>DASVCS010000074.1:0-44809 GCA_036381495.1 Longimicrobiales bacterium
GCACGGCCAGGCCATCCTCGTGGCGCAGCAGGCCCTCGAGCAGGATCCGCAGCGAGTACGGCAGCCGCGCCACGTCGTAGCCCGCCCGTTCGAGCGCATCCAACCGAAAGATCTCGTATTCCCGCTCGCCCACCCGCAGCGTCGAACGCGCCCCGAAGCTGTCCTGCATGCTCGCGTCCCTCTCTGCCCCCATCGACATGGCAGCGTGCGCCGGAGCCCCATCCTGGCGGCATGGAGCGCCACGCCAACGGACGCAAATTTTCGACCGCCCGCGCGGCCGGCGCGCCTGGCGCGGCCGCGGTGATTCTGCGGTTGTTACGTTTCGGAGTCGTGCCCGCCCGTGATGCGAGCGTGGCGAGCGAGCACGTGCGTTCCGAGTCGCGGGCGAACCGCGCTAGCGCTGCTCTTCGGGGGACACGCCGCCGCGGACCGCAGTCGGCGGGCTCGGCGCTCGCTCGCCGAGCAGGAAGTGGTAGACGAGGCCGGCGAGCGCGCCGCCGATGAGCGCGCCGATCCAATAGACGAACTGGTTGGACCAGTGGCCGGAGATGACGGCCGGTCCGAACGCGCGCGCCGGATTGACGGCGCCGCCGGTCAGGGGTCCGATCGCCATGATGTCGAGCGCGATCGTGAGGCCGATCGCGAAGGGGAAGACGGACTTCGGTGCGCGTTCGTCCACGGCGGTGCCGAACACGACGAAGACCAGGAAGAAGGTGCAGACGAGTTCGAGACCGATCCCGGCGCCGGCGCCGATGGCCGGGTCGAGGTCCGGCGTGCCGAGGGCGACGGCATCGAAGCCGACCAGCATCGCCGCGATCCACGCCGCGACGACCGCGCCGATGAGCTGCGCGATCCAGTAGAGCACACCGCGTCCCACGGGCATCCGGCCGGTGACGACGAAGCCGAGCGTGATCGCCGGGTTGAAGTGGCCGCCGGAGATACCGGCGAGGGCGGCGACCATCACGGCGATGGCGAGCCCGTGGGCGAACGCGATCGTCGCGAGATTGACCACGCCCTCGGGCCGGCCGATCAGCGGACCGGACACGATGGCGAGGACGCCGATGAAGATCAGCGTGAACGTGCCGATCGCCTCGGCCAGCATGAACTTCCCGGGATTGTCCGACATGCCTTGCTCCGCGGTTCAGGGTTGCACAGCCCTGCGGGATGTCCGGGATCCCTCCGGCACGTCGGGCGCCCGCGCGATGTCGTTCCGGAGGACCTCCTGCAACTCGGCACGCAACCGGTCGAGCTCCGCACGCAGTTCATCGAATCGCACGTAGGCGTCGCGCCCCGGCGGCTGGTCGGCCCGCGTCGTCATGCCGTACAGATACTCGAGCTGGTCGATCAGCATCGGCTGCATGTAGCGCCCTTCCGGCGTGACGAGCTGCTCCTCGATGGCGGCCAGCGCGCGCAGTGCCTCGCGTGCACGGGCCGCCGCCGCGCCGCCCTCGGCCGCCCTCGCTTCGAGTCGCTCGCGAGCGTCCGTCACCTGCGCCGCCGCCCAGCGTGCCTCACTCACCGCGTCCCGGATCCGCAGGTTGAGTGCGAGCTGCGCCTCGAGGTCCGCCTGCGTCACGCTGTCGGCGGCGACGCGCGGATCGATCCGCACCTCGAAGGCGCGCACGCGACTCGTCCCGTCGACCGTCAGGCGCGCACGATAGGTGCCAGGAACGGCGAGCGGCCCGTTCCGCCCGCTGCGGCGTGACTGCGCCGCCCAGGCGCCGGGATAGGCGAGGTCCCAGATGAAGCGGTGCATCCCGGCGGTCTTCGGCAGACGCGGCGTCCCCGCGCTCGGCGGGACGGCGGGCACGGTGCCGGCCGCGAGGCGCGCGAGATCGTCATCCGCGGCGTCGTCGTCGGGCGCCGCGCTCGAGAACGCGCGGATCACGGTGCCGCGCTGGTCGAGGATCTCGAGCGTGACCTCGCCGGCGGGTGTGTCGGCGAGGTAGTAGTCGATGATCGCGCCCGGGGGGATGTACTCGGCGCCGGAACCGCCGCGCCGGGACCCGAAGTAGCGCATGCGATAGGCGGCGCGGGGCTGGAAGAGGTGGGCGGGCGCCGCGGCGACGGTATCGTCCAGTTCGTGGAGCGGCGTCACGTCGTCGAGGATCCAGAACGACCGGCCCATGGTCGAGAGCACCAGGTCCTGGCGGTGCAGCACGATGTCGGTGACCGGCGTGACCGGCAGGTTGAGCTGGAACGGCTGCCAGTGCGCGCCGTCGTCGAACGAGATGAACATGCCGAACTCGGTGCCCGCGTAGAGGAGCCCTTCGCGATCGGGATCCTCGCGGACCACGCGGGTCGGGAAGTCGGCCGGGATCCCGTTCCGGCCGGTGGTCAGACGCGTCCACGTCTCACCGTAGTCGTCCGTTCGGTAGATGTAGGGCTCCCAGTCATCGTCGACGAGATAGCGGTACGCGGCGATGTAGGCCTTGGCCGGGTCGTGCGGCGAGGGCTCGATGTTCTGGATGCGACCGCCGGGCCGCAGATCCTCGGGCGTGACATCGATCCAGTGCTTGCCGCCATCCCGCGTGACGTGAACCAATCCATCGTTCGAGCCGACCCAGATCAGCCCCTGGACGAGCGGGGACTCGCGGACCGCGTAGATCGTGCTGTAGAACTCCTCGCCGGTGACGTCCCGCGTGATCGGCGTGCCCGAGATGACCTGTCCGCGCGGATCGTTGGTGGTCAGGTCCGGACTGATCGTCTCCCAGTGCTCGCCGCCATCGGTCGAGCGGTGCAGGTACTGCGAGGCGTGGTAGACGATGTTCGGGTCGTGCGGCGAGATGTGGATCGGCGAGACCCGCTGGAACCGGTACTCGAGGTCCTTCGGGTTGTAGCCGTACATGTACTGGGCACCGACGTAATACTGCTGTTCCTGGCCGGTGCGGTGGTTGTAGCGGCCGAAGCGGCCCTTGCAGTTGCTGTAGACGATGGCCCAGTCATCGGGGCGCGGCACGGCGGGGCCCGTCTCGCACCCGCCTGCCTGCGTCCACCACGCGGACGGGTGTTCGGGACGCCAACTCGTGGGCGGCAGACTCGGCACGCCGATCGTCGAGGCGTCCTGCTGGCCGCCGTAGACCCAGTACGGGAAGCGGTTGTCGACCGCGACCTGGTAGATCTCGGCCGTCGGTTGGTTGAGCTGCGTCGACCACGTCTCGCCGCCGTCCAGCGTCACGTTCGCGCCGCCGTCGTTCGACTGGATGAAGATGTCGGGGTCATCCGGGTTGATCCACATGTCGTGGTTGTCGCTGTGCGGGGTCGAGCGGCGCTCGAAGTGCTCGCCGCCGTCCTCGGACTTGAAGAAGCCGGTGCTGTTGACCCACACGATATCGGCGTTCGTCGGGTCCGCGTCCACGTTGAGGTAATAGAACGGCCGGTCGAGCAGGTAGTCCGACGTGTTGACCAGCCGCCAGCTCCTGCCGCGATCATCGGAGCGGTAGAGCCCGCCGGTGCCGGGCGGCGCCTCGATGAGAGCGTAGACGCGATCGGGGTCGGCGGGAGAGACGGCCAGGTCGGCCTTGCCGACCAGCCCCTGGGGGAGCCCATTGGTCAGCCGGGTCCAGGTGTCGCCGCCATCGCTGGACTTGAAGATGCCATCCTCGCCGCCGCCGCTGATGATCGTCCACGGCCTGCGCAGGACGCGCCACGCGGTGGCGTAGACCTCGTCGGGGTTGTCCGGCGCGAACTCGATGTCGACCGCGCCCGTGCTGTCCGAGAGGAAGAGCACCTTCTCCCAGGTCTCGCCGCCATCGCGGGTGCGGAAGACGCCGCGCTCGGGGTTCGGTCCGAATGCGTGCCCGATCGCCGCGACGAAGACGATGTCCGGGTTCGTGGGGTGGATCTCGACGGCGCCGATGTGGCCGGTCTCGCGGAGCCCGAGGAACTCCCACGTCTCGCCCGCGTCCGTCGACTTGTAGACGCCGCGGCCCGTGATGATGTTGCTGCGGATGCCGTCCGAGCCCGTGCCGACGTAGATGATGTCCGGATTCGAGGGCGCGACGCGGATCGCGCCGATCGAGGCCGTCTGGAAATAGCCGTCCGAGATGTTCTCCCAGTTCCGGCCGTAATCGGTGGTCTTCCAGACGCCCCCGCCGGTCGAGCCCATGTAGAACGTGGACGGCTGCGCGCGGTGGCCGGCGACGGCGGTCACGCGTCCGCCGCGGCTCGGCCCGATCATCCGGTACTCGAGGTCCTGGAAGAGCGCCGGGTCGACACGCGACGCGGCCGCCGAACGGTCGCCCGCCGCGCCACCCTCCGGGGCCTGCGCCCGCAACCGCGTGCCACAGCCGGCCCCCCCGAGGAGGAGCATCAGGACTGCGATCGCGGCGGAAACGTGTCGGACGGCGCGGGGGACGGGAAGCTGCCTCATCCTCATCGGTCCACCTCGTTGGGCTTTCGGGGCAGAAAGCCGGTAAAGTGGTCGTCCGCCGCCCGGCGCGCAACCGTTCAGCGGACCGTGGCCACGGAGGCGGCGACGGCGGTCATGCGGAGCCGAATCCGTTCGCCCCAGGCGGCGGCGCCCAACGCCTCGAAGATCCCGGCGGCTTCCTCCCGCCGGGCGTGCGCGCCGGCCTCGTCGCCCTCGACGAGATCCAGCGCGGCGAGCGCCTCGAGCGCCTCGGCCAGGAGCAGCCGCCGGTGGCTCGAACGGGCGAAGGTGACCGCGGCGTCGAGGTGCTCGCGCGCCGCCGTCCGGCGGTCCTCCGCCAGCGCAATGATCCCCAGCACCCGCTGCACCTCCCCCTCCCCGCCCGGCTCCGTGAGCGCGCGGAAGCGATGGAGCGCACGCCGCGCAGTGGTATCGGCCAGCCGCGCATCCCGCCGCATGTAGAGGAAGTAGAGGGCCCGCTCCTGCTCGGCCCGCGCCAACTCGTCCTCGCTCCCCGCAGCGCGGGCGTAGGTGATCGCGTGACGGAAGTGGGCATCGGCCTCGTGGCCGAATCCGAGCTCACGATAGGTGATCGCCACGTTCTGGTGCGCCTGCGCCAGCCCGCGGAGGTAGCCGAGGCGGCGGTAGGCCGCCAACGCCCGCTCATAGCACGCCAACGCTTCCGCCTGCCGGCCCTGGAGCGTACAGATGATCCCCAGGTTGTTGTTCGCGCGCGCAACGAAATCCTCGTCGCCCGCCCGGCTCGCGGCATCCAGCATCTTGCGCCAAGCGGATTCCGCGCCGGCGATGTCACCGCGCTCGAACCGCAGGATCCCCTCGAGGTTCAGCCGCTTGCGGTGGAGGCCATCGTTGCCGCGACGGGCGCAGACGGGCGCGAGCCGCTCGACCTGCTCGAGCGCGCGGTCGCCCTCGCCCACCACGTCCCACGCATCGGCCAGGAGGAACCGGAGTTCCGGCTCGTCGAGCCGGCCCGCGGCATCGAGCGGCGAGAGCAGCGCCACGAGCGCCGGATAGTCCCGCGCTTCGTGCAGCGTGCGCGCTCGTTCGAGGACGTCGCTCGGCCGTCGTCGTCGCATCGCGCCTCACCCTCTCGGCGCTACCGCGCCACCGCGAAGCCGGTGAACCCGTCGATCTTCGCCTCGAGCTCGTCCAGGTCTTCCAGCTTCACCGTTCCAAGACGGAGCCACGGATCCCCCTCCCGCTCCTGCTTCCACAGGTAGAGCTCGCGCTCCGCCTCATCATCCTCCGCGTCCACATCCCCGTCGCCGTCCAGGTCGAGGTCCGCGCCGCGGTAGTCGATCTCGAGCTCCGCCGGATGCTCCGGGTCGAATCGCAGTCCGGACGGCTCGAACCGGAACACGAATCGCCCCTCCGCATCGAGGTGGATCGTGATCTGCACCGAATCGCCACGATCGAACGGCGTGCCATCCGGATATTCGAGCAACGAATTGCCCGGCACCTCGAAGGTGAGCAACTCTTCGCCCGCGGCTTCGCCCGCCTCCGGCCCGTACAGGATCTCCGCACTCCGGTTCTCTCCCCGGACCGCCCAGAAGCTCGTCGTCGCGGATCCCATCGGGGTCGAGCCCGAGGACGAGGAAAACGAGAGGAACTGCAACTCCGACTCCTCGACCTCGGCCTCCACGAAGATCTGTGCGGTGTCCGCCGCGTCGCCCACTGCGGCGACGATCCCCGTCCCCCCCGGCGCGCGCGCCACCACTCGCCCCGCACTGTCCACGGTCGCCACCACCGGATCGAGACTCGACCATTCCACCACCGCATCGGACACGACGTTGCCCGCTCCATCGGTCACCTGCGCCGTGAGGAGAACCGCGGCGCCGAGCGCGTTCAGCGTGTCCACCTGCGGCGTGAGCATCACGCGCGTCGTCAGGTCGGGGTCCGTGGAGCCGCCGTCGCACCGGGACAATGCGGCCACGACCAGGAGGGGGATCAGGATCCGCCAGCTTCGCATCACTCATCTTCCTTTCCACTGGGTCGTGCCACGGCAGGGCACGGCCCGTGCCCGGCGGGGATGCCCGCCACCATGCGGAACCCCGGCGTCGATACGCGTCCCTGGGCGCGACAGTCGTAGCGAAACGCTACACATCCCGGTCCGGATCGAGCAGGCGATAGAGACGGGAGCGACTGATGCCGAGGGCGCCGGCGGCCGCGCTCTTGTTGCCGCCGCAACGTTCGAGCATGGATCGCGCGGCAGCGCGCTGGATGGCGTCCAAGGTTGCGGGGAACGGCAGCGTCGGGGTGTCCGCGGGGGCGGGCGACGCGAAGAAGAGGTCCCGGGGCTCGAGCGTGGGGCCGCCGAGGAGCACGGCGCGTTCGACGGCGTTGCGTAGTTCGCGGACGTTTCCCCACCAGGGATGGGCGAGCAGTGCGTCGCGCGCCTTGCTGGTGAGGCGTGGCCGCGGCACGGCGTATTCGGCGCTGAACTGGTCGAGGAAGTGATCGGCGAGTGCGAGGATGTCGTCGCCGCGGTCGCGGAGCGGTGGGAGGTGGAGCGGTACGACGTTCAGGCGGTAGAACAGGTCCTGGCGGAAGGCGCCCCGTCGGACGGCATCGGCGAGGTCGACGTGGGTAGCGGCGATGATGCGGACGTCGACGTGGAAGGAGCGCACGCTGCCCAGGCGGCGCACCTGTTTCTCGGCGAGGACGCGCAGGAGCTTGGCCTGGAGGTCGCGCGAGAGGTCACCGACCTCGTCGAGGAAGAGCGTGCCGCCGTGCGCCGCCTCGAACAGCCCCGGCTTGGCGACGCGCGCATCGGTGAACGCGCCCTTCTCGTAGCCGAACAATTCGCCTTCGAGCAGGGTGGGCGGCAGTGCCGTGCAGTTGACCTCGACCAGGGGTGCGGCCGCGCGCGGGCCGTTGTAGTGGATGGCCTGCGCCACCAGCTCCTTCCCCGTCCCGGTCTCGCCGGTGATCAGGACCGTCGCACCGGCGTGCGGGATCACTCGCGCCGCCCGTTCGAGCGCGGCGAGGAGACCCGGGCTGCGCCCCACAATGCGAGAGAAGTCGTAGCGGTCCCGCTCGTATGCGGTCAGCTCCTCCGCGCGCCGCGCCGCCGCCGCCCGCTCCCTCCGCGCGGCCACCCACGCGCGCAACAGCTCGAGCTCGCCCGGCAGCACGAAGTAGTCGCTCGCCCCCGCGCGGACGAGCGCGAGGGCCAGCCGGCGGTCCTCCGCCGCGCCCACGACCGCGACGCCGTCCGCCCCCGCGGCATCGAGCTCGACCAGCGCCTCGGCCGCGCGCTCCTCCCGTCCACCCGCCGCGATCACCACCGCACACGCCTCGCCGAGCGGCGCCAGCGCGGCCGCCGATTCGCCCAGGCGCAACGCCATGCCGACGCGTGCCGCCAGATCCTGCCACACCCCGACGAACGAGTCCGTTTGGGCGAGCACCGCGAGTACCGGCTCCATGCTCGATGATCGATCCGAATACAGGAGATACGCGTCCGGGGCCCCGCTAGAATAGGACGGTTGGCATGGCTCCACAACTGCCGGACCGTCGCGCCGTGGACCGGACCGTACCGAAACGCGACACAGCCGCCCGCTCCGGGCGACCCGGCACGACCGTGCGGAACACGGCTCCACATTGTGACTTGCGCGGTAACGGACACGCCGCGCGGCCGCCGGTCCGACGCTTGCCCCGCGACAGCGGCGTACGAACCGACAGCTCTGAGGAGGATCCATGAACGGAAGTCGACGTGGTGCGTGGTTCGTGGCGGGCGCGTTCGGGCTGGCGCTCGGCGTAGCGGCGTGTGGTACGGAGAGCGGCCTCGGCCCGGATGGCACGGAACCGGTCGTGGTGGTCCGTTTCGTGACGGCGGCGCCCGGGACATCCGCCGCGGCCGCTCCCGTGAGGGGGCGGAACGGGCTGGCTCCGGCGGCCGCCGGCGTTGCTGCGGGGGACCTCGCGATCGAGGGGTCGAACGGGACGCTGACGCTGACGGATGTGCGCCTCGTGGTCGCGGAGTTCGAGCTCGAGCGGGCGGACGACGGGGATTGCGATTCGAGCGGCGAGGGGAATCCGTGCGACGAGTTCGAGGACGAGTTCGAGCTGGCGCCGTACTTCCTCGATCTGCCGCTCACGGGCGAGGCGGCCGTGGTCGGGTCGGACCAGGTGCCGGAAGGGACGTACGAGGAGATCGAGTTCGAGGTCGAGGATCTCGAAGTCGAGGACGATGATGACGCGGACAAGGCGACGCAGATCCGCGACCTCTTCGAGTCGATCCGGTCAGAGTTCGCCGACTGGCCCGACTCGGCGAGCATGCTCGTGACGGGGACGTTCACCCCGACCGATGGAGATCCCGTGCCGTTCCGCGTCTACGTGGATGCGGAGATCGAGATCGAGCTCGAGTTCGAGCCGCCGGTCACGCTCTCCGCGGCCGACATCGACCGCGAGGTGACGATCCACGTGGATCCGGGCGCCTGGTTCCGGGATGCGACCGGCCGCGTCCTGGACCTGTCCGCGTTCGACTACGATGCCACGGGCCGGCTCTTCGAGTTCGAGGCGGAGTTCGAACTCGATCACGGGTTCGAGATCGAGCACGGCGACGACTGAGGAGGAGCGCGTGCGGCCGGACGCGCCCGCCGCTCCACGCAGCGGCGGGCGCGTTCCCGTTCCCGTTCCCGTTCCCGTTTCCGTTCCCGTTTCCGTTTCCGTTCCGGTTCGCGGCCGGTCCCCCCGTTCCCGGCCGCCCCCATCCCGTAAACGTAAACGTTCCCGCTCCCGCTCCCGTTCCCGGCCGTTCCCATCCCGCTCCCATTCCGGAATGGATGCACCAGATCGTCCGGATCCCGCCGAGGGTGGCGCTGCTGGCGGCGGATTCGTGGCACCACAATTGCTCAAGCGGCCGGCCGCGACGGGCGACCCCGACCGCGGTCCGGCCTGTGGTCCAGAACCCATGAAAACCCCCAGCTCGGAGACGGATGATGATGATCAATGGTGCGGCGTTCCCGGACAAGGAAGAGGTCGAGGCCCGGATGCGCCTGCTATCGCACGGCGGCCGGCCACTCGGGGCCTCCGGCGTCTCCTCGGGCGGCGCATCGCAGTCATCGGTCACGCTCGAGCCGGGCGTTCCGTTCGACCTCGGGTGCTTCAACGGGAAAGCCGTGCAGATCCGACTCCTCCCGGATGGCGGCTATGAATGGAACGGGCAGCCGCGCAGGACGCCGCCGGAGCCCGGCTGGGTCACGGTCGACGACGTGCTGGCGGCCCGCGCGGCGGTCGTCTTCAGCCGCGAGGAGTACCAGGCCATCACGCCGGTGCTCGGCGTGATCCGCGGACTCTACCTCGTGACGCGGGGCATCTGGTCGCTCGAGCTGTTGAACGCGTACCTGGCCGAGTTCGCCTCGCCCTCCTCCGCCCGCGACGCCGTGCGCCGACTCGGGCTCGATCCCGACCAACCGTTCACCGTCAACGGCTACCCCCTGCGACTGCTCGGCGACCGCTTCACCCGCTGGGTCCCGGAGGAGTGACGCGCTCCACGCGCACCGCCCTTGTGGCCGCGCCACGGACGATCCATTATTGCTGGCGATTCCGGGACAGGCCCGATCACAGCCCCTCGATGGAGGATCCCATGGCACGTCCGTTCGCCGGCCGACGCGCGCCACGCGGCGTCATGGCCGTGCTGCTCACGGCGCTCGCGGTCGGGGCGGCCGCCTCGACCGCGTCGGCGCAACAGCCGCTCGACCAGGCGTACACCGCCGACATCCGCCGATACACGACCGAGCCGTTCTTCCTGACGCCGCTCGTCGACCACCTTCCGGCCTCCGAGACCGTGCCGACGCCTCGCGACGTGCTCGGCCACATCGTCGGCGCGGCGGACGTGCTCAGCTACCCCGAGGAGATCTACGACTACATGCGCGCGGTCGATGCCGCGTCCGACCGGGTGAAGGTCTTCTCGATCGGCCGGACGGAGGAGGGCCGCGAGATGATCCTCGTGGTCGTCGCCGATGAGCAGACCATCGCGGACCTCGACCGCTACAAGGAGATGCTCGCTCGGCTGGCCGACCCACGCGTGACCTCCGAGGCGGAGGCCGCGCGCATCATCGAACAGGCCAAGCCGATCTACTACGCGACCGGCGCGATCCACGCGCCCGAGACGGGCTCCCCCGAGATGCTCATGGAGCTGGTCTACCGGCTCGCCGTCGAGGAATCCGAGCACATCCGCGCGATCCGTGACAACCTGATCTTCATGGCGACGCCGATCGTCGAGGTGGATGGCCGCGCCAAGGTCGTCGACCTGCACATGGCGCATCACAAGGACCCCGACACGAACGTGCCGACGCGGCCGCTCTACTGGGGGAAGTACGTCGCGCACGACAACAACCGCGACGGGATGGGGCTCGCGCTGAAGTTGACGCAGAACGTGCTGAACGTCTTCCTCGAGTACCACCCCACGGTCCTGCACGACCTGCACGAGTCGGCCTCGTACCTCTACACCTCGACGGGCCGCGGCCCCTACAACGCGTGGATCGATCCGATCGTGATCAACGAGTGGAGCCGTCTGGCCTACAAGGAGGTCCAGGACATGACGGCGTTCGGCGTGCCCGGCATCTACACGCACGACTACTACGACGGCTGGGCGCCGAACTACCTGTTCTGGATCGCCAACATGCGCAACGCGATCGGCCGGTTCTACGAGACGCAGGGCTCGCGCAACGCATCCAACTACATCGTGCGGACGAACGTGGATCGCGAATGGCACCGGCCGAACACGCCGCTGCCGGAGGTGGTCTGGTCGATCCGCAACAACGTCAACCTCCAGCAGAGCGCGCTGCTCATCGCGATGCGGGAGGTGGCCGACAACCGGCGCGAGTACCTGCGCAACTTCTACCGCAAGAGCGTACGCGCGGTGGCGAAGGCGACGACGGAGGGCCCGGCCGCGTACGTGATGCCCGCCGACGACCCGCGGCCGGGGCAGCAGGCGCGGATGCTCTCGCTGCTCCAGCGGCAGGGCATCGAGGTGCAGCGGGCGACGGCGGCATTCACCGCCGACGGCCGCGAGTTCCCCGCGGGCAGCTACGTCATCCGCATGGACCAGCCGTACTCGCGCGCCGCGGACATGCTGCTCGACAAGCAGTACTACAACCCGTCCGATCCGCAGCCCTACGACGACACCGGCTGGACGTTCGGCCCGCTGTTCAACGTCGAGACCGTGCGCATCGAGGACACGTCGGTGCTGGATGTGCCGATGGCGCCGGTCGAAGGGCTGGTCCGGGCACCCGGCGCGGTGCGAAATGCCGACGGCGCGCGCGTCTTCCTCATCGACTACAACGCGGACAACACGCTGGCCTCGTTCCGGTTCCATGACCCGAAGCTGCGCATCGACGCGGCGGAGCCGCCCTTCACGCACGAGGGCCGCTCGTACCGCGCCGGCACCTTCATCGTGCGGGGCGGCGGGGACGTGGCCGAATCGCTCGAATCGGCGGCCGAGACGTTCGGCTTCACCGCCTACGGCTCGGCGACGGCGCCGGACGTGCCGACGCACCCCGTGGCCACGCCGCGCATCGCCGTGATGCACACCTGGCAGTCCACGCAGAGCGAGGGGTGGGTGCGCATCGCGCTCGACGAGTACGGCATCCCCTACGACTACATCTCGGTCCACGACGTCCGCGATGATCCCGACCTCGGCGACAAGTACGACGTCATCATCTTCGGCCCCTCGAGCTCGAACGCGCTCTCGATCGTGCGCGGCATCACCGGCTCCGAGCCGATCCCCTGGAAGCCCTCCGAGCTGACGCCGAACATCGGGCGCCAGGACCGGACCGATGACATGCGCGGCGGCCTCGAGCTGACCGGCGTGCTCCACCTCCAGCGCTTCGTCGAGCAAGGCGGCACGCTCCTCACACTGACCAGCAGCGCGTCGCTGCCCATCCACTTCGGTCTGGCGCCGGGCGTGCGCATCCGCGAGACCGGGAACCTGTGGGCGCCCGGCGGCGTGTTCCGCGTCGAACGCACCGCAGAGGGGAGTCCCCTCGCCTACGGCTACGATGACGAGCTCGGCGTCTACTTCGACAGCGGGCCCGTCTTCGCGCTCGGCGGTGGTGGCTTCGGACGCGGCTTCCGCGGCCGCCGCGGAGGGGGTGCCGTGGCCGCGGAAGGCAGCACGACCGCCCACCTGAGTGGCCGCGGCGGCGTGGGTGACGAGGACATCGTACAGGCACGGCCGCGCGACATGGGCCAGGCCGGCGTCGAAGCGTTTCGCGCGGCCAACGAGAATGAGCGAGACCAGAACGGTGATGGCGGCGCCGCCGACGTGCGGACCATCTTCCGCTTCTCGCGCGACGTCGGGTCGCTGCTCATCAGCGGCGGGCT
Source organism: Longimicrobiales bacterium (assembly GCA_036381495.1). Taxonomy (GTDB): domain Bacteria; phylum Gemmatimonadota; class Gemmatimonadetes; order Longimicrobiales; family RSA9; genus DASVCS01. The sequence continues at coordinate 12,722 of DASVCS010000074.1, forward strand.
GGATCACGGCGCGGAGCTGGCCGGCGCCCCGGCGCTGGTGGACGTCCGCCTGGGGAGCGGCCACGTCGTGATGTTCAGCTTCAACCCCATGTGGCGCGCCGGGACGCTCGGTTCCTACGCGCTCGTGTTCAACGCGCTCCTGCACCACGGGAACCTTGACGCGGGCACGGAGGTAGCCGCTGCGGTCACGACGGCCGCAGGCGCGCGCTGAGTCTCGAACCGCCGGACTGCGTGCGCTACGGCGCCGGCGGTACGCTCCTCGCGTGGCACGCGACGGCATTCACTTCCTGCGCCTGCCGCCCGGACGGCGGGCGGAAGGCGCAGGTTCGGCGATCCGGAGGAAATGCATGAGACGGTTCTCGATGCTGCTGGCCGGCGCGTTCGCGCTCGGCGCCTGTGCCCCGGCGCGAACCCCGGTCGCGGGCCCGGCGGATGTACCGCCGCCACCGCGCGCCGCCGAGCCGGTGGAGCCGGCCGAGCCGGAAGGGGCCGATCCCGCGGACGCGGCGTCCACCGCGCCGGAGCACTGGTGGTTGCTGGATGCCGGCACGGATGGCGTGCGCGGCACGAGCGTCGAGCGGGCCTACCGCGAGCTGCTGGCCGGGAAACGGCCGGCGCGGCAGGTGGTCGTGGCCGTGATCGACGGCGGCATCGACCTCGATCATCAGGATCTGGACGACAACCTCTGGGTCAACGAGGACGAGGTGGCCGGCAACGGCAAGGATGACGACGGCAACGGCTACATCGACGACGTGCACGGCTGGAATTTCATTGGCGGCCCGGACGGCCGGCAGGTGGACCACGACACGTACGAGGTGACGCGGCTGTACGCGCGCTACCGGGAGCGTTACGAAGGCGCGGATCCGGATACGCTCACGGGGGCGGCTCGCGCCGAATACGAACGGTTCCGCAAGGTCGAGGAGGCGTACCAGACCGAGCGCCAGGAAACGACGCAGATGCTCCAGCAGGTCCGGGCGATGGACGCCGCGGTCGACCGGTTCACCGCGCTGCTCCGCCAGCACCTGGGCGTGGACTCGCTGACCGTCGAACGCGTCCGCGCGATCCGCTCGCCGCGACGCGATGTGCAGCAGGCCCGGCAGGTCTACCTCCAGCTCGCGGCGAACGGCGTCACGCCGGCCATGATCGATGAAGAGCTCGAACGCCTCGACGGACTCATGCAGTACGGCCTCAACCCGTCGTTCGACCCCCGTCCGATCGTCGGCGACGACTACACCGATGCCTCCGAGCGCCGCTACGGCAACGCCGATGTGGAAGGGCCGGATCCTTTCCACGGCACGCACGTGGCCGGGATCATCGGCGCCGAACGCGGCAACGGCATCGGGGTGGACGGGATCGCGCCGGCCGTCCGGATCATGGCCGTCCGCGCGGTGCCCGATGGCGACGAGCGCGACAAGGACGTCGCGAACGCGATCCGCTACGCCGTGGACAACGGCGCGGACATCATCAACATGAGCTTCGGCAAGCCGTTCTCCCCGCGGAAGGACGTGGTGGACGCGGCGGTCCGCTACGCCGATGAGCACGGCGTGCTGATGATCCACGCGGCGGGCAACGATGGCGCCGACCTGGGTGCAGAGCCGAGCTTCCCCAGCCGGGTGTACGAAGATGGCGACACGGCGCGCAACTGGATCGAAGTCGGCGCCTCCTCGTGGCAGGACGCGGACCACCTCGCGGCGCCGTTCAGCAACTACGGCGACCACGAGGTCGACGTCTTCGCACCCGGCGTCGCGATCGTCTCGACCATCCCGGACGATGGCTACGGGCCGGCCTCCGGCACCAGCATGGCCGCTCCCGTCGTCACCGGGCTGGCCGCTCTGCTCATGGCCTACTACCCCGACCTCGATGCCGCCGACGTGAAACGCATCATCCTCGAGTCGGCCACCCGCTACGCCGAGCAGCCGGTCGTGCGCCCCGGCGAAGACGGCGGCCAGGTGCCGTTCGGCCGGCTCTCGGCCACCGGCGGCATCGTCAACGCGTACGCCGCGATCCGGATGGCGGAGGGGATGCGGTAGCGGACCAGGTTTTACGTTTACGATTCGTCCGGTTCGGCGATCCTCGGACCTTCGCGGCGCGCGTCACCAGTCCGCGAGCTCTTCCGGCCCGCGGGGTCCGAGCTGGCCCTTGACGGATTCCAGGAGCTGCCTGGCGTCGTAGACCTCGCCGTTCTTCACGACGGTCCGGACGTTCCGCGTATTGCGGATGTCCTCGAGCGGGTTGCCTTCGAGGATCACGAGGTCGGCCAGCTTCCCGGGTTCGAGGGTCCCGAGGCGATCGTCGACCCCGAGCGCCCGTGCGCCGTGGATCGTGGCGATCTTCAGCGCGTAGGCGGGCGGGATTCCCGCCAGGACGAACGCGTGCAGTTCGCGGTGCACGGCGAAGCCGGAGAAATACTCGCCCCAGCTCGGATGGTCCGTACCGAGCGTGAGCAGGTGGCCGGCGCCCAGGTCGTAGAACGCCTTCACGAGCTTCCGCTTCACCCAGTAGATTTGCTCGAACTGCTCGTAGACTCGCCGCGGTAGACGCCGCTCGACCTGCTCGCGGGCGAACGGCGTCAGGTAATCCATCTCGGGCGCGAAGTAGGTGTAGACCTCCGGGTCGCGCCGGCCGAAGTAGCCGTAGGCGGAGAGCGTCGCATCGAAGTAGATGCCCCGTTCCTTGTAGAGATCGACGATGCGGCGAAACTCCGGCATCTCGGGCGTCATCTCCACGAGCGAGGCGTACGCCGGCCGGTCCGCCGGCATCGCATCGCCGCCCAGGAAGTGCTCGACGCGGTCGATCCCCATGAGGATCGCATCCCGCGGGTTCACGCTGTGGCGATACCCCGAGCCCAGATGGCCGGTGACCGTCAGGCCGTGCGCGTGTGCCGCCTCGATCAGCGCCTTCAGGTGTTCCGGCCGGATCCCCTTCGCCTTGAAACCGCGCGCGCCCTGTGAGGCCCAGTAGTCCACCTCCGCCCGGATCTGCTCCGGCGTGATCTCCGGATCCCACCCTTCCCGCGCACTGCCGAAGTACGGCCCCGAATTGAAGAGGCGCGGGCCCGCCTGCTCGCCCCGCTCGATCCGGAGCCGCAGCTCCCGCATCCGCTCCGGATTCACCTCGCCCGCCGGGAACGTCGATGTGACCCCGTTCCCCAGGAAGAGCGCCGGATAGACCCGAACCTCATCCACCCGCCCCTGGCCGAGCAGGTCCACCGCGTAGTGCGCATGGAGATCGAACATCCCGGGGATCACGTAATCCTCGGGCGTCAGATCGATGACGCGCGCGCCCTCCAGCTCCCGGCCCGCCAGATCGACGTTCACGTACCGGAGGATGCTGTCCTCGATCACGATCCCGCGGTTCGGCACCACCTCATCGGCAACGCCGTCGAAGAGCCAGCCGCCCCGGATCACGAGCGCGCCGTCCGGGATCGAGACGTCCCGCGCGCCCGGCGCGCACGCCGCCAGCACCGCCGCCGCCAGCAGGGCGAGCGGACCAGGTTTCACTTTTTCGATTCGTCCCATTCCGCTACTCCGGCAATGATTGGCGGTACGACGCGACGGCCCGTCGTCGCCACCGCGCGTCGGCATGCGTGCATCGGCCATCGTGGCGCGGACCAGGTTTTACTTTTTCGATTCGTCCCATTCCATCATCGCCGCAACGAGTGGTGGTACGGCGCGACGGCGGGCGCGGGCCGGCCGCCACGGTGCCGGCCGGCCGAGGCGGGCGCCGGCGTCCCGGCCGGCGTGACCGACTGGATGCGCCTGCGCCCGCCCGCCGTCAGCGGACCGCCGTCAGCGGCTGGCCGTCACCGCCTCCGCCGTGTACAGCACCTGGCCGCCGATGATGGTGTAGAGCACGCGCGTATCGGGGATCTGGTCCTCGGGGATCGTCATGATGTCGCGGGAGAGGACGACGATGTCGGCGAGCTTGCCGGGCGTGATCGATCCCTTGATGTCTTCCTGGAACGCGGCGTAGGCGTTGTTGATGGTGTAGCTGCGGAGCGCCTCTTCGCGGGTCATCCGCTGTTCGGGCATGAAGACGGAGCCGTCGGCGAGGCGCCGGGAGACGGCGGCGTAGAAGCTCGCGATCGGGCTCACGTCCTCGACGGGCGCATCGGTGCCGTTGGTGACGACGGCGCCGGACTCGATGAGCGAATGCCAGAGGTACGACGTCGCCTGCGTACGCTCCTCGCCGAGCCGCTTCGCGACCCAGGGTCCATCCGACGTCGCGTGGATCCCCTGCATCGACGCGATGATGCCCAGCTCGTGGAAGCGCGGGACGTCGGCCGGATCGAGGTGCTGCGCGTGCTCGATGCGCCAGCGCAGGTCCGTCGCCTCCGGGTGCTCCTTGAAGACGCTCTCGTAGAGGTCGAGCATCTCGCGGTTCGCGCGGTCGCCAATGGCGTGGGTGTTGAGCTGGAAGCCGTACTTGATGGCGAGTTCGGCGGTCTCGCGGATCTCGTCGAGCGGTTCGAGGACCAGGCCCGTGCTCGACGGGAGGTCGATGTAGGGCTCGAGCAGCCACGCTCCGTGCGAGCCGAGCGCGCCGTCGACCTGCCGCTTGATCGCGCGCACCGTGAGGTGATGGTCCGCGACGCCGATCATGCGGTATTCGGGGAGCTTCTCCGCCATGGTCTCGTTCGTCTCGTTGCGGACCATGACGTAGAGGCGGACCGGCAGCTCGCCCGCCTCGGCCATCCGGCGGTAGACGTCGATCAGGGCAAAGGACGAGCCGGCATCGTGGAAGGTGGTGATCCCCTTCGAGATCACCTCCTGGCTGGCCAGCTCGATCGCGCGCCGGATCCGCGCGGCCTCGGTCTCGGACGAGCGGCCCCGGTCCATGGCGGCGGAGACGAGGCCCTGCGCGCGTTCCCTCAGCAGTCCCGTCGCGCGGCCGGTGCGCGGGTCGCGCACGATCGTGCCGCCCTCCGGATCGGGCGTATCGGGGCCGATCCCGGCCAGTGAGAGCGCCCGCGCGTTCGCGAACGACGCGTGTCCGCTCGCGTGCGTCAGGTAGACCGGGTTCTCCGGCGAGACCGCGCTCAACTCGTCGTGCAGCGGCACGCCGTCGACGTTGGGCGTGGGCACCTCGTCCCACTTCTCCTGATGCCAGCCGCGCCCGAGAATCCACTCGCCCGGCTCCGCTTCCCGCGCGGCATCGGCGACCATCGCCACGATCTCATCCCAGCTCCGCGCCTGCGTCAGGTCGAGGATCATCTTCGCCTCGCCGATGCGGAGGAAATGGCCGTGCCCCTCGATGAAGCCGGGGATCGCGAGCCGACCGTCCAGGTCGATCACCCGCGTCGACTCGCCGATGTACGGCTCGATGTCGGACGTCGAGCCGACGGCGACGATGGTGTCCCCCGCGATCGCGACCGCCTCGGCCTCCGGACGCACCGAATCCACGGTGACCACCTTGCCGTTCGTGAGCACCAGGTCCGCCGGCACCGGCTGCGGACCCGCGCCGCACCCCGCGGCGAGGAACGTGGCGGCGAACAGGATGAACGGAGCGACACGACGTCGTCTGAGCATGGCGCAGCACCTCCTGTCGATGCGACGGAGTCCGGTGTCCCGGCTTTTCGACGATTCCGAATTCGACAGCAAGATACAAGGTCCGGGCGCGGTTGCCTATCCCCGGCGCGCGACCGAGTGGCGGCACCGGCTGCGGCAGGCGGCCTGCCGGCCCCATCGACGGTGGTACGGCCCGGCGCGACGCTCGCGCGCGCCAGACGCTCGCGCGTCAGACACTCGCGCGCGCTTCTTGTCAACTGACCGTTGACAAACCTTCATTGTCAACTTATCCTTGACACGAAACGGCAGGTGAACCCACAACCGGAAGGAGATGGTGTCATGAGCGAGTCGCTGGCAGGGAAGGTACCCGTGACGTTTCGGCTGTTCCTGGCGGCCGCGTGGCTGGCGCTCGCCGGCATGGCGGCGGCCCTGGTCGGTAGCTGGGTGGATGTATTCGCCGTCAGGATCGTGCTGATCGTGATGGCGGTGATCGCGATCGTGGCGGCGGGCGCGTGCTTCGGCGCGGCGCAGAAGGCGCTTCGAGGCGGCGGAGCGGAGCAGGCGTGAGTGGGCCATCGGCGGAGCTGGAGCGACGGCTGGCGGAGGCGATCGCGGCATCCGATCCGGAGCTCCAGGACCGCATTGCGTCCGATCCGGCCGCGTATCTCGACCTCGTGGCGCTCACGGCCGAAGCGGACGCGTATGTGGCGCGGCTGCTCCGGGCGGCGGTGTCCTCGGCGCGCACGGCGGGGCACAGTTGGGAGGCCATCGGCCGGCGCCTCGGGATGAGCCGGCAGGCGGCGCAACAGCGGTTCGGCCGGGGCGATGGCACGGGTGTGCCGCCCGTGAGCGGCGAGACGCGAAGGCTGTCGCCGCTCGACGCGTTCAACGAGATGGAGGTGCTGGACCGGGCGGGTCGCTGCGGGTGGCACTCCGTGGGCTACGGTCCCCTGTTCCACGTGGTGGAGAAGTCCGATCAGCAGTGGGAGCACCGCCGCGTCTACGCGTGGAGCCGCGCGCGGCGCGAGCTCGAAGCGGCGGGCTGGCGCCGCATCGGCTCGATGCGCTTTCCGTGGGCGTACTACGCGCGCCCGACCGGCGAGCCGGCGCTCGAAGAGCCGGAGGGCGAGGAATGGCCGCTGGGCGGGTAGCGGCTGGGCCGTCCCCACCATCGCCCGCGCGCTGGACGACTCGGGGGCGGCGCACCGGGCCCTTGCGACGGCGCGTCGCCGGCGTCAGGTTGCGGCTCGTGCAGGCATGCGGCCTGCGATCCCGGCGAATCTTCGCGTAAGAGGGAGAGGGACCCGCGTGAGCTTCATCATCCGGCTCCTGATCACTGCGGCCGCCCTCTGGGTGGCCGAGGCGATCGTGCCCGGAATCGAATACCGCGACGGCTGGCTCGGGCTGCTCGGCGTCGCGCTGGTCTTCGGCATCGTCAACGCCGTGATCCGCCCGATCCTGCTCGTGCTGACCTGCCCGCTCGTGCTGCTGACGCTCGGGCTGTTCATCTTCGTGCTGAATGCGTTCATGCTGTGGCTCACGTCGCGGCTCTCCGGCGCGCTCGGGATCGATTTCGTCGTCGACGGCTTCTGGGCCGCGGTGCTGGGCGGTCTCGTGATCGCGATCGTGAGCACGGTCCTGAACGTGTTCGTCGGGCGGAAGAGAGGCCGTCAGGAGGATTGACGGCCCCGCGGCACGGTCAGAACGCGCGAGGGGTCCCCTGCCTCCCGCCTACTTCACCGTATTGATCATGTCGAAGATGGGCAGGTACATGGAGACGATCATCCCGCCGACGACGACGCCGAGCACGACGATCATGACGGGCTCCATGGCGGCGAGGAGCGCCTCGACGGCGGTGTCGACCTCCTCGTCGTAGAAGTCGGCGATCTTGCCGAGCATCTCGTCGAGGCCGCCGGTCTGCTCGCCGACGTTGATCATCTGGACGACCATGGGCGGGAAGACGCCGGACTGTTTGAGCGGCTCGCTGATCGTCTCACCGCCGGCGATGCTGGCGCGGGAGTTCATGATGGCGTCGTGGATGACGCGGTTGCCGGCGGTGCGCGCGGTGATCTCGAGGCCTTCGAGGATCGAGACGCCGCTCGAGATGAGGGTGCCCAGGGTGCGGCTGAAGCGGGCGACGGCGGTCTTGCGGAGCAGGTCGCCGAGGATCGGCAGGCGCAGCAGCATCCGGTCGATGAGGAGCTGGCCGCCGGAGGTCTTGTAGTACTGGCGGATCAGGATGGGCGTGACGATGAGCCCACCGAGGAACATCCACCAGCGTTGCTGGAGCGCATGGCTCATGCCGATCACGATGCGGGTCGGCAGCGGGAGCGGCACGCCGGCGCTCTCGAACATCTCCTGGAACGTGGGGATGACGAAGATCAGCAGCACCGCGACCGCGATGACGGCGACGGAGAAGATGACGGCCGGGTAGATCATGGCGCCCTTGATCTTGCGGGCGAGGGCGTCGCTCTTCTCGATGAAGGTGGCGAGGCGGAGCAGGATGACATCCAGGATGCCGCCGGCCTCGCCCGCCGCGACCATGTTGACGTAGAGGTCGGTGAAGACCTTGGGATGACGGCGGAGCGCATCCGCCAGGGTGTTCCCGGACTCGACGTCGTAGAGGACCTTCTCGACGATCCGGCGGAGGAACTTGTTCTCGCTCTGCTTGGCGAGGATGTCGAGGCTCTGCACGAGCGGGAGCCCCGAGTTGATCATCGTCGCGAACTGGCGGGTGAAGATGACGATGTCCCGCGAGGTGATGCCGGTGCCGAAGGTGATTTCGAGCGGGTTCTTCTTCTCGGCGACCTTGAGCGGGATCAGGCGCTGGCGGACGAGGTAGCGGTTGACCTCGTCGCGGTTGGGCAGGTCGATCTGCCCCGTCTGGATGGCGCCGGTGGCGCTCCGGGCCGAGTAGGTGAAGGTCGGCATGGTGCTCAGCTCTCGGGTACGGGTTCACCGATCATGCGCCGCAGTTCATTGGGATCGCTCGAGCGCTTGAGGCACTCCTCGAGCGTCGCCTCGCCCTGGAGGTAGATCTGGTAGAGGGCGTCGTTGAGCGTCTGCATGCCGTGCTTCTTGCCGGCCTGCATGATCGAGTAGATCTGGTGCACCTTGTCGTCGCGGATGCAGGCGCGGACGGCGGGCGTGCAGACGAGGATCTCGCAGGCGCAGATGCGGCCCGAGCCCTTGGCGCGAGGCAGCAGCGTCTGGGTGATGACGCCTTCGAGCACGAACGCGAGCTGTGCGCGGACCTGTGCCTGCTGGCTCGAGGGGAAGACGTCGATGATACGGTTGATCGCCTCGGCGGCCGAGTTCGTGTGGAGCGTGCCGAAGGCCAGGTGACCGGTCTCGGCGATGGTGAGTGCGGCGCCGATGGTCTCGAGGTCGCGCATCTCGCCGATCAGCACCACGTCCGGGTCCTGCCGGAGCGCGTACTTCAGTGCACTCGCGAACGACTTCGTGTCGGCGCCGACCTCGCGCTGGTTGACCATGCAGCGCTGGTGCTTGTGGACGAACTCGATCGGGTCCTCGATCGTCAGGATGTGACCCTTCTCCTCGCGGTTGATCTTGTCGATCATCGCGGCGAGCGTGGTACTCTTGCCGGAGCCGGTCGGGCCGGTGACGAGGACGAGGCCGCGCGGTTTCTCGGTCAGTTTCGCAACGATCGGCGGCAGCCTGAGCTCGTCGAACGTCTTGATGTTGAACGGGATCTGGCGAATCGCCACGGCCACGCACCCGCGCTGGCGGTAGATGTTGCCGCGGAAGCGCGAGAGGTTCTGGATGCCGAAGGAGAAGTCCAGTTCGTTCTCGACCTCGAAGCGCTTCTTCTGCTGCTCGGTGATGATCGAGTACGCGAGCTGCAGCGTGTCCTTGGCCGTCAGCACGTAGTCGACGGATGAGTTGACGATGTCTCCATCGAGCCGCAGCTTGGGGCGTTCGCCCACCGTGAGGTGCAGGTCGCTCGCGCCCGAATGAATCATCTCCTCGAGCAGCGCGCGGAGGTTCACCCGGTTCGTCTCGGTTTCGGCGTGGCTTGCGACAGCCTGTGTGCTTGCGAAGGCCTGCGTGCTCATGTCGCGGCAGTCTCCTTGATGACTTCCTCGAGTGTGGTGATTCCCCGGGCCACCTTGACGAGCCCGTCCATGCGGAGGGTGAGCATGCCCTCTTCGAGCGCCTTCTGGCGCAGTTCATCGGTGCCGGCGCCGTTCATGATGAGGCGGCGGATCGCCGGCGTGATGGCCATGACCTCGTAGAGCCCCTGCCGGCCCTTGTAGCCCGAGCCGCCACACAGTTCGCACCCCTTGCCCTTGCAGAACCGGATCGATGTCGCCTGCTCGCGGGTGAGGCGCGCGGCTTCGAGGTATTCGGGCGGATACGTCGTCTCGACCTTGCAGTTCGGACAGATGCGCCGGACCAGTCGCTGGGCCGTCACCAGGTTGAGCGCGGCCGCCACGTTGAACGGCTCGAGACCCATGTCGATCAGACGGGTGACCGTCGACGGCGCGTCGTTCGTGTGCAACGTCGAGAGCACCAGGTGGCCGGTGAGCGCCGCCTTGATGGCGATGCCGCCCGTCTCGAGATCGCGGATCTCACCCACCATGATGATGTTCGGATCCTGACGGAGGAACGCCTTCAGCGCGGCGGCGAACGTCATCCCGATCTCGGTCCGCACCAGCACCTGGTTGATGCCGTGCAGGTTGTACTCGACCGGGTCCTCCGCGGTCATGATGTTGACCTCTTCGGTGTTGATCTTCGAGAGCGCCGAGTACAGCGTGGTCGTCTTTCCGGAGCCCGTCGGCCCGGTCACCAACACCATCCCGTACGGGTTCATGATCGCGCGCATGAAGTCCTTCTCCGCCTTCGGCTCGAGGCCGAACTTCTCGAGGTCGAGCGTCAGGTTGCTCTTGTCGAGGATGCGGAGCACGATCTTCTCGCCGAAGATCACCGGGAGCGTCGAGACGCGCAGGTCGACGACCTTGTTCTTCAGGCGCAGCTTGATGCGGCCGTCCTGCGGGACCCGCCGCTCGGCGATGTTCAGGTTCGCCATGATCTTGATGCGCGAGGTCAGCGCCGCCTTCATCTTCATCGGCGGCTTCATGACCTCGACGAGCGCGCCATCAATGCGGTAGCGGACGCGGATCTCGCGCTCGAACGGCTCGATGTGGACGTCCGAGGCGCCCCGCAGCACCGCGTCCGTGAGGATCCCGTTGATCAGCTTGACGACGGGCGCTTCCTCGACCTGCGCCTGGAGCGCCGCGATGCTGATCTCCTCTTCCGCCTCCTCGACCAGCTCGACATCCTGGTCCTCGATCTCGCTCAGCAGCTCACTGAGCCGGTCATCGGGCGCCTCGTAGTAGCGCTCGAGGTGGCGGCGGAGCGTGTATTCGCCGACGATCACCGGCTCGATGTCGCAGCGAGTCACGAAGCGGAGGTCTTCGAGCGCGCGCGCATCCGCCGGGTTCGCCATCGCCACGGTCAACACCCGCCCCACGCGCCGGAGCGGCACGACGAGGTGCTTCAGCGCGAGCTGGGCGGGGATCATCCGGATGATGCGCGGGTCGACCTCGACGCGTTCGAGGTCGACGGCCTGGACGCGGTACTGGCGCGCAAGCATCCGGGTCAGCTCGTCCTCGGCGACGAAGCCGAGTTTGATCAGCGAATAACCGACCCGAGTGTTGTTGTTGCGCGCATCCGCCAGTGCGGCGGAGAGCTGCTCGTTGGTGATGACCCCTTCGCGGACCAGCATGCTGCCGATCCGATCGGGGGGTGTGATCATCGTGGCCATACCATCGCCCGGACGACTTCGGGAAATCCGAAAGACGGGAACGAGGGGGGAGAGAGCCGAAAACTAACGGGCCGGCGACATGCGGGTCAAGGTACGCGTGCCGACGTACCGAGACGCAGGTGCGGTCGCAGGCGCGCCAGCGAAGCCGGTCCGATCCCGGAGACGTGCACCAGCTCATCGAGCGTGTGGAACGGCCCCGCGGAATCGCGGTAGGCGACGATGCGCGCCGCGAGCACCGGCCCGATCCCCGGCAGCTGCTCCAGCTCGGCGGCGCTCGCCCGATTCAGGTCCACGCGGCGGCCGCTCTCTTCCCCCTCGCGTCTTTCCTCCACCGATGGAGTATCGGCAGCATCGGGTCGAAACAGAACACTCCGCGGGCGGTGCGCCCCTGCCGCGGCCGCGGCGCCGTCGTCCACCGAGAGGTGCGGCGCCAGCCGCGCGAGGGAGCGCTCGCCGATTCCGGAGACCCGGGTGAGGTCCGCCAGCGAGCGGAACGGTCCGCCGCGCTCGCGTTCGGCGACGATGCGTGCGGCGAGCGCGCGGCCGACCCCCGGCAGGCGGTCGAGCGCCGCGGCCGGAGCGGTGTTGACATCGAGCCGCTCGCCCGGCGCGAGCGGCTCGCGGCGGCGCGCCTCCTCATCGGCGGCGGCCGCCGCCGCCCGTTCGAGCTCGGCGCGGTCGATCGTGGCCACCTCCGGCGCGAAGGCCGGCCCACGCGCGGCCACGCGCGCAACCGCGGCGAGGGTCAACAACAGAGCGACGAACCCGAGCGCGCGCGCCTCGTCATTCGTCAGTCGCGGCGCGCGCACCCGGCCTCCTCACCCCCCTCGGTACACCAGCTCCGCCAGGACCGTCCCGACGGCCTCCAATCCGTGCGGCGCCGTGTTCTCGACATCGTCCTCCACCGTGTGCCATTGCCGGTAGTCGAAGTCGATGATGTCGATCGTCCGGATCCCGGCCTCGTTGAGCGGGATGTGGTCATCCAGCGCCGCGATCCCGGAGCGCTTCGGGAAAAAGCGGCCGAGGTCCAGATCTTCGGCGAGCCGCCAGACGCGCGCGACGACCTCCGGCGCGTACTGATTCGAGTAGGGCTCGACCGGGAAGGCCGGGTTCCGGTCTCCGACCATGTCGACCAGCACGCCGTAGAGCGGACGGTAGCCGGCCGGCAGGTTCGCGGCGAAATACTTGGCGCCCAGATACATCTCGCCGGGTGCGTAGTCCTCGCCGTCGGTGAAGAGTAGGTCCACGCCGATCGGAGGGGAATGGCGAGAGAAGACATCCGCCAGTTCCATCAGGACGGCCGTGCCGCTCGCGCCGTCGTTGGCACCCGGAATCGGCTGGTTCCGGCGGTCCGCATCGGGATCCTGGTCGGCGATGGGGCGGGTGTCCCAGTGGGTGATGAGGAGGACGCGGGCGGAGGTGTCCGGCTGGAAGCGTGCGAAGACGTTGGTGAGCCGGACGGTGTCACCGTCGCTCGTCGTGTGGGTGAAGGGCTGGAGCACGACGGTGTCGGCGCGTTCGCGCAGGTAGGCCGTCATCCATTCGAGTTGGGCCTGGTGGCCGGGGGATCCGGGGACGCGGGGTCCGAAGGCGACCTGTCGTTCGAGGAGCGCGTATGCGCTCGAGTCCTGGAATCCCGGCTCGGGCGTGGCGCGGACGGCGGGGCCGCCGTCGCGGTCGGCGCAGCCGAAGGCGGCGAGGAGGAGGCCGGCGGCGAGGAGGCGCTTCACCGGGCGCCTCCGGGGAGGGTTCCGGCCGAGAAGTCGAACTCGCCGAAGAGGCCGAGCTGGAACTGGCTGGAGCCGGAACGGATGCCGATCGCGCTGCGGCGGTCGTTGTAGCTCATCTGGAACCCCACGTTGAGTTGAGAGATGATCGTCTCCAGCGTCAGACTGAGCTGGCGATCGAGCAGATCCACGAACGGAATACACGGTGCGGGTTCCGGCGTGCCTCCGCGGCGGCGGCAGGCCTCGCGGGCCTGGAAGCCGTAGCGCAGCGAGGCGTTGATGATGCCGGGGATGCTCTCCCGCAGTGCATCGGGCGCGCGGAAGCTTCCGCCGAGCTGGATCGCGTGCTGCTGGCCGCTGCCCTCCGTCGTGCCGGTCGGATCGGTGCCGGATTCGCGGGAGAAGAGCCCGGTGTAGGAGGCGCTGATCCCGTTGGCGAGACCCACCGTGAGCTGGAGCGGGATGGCGGTTTCGTCGCTCGCCCGTTCCTGTCCGTCGATCCCGCCGAAGATACTGCGGTCGGCCTCGGCGCGGTAGCCGATGCTGGCGGAGCCGTGGGCGATGGCGGCGCGGAGGGGTCGTGGGAGCGGGAGGTCGACCCACGCGAGACGCAGGTCGGGCCAGGCGCGCTCGACGACGGCGCGGCGGCCGCCGAGCAGGGCGAGGACCTCGGACTCGCCCTCGGCGTAAGCCGCTTCGAAGCCGGTGCCGAACGGCAGCCGCAGCGAAGTCCGGGCGCGGAACGCGTCGCGGGCGATGACGGTGGCGGCGGTGTCGCCGTCGATGATGCGGAAGCGGTCGAAGTCGCCGAGGCCGAGCTGGAACCCGGCGCCGGGGTCGACGGCCCGGCGTTCGAAGTGGGAGCCGAGCGCGTCCGTCCAGTTGAGGTCGATGGTCTCGACCGCGCGGCCGACGGTGTACAGCGCGCTGCGCACGGCGCCGGGCTCGGCCGACTCCGGGCCGGCGGCGGCGCGGACGAGCGCGGCGGGTTCGATGACGAGCGAGCGGGTGAGTTCGCGGTCGGCTCGGAGCGTGCGCTCGAGCACGGCGGTCGTGTCGCCGTGGGTGACGCGCGTCTCCCAGTACGAGGCGTTGCGGTCGCCGTGGAACGTCGCGGTGTAGCCCAGCCCCGGGCGGAGCCACGAGAGGATGCGTGGCCGGAACTCGAAGTCCGAGCGGAGCGTCCGGCGCGTCTCCCACCCGACGTCGATACCGGCCACGCGGTCGCGGGCGCGCTCGATCGCCTCGCGCGCGCCCGGCGTCGCGGCGGCCCGGTCGGCCGGGAGCAGGTCCCGCGTGCTCGCGAAGCTGAGCCCGGCGGTCAGCGAGGGGAACGGCCGGAACCCGATGCGCGCGCGGGTCTCGAGCCCCTCCCGCGGCGCGGCGATGGGCGCCACCGCGGCATCGGCGCCGGATGCCAGGATCCCGGCGTAGCGGAAGCTGCGGCGCTCCTCGCGGTCGTACGTCGCGTTGAAGGAGACGACGTCGGGCGTCCAGCGTAGCCGCGCATCGAGCAGGTCGCGGAAGAAGCCGCTGTGCTCGAGGGCGGCGGGCGCCAGGGCGCGGAGCACGCTCTCGACCGCGCCCGGCGTGATGTCCAGCTCGCGGGCGTCGGGGAGACGGAAATACCCGATGCCGCCCTGAAATCCCGTGTTCTCGTTGCGGGTCGTGATCGCGCGCGTCGCGCCGGACCGGTACTCGAAGTTCAGCGACGCGCCGTCCAGCAGCAATCCGGCCCAGGGATTGCCCGTCGGCGTGGACTTGCGCAGCGCCAGCCCGATCCGGCGCTGCACGGCGCCGGACTCGCGCAGCCCCGGGAGCCGGTCGGCGCGGACGTCGCTGCGGTCGAGGAAGGTCGGATCGACGCCGGCGCGCGTGTACGTCACCGAGAGCGGCGCATCCACCCCCCACCCGGCCGGGACGAGCCGCCCGAGCTGCAACGTCGCGTCCACGCCCAGGTCGCTGGTGGCCAGGTAGCCCGGTTCGCTCTCCGCCTGCCGGAACCGGGCGCCGCGGTTCGAATACGAGACCCGCGCGTCGAGGAAGTCGCCGGCCGCGATGCCCAGTTCGATGTGCCCCGCGAGCCCGGCGTCCGTCGCCGCGCCGCCCAGGCGCAGCTCATCGATCCAGACCTCGCCCGTGGCGGCCGTCGCCCCCGCGTTGTAGACCGAGAACCCGATCTCGCGCACGGCGGCCAGGTTCGGCGCCCGCGCGCGGTCTTCGAGTACGACGGCGTAGGCGCTGTCCTCGCTCCACACCACGACCGGCGTGCCCGGCGCCTGGTCGCCCGCGATCAGGAGTTGCTCGGCCTGTGCCCGTAGCGCGAACCAGCGCTCGAAATCGACGACGACCTCGGGCAGCCACGCCTCCGCGCCGACGGGACCGCCCCCCGTGGCAGCGTGCAACGTCGTCGTGTAGATGTAGCGGTTGCGTGCGTCCGTGCCGATGCTCAGGATCAGCCGTTCTCCGTCCGGCGCACCCCAGTTCCCCGCGCGAGGCAGCGCCCAGAACCGTAACTGGCGGTAATCGAGCAGGTTGCGCGGCCGTTGCGGGAATCGGTAGTACGCCTCCGCGCGGTCGCCCGGTTCGAGACCGTCGTAGGCCAGGCGCAGCGACTTCTCGTTGTACTCGACCGTGGTCCCGCCGAAGGCGCGGGTCGGATCCTGGAGCTGGTCCCTCACGCCCGGCGGCGGGGCATACGCCGCGCCATCCGTGATCCGGCTCACGGGGCCCACGCGGAAG
Organism: Longimicrobiales bacterium; assembly: GCA_036381495.1. Classification (GTDB taxonomy): domain Bacteria; phylum Gemmatimonadota; class Gemmatimonadetes; order Longimicrobiales; family RSA9; genus DASVCS01. Next base: position 28,486 of record DASVCS010000074.1, read on the forward strand.
CCCGTGATCCCCGCGCCCGCGCCCGCCGCGTCGCCGAACGCGCCCGCGAGGATCCCGTGCACGTCGCGCTTGGTCCAACGCGAGCCGATGATGCGCATTCGCGCGAGCGTCACGTCCGCCCCGCCACCCCCCTCCGGCAGCCCCGCCACGGTCAGGCGAAGGTGCTTGACGAAGCGCCACGCCGCCTCCGTCGCGCCACCCACCGCCACGCCGCCCGCACCGCGCAGCGGAATGCGGTAGAGACTGAACTGCGTGCCCGTGGCCTCGGGGCCGCGCACCCGGTACGGCGATGCGGCATCGAGCCGGACGACGTAGCGGAAGTACGCGCCATCGGTCCCATCCAGGACGCCGTTGCCGTCCAGGTCCTCCGTGTCCACCCGCCCGTTGCCGCGCGCGCAGTTCGCGCGCGGGTCGCCGAGCGGGTACGATTGCTGGGCGGGCGCGGCGCGGCACGCGCGGTTCCAGAGGCCGAGCGAGTCCAGTGCCGGCCCCCAGATCTCGTGCTCCGCGATCCGCGCCTCCTCATCCAGGATCCCCTCCCCCCACGGACGCCCGTTCGGGTATTGGCCGGTGGTCAGGCCGTTGCCGTCGAAATAGAACGCATCCTCGCTCACGACGCCGATGTCGAAGATGAGGGCGAGCTCCTGCCCGGGATCCGCGGCGGCGTAGAATTCGAGGTACTCGCTCCGGCTCATGTCGCGGCCCGTGGTGCCGAGCACCGTGGTGACGGCGCGCCAGCGCCGCGTGCCGGGCGGCGTCCCGCCGTCGCCGAACGAGAGGTAGAGCACCGGTTCGGTCCGCTGCGCGCCGGCCACGTTGATCTGCTGGTCGATCTGGCGTGGCAGCAGCGGCCCGGCCACGCGGCCGCCAGGGTCCAGCAGGTCGTCCTGCCAGACGAGCGTCGTCGCGGTCGAGGCATCGAGCGGGACAGGGAGCACGTCGGTCGCGCCCACGGGATCGCCCGGCCGCGAGCCGAGCCGCCAGAGCGTGCGGTCGAGGCCGACGGAGAACGCGTCGCTCGCCTCGAAGTCGTCCAGGAACGTCGCGCCCTCGCGGTTCGGATTCGGCATCGACGTGGCCAGCTCGCCGGCCACGTGGATCCGGGACGGCGCAGCCTTCGCATCCGCTCCCTCCGGCGCGCCCGGCAGCGCGGCGACCGCGCGGTCGAGCCAGTCGGCGCCGAACGCGATGTCGCCGCTCGCGCCGCCGAGCAGGATCGACGACGGCTCGAGGCCGAGCTGCGGCCGGCTCACGATCGAGCGCTCCGCCTGGTACAGCCCCACCAGGTTCAGCTCGCCGTGCGTGCCGAGGTGCAGCGTGGTGCTCAGGCCGAACAGCGACCGCGGCGTGATCCGGAACGCCGCCTGCTGCTCCCACGTGGCGCGGATCTCCGCATTCGGGTTCGCACCGAACACCTGCTCCGGATGCATCAGCGTGACCTGGCCCAACTCGTAATCGATGGCGTAGTCGACGCCGCGCTCGAGCACCCGCCCATCCACGGTCACGCGCTCGCTCCCCTCGCGGATCCCGAACGCGCCGAGGTTGAACGACGAGACCAGCCCCTCGACGCGGACACGGTAGCTGAAGTTCAGCCGAAACCGCGTGCTGCTCGAGCGGATCACGGGATCCGGCTCGTCGTAGATGGCCAGGTTCGCGTCGGCGCCGAGCACGGCCTGCGCGTCGGCGGCGGAGAGCGACGCGCTCGGCACCGGCGGCGGCTCCGCGAACGGGCGGAGCGTCGGGAACACGACGTAGGTGCCGCCGAACCGAGGATCGCCCGGAAGCCCGCCGAATTCCGCACCGCCCGGCTGGAACACGCGCGCCTCGTCCAACGCCTCCTCCGGCGCCTCCTCATCCAGGCCGAACAGCTTCAGAAACGAGATCGAACGGCCGAACGCCTCCCGGTACGTCACGCCCGCCGCGGCCTCACCGAGCGAGATGTCCAGCTCGATGCTGGCGGGATCCACGCCGCTCGAGCCGTCCAGCCGGTAGACCTGGTGCATCTCGTAGTCCCACGTGGACCGGCCCGGCTGGTGGATGGTCTCCGGACCACGCACGAGCCGCAGCGTCGGCGTCGTCCCCGCCGGCGCGAGCTCCGGATCCAGCGTCCCGACCACGGCGCCCGCCTCCGTGGTGTACGCCACCGCCAGCGCCTCGTCCGGACGCAACGGCGAGCGCAGCATGAGCCAGAGACCACTGGCGTGCACCAGGTAGTCCTCGCCCGGCACCAGCCGCCGGAACCGGCCGCTGTGCCGGAGCACACCGTCCGGGCCCACCGCCTCCGCCAGGAAGTAGCCGAGCTGCGCCTGTTGCTGCGGGTTCACCAGCGACGGCCGCTCGTCGCGGAAGACCTGGATCACGCCACCCCGCGCCGGCCTGAGCGCCGCCGGCGCGTCCTCGGCGGCCAGCCCCAGCACGTCGATGTGCGGCGCGCCCGCGAGTTGCGCCGGATCGACCAGGAAGAAGAATTGCGCCTGCGCGTAATCGGCGTCATCGAGGACCACGCGCGCGTCCTGGACCAGGCCCTGCGTGGCACCGGTGCCACCCAGGCGGAATTCGCGCGTGGCTACATCACCCTTCTGTTGCGCCCATACCGCCTGGAAGTCGAGTGGGCCGATACCGCCCGTGGCCTTGAAACCGAAGTTGCCGCCGGGCACGCCGCGGGTCAGGTAGCGCGAGGGCGGGAGGCGGATCGAGACGTCGCCCAGTTCGACGCGCTGGAGGACCTCGCCTTCGAGGCCCTGGTAATACACGTTGATGTTGTTGGTGGCGTCGAACTCGCGACGCTGGTCGTAGTCGACATCGATGTGGATGCGGTCCGAGACGGTCCCGGCCACCTGGACGCCGAACTGGATGTCGGGCTTGAGGAGCGGGAAGAGTGTAGGGTTGCAGTTGAGCTGGAGCACGGGGTCGCACGGCTCGTAGCGGGTCCACGCGCCGCCGAGCTCGGCGCGGCCGAAGACGCGCAGGCCGAGGTCGGCGAACTCGGCGATGACGTCGGGGAGCACGACTTCGGGTGGGCCGGCGTCCACGGCGAGGCGTCCGGGTGCGCGGGCGGCGCGCGGCGCGCCGGGGCGGAGCGCGAGCCAGTACTCGCGGCGCTGCCGCGCGAGGCGCGCGCGCAGTGTATCGGCCCAGCGCGCGGCCCAGGGGGCGAAGCGGGGTCCGGGCGGGAGTGCGTCGGCGGCCGGCGGCGGATCGAACGAGACGGTGAACGGCAGCGGCAGCGAGGCGAGCCCGAGGCGCAGGACGTCGGCGGTATCGGAGCGCGCCGGCTGCGGCAACAGGCGGAGCGTATCGTGCGGGTGCCGGCCATCCTGCGCGCGGAGCGGCGCGGCGGCGAGGAGGAGCGCAGGGACGATGAACCGGCAGTGGCGCATGCCATTTCCCGGTCCCCGCGGACGGGCACCGGCGGACTCGGGGAGACACCCTTCCGCGACGTCGCGCGGGTGTGGGGTTGTCGCGGCGCGGCACCGAAAATATAATCAGCGGCTCCACGCTCCTCAACCGAGTGTCGGCGTGGGTCGCGGCACGCGCGAGGTCGAGGAGAGTACGAAGGACGCATGCGCATCCTGACGCGGTACATCCTGCGGGCCCACATCGCCCCGTTCTTCTTCTCGTTGAGCGTCCTGACCGCGCTCCTGCTGATCAACACGGTCGCGCGCCGCTTCGAGTCGCTTGCCGGCAAGGGGCTCGAGGCCTCGGTCGTCTTCGATGTCCTGGTCCTCTCGATCCCCTACACGCTCGCGCTGACGTTCCCGATGTCCGTGCTCGTCGCGGTGCTCTACGTCTTCAGCCAGTTGGCGGCGGACAACGAGATCGCGGCGCTGAAGGCGAGCGGCGTGAACCTGGCGCGGCTGCTCGCGCCGCTGATCGTCGTCTCCGTACTGCTGGCCGGCATCATGGTCTGGTTCAACGACCGGGTGCTCCCCGAGGCGAACCACCAGCTCCGCGGGCTCCTGGTCGACATCGGACGCAAGAGCCCGACGCTGAAGTTCACGGAGCAGGTCATCAACGAGATCCACACCGACGAGGGTTTTCGCGCCCGCTACTTCCTCCAGGCGGCGCGGATCGAATCCGCGACGAACCGGTTGTACGACATCGTGATCTACGACCTCAGCGAGGCGGAAAGCGAACGCACGATCTACGCGGACAGCGGGCGGATGGCGTTCGACCGCGGCAGGACCGACCTCTACCTGACGCTCTTCGACGGCTGGATCCACGAGCAGGACCGCGACGATCCCGAACGGTTCTTCCGCCTCTTCTTCGACCGGCAGGTCATCCGCATGGCCGGCGTCGGCGACCAACTCGAGCGCACGGAGGGCATCGAGAGCCGTGGCGACCGCGAAATGTCGATCGCGATGCTCACCAGCGAGGTCGAGGAGCGACGCACGCAGCTCGGCGAGGTCCGCGACGAGGCCCGCCAGGAGGTCGTCTCGACCGTACGACGGATCCTGCGCGGCCCGGGCGGCGGCGATGAGGCCGGCATCACCGTCGACACGCGGATCGACCCGCACGACCGGCTCGACGCGCATGACGGCCCCGATCTCGGGCCGTTCCCCCGCTCCGCGGACGTCGTCGTGCGGCGCCTGACCGGCCAGCTCCACTCGCTGGCCGCGCGCGCCCGCGTGCTCCAGCAAGGCGTCAACCAGTACCGCGTCGAGATCCACAAGAAGTACGCGATCCCGTTCGCCTGCATCGTCTTCGTCCTGATCGGCGCCCCCCTTGCGCTTCGCTTCCCGCGCGGCGGCGTCGGCATGGTCATCGTCTCCTCACTGGTCATCTTCTCGATCTACTGGATGGGGCTGACGGGCGGTGAGCAGCTCGGCGACAAGGGGATGATCTCGCCGATGTGGGGGATGTGGGCCGTGAACGTCGTCTTCCTGGCCCTCGGCATCCACGCGATGTGGCGAGTCGGCCGCGAGGTGGGGACGGCTCGCAGCGGAGGCTGGAGCGACGTCTTCACCGGTTTGCGTGCGATCCCCGGGCGCTGGTTCGCAAGGCGACGCAAAGGTGGTGGGTGATGCGCATCCGCCTCCTCGACCGCTACGTCGCCCGCGAGTTCGCGCGACTGTTCCTCCTCTTCGTGATCTCGGCGCCGGTGCTGTTCATCCTGGGCGACGTGATGGACAACCTGGACAAGCACATGGCGCGCGGGTTGACCGTCGGGCAGGTCGCGCTCAGCTACGTGTACCAGACGCCGCTCTTCGCGCTGTATTCGCTGCCCGTCGCATCGCTGATCGCGACGGTCTTCACCGTCAGCAATATGACGCGGCACTTCGAGCTCTCCGCGGCGAAGGCGGGTGGGATCAGCTTCTTCCGGCTGTTCGCGCCGCTGCCGGTGCTGGGAGTGATACTGACGCTGGTGGGGCTCGGGCTCTCCGAGCTGGTGCCGGTCACCAACCGGATGCGCGCGGAGGTGCTGGGCGAGCTGGAGCATTCCCGCTCGAGTCGCAACGATTTCGTCTACCGGGCGGCGGATGGGCGGGTGTTCGCGATCCGCAGGCTGGATGCGCGTCGCGGACGGATCATCGACGTCGTGATGGAACGCGAGGGCAACGAGCCGGAGGTCCCGAGCGCCAGCTTCGCGGCGGACCTGGGGCTCTACGAGAAGGGGGCGGGGTGGACGTTCCACAACGGCAGCCTCCGGCTCTTCCACGGCCGCGGCGAGGAGCGGCTGTTCACGTTCAAGACGCTGCACCCGATCGGCTTCACGGAGACGCCGGAGGAACTGCTCGCCGAGCCCCGTGAGCCGGAAGAGATGGGGTACGCCGAACTCGGCAGGTTCATCGACATCATCCGCCGCTCGGGCGGGCGGCCGCTCGAGTTGATGGTGAAGCGGGAGCAGAAGCTCGCGATTCCCGCGGCCACGCTGGTCATCATCCTCTTCGCCATGCCGCTGGCCACCTCATCAAAGCGGGGCGGTTCGGCCTACGGCATCGGCGTGTCCCTTGCGATCACGATCTTCTACCTCATGCTCATCAGGGTCGCGGGCGCGATCGGGATCAGCGGCGCGATCCCGCCGGTCGTGGCCGCGTGGATCCCGAACGCACTGGTCGCCGCCGGCGCGGCGGGGCTGCTCGCGCGGATCAGGAGCTGAGGGGGCGGGCGCGGGAACGGGACGGGAACCGCCGGGAGCGGGGACGTTCAGGCTCAGAGCGGTTGTCGCATCATTTCGGAGTCGCACCCACGCACGGTACGGGCGCGGCGAACGTCCACGCGGCTCCGAATCCGCGAGCGAACCGCTCCAGCCGTCGCGTCACTTCGGAGTCGTAGGCGCCAGCGAACCGAGCGCGGCGAGCGGCCGCACGGCTCGGAACCCGCGGGCGGGCCGCGCTAGGAGGACGTCTGCGGCGCCAGCCAGGACTCGGAGACGGCCGCGCGCAGGCGGCCGTGATAGAGGATCTGGGCGGGGCCGCGGAGGCGGACGCGGGCGTCGTCGTACAGCTCGACGCGTACGCTGCCGCCGGGCATCCGGATGGTGATCTCGTGCGCCTCGACCAGGCCGAGGCGGGCGGCGGCCGCGGCGATGGCGCACGCGCTCGATCCCGATGCGAGCGTCTCTCCCGCGCCGCGCTCGTAGATCCAGGCATCCAGCCGCGCGGGGCCGCTCACGCGCGCGAACTGGACGTTCGTCCCCCTGGTGAACGCGGGGTGCGCGGCGAGGGCGGGCGCCCTGCGGAGGAAGTCCTCGCGGTCGAGCCGGTCGGCGAAGATGACGCAGTGCGGGTTCCCCATGGATACCGGGTACACGCGCGCCGCCGCGCCATCGCCCAGCGAGAGCACCACGCCCTCCGCCCACTCCCCCGCCCCGCCGGGCGGCGCGAACCCCACGTCTTCCGCGCGGAACGACGCTCGGCCCATGTCGGCGCGGATGTCCAGCACGCCGCCCGGACCGGCGCCGGTCACCTGGAGCGTGACCACCTCCTGCGCGAGCGCGATGTCGAAGGGCGCGTCCGCGATCAGCCCGCGCCCGTGCAGGTAAGCGCCGAAGATCCGCAGGCCGTTGCCGCTCTTCTCCGCTTCGCTCCCGTCCGGGTTGAAGATGCGCAGCCGGATCGGCGCGCCGTCGAGCATGCCGGCGAGCACGCCATCCGCGCCGATCCCGCGGTGGCGATCACAGAGCGCACGGACGAGCGCCGGCGCCGGAAGACCGCCGAGGTCCGCCGCATCGATGACGATGTAGTCGTTGCCCAGGGCGTGGCCCTTGGCGAAGGGGATCTCGGGCACGGACAACCTCCGGCTCGGGCGGTCGGCCCGTCGGTCCCGAGCCGCCTGCACCGCGCGAACGCCAGGGACTCCGAACGGCGACGACCGGTCCGCTCGTCACGGGCCTGCTCCTTCCTCACCCGGCGAAGGTATCCGGGCACGGCGCGCTCGGCAACGCCGGGGTGCGCGCCGGCCACGACGGCGATAGACTACGGGCTCGGCAACCGCGCGGGATCGGGGAGGCGTCCAACCGCGGGGGGGGACCGCCATGCTCAATGGAGGAGGGCCGACATGCGTTCGCCGAAGGCACTCCGCGCCACGGCCGCGCCACCGGTCGCGGCGCTCGCGCTCGCCCTGGCCGCGTGCGGCGCCGATGCGCCGCGTCCGCTCACCGTCGAGCGCGCGGATTCCGCGGGCATCGAGCTCGTCACGACCCGCGGCCCGGATGTGCCGCTCGCCTGGCGCTTCACCCCGCTGCTCACCCTGGGTGGCGCGGCCGAGGGGCCCGAGTCGTTCTACTCCCTCGCACCCACCTACGTGGATGCGGACAGCGCCGGCAACCTCTACGTCCTCGACCGAGACAACCACCGCGTCGTCGTCTTCGACAGCGCGGGCGGCGTGGTACGGCTGCTGGGCCGGGAGGGGGGCGGCCCGGGCGAGGTCGAATGGCCGTTCAATCTGAGCGTGGCGCCAGACGGGACGGTTTCCGTCTGGGACATGGGCAAACACGGCCTCGTCCGCTGGGCGCCGGACGGCTCGGTCCTCGAGACCCGAGCGCTGCCGATCCCCTACTTCGGCCCGACATTGCGCGTCACCGCGCTGGGCGTGGTTTTCTACGACTTCACCGCCCCCGCGGACACCGACCACGGCCGGGCGCGGGTGCTGCTCTGGCGGGACGGCGAGACCACCGAGATCGCGAGCCTCGCGACGCCGCCGCCCCGGATGGCGACGTTCCCGAGCTGCGGCGTGAGTTTCCGGACGGGCCCCGTCTTCGCGCCGACGCTGGAATGGGATGCCCGCGGGCGGATGGTCGCGGTCGGTCCCGGGCCGGACTACGTCGTCGATGTGTACCGGGATGGGAAGCGGACGCGCAGCATCCGGCGCGCCGTGCCGCTCCGGGCCGCCACGGAGGCGATGGCGCTGAAGGCGCTCGGCGAGGGGATGTCGGTCGGGCTCGATACGGGCGAGTGCACCATTCCGGCGGAGGAAGTGGTCCGGGCGCGGGGCGTTGCGCCGGTCATCCCCGCGGTGGACGCGGTGGCGATCGCGCCCGACGGCGGGATCTGGGTCCGCCGCGGCTTCGTGCAGGGCGAGGCGGCCGCAGTCGACGTCTTCGGCGCCGATGGCGCGTACCTGGGGACGCTCCCGGTGGGAGCGCCGTTCCCGGCGTTGTTCCTCCCCGGCGGGAGGGTCGCGGCGATCGTGACGGACGATCTGGACGTGGATCGGCTCGTCGTCTACCGGGTCGAGCGGGAGGCGGGATGACACGGTGGCCGTGGCCGGCGACGAATGGCGGGCCGCACGGGAGCTGCACCGGCCCGCGAAGGGTGGTGAGACTCAAACCGCAATGAAGACACGACACCTGCATCCCTGGAACGTTTCGATCCCGGAGGCCCGTCGGCTCCAGCTCGCGTTGCGGGAGCGCCTGGTCCTCGAGCCGCCCCCCGGCTTCTCGCCCGAGCGCGTGGCGGGCGCGGACCTTTCGATCTCCCGCGGCAGCCGCCGCGGCTACGCCGCGCTCGTCGTCATCGATGCGACGACGCTGGACACGATCGCCGAAGCCAGCGCCGCCGCGGACGTCCCCTTCCCGTACGTGCCGGGCTACCTCTCGTTCCGCGAGCTGCCGGCGCTCGCCGCGGCATGGGAGCGCCTCGAGACGCGGCCGGACGCCATCATCTTCGATGGCCAGGGGATCGCGCACCCGCGGCGGATGGGCATTGCCTGTCACGGCGGCCTCCTCTTCGACACGCCGTCGGTCGGCTGCGCGAAGTCGATCCTGGTGGGCAAACACGGCCCGCTGGGCGAGGAACGCGGCGCGACCGCGGAGCTCGTCGACCGCGGCGAGGTCGTGGGGATGGCCGTACGCACGCGCCCCGGCGTCAAGCCCGTCTACGTCTCGCCCGGCCACCTCATGGACCTGCCGACCGCCGTCGAACTGGTGCTGCGCATGAGCGCCGGGTTCCGCGAGCCCGAGACCACGCGACGCAGCCACCGGCTGGTCAACGAGGTGCGGAGGGCGGAGGAGGCGTAGGACCAGAGCGGTTGGCGCGTCGCTTCGGAGTCGTAGCCGCCCGCGAACCGAGCGCGGCGACCGGCGGCGCGGCTCCGAACCCGCGGGCGAACCGCGTTACGGAACGGCCTCCGCTCCGGCGGCCGACTCGACGTCTTCGAGATCGGCGTCCGGATCGACGCCTTCGATGTCGCGGAAGACCTCGAGGGCGAACCGGACCTTGCCGAACGGAGCGCTCACCTGGATGCCGCGGACGTGGGGTCGGACGCGCGCGAACATCTCGCGGGCAATGGCGATCCCCTCTTCGAGAGCGAACTCCTTGCCTTTCTCGTTCGCGCGACGCATGCGCCGCACGAGTTCCGGGGGCACGACGACGCCCGGCACCTCGTTGGCCAGGAACTCGGCGTTGCGCGCGGAGACGAGCGGCCAGATCCCGGCGACGATCGGGATCCAGATCCCGCGCTTCTCGATCTCGGCAATGAATCGCAGGAGCTGGTCGGGATCGAAGACCGGCTGCGTGATGGCGTACTCGGCGCCGGCCTCGACCTTCCAGTAGAAGCGGTTCAGCTCGTAGTCCAGGTGCGCGGCGCCGGGGTTGACGCCCACGCCGATCGCGAAGCGCGTCGGTTCGCCGATCGGGTTGCCGCCGGGATCCAGCCCGCGGTTGAGGCGGCCCACCAGGTTCGCGAGCCCGATCGAGTCGATGTCGAAGACCGCCGTCGCCTCCGGGTACGGCCCCATCTTCGGCGGATCACCCGTGATCAGGAGCAGATTGCGCAGTCCGAGCGCGTGCGCGCCGAGCAGGTCCGAGAGCATCCCCAGCAGGTTGCGGTCTCGACAGCAGTAGTGGACGACGGCTTCGATGCCGACCTGCTGCTCGATCAGGACCGCCGTCGCGAGCGCACCCATCCGCATCTGGGCGCGCGGGCCGTCCGGCACGTTCACGCCATCCACGCCCGCCGCCCGCAGCCGCCGCGCACCGGCCAGCATCGGCGCCGGATCGACGCCTCTCGGCGGCACGATCTCGACGCTCGTCACCAACTCCCCGGCCGCGATCTTCCGGCCCCAGGCCGAACGCTCCGCGAGCGGAACGACGGCGACCTCCGGCGACGGCGCTTCCGGTACCGAGACCTGGATCCGCGTGTGCCCGGGCGAGTTGGCGCGCACCGCATCCGCGATCCGCTTGACGTGCTCGGGCGTCGTCCCACAGCAACCGCCCACGAAGCGCGCACCCGCGCGGATCAGCCGCTGCGCGTACTTCGCCATGTACTCGGGCGATGCCATGTACATCTTCCGCCCCTGCACCTCGCGGGGCAGACCGGCATTCGGCTGCGCCGAGATCCCGCGCGTCGTGACCGCCGCCACCCGCTCGACCGCGCCCAGGATCCCGTGCGGCCCGACCGAACAGTTGAAGCCGACGACGTCCGCACCCCACGCATCCAGCCGCGCCACGCACAGCTCCGGCTCCGTGCCGTACGCCGTCGTGCCGGTCTCCTGGATCGTCATCTGGCAGACCACCGGGAGGTCGCACACCCCCCGCACCGCCAGCAACGCCTGCTGGATCTCGGCCAGGTCGCTGAACGTCTCGAGGATGAAGAAGTCGACGCCGCCCTCGAGCAACCCCTCGGCCTGTTCTCGGAAGATCGCGCGCGCCTCCTCGAGCGACGTCGGACCGTACGGCTCGATGCGTACCCCCAGCGGCCCGATCGCACCGCCCACCAGCGCGCCCCCCGCCGCCTCCCGCGCCAGCGCCGCCGCCCGCACGTTGATCTCGCGCACCCGCGCGTCCAGCCCGTACTCCGCCAGCTTCAGCCGGTTCGCCCCGAAGCTGTTCGTCTCGAGCAGTTCCGCGCCCGCCCGCACGTACGCCCGGTGCACCGCCCGCACCAGATCCGGCTCCCGAAGGTTCAGATCGTCGTAGCACTGGTTGATGAAGACGCCCTTCTGATAGAGCATCGTCCCCATCGCGCCGTCGAAGACGTGCGGGCGGTCGTCGTGGAGGAGGTCGAGGAAGGTCATTTCGGGCTAGGGCTAGGGCTGGGGCTCGGGCTGGGGTGGCCCGGGCGACCATGGCGGTGCCCCGAAGCCCGCTCCATCGATGCGAGGCACGCGCGGGTACGGGGCCGGCGGATCGGGCTCGACTCCGTGCGACGCGCGGAAACGACGAACGCCACAGACGAGAGCGGCTTCGGTCGATGGCAGAATTCGCGCACAAACAGCTCCGGGTGTATCGCGCGGCGATTTCGTTCGTGGGCGACGCGAATGCAGTCGCGGCGGACGTTCCCCGGAGCCGCTGGTTCATCAGCGATCAGCTCCTTCGTGCGGCGACGTCGATCCTCCTGAACATCGCCGAAGGGGCGGGCGAATTCAGCCGCGGCGACAAGGTGCGCTTCTACCGCATGGCACGTCGCTCCGACGCCGAGTGCGCCGCGATCGTCGATGTCATGGAGGTCATGCACATCCTCTCCCCTGAACGAGCAGAACGGCTCTGCCATGCCCTCGGCGAGATCGCCGCGATGCTCACGCGAATGATCCGGAACCGCGAGCATCGCCCCAGCCCCAGCCCGAGCCCTAGCCCCAGCCCTAGCCCTGAGCACTGAAGTACCGCGCCTCCGGATGGTGCACGACCAGCGCCGCCGTGGACAGCTCGGGGACCAGTGCGCCCGCCTCGGTGACGTCCATTCCCAGGCGCTCGCGGGCGGGGAGGAGCCGGAAGAGGCGCGTGTGTTGGCGGTGGTCCGGGCACGCGCCGTAGCCCCACGAGTAGCGCAGTCCGCGGTCGGGCGCGATCCCGAGTTCGCGGCGGATCTCGCGGTGCAGGTACTCTGCGGCGGCCTCGGCGAGTCGGACGCCGAAGCCGTGCAGGTAGTAGCCCTCGCCGTAGTCGCCGGCCTTCATGAGTGCGTCGGCGCGTTCGAGGATCGCGCCGCCGGCGGTCACGATCTGGAGTGCGACGACGTCGCGCCGTCCGCCGTCGGCCGGGGCGAAGTAATCGGCCAGACAGAGCCGGTCGCGGTCCGGCTGCCTGGGGAACTCGAAGCGCTCGACTTCGCGGTCGGGGTCGGCGGGGTCGTAGACGACGAGGGCGTTGCCATCGCTCGCGGCCGGGAAGTAGCCGTACGCGGCCGCCGGCCGGAGCCAGCCGCCGGCGAGGGCTTCCTGCCGGTAGCGCCGGAGCCGCGGCTCGAACTCATCGCGCACGACTCGGTCCCAGGCCTCGCCCTTCGCGTTCTTCGCGCCCCAGTGCAACCGGTAGAGCGTGTTCAGGTCGATCAGCTCGAACAGCTCGGCGAGCGGGAGGCGCTCGATGACCTTGACGCCGAGGAACGGCGGCGTCGGGACGTCGACGTCCCGGGTCGGCCCCGTGCGCCGACCCGCCGGCCGCGCCGCCCGCGCCTTCGCCTGGAGCTCCGCCCGGCGCGCGGTGCCCTCGCGGATCTCCTCCTGCCGCCGCCGCACGAACGCCTCGCGTCGCTCGCCGTCCACCAGCGCCTCGACCGCCGCCAGGCCGTCGAATGCGTCCTTGCAGTAGAAGACGCCGGCCGGATAGAGCACATCGCCTTCGGCATCGACGAACGCCGCCGAACGCACGAACGACGGGTTGATCGCCGCGCCGCCGCACAGCACGGGGAAGCGCAGCCCGCGCGCGTGCAGCTCCTGCACACAGGCCGGCATCTGCTTGGATGTCGAGACCAACAGCGCGGAGAGGCCGATCGCGTCGGCATCGACTTCGAGCGCCTTCTCGATGATGTCGTTGACCGGCACCTGCTTGCCCAGGTCGTAGACCGTGTAGCCATTGTTCGACAGGATCGTGTGGACCAGGTTCTTGCCGATGTCGTGGACATCGCCGAACACGGTGGCCAGCACGACCTTCCCCTTGCTCTGCCCCTCGACCTTCTCGAGGTACGTCTCGAGCCGCGCGACCGCGCGCTTCATGACCTCCGCCGACTGGAGCACGAACGGCAGGATCAGCTCGCCGGCGCCGAACTTGTCGCCGACCTCCTTCATTGCCGGCAGCAGCACGTTGTTGAGCACCCAGACGCCCGCGTCGTGGGTGGAAGGGCTAGGGCTGGGGCTGGGGCTGGGGCTAGGGTTGCCCGGCACCGTCGCGGCGTCATGCGACGCGCCCGCGAACGCAGTCTCACCATCGGCGTCTCGAACCGCGGGCGCTCCGATCGCGCCCTCCCCAGCCCCAGCCCCAGCCCCAGCCCTAGCCCTACTCACCGCCTGATCCACCAGCTCCTCGATCCCGTCCTTCTTCCGGTGCAGGATCTTCCAGTGGATCGCCTCGGCGGGCGTCATTGCGGCGGTGGGGTCGGCGGCCTCTTCCTCCTCGGCCGCGTGCGATTCGTAGAACGCGATGAAGCGCGCGAGCGCGTCCTCGCGGCGGTCGAAGATCAGGTCATCGGCCAGCGCGCGCTGTTCGGCATCGATCTCGGCGTACGGCGTGATGTGCGCGGGGTTCACGATCGCGAGGTCGAGCCCGGCCTCGACGCAGTGGTGCAGGAAGACCGAGTTGAGCACGGCGCGTGCGTGGCGTGCCAGCCCGAACGAGACGTTCGAGACGCCGAGACTCGTGAGCACGCCCGGGATCTCCGCCTTGATGCGCCGGATTCCCTCGATGGTCTCGATCGCCGAACGACGGTACTCGTCCTCGCCCGTCGCCAGCGTGAAGGTGAGCGCATCGAAGATGAGCGACGTCGGGTCGAGCCCGTAATCGGCCGTCACGATGTCCGTGATGCGCCGCGCGACCTCGAGCTTGCGCTCCGCCGTCTTCGCCATCCCCTGCTCGTCGATCGTGAGCGCGATGACGGCCGCGCCGTGCTCGACGGCGAGCGGGAGCACGGCGTCGATGCGGCCGCGCCCGTTCTCGAGGTGGACCGAGTTGAGGATCGCGCGGCCGGGGTACTGCTCGAGCGCCGCGCGCACGACGTCGGCTTCCGTGGTGTCGATGACGAGCGGCGCCTCGACGCCCTGCGCCAGCACCTTGACGAGCCGGCGCATCTGTTCGGCCTCGTCCTGCCGCTCGGTGAGGGCGACGCAGACGTCGAGCAGGTGCGCGCCCCCCTCGACCTGCCTGCGCGCGATGTCGAGGACGCCGTCGTAGTCGTCGGCCAGGAGCAGGCGCTTGACCGCCCGCGAGCCCTGCGCGTTGACCCGCTCGCCGATCAGGGTGGGCCGCGGCTCCTGGACCAGGTTCGCGGTCGTCATGGCACTGGCCACGCGCGGCACGCGCGGCGCATCCCGGCGGAGCGGAGGCCGGCCCCACACCCGCTCGACCACGCCGCGCAGGTGCTCCGGCGTCGTGCCACAGCACCCGCCGACCACGTTCACGCCGAACTTCGTGACGAACTCCTCGTGCGCCGCCGCCAGCTCGTCCGGCGTCAGTGGGTAGACGGCCTGGCCGCCGTCGTTGTGCGGGATCCCGGCGTTCGGGATGACGCTGACCGGGAGATGCGAGTGCTCGCAGAGGTACCGCACGGGCTCGCGCATGTGCTCCGGGCCCGTCGAGCAGTTGAGCCCCACGACGTCCACGCGCAGTGCCTCGAGGATCGCGAGTGCGGCCGCGATGTCGGTGCCCAGCAGCATGCGCCCCGACGTGTCCAGCGTGACCTGCGCCTGGATCGGCAGCGTGACGCCGAGCGCCTCGAAGCACCGGCGGATCCCCGCGATCTGCGCCTTCACCTCCAGGATGTCCTGACTGGTCTCGATCAGGAGCACGTCCACGCCGCCCTCGATCAGCCCCTGCGCCTGCTCGCGGAAGACATCGGCGAGCTCCGCGTACGTGATGGCGCCGAGCGTCGGGTCCGACGTGCTCGGCAGGAACCCGCTCGGACCGATGCTCCCCGCCACCAGCCGCGGGCGGTCCGGCGTGGCGTAGCGGTCGCACACGCGCCGCGCGAGCGCCGCCGCCGCGCGGTTGATCTCGATCACCTGCTCATGGAGCCCGTACTCGCGCAGCGTCAGCCGGTTCGCACGGAACGTGTCCGTCTCGACGACGTCGCACCCCACCTCGAGGAACGATGCGTGGATCTCCTCGATCACGTCCGGCTGCGAGAGCACCAGGTGGTCGTTGCACCCCACGAGCGCGGGGCCGCCGAAGTCCTCCGCCGACAGCTCCCGCGCCTGGATGCTCGTCCCCATCGCGCCGTCGAAGACCAGCACGCGCTTTTCCAGGATCTCGAGATAGCGATGCCCCGCCATGTCTCCCCCGGCAAACGGCCCCGCGCGGCCACACCCCCGGCCGGACTCGGAGCCCCGACAACGCCGCGCCACCGCGATGCCGGGACCTCCCGCCTCGCGGCGCATGCGGATGAAACGCAAAAAGGCCCCGCAGCCGCTCATGCGTGCGGGGCCATCCGTGATCAGAGCGACGTTTCCGCCGCCCGGCACTTTAGACCTTTGTTTCGGCGAAACGCGCCTCGAAGCGCACGACGCCCGGCGGTGGCAAGCGGCCGCAAATCCCTCCGCCGTACTGATCGGTTGTCCCGGAGATCATAGTGCGCGCGTCATCCCCCGTCAAGAGCGCGCCGACCCCGTGCGGACGCATCCGCGCCGCCCCGGCCGCCACCGCCGTTCAGCACCTCTCGGACCTTGCGGCCCAGCATCTCGGGCGTGAACGGCTTTTCCAGGAACGCCGCCCCTTCGATCACCCGCGGCGCCATCTCCTGCTCGGAATGGCCGGACGTGAACAGCACCTTCGCCTCCGGGTGCAACGCCTCGAGGCGCTCCGCGAGCCGGTCCCCGCTCATCTCGGGCATGACGACGTCGGTCACCAGCAGGTCGATGCGCTCGGCGCAGCGCTCGAGCAGCCGCAGCGCCTGCGGACCCCCCGCCGCCTCCAGCACCCGGTAGCCCCGCCGCTCCAGAATCCGCCGCGCCAGC
>DASVCS010000075.1:0-9473 GCA_036381495.1 Longimicrobiales bacterium
CCAGTCGCCGCGCGTCGTCTGGCTGACGTAGTTGCTGAGCAGCCCCTGGAGCCGCACTCCGCCGCTGTCGAGCGTCCGCACGTTGCCGGACGCACTGCTGGCGTCCCATTCGTCCTTCCGCCGGCGCACGTCCTCGGCCGCGGTCACCACCGCCTCCGGGATCAGCCGGGCGACAGGGTCAGCTCGGTGCGTGAGCGCCGCGAGCCGGGGATTCCAGCCGGTCCTCATGACACCAGCCTCCGCACGTCGTCCAGCGTCCACGAGGCGCCGCGGAGGATGAGGAGGTCGAGGAGGTCGAGCGGGCCGCTGGAGACTGGGCCAGCAATGTGAATCCGGGCGGCAGACCACGCCTGCGCAAACGCGAGCGGCCCGCTCGATCCTGACAGCACCGGACCTCCATTGATCGACACGGCGAGGGACGGAGAGCCGTCCGGTAGGAGGATCGCGAGCGCCTCGACTTGGTCCCCCCTCGCGGTCTCACTCCCGACGACACCCGCATCGCTCGACACGCTCGGACTCGTCCGGTGGGAGAACCGCAACAGCCCCACGCTGCCGACGTAGACCGTCGCGCGCGGCGGTGTGTCGCCCGAGTCGGAGACCGTCCACAGCCGGGGAGCGGGATGTCCGCCGTCCCCGGCGTACCCCTTGATGCATCGCATGTACACCGCGATCGCGCGCGGCGGATTGAGTGCGGAGACATCCGCAGATACCGTCTCCATGGCGCGCGTGGATACGGCAGGCGCCCCCACATCCGGCAGGATCAGCGACGACGGATACGGGCCGCGTTCCAGCTGCGGCCCGGCGAGCCTGAGCGTCAGGTCGACCGGGACGCCCTGCGTCACTGGCACGCGGAGCAGCGCGCGCACCGCGGCCGTGGCCGCCTGCACGAGCGTGGCCGTATGGACGTGCCGCGCGACGGAGAGGCGAGGCAAGTCCGTGACCGCGATGTCCCCCCGATGGGTCTGGAGCACGGCCCCGCTTGCGTCGCGCTCGGACAACTCGATCTGTACGCCCAGGGCGCCCGAGAGGCTGCCGGCGACGAGCCGCGCATACAGAGAGCCGGTCCACACCTCCCCCGCCGCGGCACTCGCATGGTTACCGCCGTCGAGGCCGATCAATGCGCCCGTGGTCGCCGTGGGTGTGCCTGACAACCGCACATCGACGTAGGACATTCCGTCCTCCGTGCCCGTGCCGACGATCTCAACGGCGATCCCCGGGCTAAACAGGGACCAGAACGTCGGCAGCGCCCCGCCGCTGCCAACGACGCCGACCACCGCGCCCTCGCAGCGGGGATTGCGGATCTGGTTCGTCCGCTGCGGCTCCAGCCGCAGCACGGGCGTCTCCGGCGCACCGTCGCCGTCCCGGTCCAGCCAGTGGATGCGGGGTACGTCCGGCCCGGCCTCGCGCAGCGTGCCGGTGCGGCCCACGAGCGTCCCGCCCGATGCGCGGGAGAAGTCGATACCTGGCGCGTCCGGCCGGGTCCGGCGCACGAGTGTGCCGTAGCGGGCCAGGACGTTCCCGCCGGCCCAGAAGAGGATGTCCTCGGGTCGGATCATGCGATCACCTGCGGCTCGTGTTCGATATACTGTATATCCGCTCTTCGCACAGGGCGGGTACACGATCACGGTGCTGGCAGAACGCTTCGGCCTCGGCGCCAGCTCCATTTCCGATGTGGTGAGGGGTCGCACGTATCGGCATGTGACCTAGAGCACTCTGGGTTCGTGTTCCTGCCACACTAAATCCTGTTGGCGGTAAGCCCACCCGGAATCGAACCGGAACCCCGCCCGCCCCTGCGGCCGCACGGCGAGCGCGGCACGCTCGGCCTGGCGATCGTCGTAGACGATCCACATCGGCCTTCGCCGGCCGAAATGTCCCTCGAGGTGGAGCCGGGCCTGATCGTACGCGAGGTAATCCTCGAGGCGGACCCGTAGCTCGCCGACGCGCGCGCGCGCGATCTCGCCGGCGCCGATCCACCCGGCCGCGGTCCGCACCTCCTGGAACGCGAGGTCCGTCTCCTCCTCCGCCCACGGCATGCGGAGCGGCGGCAGCGCGAGGGAGAGGCCGAGGTACAGCCCGACGATCTGCGGCCGCAGCCCCACCCCCATCGCGGGGATCACGAGGCGCCACTGCGTCGCGGCGGCCAGGGGGAAGCGGCGCAGGTACGCGCCCTCCTCCGTCAGCACGCCGTCGTCGAGGCTCTGCGCGCCGCCCGCCGCGCTCGGAACGGTGAACGACACCGTGGTCTCCGACGTCGTGAAGCCGTCATCGGAGATGCGCAGCTCGACTGTTTGGCCGGCGAGGTTGTGCCCGCGGTCGATCGCCAGCATGTCGGCCGCGCGGACCTGGTCGCACGTGACCTGAACCCAATGCTCGGCGTTCGCGGTGTCGGGCGTCCAACGGTTGGTCAGGGCGTGCCGCCGGCCGGTGCCGACCCGGAACGCCTCGGTGCCCTCGGGCTCCTCGCTCGCCATGACCACGTGGCCCGGGTAGGCCGCGGCGCTGAACAGGTTCTCGGCGAGAACGATGCTCCGCGGACTCATCCGGCACCCCCTGGTCGCTGATCCACGAACCGCGGTGTCGCGTCCGTACGCGTGCGCCGGCCGAGGAGGTACTCGACCTCATCCACCCGCCGCCCCGTCGTGGCGTCGATAATGATCGGCTGGCGCACGTCGGGGCCATCCGACCGGCGCTGGAGCTTCTCTTCGGCCGGACGGTCGAAGTCCGTCACCCGGACGGGGACCGGGTCGCGGTCGCCCCGGCCGATCAGGGCGCCGAGCACGCCGCCGACGGCGCCGATCACCGCGCCGGCGAACTGTCCGACACCGGGGAGCGCGCGGACGATGTCCGTGACCATGCTCACCACGGACTGTGCGGTGATCTCGCTCCCCTCGATCGCCGCCTGCGTCATCGCGCCGAAGGCGGCGACGGCCGTCTCCGCGGCGCTGGCCAGCGCGTTCGCGCCCTCCGTGCTGCCCCGCGCGAGGCGGTCGAGTTGCTTCTCTGTGTCCTCCAGGAACTCGAACGCCCCGGCAACGAGGGTGTGCGCCGACAGCCCCTGACCCGCGAACACCTGAGCAATCGCGCTTTGCAGCGGGTCCACCAGCGGGCCGGTGAACAGGTTCGTGGCGCCGAGCGTGCCGGGGGCGGGCATTGGAGCCCCGCCGAAGAAGTTGGCCGGCGTCAAGATCCGGCTGAACCCCAAGAACGTCGCGCCGCCCCCAGAGACCACCGGCGCCGGGGGACCGCTTGGCGCCTGAGGTGCCCTCGTCTGCGGGGTAGCGGCCTCGTGCAGTTGTTGCGCGAGGAACTCGAGCACGCGCTTCACGACGGCGATCTGCCGCTCCAGCTCGAAAAAGCGGTTCACGTCGCGCAAGCGGCTGAACGGCACGCGCTGCTCGATCTCCTGTCGGGTCAGCTCGCGGATACTCCGGCCGCCGAGGAAGCGCTGAAAATCCGCCTCGATCCGCGACCTCTCCCCCAAGAGCCGCACCAGCTCCCGATTGCGAATCACCGAGGCCGCCCGCAGGAACCGCGGGTCGCGGAAATTCGGCTGGTTCTTGATCGATGCGATTTCGCGCCCCGCCTCCACGCTTACCGGATCGAAGATGCTGAGCGCGATCTCGCCGAACTCCGAAAGTGCCTGGGCGATCTGCGGCAAGCGCTTCTGTAGCGACGCGAGCGACGTCGTCAACACCTCGAAGAACCGCTGCACGTCGGGGCTGGTGGCGAGCACCTTCGCGAGCTCGTCGCGGAAGTTTCGCAGAGTCGCCATGAACCGCGTCACCTGGTCGCCGGCGGTCGCGCTGCCGGTGCCGAGCTTCCCCACCGCCCGCTCGCCCGCCGCCAGTGCCGCAGCGCGGAACGCTTCGCGCTTCTCGAGGTCCGTCAGGTCCTTCGCCTGCTTTCCGAGCTGCGCCGCGTACCGCGCGTTCGCCGCCTCCACATCGACGATGATGCCGAGGTTGTCGAGGAAGAGCTTGGACTGCCGCGCGATACCGGTGTTCAGGCTCTCGAGCGCGAACTTCGCGTCGATCCCGAGCGTGCGGGAGAGGCCCAGCGCGATCTGCGACATCCGCGCGAATTCCTCGGTGCTCCGCGCACTCCCCAGCGCGATCGCCTGGTTGAACCCCGCCATCAGGTCGAAGTCCGAGATGAGCCCCTGCGTGGCGCTCCGAAGCTGCTCCAGGGCGGCCGCGCTGTCGCCGGTCACGCGCTGGAACGCGCCCTGGACGTTCAGCACCTCGCCGCCACGGCGGGTGAGCAGCGCGAGACCGGTGATCGCACCGGCGATGGACCCGCCGATGACGGCGACGCCCTTGGCCACGTCCTTCGCCACCCGCCCGATCGCTAGCATGCGCCGGCGGACGGCTCCGAACGCCGCGCTGGTCGTGTCCTTCGCGCGGATGATGATCTGCAGGACCTTGTTCATGTACCTTTCTCGTTGCTGCCACCAGCCGGCCGTGCCGGCTGCTCGAGCGCGAACCGCGGCCCCTGGCGCCGCAGCGGATAGGCGAGCCGCATCAGCCGATCACGCGCGAGGTCCGCCTCCATCGAGTGCCCGCCGAACACGTCCGCCGCGCCGGCCGCGACCCCCTGCATCGACCGCAGGAGCGCGCGGGCTTCGAAGCGCGGGATCCGGCTCGCGAGCGCCCAGAACAGCGGCAGCGGTGTGTCAGGCGACGGCAGCCCGCCGTACGTCGCCGCATACTCGGCGATCAAGTCGTCTAGCCCCGCGTCGAGCTCCTCGCCGTCGCCATCGTCGCCGGGCTCCGCAACGGATCCCGGCGGTGGGATAAAAAACGCCGCGCCACCTCGACCACCTCGGCGGGGGTGAGCCCCTCGAGCTCCTTCTCCGCATCGATCGCGGCCGGGAACTGCTCGATCACCTGGAGGAGCGCGAGCCCGTCGCCAGCCTCGGCGAGCATCAGCGTCCGTAGCAGGCGCGCGCCTTCGGCGAGCGCCGGCGCCGGCCGCCGAAGCACCCGCCCGTTCGGTAGCTCGAGCTCGATCCCGCCGTACCCATCGATGAATGCCTGGTCTCTGGCCATGTCGTGCTTTCCGCGTGGAATACGTGACTCTCGAGGCGACCGGCCCACGGCGGGGGCCGGCTGGATGGCGGCGTTGCCTCGCCCGGGCCGCCGGCGGGGAGGAGTTGCCGGCGGCCCGGGCGGACGATCAGCGGAAGGCGATCGTGAAGTCCCTGACCTGGTACGTGAGATCCCAGGCCGTGAACTGGTTCTGCTCGGTATGCGCGATGGCCTCGACGTACGCCTCGGACGTGTCGAGCGCGACCTTGTTGTACTGCTGGGTGCCGAGCGTCTGCTGGATCGCGACGGCCGCGGCGGCCTGGCTCTGTGCGTACGGGTTGTACGTGCCGAGGTCGGCCGCGTACGCCTGGAGCCGGTAGCTTGGTAGGATCTGCGTGATCGCGAACTCCCGCACCGCATCGTCCGCGGTCGCATCGTCGATCCGCTGGATCTCGGCGCCCTCGGCGAACTCGGCATTGAACACCTTCGCCGGCGTCCAGCTCCCGACCGTCAGCACCATCCCGGCGGCGACCGGCGGAAGCTGCGCCTGGTACGTGATCGCGGGCAGCGAGGCCGCGACCGGGTCCTCGACCAGCAGGCCCTGCATCTGGAAGCGGATGATCGCGACCGCGCCGACCTCCACCGGCCAGGTCACCGTGCCCCGGCAGCCGACGATCTTGTAGAGGTTGCCGCCGGCGTACGCGTAGATCGTGCACGACTCGTGTCCTTCGTCGGCCGGCGCGTACGTGTACGCTTCACTCCCCGCCGTGGCGTCGAGCGTCTCCTCGAGGCCGCAGGCCCGGAGCAGCGCGGAAGCCTCCGGCTTGACCGAGGCGGAATACGCCGCCCCGGCGCCGCGCGCCTCCCAGGCGATGTTGACCGTCACGATACGGCCTTTCCGCGGCACCGGCCCGAGGGGAATCAGCGAGCCCGACGCCGCATCGTCGCGTCGGCCGGGGAACGCATACTCGAGCGTGATCGAGCTCCAGACGCGTTCGCTCACCCGCACCGCGTCCGTCGCGGGCGACGGGGCGGCATCCTCGCCGTACGTCGTCTCGACCTTGGCCAGGAGGCCGTCGAGGCGGATCGGCTTCGGCATCATTCACCGTCCTTTCCGGGCCGCGTCCTGCGGCGCGGCGTCTCGTCCTTCGTCTGCGGCTCCGCCTCGGGCCGCGGCGGCCGGATGCGGCTGCCGCCCCGGCGGGGCGGGCCCAGCGTCTCGGTCTTCATGGCTGCCCGTCCAACTCCGTGGTCGTGAACTGCACCGCCAGCGCTGCGTACTGCGAATCCGTCTCGCGTAGCCCCGTGAGGCCGATCTGGACCTGTCCGACCTCGGCGATCGTGCCGCGCCCCGGGATGCGATCCACGATGCGCCGGAGCGCGTGCGCGTAGATCGCGAGATGCTTCTGCGCGTCCAGGTCCGCGAGTTGGAACCACACTAGCCATTGGAATGTGAACTCGCCCTCCCAGCGCTGTTGCGACTGCGAGTCCAACCGCGGCGCGTCGGTCCAGAACTGCTGAAGGGCGGGGTACGCCTCGAACTCCCCCGGGAACTTGATCCGCCAGGTCGAGATCTCGGCGGGCCCCGGCACGATCACGCCCTTCGCATTGGCCACCGCCGCCACCTCCGCGGCGAGCCCGATCGTCGGGTCCCGGAGCAACTCATCCAGCGTCTTCAGCTGATCGTAGATCACGCCGGCATCTCCGCGAGCAGGACCTGTGTCAGGGCCCCATCGTCGATGGGGACGATGTCCCGGGCCCGGTACGTGGTCCCGTCCACGACGGGGGTCGCATCGAGCGCGAGGCCCGGCAGCGCGCCGGTCGCGATTGTGAGCACGACCCGCGTGCCGTACCCTCGCCCCCCGTCCAGCTCGACCGCGGCGCGCTCGAGGTGGCCGTACGTCGGGACCCCGGGGCCGCGCCAGGATCCGCCGTCCAGCGTGACCGGCACTCCGCCGGTCCGCCGGAGCATCGCCTCGAGCTGCGCCACGGTCTGCATGGGCGGTTTATTTGCCGCCCTTGTCTTCGGCCTTCGCCGCGGCCTCGACGGCCTTGCCGCGGCGGATCAGCGCCCGGCCGAACGACTCGGACACGGTGTGCGTGGACTTGGGGAGCAGCGTCTCCCCCTCCTCGCCGATCACCGCGCCGACCATGGTGATGCGGATCTTGCGTTCTCCCAGTGCCACGACTTCACCCCTCGTGTTGATCAGTGCCATTGGTTTCGCCTCGCATGGCCGGGGGAGGGGACTATTCCCGCTCCCCCGTGCCGGGTGTGCGTCAGACGATCGCCGCGTCGTTGATGACCGCGAACGACTCGGGGTTCCGCAGGGCGGTTCCGACCATCTGGAACGCGGTCACCTCGATCAACGCCTGCTTCTTCAGGCGGAACGGGTCCACGACCAGCTCGTACGCCCCGAAGTAGCCGATCAACAGCTGGCTCCACACGCCGAACAGGATCGCGTGCAGGTTCGTGCCCGTGCCCTTCGTGAGGTTCGACGGGACCTGCGTCGAGACCTCGGCGCGGTAGCCGTTGACCTCGCCGCCCATCCAGATCGGCATGCCGTTCGTGCCCGGGAACATCTCCGTGGTCTTCAGCTTGCCGCGGACGCCGGGCGTGGTCAGGTACGCGAGCGTGCCGATGTCGGCGTTGTCGGTCGCGACCTCCGTCTCGAGCTGCACGATGTGCACGAACGTCGGCGCGCCGCCGTTCGCGCCGATCGGCACGACGTTGACGCCAGGCGTGTTCAGGATCCCGACCGGCGAGTCGCCGGCCGAGGGCCCGTCGATCGCGGCCTTGTCGATGCCGAGCGCCGTGATCGTGTTCAGGTCGTTCTGCACGAACGCGTCGATGTCGATCGACGACTCCGTGAGGAGCTGCCGGCTGTAGGCCGTGCTCGCCGACCCGCTCTTCGGGCTGAGCAGCACCTGGCCGATCACGGCGTCCGAATCGGCCACGTCCGTCCCAGGGTTCTCTGCAACCCAGGTCCACTGGCTCGACCCGGTCTGCCGCGGGAACGCGATCGGCGACCGCAGTCCGGTGAGCGTCGTGGCGCCGAGCGCGATGACGCGCATCCGCGGCCGCAGCATGTCGATCAGCTCGCCGCCCTCGGTGAACACGGTGTTCCCGCCGGCGGTAGGAGTACCCGTCTGCAGCGCGGCGAGCCGGGCGCCGAGCGAGGGGTCGAGCATCGAAATCCGCTGGACCAGCGCCGGGTCGATCTGCCCGAGCGCGCCCATCCCCATCGCCACGGCGTCGCGCGCGCGGACCCGGGTCGGCACCAGGATGCCGCCCTGGTACTTGTAGTCGCGCGGCAGCTTCTTCTGGATCTCGTCCGAGATCTCCCGCTCGAAGCCGTCATCCTCCGGCGGCTGGCTGCCCTCCCGGCGGGCGACCTGGCCCATGATGGCGCGGCGGATGGAGTAGCGCCTGGCCTCCTTCTCGGACATCTCGACCGCCGGCGTGGTCATGGCCTTCAGGTTCTTCCGCGCCTCCTTGGCGATCTCGATGCCGATCTCGCCGACCGACCGGCCGCTCCGGATGTAGTCCGCGGCGCGGTCCATGATGCCGTGCGCCGAGCACAGCTCGACGATCTGCGCGGCGCGGGTCTGCTCCGCCTCGCGGTCCGCGCCGACCTGCACCGCCGGCTTCGCGGCGGCGTCCGTTGCGGCCCGCTCCGGGGCCGCGGTGTCCGTCGTGGACATAGCGTCCGTCTCCTCGGCCATATGGGCCGCATTGGGTTCCGGGGTCTCACTACTCGCCGCCGACCCGCCCCCGTTCGGATCGACGTCGTCTTCGGGTTCGTCCACGGGGAGGGCTTCGTCCTCCTCGTCTTCCTCTTCGTCGTCTTCGTCTTCGTCCGGTTCGTCGGGCGGATCCTGCGCCTCGGCCCGGAACACCACCGTCTGCGGCGATGCCGCCTCGAACCCGTCCACCGCGGCAGGGCGCGCCGTCGCCACTGTCGCGACAACGGCGCCTTCCGCGCCCTCCGCCAACGCCCGAGCAGGTTCCGCCGCCGCGCCGAGGAACGTGCTGATCTGCCGCCTGCGGTCGATGCCCACGTCGGCCAGGACCTCTTCCAGCGTCGCGATCCGGTCCGCCATGCCGAGCTCGACCGCCTGCTCCGCGAGCGCGGTCCGGCCCTGACCCCAGTCCCTGAGCACGCGAGAGACGGACACGCCGCGCTGGCGCGCTACCGCGCGCACGAACGCGTCGTAGTACGTCTCGATCTGCGCCTGCATGTGCGCGAGCGCGTCCGGCGAGAGCGGCTCGAAGGGGTTGCCCTCGGCCTTGTGCTCGCCGGCGCGAATCACGGTCGCCGTGACGCCGTCCATCTCCAGCATCCGGCTGAACTCGAGGTGGACGCCGTAGACGCCGATTGATCCGACCTCGCCGCTCGGCGTGACCACGAACTCGCTCGCCGCCGTGCCGATCCAGTAGGCCGCGGA
>DASVCS010000076.1:0-1596 GCA_036381495.1 Longimicrobiales bacterium
GCCTCCGTGCCAGATGACGCGCGTGGCGGCCGCGCTACCCGGCGCGGCGGCCGGCGAAGTGGGCTTCGTATCCGGCGCTGCGGATCCAGTTCACGATGTCGGCGGGCTCGACGACGTCCTCGTCGTAGCTGACTTCGGCGAGTTCGAGGGCGGGGTCGATCCGCGCCTGCGGCACACCGGTCCGTCCGGTGAGCATCCGCTCGAGTCGGGCGGCCGCGTCGTCATCGGGGAGTCCGTGGACCTCGATACGCGTCGTTCTCACCCCGGTCCTCCTGCGCGGGTCGCGTTGCGGAGGACGGGTGCAGGAACCGCGCCCCGCTCGCGGCCGCTACGGATCCAGTCCGCGGAGGGCGCGAGCGGCGGCTTCGAGCGCCGTGGCGACGTCGTCGATCAGGTCGCGCGTTCCGGAGACGGTCAGACCCTCGGAGCCGAGGCGGCTGCGGAGACCCCGGATCCGGCGCGCCGCCTGTTCAATGCGTTCGGCGGCGCGTCCGGGCGTCTCCGTCGCGATCTCTTCGCCGAACGGGTTGACGCGCCGTGGCGCCGGCGCCTCCTCTTCACCGAAGGGATTCTTCCTGGGCATGGTCGGGTCCGGTCGATGTCTCCGCGCGGCGCCCGCGGCGCCGCCGCGCGTGCGGGAGTGCCGTGCCTCAGCGGCCGCGGAACTCCGGTGTACGCTTCTCGAGGAAGGCCCGCACGCCTTCCTTCCGATCCTCGCTGGCGAACGCAGTGATGAAGAGCTCGCGTTCGTAACGCAACCCGGCGGCGAGCGGCATTTCGAGCGTCGCGCGCACGGCATCTTTGATCAGCTTCAGCGCGACGGGCGAGTGGCCGGCGATCTCGCGTGCCAGCGCCCGGGTGCGCTCCTCCAGTTCGGCGTCGTCGACCACCATGTTGACGAGGCCGATGCGCTCGGCCTCGGTGGCGTCGATGAGCTCACCCGTGAGGATGTAACGCATGGCGCGGCCGTAGCCGATGATGCGCGGGAGCCGCTGGGTGCCGCCTCCGCCGGGGAGCAATCCGAGCCGGACCTCCGGCTGGCCCAGCCGGGCGGAGCGGGCGGCAATACGGAGGTCGCAGGCGAGCGCGACCTCGCAGCCGCCGCCGAGCGCGTAGCCGTTGATCATCGCGATCGTCGGCTTCGGGTACGCCGCGATCTGCTCGAAGAGGCGACGGCCCTCCATGGCCGCGCGCTGCTGCTGCGGCGTGCGTTCCGCGAACTCCGAGATGTCGGCGCCGGCGATGAACGCCTTCTCGCCCGCGCCGGTAATGATGATGACGCGGACCTCCGGCTCGTCGCGGAGCGCATCCAGCACCTGGACCATCTCGCGCCGGACGGTGGCGTTCAACGCGTTGCGCTTGTCCGGCCGGTTGACCACGATGGTGGCCACGCGGTCCTCGACCCGAAGGAGCAGCGTCTCGTGTGTCTGCATGGCGCGGCTACTCCTTCCAGGTGTAGAAGCCCTGGCCGGTCTTGCGGCCGAGCTTGCCTTCGGCGACGAGGCGCTCGAGGATCGCCGGCGGCCGGAACCGCTCCGAGCCGAGCGTCTCGTGCAGGTACCGGGCGATGTCGAGCCGGACGTCGAGGCCGACGAG
>DASVCS010000077.1:0-23517 GCA_036381495.1 Longimicrobiales bacterium
GAGGTGCCGGTCATGACGTGGAACTACAAGTCCCAGGACCCGAGCATCCGCCACGCCGGCCCCACCGCGCAGGACTTTCGCGCGGCGTTCGGGCTGGGCGAGAGCGAGCTCATGATCAACACCGTGGACATCGACGGGATCGCCCTGGCCGCCGTCAAGGCGCTCGAGGCGCGCACGCGCGAGCTGGCGGAGGCCACGGCGGAGATCGAGGAGCTCCGCGCCGAGCTCGCCGCGCACAAGCGGCGCATCGAGGCGCTCGAGCGGCGGCAGAAAGAGATCCTCGGGCAGCTCGGCCGGATCGAGAGCCGGCGCTGAGGCGACGCGTGCCCCGCCTGGCGCGACGTGGGGCTCGCTCCCCCGCCGCGCCGCCCGCACGGGGCCGCGACGTCCGCAACCGTCCGGGTGGCGGGGAGAGATCCCGAACCGGACACCGTGATGTTGCGCCGCGGCTCCGGGCGCTCTACGATTCTCCCGAACCACTTCCGGGAAGGATGCGCCATGGACGAGAGCGAAAAGCGGGCGGACATGCCCGAATCGCCGGAGACGGGCTCATGAAACACACCCTCCGGCTCGCGGTCCTCGCCGCCTGCCTGCCGGCCGCGGCGTGCGCCGCTCGCGGCGGAACGCACGCGGCCGGCGGCGAAGCCCCGCCGCACGAACACGCACCCGCGACGCCGGATTCGCCGTCGCCCGCGCACGCGCCCGCGCACGCGCACGGGACCATGCTCCCCGCCACGCCCGGCCCGGGCTACACCGTGGCCGACGTCCGGTTCATGCAGGGCATGATCGGGCATCACGCGCAGGCGATCGCCATGGCGAAGATGGCTCCGACGCACGGGGCGGGAGAACGGGTCAGCCAGCTCGCGCAGAAGATCGACATTTCGCAGCGCGATGAGATCGGGTTCATGGAGCGGTGGCTCGCCGACCGGGGCCAGGCGGTGCCGGACGACGAGCAGCGGCACGCGATGCAGATGCCCGGGATGCTGACGCCGGAGCAGATGGCGCAACTCGACGCCGCGCGCGGCCGGGAGTTCGACCGCCTGTTCCTGACGTTCATGATCCAGCACCACCGCGGCGCGCTCGACATGGTCGCGGCGCTGTTCGATGACCCGTTGGCAGCGCAGGACCCGGACATCTTCCGGTTCGTCACGGATGTCGACGCCGATCAGCGCGCCGAGATCTACGTCATGCAGAGCATGCTCGGCATGCTCGCCACCACTGGAGGGAGCGGCTCCCGATGAGAGATCATGTGAGAGGCGATGCGGCGGCCATTGCGGGCCGGTACGGCACACGGCATCTCGCGCGGATGCTCGAGCGCGGACGGCAGGGTCTCGGCATCGTCGCGATGGGCCTGGTCGCCGTCGTCGCATGGGCGGCTCCGCTTGCCGCGCAGCAGAAGGCGCAGCCGGCGACCGAGACGATCGCGACGATGGACGATCCGCGCGTCGGCCTCGGCCCGGGCGCGAAGAACACGGCGGGCATCGCGCTGGAGAACATGCGGCTCGTCTCGTACTCGCCGAAGCCCATGGAGTTCGACTCGGCGCGGGGGCTGACGTACATCAACTCGGACCTCGCGTTCGACGGCGACATCCTCTACCAGGGCAACTTCAGCGGCTTCTCCGTCTGGGACATCAGTGATCCGGCGCGCCCGGTCCTGCTCAGCACCGTGGTGTGCGCGACGGACCAGGGCGACCCCTCGATCTACGGCAACCTGCTGTTCATCTCGGCCGAGTCGCGGCGCTCGCGCAAGGACTGTGGCACGCAGGGCGTCGAAAACGGGATGGACCGCATGCTCGGCGTCCGGATCTTCGATGTCAGCGACCCGCGCAACCCGCGGCTCGTGAAGAACGTGCAGACCTGCCGGGGCTCGCACACGCACACCATCGTTCCGGACCCCGAGAATTCCGATGTGATCTACATCTACGTCGGCGGGTCCGCCGGTGTGCGGGACTCGACCGAGCTGGCGGGATGCTCGGATGGCACGGTCGAGGAGAACCCGAACACGGGGCAGTACCGGGTGGACATCATCCGCGTGCCGCTCGACGACCCCGAGGAAGCGGCCGTGGTGGGGTACGCCCGGATCTTCGAGGGGCTGCCGCGGCCGCCGGGCCGCGCGGGCACTCCGCTCCCCGATACCGCGACGGGCCGCCGCGCGCGCGGGCCGCGCGGGTGTCACGACGTGACCGCGTATCCCGCGTTCAACCTCGTCGCCGGCGCGTGCGGCAGTTTCGGCATCCTCCTCGACGCGAGCGACCCCGAGCACCCGGTCCGCCTCGATGCGGAATCCGATGTGAACTTCTCGCTCTGGCACACGGCCGTCTTCAGCAATGACGGCCACTCCGTCGTGTTCACCGACGAGTGGGGCGGCGGGACGCAGCCGCGCTGCCGCGCCACGGATCCGCTCCGCCTCGGCGGCAACACCATCCTGACCATCGACGACGGGGATCTGACGCAGCACGCCTATTTCAAGATGCTCGCCGCGCAGACCGAGGTCGAGAACTGCGTCTCGCACAACGGCGGCCTGATTCCGGTGCCCGGCCGCGACATCATGGTGCAGGGCTGGTACCAGGGCGGCGTGAACGTCTTCGACTTCTCCGACCCGGAGCATCCGTTCGAGATCGCGTACTTCGACCGCGGTCCGGTCGACGCGAACGAGCGCGTGATCGGCGGCTCCTGGGGCGCGTACTGGTACAACGGCTACATCTACTCGTCGGAGCTCTCGCGCGGGCTCGACGTCCTCGAGCTGGTGCCGAGCGAGTTCCTCTCGAAGAACGAGATCGAGGCGGCGAAGCTCGTCCGCTTGGAGCAGTACAACCCGCAGAGCCAGCCCCACATCGACTGGCCGCCCGCCTTCCCGGTGGTCCGCGCCTACCTGGACCAGCTCGTGCGCAACGGCGGCCTGCCGGAGGCCCGGACCACCGCGATCGCCGCGGCCATCGACGCCGCGGAGGCGACGACGGGCGCGGCGCGCGCGCAGCAGCTCGAGCGCCTCGCCGCCGCGCTGGACGACGACGTCGGGCGCTCCAAGGATCCCGAGCGCGTGCGCGCCATGGCGGCCGCGGTGCGGGAGCTGGCGGAGGCTTCGCGGTAGCGCGCCGCCGGCCCCCGCTCGAACCTCGTCGGGACGACGCGGCTCGAGCGGGGGCCGGCCCGCTTCCGGCGGCCAGGCGGCTGGCCGAACGGGCCGGACACGGTCCGACGGGCCGCGTCGCCGAACGTCGACCGCTCACCGCCCCCCGTCGTATCGCGCCCGCGCCGCCTCGATCTGCGGCCAGTTCTCCCGCACCCACCGCACCAACCCGTCCATCGCCTCGAGCAGCCCCTCCCCCATCGCCGTCAGCTCGTACTCCACGCGCGGCGGGACCTCGGGGTGGACGTGGCGGAGGATCAGGCCGTCGCGCTCGAGGCCGCGCAGCGTCGTCGTGAGCATGCGCTGGGAGATGCCGTCGATCCCGGCCTTCAGCTCGGAGAACCGCAGCCGGCGTTCGGGCGCGAAGGCGAGCGAGGCGAGGACCAGGATGGTCCACTTGTCGCCGAGGCGGCTGAGCACGTCGTGCGGCGCGCACGGGCGGAGGGCCGGCGCGGCGGCCGGCGGGCGTGCAGCACATGGTCTACGCATCCGCCATCGCGGTCCACGAGCAGGCGTCGATCCGGCCGGAGTACAAGGCCGCGGTCGAGGACCACATCCGGGAGATCGGCATCCCGGCCACGATCCTCACTCCGCTCATCCGCGATTCCTGCCGTCCGCCTCGTCCCACCCTTCCTCCAGCCCCTCCAGCCCCTCCGCGCTCCGCGCGACCAGCCGCTGGAACTCCTCGCACTGCGTGAAATCCTCGGCCGGGCAGTTGAGTATGTGCTCGATCATCTCCTTGGCGGCCTCGATCTCCCGGATGCGCCGCTCGAGCTCGGCGTGGTGCCGCGCCAGCAGCTCGCGGCGCGCGGACGCGGCCGGCGCCTCGAGCATCAGTCGAATCTTCTCGAGGCTCAGGCCGGCCTCCTTGGCGCTCAGGATCATCGCCACGCGCACCGCGTGCTCGCGGCGGTAGCGACGTCGCCCGTTCACCCGCTCGGCGGGCGTCAGCACGCCCACGCTCTCCCAGTGCCGCAGCACGTGCGTCGCGAGCCCGAACCGCCCCGCGAGCTGCCCGATCGTCATCGTCATCTCTCACCCCTTGACTTCATGTTGACCTTAACATGTAACGTTGTATGCGATGATTCAAGAGAACAAGATTCGAGCGAACGGAGGCAGGAATGCATGATACGCGAGGGAACGCGATGGGTGAGGCGGAGCGGTTCGACGTCGTGATTCTCGGTGGCGGCCCGGCGGGCCTGTCGGCCGCTCTGACGCTGGGCCGGGTGCTGCGGCGGACGCTGGTGCTCGATTCGGGCGAGCCGCGGAACGCGACGTCGCCGGCGCTGCACAACTTCCTGTCGCGGGACGGCACGCCGCCGGCGGAGCTGCGCGCGGTCGCGCGGTCACAGCTCGACGACTACCCGTCGGTGCGGATCCGGGACCGTGCCGCGTGTGGCGTTCGTCGTCTGGAGGGCGGTGCGTTCGAGGTCCGGCTCGACGGCGGCGACGTGGTGCGGGCGCGTCGCCTGCTGCTCGCGACGGGTCTGGCGGACGAGCTGCCGCCGATCGAGGGGCTGGGCGCGCTGTGGGGCCGCGCGGCGCTGCACTGCCCGTACTGCCACGGCTACGAGGTGCGGGGCGCGCCGCTCGCGGTGCTGGGCGCGGGGCCCGCCCGCGTGCGGCTCGCGCTGCACCTGACGCGGCTTTCGGGCGACGTCGCGCTATGCACGCGCGGCGAGACGCCGCTCGACCCCGAGTCCCGCCGCGCGCTCGAGGCGGGCGGCGTGGAGGTGCGCGAAGCGCCGATCGTGCGCGTGGAAGGCGGAGGTCGCGACGTCGCCGTCCGGCTGGTCTTCGCCGACGGCGGCTCGCTCGAGCGGCGGGCGGTGTTCGTGGCCTCGAAGACGCGGCAGCGCAGTCGCCTGCCGGCCGAGCTGGGGTGCGCGCTGCTGGAGGACGGCTGCGTCGAGGTGGACGACCTGGGCCGTACGAGCGTGCCGGGCGTCTACGCGGCGGGCGACATGGCGCGGCGGGCGACGCTGCCCGGGCCCGTGTCCTCGGTGATCGCGGCGGCCGCGAGCGGCGCGGTCGCCGGCGCGGCGATCGACCAGGAGCTGCTGGGAGAGGATCTGGCCATGGGCGGCTGAAGCCGCGCTGTTCGGGCGCTACGCCGGCGTCGCCGGCGAGCGGCGCGCCGCGGGGTCGTCGTAGGACTCCCACCAGTACGCCGCCGCGACGCGGCGGGCGGAGAACAGCCGCTCGCCGTCGGTCCGCACGTTGATCATCCCGTGCAGCCGTCGCTTGAAGCGGATGCGTGTCTCCCGCCGGTCCGCGGGGTCGGTCACGGAGAGGCCGGTCAGGTCCGTCTCGGTGCCCGGCGGATCGTGCGCCTCCTGGAAGGTGGCGGCGATCTCGGTCGAGAAGAGGAGCGGCCGGTCCGAGCGCTGGGTCAGCCCCAGCGCGCCGAGGAACGCCGCGCGCGGGTGGCCGTGGTCCGGGACGTCGCCCGAGGACACCACGGAGATCTGCGGGTTGACCGCCTCGAGGAAGCGCCGCTCGAACTCGTGGCTGCCGTGGTGCGGCGTCTTCAGCACGTGGGCGTCCATCGCCGCCGCGATCGCCGGGTCCTCGAGCAGGTGCCGCGCGCCTTCCACGTTCAGGTCTCCGGAGAAGAAGGCCGAGATGCCGCCGAACGTGATGCGGAAGACGACGGAGTGGCCGTTGATGGTGTGCGCGTGGTCGCCGAACCACGGGTACACCCGCTTGCGACCGAGGCGCGTGAGCCGCGGGCCCAGGGTCTCGAGCCGGATCGCCGGATCGCCCACGTCGACCACGCCCGTCGTGGCATCCACGGCCCGGTAGTCCACCGGCTCGACCTCCGCCTCGATCGCGGCCTTCCAGTCGGCGAACGGGTCCGCCAGCTTCGTGGCGTCCAGGTCGCTCAGGCGGTCGTGGCGCGTGATGAGGAACCGCCCATCGGACGAGCGGTCGCCGAGTTTCTCGTCGAACGCGCCCGGCCGGAACAGGGCGAGGCCGTTGTGGAGGATGCGGCGGACACGGATCAGCGGATGGCGGATGACCGGGATGAGGCCGTCCAGGTGGTCGCCGTCCGCGTGGCTGAGGACGAGGAGGTCGATGTCTACGGGGCTCGCGTCCGGCTGGTCCAGGCGGTACTTCCAGGTGAGGAAGCCGAGCGCGCGCTGGTCGAAGCCGCCATCGACCAAGATCGTCTTCCGCTCCGGCGTGACGATGAACGCCGCGTCGCCCTGGCCGACGTCGATGAAGTACAGCTCGAGCGCCGCATCGCGTCCGAGGTGATCCTCGTCGATGAACCCCGAACGGCCGCGGAACATCGCCGGCATCCGGCCGTTCGCGACCGGACCCGTGGTCTCGACCTCGTAGCCGAAGATCAGGACCATGTGGTACTTGCGGCCCGTCGCGGCCTCGTAGAGCCGCGTCGTCTTGCGCGTCACGTAGCGGGTGGCCACGGCACCGCCTCCGTTCGACTCCACAGCCGGGGAGCGCGGGTCCGGCTCGATGATCGCGATCCCCGCCCGGCGCCGCGCCGCGCTTCCCGAGAGGATCCGCGAAGTACCTACGGCACCCGAAGATACTTCCGCGCCCCGTGATCCGCCAAGGCTTTCGTGGGCAACGGCAGGAGCGCTGCCGGATCCGGCGAGCTTCGGTTCAGTTCTGCACCCGCCGGGGGCGGACCCCGGGGCATGAAACGGCCGCCCGCGCCCGAGCCTCCACTCATGCAGCCCGCGATGGCGGCTGCTTCATCCACTCCTCCAGCTTCCGCGCCAGCCCCTGCATACGCTCGGCAGAGAGTCCGAGCTGCTGGACGATGCCCAGCGTATCCCGCACGCGCATCATGCGCGTGATCTTCCCCGCCTCGTCCACTTCGATGAACGCGGCTCCGAGAACGTTCAGCTCCTTGCCCGCGGTCGGCAGCGTCTCGCCCAGCATCTCGAGGTCGCCCCGGAACCGGACGTGCGCGCGGACCAGCGCCGCCGCGTCCCGGCCGGAGGCGACGATCTTCCTGCGCTCGACGCGGATGGACTCGTATGCGTCCATCGTGTCCGCCAGCAGGCGCTGTAGCTCCTGCTTTCCCGTGATCGGCGCGCCGAGCACTTCCGTCTCCAGCGAAACATCGTCGGCCAGCGTGTCGGCGACCGCCTGGACGTCCCTGGCCTCGATCGCGTCGAGCAGACGCTCGAGCGCGGCCCTCGCATCCGGCATGTCCACCTCCTCTTCGGACCTCGCGTGCGTGGCCATCATCCTGCGAGCCACGTGCCAGGGTCGGGCGGCTCACCATGCCCCCGCGAACGCGGCCGATCCTACCATGGCAACGCCCCCGCCGCTTCGTGCTCGGGCTGCGTCGTGATCGCGAGCGTATGCGCGGCCCGGACGTCGCCTACATCCGGCGCGAGAGGACCCTCGGCGCGGGTCCCGAGCGTCCGTTTCGCGGCGTCCCCGACCTCGCGGTCGAGATCGACCTCACGAGCGCGAAGAAGCCGGGTGGCCAGCAGCGGGTCGTCGACTACCTGGAAGCCGGCGTCCGTCTGGTCTGGGTGGTCGACCCGCGTTCGCGGACGGCGACGGCCTATCGTCCGGACGGCAGCGCGCGGCTGGTGCGCCCGGACGAGGCGCTCGAAGGCGAGGATGTGGTGCCGGGATTCCGGCTGCCGCTCGCCGAGCTGTTCGCCTGACGGCGGATCGTTCCGCGCGCCGGGGCGTAGGAACCGTGGATCCGCGCCGCTTCGCGCCGACTCCGCGTCCCGGGATTCGCCCATGACCCGCATCCTCATTGTCGACGATGTCCTCGCCCTGGCCGAGCAGTATGCCTACGACCTCCAGCGGCTGGGCGGGTGGCGCGTGCGGATCGCGACCTCGGGTCCCGACGCGCTCGAAGCGCTCGCCGATGAGGCGCTCGACTGCGTCATCCTCGACCTCGAAATGCCCGGGATGGACGGCTTCGAGGTGCTGCGCCGGATGAACGAGCTGGGGGTCGATGTGCCGGTCATCGTCTACACCGGCACGGGCGACTACGACCGCTGCGTACGCGCGGTCCGTCTGGGCGCGTTCGGCTTCATCGACAAGGCGGAGCCGATGCAGCGGGTGGTGCAGGAGGTGCGGCAGGCGCTCGATCGGGGTCGGCTGGCCTCGGAGGTGAAGACGCTGCGTGCGCGGCTGGACGTCGAGACGTCGCTCATCGGCTCGAGTCCGGTCATGCAGCGGCTGCGCGAGGAGATCCGCAAACTCGCGCCGATCCCGAGTCCGGTGCTGGTGCTGGGCGAGAGCGGCACGGGGAAGGAGCTGGTCGCGCGCGACCTGCACGCGCTGGGGCCGGGCGAGAAACAGCCGTTCGTCGCGCTCAACAGCGCCGCGCTCCCCGAGAACCTCGTCGAGAGCGAACTGTTCGGCCACGAGCGCGGCGCGTTCACCGGCGCGGACCGGCAGCGCAAGGGCGCCTTCGAACGCGCCGGCCGCGGCACGCTCTTCCTGGACGAGATCGGCGACCTGCCGCTCCCCGCGCAGGCCAAGCTGCTGCGCGCGCTCGAGAACCGCGAGGTCACACGGCTCGGCGGGGACCGGCCCGTCGCCGTCGAGGCGCGCGTCGTCGCCGCGACGCATCGCGATCTCGAGCGCGCCGTCGAGGAGAAGGCGTTCCGCCAGGACCTCTTCTACCGCCTCAACGTACACGTGCTGCGCGTGCCGCCGCTGCGCGACCGGCTCTCCGACATCCCCGAGCTGGTCGACCACTTCCTGGTCCGGCTCTGCCAGCGCTTCGGCATGCGCAGGAAGCGCATCGCGCCCGACGCGCTCGCGCCGCTCATGCGCTACGACTGGCGCCGCAACAACGTGCGGGAGCTGCGCAACGCGGTCGAGCGCATGCTCATCGCATCCGATGGCGCCACCATCGAAGGCGACGACGTGCCCGCCGAGATCGTGGAGGGCGGGGCGGCGCGCGCCGGTGCCGCGGGCTCGGGTCGCGCCGGGCCGCCGGGCGCGGACGGGTCCCACCCGGGGGAGGCCGGGCGGCCGCGCACGTTCCAGGAGCGCAAGGCCGAGGCGGAGCGCGCCATCGTCCTCGAAGCGCTACACGCCCACGACTGGCACATCACGCAAACCGCCGAGGCGCTCGGCCTGGCCGACCACGCCAGCCTGCTCAAGATCATGCGACGGCTGGGGGTGCGAAGGGAGGGGGAGGGCGCGTAGCTTTCGGCCTCCCATGCCTGACCCCCGGATCGTGCGCGGCGGGCACGGCTCGACGGGATGACGGTGGGACCGGCGACGCGGCGGGAGCCGTTCGGCCGGGCGCCCTCGCATAGCAGTCTGGAGCAAGACCGGAAAACGGGGCCTGGTCCGCGACGCGGGGCGGACCGGCTCGCGATCCGCAGGAGAGGACAATGAGCGTCAGAGCCGTAGCGGGCCCGCGGTCCGTGAAAGACCATCGGCGGACGTCCGCGGATCGGGTTCGGCACGCGGCCGCGGCCGCGCCGGCGACCGCCCCCCTGTTGTCGCTGCAAACGGCGATCGGGAATCGAGCGGCGGCATCCGTCCTGGCGCGGTCGCGGCGACCGGCGCCGGACTCCGGTCGCCGCGCGGCGGACCGGTCGGGCGCCGCGGAAACGCCGCCGGCGGTGCGCGAGGCGCTCGCCGCGCCCGGCCGGCCGCTGGCTCCGGCCACACGCGCGCTCCTCGAGGCGCGGCTCGGCCACGACTTCGGCGAGGTCCGGGTGCACACCGGACCCGAGGCGGAGGCGGCGGCCGCCGCGTTGAACGCGCGCGCGTTCACCGTAGGGCGGGACGTCGTCTTCAACAGGCGCGAATACGAGCCCACATCGCAACCGGGGCTCCGGCTCCTCGCCCACGAGCTGGTGCACACGGTGCAGCAGGGCGAGGTGCGCGGCGGGCTGCCGGCGAGATTGCCGATCGGCCGGGATGCCGACAGCGACGAGCGGGAGGCGGATCGGGCGGCGCGTGCCGTCGCGGGCACGGGGTTTCGGACGGGGAGCGGCGGCCGGCCCGAGGCCGCGCCGCATCTGCCGTCGGCGGCGACGTCGGCGTCGGCCCGCCGGCTCGCCGCGCCGCGCATCCAGCGTTTTCCCCTGCCGAATCCCGGCGTCATCATCGAATACGGCGGCCCCCTCATGGCGGCCCGGACGGCGGCAACGAGGGCCGCGTACAGCCAGGCCGTAGCCCAGCTCCAGAACATCAACGCGACGCTCCACCGTTATCTCGCGGCCGTCACACCGGGCGCGGGCCCGACTCCCATCAAGACCGGCCAACTGACCACCACGGACACACCGCCCGTGACGCTGCGGTTCACCTTCAATCTCGACGTCCAGTTCACGTCCCTCCCGGCCGGCAGGTTCGCCGAGTTCGACGGCGGTACGCCCTCGCTCACGGGCGCGGGCAACGCGAGGACAATGGTCGCGAACATGGTCATGAGGATCGCCTCCCCGATGCCGACCTCGGGTGGCGGCTCGCTCGCGGCGAGCCTGTATCACGAAGGGCTGCACATGCTTCTCTTCATGGAGGATCTGCTTCCCACCAACCCGCCGTCCCCGCACATGGCGGCGCTGATGAACTACCGCCGGATCGCCCGCGGGCACCCGAACCACGCACGACTCCTGGCCGAGCTCGAGATCTTCATCGAGCTGGACCTGCAACGACGCCATCTGACGCCGCCAGCCGATTACGCGCGACAGGGCGCCCAGGAGATCATGGCACACGTGATCGAGGAGAAGTACGTCTTCGATCAGGAGCGACGGCAGTTCAACACACAGATCACCAACCGCAGCCTCGCACTCACTTACGTGCTGGACGGGTTCCGGTCGTTGGGCGTACAGGCCACCGCGACGGACCGCGACGTGGTCGGCATCGTCAACCGGCTGACGGCGATCCTGGATGAGATCGACCGGCAGCTCCGCCCGCGCCCCGCCCCGGCAACGCCCGCAGCGCCCGCGGCGCCCGCAGCGCCGGCGCAGCCTCCGGCGGCGCAGCCTGCCGCGCCTCCGGCTCGCCCGCCGTCGCCCTGACCGGGCACTGCCCCGCCTCATAGGCGGACCCGCCTCATAGGCGGACCAGGCCCCGTTTCGCCTCATAGGCGGACCAGGCCCCGTTTCTCGGAATCGGCCCGACCCGGCATGGGAATGGCGCGTGCTTTCCGCCCCGCCGCGGGCACGGCGCCCCCAATCCCCCCGCGTCCCGGCTACCCTGCATGGCAATTTGGAGCAAGACCGGGAAACGGGGCCTGGTCCGCAACGAACGGAAACGGGGCCTGGTCCGCAACGAACCCTCGCGCGTCGCGACCCGCCCGGGTATTATGTCCGCAGCGTTCTCCAACGTCCGCCGGCCCGGTCGGCGGCCGCCCGTCGGCGCCGGCCGCGGCTCCAGTTTTCCCCGAAGCACGGGAGCGACAATGAACCCGCTCGTCTCGCGCGGGGGCGCGCGCTGCGCCGCCGCCTTCCGCCTCGCCGCCTTTCTCGTCTCGATCATCGCGCTCTTCGTGCTCGCGACGGCCGCGGCCGCGCAGGGCACGCGGCTGTTGCGCGAGCCGACCGTGAGCGACACGCACATCGTGTTCGTCTACGCGAACGATCTCTGGATCGTGGGTCGGGAGGGCGGCGAGGCGCGGCGGCTCACGAGCCACGAGGGTGAGGAGACCATGCCGCACTTCTCGCCGGATGGGCGCCACATCGCGTTCACGGGGGAGTACGGCGGCAACGCCGATGTGTACGTGATCCCGGCGGAAGGCGGCCAGCCGCGGCGCCTGACGTGGCACCCGGGCGCGGACATCGTGCAGGGGTGGACGCCGGACGGCTCGGCAGTGCTGTTCAGCTCGGGCCGCGAAGGGCACCCCACGGCGCGCCGCAAGTTCTTCACGGTGCCGATCGACGGCGGCCTCCCCGAGGCGCTCGCGATCCCACAGGCGTGGACCGGCGAGCTCTCGGCGGACGGCCGCTTCGTGGCGTACCAGGAGTTCGGCTTCTTCGATCCCGAGTGGCGCAACTACCGGGGCGGCCAGGCGCAGCCGATCCGGATCGTGAGCATGGACGACTATTCGCTCGTGACGGCGCCGTGGGATGGCGAGCGCCAGATGGAGCCGGTCTGGCTCGACGGCGTCGTCTACTTCCTCTCCGAGCGCGACTGGGCGAGCAACATCTGGTCGTTCGACCCGCGCACGGGCGAGCTGCGGCAGCGCACGTTCCACACGGACTTCGACGTGAAGAGCCTGGACGCGGGCGGCGGCGTGATCGTCTACGAGCAGGGCGGCTGGCTGCACCTGCTGGACCCGGCGACGGATGAGACGCGCCGTCTCGAGATCGAGGTGCGCGGCGACATGAACTGGGCGCGGCCGCGCTGGGTCGAGATCGAGCCGCGGCGCATCGCGAACGCGTCGCTCTCGCCGACGGGGAAGCGTGCGGTCTTCGAGGCGCGGGGCGAGATCTTCACGGTGCCGGCGGAGCACGGCGACTGGCGGAACCTCTCGACGAGTTCGGGGGCGGCGGACCGGTTTCCGGTCTGGTCGCCCGACGGCTCGCGCATCGCGTGGTTCTCGGATGCGAGCGGCGAGTACCGGCTCGTGATCCGGGACCAGAAGGCGCTCGAAGAGCCGCGCGTGATCGCACTGCCGAACCCGACGTTCTACTACCGGCCCCAGTGGTCGCCCGACGGCCGCTACATCGCGTACACCGACGCGGACATGAATCTGTGGTACGTGGATGTCGAGTCGGGCGAGGCGACGAAGGTGGACACCGAGCGGCATGCGTACCCCGAGCGCAGCATGGAGCCGGTCTGGTCGCCGGACTCGCGCTGGATCGCGTACGCGCGGCGGCTGGACAGCCACCTGCGCGCGATCTTCGTGCACGACGTGGCGACGGGCGAGACGCACCAGGTCACGGACGGCATGGCGGACGCGATCAGCCCCGCGTGGGATGCGAGCGGCAAGTACCTCTACTTCCTGGCCAGCACGGACTTCGCGCTCAACGTCGGCTGGCTGGACATGAGCTCGTACGACCGCCCGGTCAGCCGCGCGGTCTACCTGGCCGTGC
The DNA here is from genome assembly GCA_036381495.1 of Longimicrobiales bacterium. GTDB lineage: Bacteria > Gemmatimonadota > Gemmatimonadetes > Longimicrobiales > RSA9 > DASVCS01. Next base: position 13,138 of record DASVCS010000077.1, read on the forward strand.
TCGCCGCGGACGAGCCCTCGCCGCTGCTGCCGCGCAGCGATGAGGAGCCGGCCACGCGCGCGGATTCCGCTTCGCAGGGCGACGAGGGCGATGAAGGCGACGAAGGCGGGGCGGGCCGCGGCGCCGGGGGCGGCGACGTCGTCGTCCGCATCGACTTCGAGGGGCTGGACCAGCGGATCCTGGCGCTTGGCGTGCCGGAGCGGGACTACGTGGGGCTGCTCGCGGGGCCCGCGGGCACGATCTTCTACGCGGAGCGCATCCCGAACGAGCAGGGGCTGACGCTCCACCGCTACACCTTCGAGAAGCGCGAGGCGGAGACCTTCCTCTCGCCGATCCAGACGGCGAGTCTCTCGAAGGACCGTAAGAAGCTGCTCTACCGCAGCGGCACGCGCTGGGGGATCGTGGACACGAAGGGCTCGGCCAAGGTCGGCGATGGCGCGCTCGCGCTGAACGGGCTGCGCATGAAGCTGGATCCGCGCGCCGAGTGGCGGCAGATCTTCCGCGAGGGTTGGCGCTTCCAGCGGGACTACCTCTACGTCGACAACGTGCACGGCGCGCCGTGGGACCAGATCTACGAATGGTACCGTCCGTGGATCGAGCACGTGCGGCACCGCTCGGACCTGAACTACGTGCTCGACATCCTGGGCGGTGAAGTCTCGATCGGGCACTCGTACACCTCCGGCGGAGACTTCCCGGACATCGAGGCGGTGCCGACCGGGCTGCTCGGCGCGGACCTCGAGGCGAGTCAGGGGCGGTACCGCATCCGCAGGATCTACACGGGCGAGAGCTGGAACCCGGAGCTGCGCGCCCCGCTGAGCGGTCCCGGGATCGACGTCTCGGAGGGCGACTACATCCTGGCCATCAACGGCGTCGATCTGCGGGTGCCGGACAATCCCTACCGGCTGCTCGAAGGGACCGCCGACCGGCAGACCGTCCTGCTCGTGAACGACCGGCCCACCACGGAGGGCGCCCATGAGGTCGTGGTCGTGCCCACGCGCAGCGAAGGCGGGTTGCGCACCCGCGCCTGGATCGAGGCCAACCGCCGCAAGGTGGACGAGCTCTCCGACGGCCGGCTGGCCTACGTCTGGCTGCCGAACACGGCGGAGGCCGGTTACGAGGCCTTCAACCGCTACTACTTCGCGCAGCAGGACCGGAAGGGCGCCGTCATCGACGAGCGCAACAACGGCGGCGGCTCCGCGGCCGACTACATGGTCTACATCATGAGCCGCAAGCTCCAGGGCTACTTCAGCAGCCCGGTCGGCGACCGCGCGCCGTTCACGCTCCCCGAGGCCGGGCTGTGGGGGCCGAAGGTCATGGTCATCAACGAGAGCGCCGGCTCCGGCGGCGACCTGCTCCCCTACCTCTTCCGGCAGATGGAGATCGGCCCGCTCGTCGGCACGCGGACGTGGGGCGGCCTCGTCGGGATCTGGGACACGCCGCTCTTCATCGACGGCGGCAGGATGACCGCGCCGCGCGGCGGCTTCTTCGACCTGAACGGCGAGTGGGCCGTCGAGGGCGAGGGCGTGGCGCCCGACATCCCGGTCGAACAGACGCCGGCCGAGGTCATTGCCGGCCACGACCCGCAGCTCGAACGCGCCGTCGCGGAGGCACTGCGACTCCTCGAGACGGAAAGCGTCGAGCTGCTCGCCGAGCCGGCGGCGCCGGTGAAGTGGCGCCGGCCGGCGCCGCGCGCGGCGTCGTCTCCGGGCGGGCGCTAGAGCGGCTCGCCCGCGGGTTCGGAGCCGCGTGGCCACTCGCCGCGCGAATGCCGCGGGCGCGTTCGACTCCGAAATGACGCGGCAGCCGCGCTAGAACGGTCGTCGCGTCGGTCCGGAGTCGCACCCGCGCGTCCGGGGCGCGCGGGCGGCCGAGCGGCTCCGAGCCGGCGGGCGGACCGCGCTGGAACGGCCGGGCAACCGGTCCGTCGTTCGGCGGCGCCGGTGCTCCTTGCGAGCACCGGCGCCGCTTCTTTCCACACCCCCTCCCACGCCCTCCGATGTCCGGATCCGGGACCGAGTCGCGCGTCTAGCTAGTGGTCCGGTGTCCGGTCCGTCCGGCGGCGCCCGTTCGATTCGACGCCGTCGCCGGGATCACGGGCGGGGCGCGACCTCGCGATTACAGCCACCATGGAGGAGCACATGCATCGACCGCTGCGCCGACTCGTGCCCTTGCTCGCCCTGGCCGCGGCGGCCGGTGCGTGCCATGAGGACCCGGTCGACGGCCCGGTCGAGCCGGGCGACGAGGCGATCGGCCCGGAAGGCGGGACCTTCACCGCCGCGGATGGCGGGCTCACGCTGGTCATCCCCGCCGGCGCGCTGGACTCGTCCGTGATGATCACGGCGACGCCCATTTTCGCGCCCGCATCTCTCCCGGTGGTCCCCGGGACGGCGTGGGAACTCGGCCCACGCGGCTTGCGTTTCGCGGAACCCGTCGAGCTGACGATCCGCTACGACCCGGCCAGGGTCACCGGCGATCCCGCCGACCTGCGGATCGCCGAGATCTTCGGGACCGCCGGCGAGCTCGAGCTCGCCGGCGCGGTCGGTCACGACGAGGCGGAGCATACGGTGACGGGCACGATCCGCGGATTCAGCCCCTGGGGCATTGTGATGTGTACGGGCGGCTGCCTGGATCCGCCCGACCTGACCGCCGAATTCGAGGGTGCGACGGAAGGCGTTGCGCTCTCCTGGCCCACCCCGACCTGGAGCTGGGTGCGGATCTATCGCGCCGTCCTGCGCGAGTGCGAGCCGGGCGAGACATCGGGCGAGTTCGGGCCCTACACCTGCGTGTCGCATACCGAGGTAGTCACGCCGCCGCCGGAGTGCGTAGCGCCCGACACGGCCTCCGACGGGCGGCCTTGCACCTACACGTTGTACACACAGGCGCTCGGTGTCTCGGGGAGTACCCGCGATCTCTTCCTGCTCGGCTCGCGCGGCGCCGTCGCCTGGTACCAGGCCCGCGGCGGTTCCGATGACAATCCGCTCCGTGCCTGGTCGTTCCCGGCCCAACAGGTGGCGTGGTTCGGCACGCCCGACCCGCCGGAGGTGCCGGGCAACTTCAAGGCGACTCCGGTGTCGGCGACGGCGATCCGCCTCGACTGGCAGCCGACGCCGACGGCGAGCGGGTACGAGCTCGAACGCCTGGGGCCGGACGGGTGGAGCGGCACACTGCCGTACAGCGATTTCACGTTCACCGACGACTCACTCGTCGAGAATACGCACTACGACTATCGGATCCGCTCGGTGAACGAGCACGGTGTCAGCGCCTACGCCACCGCCGGCGCCACGACCGACAGCATCGGCGGCGGCGGCACCGGCGCCAACTGCGAAGACTTCAACCTGCGCCTGGACTTCGATCCCGTCGGAGTCGCGCACGGCGCCTCCGACGTCGTGCCCGTCTTCATCGATCGCGCGCCGGGCTTCACCGGTCCGATCGAGTTGCGCCTGGTCGGCGAGGATCCGGCGCCCGACTTCGTGCTGTCGACCTGGGCGTTCAACCCGAATCCCGTCGAGGCGGGCACGGCCGCCAGCACGCTGTCGTTCACCGGCCGGGAAGACGGTCCTCCCGCCGGCTCCGAACACCGGTTCGGACTCGAGGGGGGCAGTCCGACCATTGCGAACGCCACCAGCGTGTGTGCGATCGCCATCAACTTCAAGGTGAAGGTGGCGGAGTGAGCGGGCGGGCCGGAGCCTTCCGCTCGGCCCGGCCCGCACGGGCGAACCCACAACGAGGAGAGCAGCCATGCCGCGCTACCTGGTCGAGCGCAGCTTCCCCGACGGGCTGCGCATGCGGATCGACGCCGAGGGCGCCGAGGCCTGCAACACCGTGGTGAGCCGCAATGCGGAGGAGGGCGTGACCTGGGTGCATTCGTACGTGACCGAAGACCGAACCCGCACGTTCTGCATCTACGACGCGCCCACGCCCGACGCGATCCGCCGGGCCGCGCAGCGCAACGACCTGCCCGTGGACCGGATCACCCCCGTTCGGGTCCTGGACCCCTACTTCTACCACCTCTGATCCGGGGAGAACGTGCGGGCATTGGTCGATGCCGACGAGGCGCAGCGGTCCGTCGAGGCCCGCGGAGCCGCACCCGCCATCGTCGCGGTGCCGGGCGCAAGCGGGGACGGGGGATACCTGGAGCCGTCGGCGGAGGCGTTGGCCAGGGAGTTCACCGTGATCAGCCACGACAGGTGGGGAAGCTCGCGGAGCCCGCGCCCGGACGGATCGATCGAGAGCTCGAACGGGGAGCAAGCCCGAGGTCTCGCAGGGCTCGGCGACCGGCGCGCCGCGGCCGCGTTCCCGCGCTCCGCGCGGACCGCCGGATCGTTCCGGTTGCCCTGCCGCACGCCGGGTCGTAGCTTCCGGCTACGGGAGTGGACGGCGGACCGGGACGCACGGCCCGGCCGCGCCCCGCGCGCCGTTGTTCATCACTTCGCCATGGACTCCCAGAGCCCGGTCACCGACCTTCTCCTGGACCTGCACACGGACGACGAGAGCACCGTCGACCGCATCATGCCGTGGGTCTACGACGAGCTGCGCGCGGTCGCCCACCGGCACCTGCGGGCGGAGCCGGCCGGCCATACGCTCGGCACGACGGCGCTCGTCCACGAGGCCTACCTGAAGCTCGTCGATCAGACGCGGGCGGACTGGCGCGACCGCGCACACTTCTTCGCCATCGCATCGCGGGCGATGCGCCGGATCCTGGTGGATTACGCGCGAGCGCACGGCGCCGCGAAACGGGGCGGCGGCCGGCGGCGGATCCCGCTCGACCGCGCCGAGCTGGCGGTCGAGGAGCGCGCCGACGTGCTGCTCGCGCTGAACGAGGCGCTCGAACAGCTCGCCGCGCTGGACGAGCGCCAGAGCCGCGTCGTCGAGTGCCGCTTCTTCGGCGGACTGACCGAGGCCGAGACGGCGGAGGCGCTGGGCGTGACCACGCGCACGGTCCGCCGGGACTGGGTCAAGGCCCGCGCGTGGCTCTACGACCGGCTCGACGACCGCGACGACGCTCCCGATCCGGACGGCGCACCGCCCGGCTGATCGCACGACACGCACCGGAGGGCGTATGGCGGACGGATCCGTGGAGCGCTGGCGCAGCGTGCAGGCGCTGTTCGATGCCGCGCTCGATCTCCCGCCGGACGAGGTCGAGCGTTGGCTCGACGCTCGGTGCGGCACGGACCCGGAACTCCGTGCCGAGGTCGAGCGGCTGTTGCACGCGAGCGACAGGACCGGCGGGTTCCTCGATGCGCCCGCCGCCGAATTCGCCGCACCGCTGCTCGCGCGCGAGCCCGAGCTCGCGGCGCCTCCGACCGCCGCGGGGACGCGCATCGGCCCCTACCGCATCGTCCGCGAACTCGGCCACGGCGGCATGGGCACGGTCTTCCTCGCGGAGCGCGCGGACGGCCACTTCGAGCATCGCGTGGCGCTCAAGCGGGTGCGCCACGCGTTCGCGACGGAGGACCGCGTGCGGCGCTTCGTCGAGGAACGCCAGATCCTCGCCTCGATGAGTCACCCCGAGATCGCGCGGCTGCTCGATGGCGGCGTCGCGGCGGACGGCACGCCGTACCTCGTCATGGAGTACGTCGACGGCGAGCCGATCGACCGCTACTGCGACGCGCGCCGGCTCCCGGTCGAGGCGCGTCTCCGCCTCTTCGAGCGCGTCTGTCGCGCCGTGCAGTACGCCCACGGCAACCTGGTGGTCCACCGCGACCTCAAACCCTCGAATATCCTGGTGACCGCCGACGGCGCGGTGAAGCTGCTCGATTTCGGCATCGCCAAGGTGCTTGCGCGCGGCGCGGACGAGGCGCCGGCGATGTCGCTCACGCACGCCGGGCTCCGGCCGATGACGCCGGAGTACGCGAGCCCCGAGCAGGTGCGGGGCGACGTCGTCTCGACGGCGACCGACGTCTATGCGCTGGGCGCGCTGCTGTACACGCTGCTCGCCGGCCGGCCGCCGCACGGCGCGCGCGGGCGGACGCTTCGCGAGATCGAGGCGGCGGTCCTCGAGACGGAACCGGAACCGCCCTCGGCCGTCGTGGCGCGGGCGGCGAAGCGGGCAACGGCGGCCGCGAAGGCTGCGACGGGGTCGGCGGGAGCGGCGGAGGGCGTGGACGCGGCGCCGTCGGATGCCGCCGGAGGTGCCGCGGCCGGCGACGCCGCCGGCGGTGTCGCACACGCCCGGGGCACCGACCCGATACGCCTCGCGCGCCGGCTCCGCGGCGATCTCGACAACATCGTCCTCAAGGCGTTGCGCAAGGAGCCGGAGCGGCGCTACGCGACGGCCGAGCAGCTCGCCGCCGACATCCACCGTCACCTCGCGGGCTTGCCGGTCACCGCGCGCGCGGACACGTGGCGTTATCGCACGCGGAAGTTCGTGCGCCGGCACCGCGTCGGCACGGCCGCCGCGGCCGCCTTCACGCTCCTCCTGGCCGGTGCCGCGACGGTCACGTCGGTGCAGGCATCGCGGATCCGCGCGCAGGCGGGCGAACTGACGCTCGAGCGGGACCGTGCCGAAGAGATCTCGGACTTCCTCGTCGACGTCTTCCAGGCGTCGGACCCGGGCGAGTCGCGGGGAGACACGATCACGGCGCTGGCGCTGCTCGACCGCGCGGCCGACCGGATCGACCGGGAACTCGCCGGCCAGCCACTGCGACAGGCCGAGTTCATGACCGTCATGGCACGCGTGTATCAGAACCTCGGCCGTTACGACCGGGCCGACACCCTCGCCCTGCGCGCGTACGAGCTCCGGTGGCGGGTGTACGGCGGCGACCACGTCGACGTGGCGGAGAGCCTGAACATGCTCGGCGTGCTGGCGGTCTACCAGGCGCGGCTCGATGAAGCGGAGCGCCGGTTCCGCGCCGCCCTCGAAATGCGGCGGCGGCTGCACGGCGGCGAGACCGAGGAGATCGCTACGCTGCTGAACAACCTCGGCGGCGTCTTCCATCGCCGAGGGGATCTCGACCAGGCGGCGGCGTACTACGCACGGGCGATCGAGATCCGCAGGCGCCTGCACGGCGGGGACGATCCGGATCTGGCCATGAACCTGGTCAACCTGGGCGGCGTGAGGGCGCTCCAGCGCGCGTACGATGCCGCGGATTCGCTCTATCGCGCGGGTCTCGCGATGCAGCGGCGGGCGCTGGGCGCGGATCATCCGAATGTGATCAATACGCTCAACAACCTGGGGACGTTGCGAATCCGGCGCGGCGATCCCGAGGCCGCCGTCGCGCCGCTCCGCGAGGCGCTCGAACGCGCCCGCCGCGTGTTGCCGCAGACGCACCCGCTGCTGCCGCAGATCATGAACAACCTGGGCGCCGCGCTGGAGCGGACCGGCGACCTCGATGCCGCCGAGCCGCTCTACCGCGATGCGCTCGCCCTGAAGCGCGCCACCCTCGGCGACCACCATCCCACGATCGCCACGGCGCTGAACAACCTCGGGCTGCTGTTGCGGGCGAAGGGCGAGCTGGATGAGGCGGAGCCACTGCTGCGCGAATCGCTCGCGTTGCGCCGGGAACTGTACGGCGACCGTCATCCCGAGGTCGCGCGCGCACTGGCCAACCTCGCGGCGCTCGAATCGGATCGCGGCCATGCGGCCATCGCGGAACGGCTGTACCGGCAGGCACTCACGCTCCGGCGCGAACTCCTCGGCGATTCGCACCCGGACGTGGCGAGGACCGCGCTCGCCCTCGGTCTCCTGCTGCACCGGCGGGGCGATGATGCCGCCGCCGAGCCACTGCTGCGCGAGGCCGTCGCGATCCGCCGCGCTCAGCCCTCCAGTGCGCCGGCATGGCGGCTCGCGGAAGCCGAAAGCGCGCTCGGCGCCTGCCTGTCCGCACTCGGCCACCCGGATGAGGCGGAGCCGCTCCTGGTCCGGAGCTACGATGTCTTGCGCGCGACCCGCGGCGCCGCAGCGCCGGAGACACGGCGGGCGCGCGAGAGACTCGACGAGCACCGCGCGCGGGTCGGTTCATAGGCGGACCATCAACAAGTGCGTGGTTGCGGATGGGGCCGGCGCCTATGCCGTTCCCTGGAAGTCGACCGTCGCCGCCTCGCCCTCGCCGAGCGTCACGTCCTGCGAGTCCGACGGGAAGCTGATCGCGGACGGGTAGCCGCTGATGGTGATCGTGTACTGTCCGGCGCTCAGCCCCGTGAAGCTGTAGTGGCCGTTCGAGTCCGGGGACGTGCCCCCCGTCGCATCGCCCGAGATCGTGACGGACACATCCGTCAGCGGCTCGCCGTTGACCGTGATGGTCCCCGAGATCGAGCCGGGCTCGCCGCCCGCATCGGTGACGAAGATCGTGACGAAGTCGGCGTCGTTGGACAGATCGACGTCGCGGTCCCTGGCGCCCGTCCGCTCGGCAGCGAAGGTGAACGCGCCGGCCGAGTCGGCGGTCGCGTAGAGCCGCAACAGTTTGGCGTCATCCGGCTGAAGGGTGCTGCTGTTCACTATCTCCCCAGTGGCCACTTCCATGTCGCCGACCGTCCATATGCCGGTCGTGGCGTCGTAGGAACCCTGAGTCGTCGTGACGCTGTCCAGCGTGAAGCCGACGGGCAGTGGAGCATGCACCTCGACGGCGGGCACCGGGTTGCCCAACACCCATGTGGCGGTTTCCAGCATGACCGCGTCGCCCACCGCGACAGCCGCGGCGAAATTTGGGAATTCAGAGTTTGCGTGGACGTCCAGGTAGAGATCGTAGAGGGGCTCGCTCTCGACGATGAGCGTGACGACCCCCGCGGCGTGGCAGTCCTGCGACGGTAGTGAGTCGGGGACGATCGTCGCGCACACCTTCACCGAGTGAGCGCCCGGCGCCACCACATCGCCGGTGCGCACGACGAAGACGCTGCTGTCGCCCCAGCCGACCGCCGGGTCGAAGCGCATGTCGACCGACGGCCGCGTCGGATTATACTCGGCTGATGGTGATCGTGTAATGTCCGCGGAGAGGCGCACGTCCACGCCGAGCAGCCCCTCGCGCTCGAGCCGGACGATGGCCGTGGCGCTGTCGTTCTCCGCGACCCGGATCGTGTCGGGCTCGATCGTCACCCCCAGCTCGTAGACGCTGGCCGTGAGGGCGGAGGAAGTGGCATCACCGCTCTCGCTGCCGACAGCCGTGACGATGACGCCATGCTCCCCTCGCGCGGCACTCCTGGCGGCCTCGAGGGTGAGCGAGTACTCCACCCCAAGGTCTGCAGACAGCGTCGCGGAGACCCCGGGCTCGCTCGTGCGCACGCTCAGGTCGTAGGACTCCTCGGCACCAGGGAGGAAGACGACATCGGCGTGGGTCGATTCGCCCGGGCGGAGGAACACCCACCTCGGCGTGATGTTGATCTGGCCCGTGGGCAGCCAGCCGCGGCCGCACTCGAGGCCGTCGTCGTCCAGTATGAGTTCCAGTTGCGGGGGGTGGTCGATGGCGAGGTAACAGTGATAGTCGCGCCCATGATGATAGGCGAGGACCTCGCCGTCACGAACGTCGATGTTGTCGACGCCGTCGATGTAGATCTCATAATCGTCGATCCAGACCGGGTTCGGGTCGTTGTAGGTCGTCTCGTCCCCGAAGCGCTGGTAGTCGTGGCCCGGCCAGCTCAGATGCGTCGTCCCGGACGGTCGTACGTCCGCCCAGTTCGTGACATCGACGCCGCCGTTCGGGAACTCGCCGACGCCGTTCTGGAAGAGGCTGTCGTGCACGGTCCAGGTCTTGCCGAGCGCGATGGTCGTCGCCTCGGAACGGTGGTTCTGCACCAGCACGTCGACGAAGGAATCGAACGGGTCATAGGCGAAGTTCTCGTCGCGGCTGAAGACGAACGAACCGCGCCGCGCTCCGGCGGACCACGTGCCATAGAAGGGCGTCGCCTCGATCAAAAATTCGGTGCTGAACAACTCGAACAACGAGGCCCCCGCTGTGGGATCCCACCACTCCGTCGCTGCGAGCTCGTACGTCGTGCCGTCGTTCAGGCTCACGGTCGCGCTGAAGCCGTGGCAGTTCCAGGTGCCCTCGGCCGTGCCGGTCGCGGACGACTGGAGCCGGGAGGGCAGCGCCCGCGCGTCCGCCAGGAAGGTCGTGGCGTTCGGGTCCGCCGCATCCGAACAGGCCGGGTCGGGCGTCGTCGTATGGTTGAGCTCCAGCATGAGGTTGATCGTGCCGCGGGGCGGATAGGCACTCGTCGAGCCCACGTCATCCGTCTGCTCCAGCTCGAGGCGCCAGAGCTCCGTCTCGGAGACCTCCGCGTCGGTCGGGCCCTCGCCGCATGCGGCGACCGCGACGGCGAGCAGTCCGATGCCGAGGATGTTCTGCCTGGTCATCATGTCGCTCCTCCCGGCTTGGATCACAGGAACCGGCGCCGGCACGCGCCTGCGCACCCGAGGCGTCGTCGTCGCTTTCTCGCGGCCGCTTC
>DASVCS010000078.1:0-2944 GCA_036381495.1 Longimicrobiales bacterium
TTCGGCACGATCCGTCCGCCCGGCTGCGGCCGGTTCGCGATCGCGTAGGGATCGAAACCGAAGGCCTCCGCGGGATTGTCGAACGCCTGGACATCCGCGTTTAGGTCGAAGGTGAACTCGCTGAACTTGACCGGCTGCCCGCCCAGGAACGCCTGAGCGGCGAGGAAGGGCCGCGGGTTGTTCAGCTGGTAGACCGGGTCGGCCGGCTTCGCCACGTCTTCGGGCGCGCCCACGAGCTGGCCCTGGAAGGTGAAGTCGATCTCGGCCAGCCCGCGCGGCGCCAGGCGCATCGTGAAGTTCCCGGCGGCGCCCTTCAGCCGGCGCAGCTTGCTCATGCCGGTGTTGCGGTGCTGATACTGCCACAGCGTCAGCGTCTCGAGTCCCTCCGACACCGGCCGATAGAGCGTGTTCGCCGGGATGCTGTATTCCGACGTTCCGGCGGGCGCCTCGGCCCAATCCGGGTACACCGTGGCTTCCTTCGTCGATCCGTCGTAGCCGGTGATGACGCGAAAGCCCTGCCCGGCGCCCGGGCCGGACACGATCTCGATCGGCATCCCCTTGTAGAAGTTGTCCACGGACGACGCCGACGCGTCCAACGTGATCGTGTTGAGGCTTCCTCCCGCGGCCGTGCCGGTCACCGGCGTGGCGGTGATCGTCTCCGAAAAGCCGCAGCCGCGCAGCGGCACGCCGATGTCCGGCGGGACGCCCGGCGTGCCGGCGCCCTTCAGGAAGCCGCGGAACGGCATTGAGACCGTGCCGCCGCCGACGATGGGCGCCGAACCGGACAACGACCCGGTCACGTAGTCCGTTTCGAGCTGTTCGAGGTTCGGCGTGAACTGCATCGGGAAGCGGACGCGCACGGCGTTCGCGGCGGGCGTCGGCGATTCTTCCACACCGCTCACCGCTTCCGGTACGGCCAGAAGGAGTTGGTTTCGGATGCGATAGTCCGACATGCGTGGGCTCCATCTTCGGGATGCGGCGCCTCACGGCGCGGCGGTCGCCTTGCCCAAGGGCGATTTTCGGGCAATGACTGTTCGGCGCGTCAGTCGCCTTTGAGGGCGTTGACCGCGCAGGCGGCCAGGAGAGCGACCGTCCCGGCGATCGCCAGGCTCAAGGCGCCGGCCGACACGACGACGAAGAACGTCGGCGCGTCGGCGAAGCTGGCGCATTCGGCTTGGCAGGCGGCCACCGATCCGGCCGCCGCCGCGCCGCCGGCGATCGCGGGCGCGGCCATCACGACCGTCGCGGCTGTTGCTTCGGCCGATCGCACGGCGCCAGTTCCGACTCGGCGACCGGCTCGCCGGCCGCCTTACGGGCGAGCGCTTCGGCCTGCGCGGCGGTGCGGCTGCCGCCGATCGGCGGCACCGCCGGGATCGCGGCGCCGGACCCGCTGCGGACGTGCGGCCTGGACGGCGTCGATTGCGCCGCCTCGGCCGCAGCGGGCTCGGCGTTCGGCATGGTATGGGTGTCCTTCGCCATGGTGGCCTCCTGTCATGAAAGGAGCGTGTAGGGATCGCCTTCGGCGGTCGCGTATTCGACGACGTAAGCGACCTCGAAGCCCAGGACGGTCGGCGCCGGTTCGAGGTCCAGGCGTTCCGGCAACGGCTGATCGGGCGGCCGGATGTCGCGCGCCAGGCCGCCTAGCGTCACGTCGCTATGGAGCGCCTTGTGGATCTCCGCTTGCAGCCGGGCCCGAGTCAGTTGCGTCTCTTGCTCGGTCAGGCCGGTCACCCAGCCCTCGAAGATCACCGTCTGTGCGTAGCCGTCCTCGCCGGTGAAGATCGTGGCGTCTTCCTGCGGCCCCTGAAACATCCGCACCTGCGGCATTTCGTCTTCGCTCGGCGGCTCGATGCGGTTGCGTGCGACCGTCAGGCCCGGAATGGCGGTGATGCCTTTGATCGCCGCCTCGACCGCCCGAAGGATCTGCTCCTGTGCCGGAATCATTCGCGCAGCTCCGTCAGCGGCAGCGTCCAAACGAGCTTTTCCTCGTCCAAGATCGGCTCGCGGACGATTTCATAGATGCCGAAGCCGGGCACTTCGAGCCTGGCCCCTTTCTTCGGGCAAGGAACCTCCGAGCGCCGCACGTCGGCGGTCAGCGCCACCTCTTGCGCCTTGGCCGATAGCTGAAAGCCGGTGCTCATCATCGGCGCCCCGGTTTCCGGCGTCTCCACGATGACCGTGCAGTCGCGCGGCAGGTCGTCCGCCGGGCAATAGCGGGCCGGCTTGCCGAAGGCCCGGAATGCGTCATTGGCGACCCGCGCAAAGTCGATCGCCATGGCGGCTCAGATATCGTCGATCTTGAGAAGGCCCTCCTGCTCGACCACGTTGCCGACCGTGTCGGTAACCCGGCAGGTGATCTTGTGCAGGGCGCCGTCCGATCCGCCCTCGACCCGCACCTGAACCCTGGTCCCGGAGATCACGGGCGTGCCGAGCTTGATCTCGCCCGTGCCGTCTTCGAGCGTCGCGGCGAGATGCTCCACCGACGCCACCGAGGCCCCCGCGGGCAAAAGGTTCACGAAATCGAAGTCGTAGAGCCGGTTTTCCGCCGGTTGCTTGATAAGCGTCTGCGGGCTGGTCGTCATCGTCGATCCCTCGTTGGGCGTTCCGTAATCGCGGGCGAAAGCGGCGCCCGGCGCGGCCGGGCGCCGGCCGGCGAGTCAGGTCGTGGTGCCGGACTCGCGCAGCGTGTACGAGGTCTCCTGTGCCGGGTCGCCCGGATCCAAGGTCAACTCCAGCCAGACGCCTTGCGCCGCGCCGGCCGTGTGGTTCTGGTTGTTGGCGACGTTCTTGGGATTGCTGTCGAAGGCCGTCACGCCGGATGCCGGCGCCGTCCGGCGATTGGCGCTCGTGCCGGTCCCGTCGAGCGACGTTTCGAGCGCGAAGGCGATCTTGCCGCTCGGGTCCGATAGCTCCGAAATCACCGCGTTGGTCAGCGACAGCGACG
>DASVCS010000079.1:0-13018 GCA_036381495.1 Longimicrobiales bacterium
ACCGGCCGCGGCATCTGCGAGGAGCAGGGGATCGACCCGGCGGACATCGACATCCTGACCGGCTCGCTCTCGAAGGCGATCCCCTCCTCGGGCGGGTTCGTCGCCGGTTCGCAGGCGCTGAAGATCTACATCCAGCACGGCTCGGCGCCGTACATCTTCTCGGCGGGCGTGACACCGGCGAACGCGGCGTCCGTGCTCGAGGCGCTGCGCATCATCCAGGAAGAGCCGGAGCACATCGAGCGGCTGCGGGAGAACACGCACATCCTGAAGGAAGGGTTGGAGCGGCTCGGCTTCGACACCGGCGCGTCGACCACGCCCGTGGTCCCGCTCCTCCTGGGCGATGAATGGCGTGCCTACCGCTGGGCGCAGCGGCTGCTCCTCGATCACGGCATCTTCACCTCCGCGGTGACCTTCCCTGCGGTCTCGCCCGGACAGGCGCGGCTGCGCCTCTGCGCCACGGCCAGTCACCGGCCGGAGCACTTCGAGAAGCTGTTCAAGGGGCTCGTGGCGTGTCAGGAGGCGGAGGGGTGACGCGGCGCGATCCCTGCATGCCCGGCTCGGCGTAGGCGGCTCGCCCGTAGCCTCGTCACGCACGAGCGGGTCCGGACGTTCGACCGGCAGCGGCTACGGATGGGGCCCTCGGCGCGGCTCTCGTCGTACGCGATGCAACGCCCGGGTGCGGTGTTGGGGCCCGCTCGGGCGTCGTAGCGCCGGCTCGAGATCCCGCTTCACGCGGCTGGCCGGCGCCGGGAGCACATCCTATATTGGCTCTGCGTCACGTGGCCCCGCACCGCGCCACGCGACTGCCTCGGCACGCCACGACTCGGTCTCTCGACCGATCCTGTGCCCCGGCGCCGCAGCCGCTCGATCGTTCGCGCCCGTTCGTCACCCGCTCCGAAGGGGTCAGATGGTCAGAGTACTCGCGCTCGCAGCCGTGGCCGCCCTGCTCGCCGCAAATACGGTTGCCGGACAGCAGCCCTCCGGCCCCGAGCGCACCCCGACCAGATCCCCGGGTCCGGACCGGAACCTCCTCCAGCCGCCCACCCTTGCGACCGGACGGGCACTCCTCCCGGTCACCCGGGCTGGCCGGCGCGGCCCGTGGACGGCTTCGCCGTCGCTTCACCCCGGCCGCCTTCGCGGACCCATCGACCCCGAGCCGTTCCGCCCGGGCCCACCGCGCATCCCCCGCGCCCCGGCCGTTCGGCAGCAGCGACGAGACGCAGGCGCCTCGTTCCTCCGATCCGCCGCGCACATCGTCGCCGGCGCCCTGATCGGCGCGGGCATCGGATTCCTGGCCTCCGAGGTGGCCGTGAGTGATTGGGACACGGCCCCCGGCGGAGGGGGACGTATCAACCGCGCCGCGTGGGCCGCCGGCGGCGCCGCGGGCGGCGCCATCGCCGGTTACTTCATCGGGGGCCGTGGGCGTGCCGGCGTGTCCGGGAACCGGTGGCCACCGGCGACGCGGATGGACCTGATCACCCTCGACGAGATCCGGACCTCGGGTGCCGGGACCGCTTACCAACTCGTGAAGGCACTCCGCCCCGAATGGCTGCAAGCACGCGGCGCCCAGAGTCTCCTCGAGATCGGGAGCGGCGCCCGCCAGGCCATCGCGGTCTACCTCGACGGCACGTATCTCGGGGGCCTGGATGCGCTCCGCGAGATCTCGGCCGCGGATCTGGTTTCCGCGCAGTTCGTGGACGCACGCACCGCCACGATGCGGTGGGGAGCGCGCAACAGTCATGGCGCCATCGTACTGCGCACGCGGCCCGCGCGCTGACGGATCGTCGCCGCCGCTCGCGGGCGGTCGAACATACGGTCGTGGCACACCGACCGGCCGCTGGCGCCGTCGATGCCGACGGAGCCGGTCGTGGTGCGACGACGTTGGACCGCTGGGCCGCGCCGTACACCGCGCCGCTTGCTCCGCGCCGCGGCATGTCCGGCGCAGCTACGGCGCGGTCCATGCGGTGGTCATCCCGCCGGGATGGCGCCGGAACGCCGAAGCATGTCACCGTTCAAGGAGACCGACATGTTGAAGCTCCTTTCCTGCATCATGGCGGGCGCCGCGTTTGCTGCCGGCACGGGGTGTGGCCATCACTTCGACCGCTCGACGCTTCCGGGCGCGTATGCGCTGCGGCCGAGCGCGAACGCGCGGGTTCTCTCGGGCGCGGAACTGGGCAACGATCCATCGCGCAGCGTGCTCGATGCGATCCGGCAGGCGATGCCGGAGGTCCGTGTGCGCCGATCCGATGGCGCGTGCCCCCACGTGGAGCTGCGCGGTCCGGACAGTCTGCGGGGCGAGGGCAACCCGGTGGTGTACGTGGATGGTACGCGGCTCACCGACACCTGCACGCTGGCCTCGCTGCCCGCGAGCGAGGCCCGGCGCGTCGAGGTGTACCCGATCGGTTTCACGCAGCGTCCGGGCTATACCGGCGACGGCCATGGCTTGATCCTGATCTTCCTGAAGCGTGCGTCGGACGCGGCGGCCGACGCGCGCTGACCGCCCGCTGTCGGGGCCCGATCGAGCATCGGCGCCGTGAGCGGTCGGGCAGAGACCGCATCCCACACGACGCCCCCGGAGGAGCGGACTCTCCCGGGGGTGTCGAGGCTTCGATCGGAAGCGGTCCTACTTGAAGAGCCGCAGCGGCGTCTGCATGTCGTTGGCGTTTTTGAAGCCCTGAGCGGAAATCGCGGCCGCCACGTTCGCTTCGTTCAACACCGTCTCCTCGGTCGGATACGGCAGGCGCGAAGGAATGGCGCCGAGCATCGCGCGCGGACCGGGCACCAGGTGCGGAATCCCCGTACGCCGCACCTCCGTCCACGCCTCGGGCCCGTTCAGGAAGAGCGCGATCCACTTCTGGAGCGCGATCTGCTCGAGTCCCGTCGAGGGATTGTACTGCACCCGCGGCTGCGCCAGGTAGTCATCGATCGCGCTGTCCTCGATCGTGGGCAGCCCCGCCGAGGCAAGCGCATCGTTGTACTGTGTCATCGACGCCCGGATCGCCTCCGTGTAGAGCGTCGCCGGATCATCCGGGATCCAGCCGCGCGCCGCCGCTTCCGCCTTGATGAAGAGGACCTCGGCGTACGATTGGATCGTGAACGGCGCGGCCGGATTCGTCCACCACAGCGCCCCGATCCGCGAGATGGTCGAGATGTTCGGGCCTTCGCCATCGTTCAACCCGTTCTGGAGCCCGACGTACGCGCTGTCCACGTTCGGCGATGCGTAGACCGGGAGCCGCGGGTCGGCGAGGCTCGTGAGCGTGTCGACCAGCGTCTTGCTCATCCCGTAGTCGTTGGGACGGCTGACCTGCGTCAGGTAGAACGGGTTCTGGTTCGGCGACGCCGCCAGGTACATCAGCACCGCGTTGTCCTCGTTGCTTTCGAAGACGCCATCCGCGAGCGCCGCCTGCACCTCGGCCTGTGCGGTGGCCGGGTCGATATTCGACAGATGGATCGCCATCCGGAGCCGCAGCGAGTTGGCGAACTTGCGCCACTTCGTCATGTCGCCGCCGTAGAGCAGGTCGCCGTTGTCGAAGCCGATCCCGTTGGGGTCAAGCTCGCCTGACGCCTGCTTGAGCGTGCTCAGGATCCCGGCGTAGACATCGGTCTGCATGTCGTACTTCGGCGTCGCCACCGAGTCACCGCCGAGCGCCTCCGAGTAGGGGATGTCGCCGAAGGTATCGGTCAGGAAGCCGAAGAGCCAGGACTGCATGATCCGCGCGACGGCCGACCAGTTGGGCACCCCTTCCGCCTCGCCCATTTCGACCATCCGCTGGAAGTCCGTGAGCGGACCCGTGTACGTCGACCATGGTGTGCTCGGCGCGCCGGGCCGGATGTTGTACTTGTCCTCGTCGCGGTACTGCGTCTGCGCGTAGTACTGAACCCAGAGCCCGCCCTCGCGCAGGTTCGGCTCGACCCCGAGTACGCGGTTCACCGCAACCTGCGTCGCCGCCGGTAGGATCGACGGCGGCGGAACGGACGTCGGGCCGTTCGGGTTGTCGTTGACGGACGTGATGTCGCTGCACGCCGCGGCGCCCCACGCGAGGGCGGTCACCACGGCAACGCTCCCGAGTCTGCGTGTGATGTTCGTCATTCGTCGTCTCTCCCCGGCTGGTTATGGCCGCACCGAAAGAGTGAAACCGAAGCGCCGCGCCGTCGGGTACTGGGCGTTCTCGACGCCCTGACGGTTGCCGGTATCGAACGCCGTCTCCGGGTCGATGATGTCCTGCTTCGCCCACAGGAACAGGTTTTGTCCGACCAGCGCAACGCTCGCCTCCGAGAAGCCGAGGCTCTGGACGAAATCGGTCGGCAACCTGATGCCGAGGCGGGCGTCGCGCAGCTTGAGGTAGCTGGCGTCGATAATGCCCTCCTCGTTGGCGTCGAAGCTGTTATGCCAGTAGTCCTGGGGACACACGACCGTCGTGTTCGGGGTGCCGTCTTCACGCACGCTGTTCGGCACCACGAAGCCGGGGGTGCACCAGTCCTCCTCGCGACCCCTGAGCGTCGCCTCGAGCACGCCCGAATACTGGCCGAACCACTTGGTCACCGAGTAGACCTCACCACCCCACTGCCCGTCGAGCAGGAACGAGAGGCTCAGGTTCTTGTACGTGAACGTGTTGCGGATCCCGCCGGTCCAGTCGGGGTTGTAATTCCCGAGCACGTACGGGGCGCCGTCGGTGATGGGCAGACCGGTGGAGTCGTCCACGATGATCTTGCCGTCATCCGTACGCATCCACTTCGTCCCGACCAGGTTGCCGTACGGTTGGCCGACGTCGGCCGTGACGTCGACGCCCCAGTAGTTGCCGATCACCACCCGGTCGTTACCGCCGAAGAGCTCGAGCACCTTGTTGGTGTTCTTGGACCAGTTCGCGACCACGTCCCAGCGGAAGCCGTTGTCGAGCTGCAGCGGCGTGGTATTGAGCACGAGTTCGATGCCGTGGTTTTCCACGCTGCCGGCGTTCACGACTCGCGACGAGTAGCCGCTCGACGGCGCCATGTCGACCGCGAAGATCTGGTTGGTGCTCGTCTTCGAGTAGTACGTCGCGTTCAGGATCACCCGGTCATTGAGGAAGCCGAGGTCGGCGCCGACTTCCCAGCCCGTGGTCTGCTCGGGCTTGAGATTCGTGTTCGGGAGATTGTTCGGCACCGTGAAGCCGGGCTGTCCGCCCCACGGCGTTCCGGCGCTGTAGACCGCGGCGAGCTGGTAGGGGTCGGTGTCGTTGCCGACGCGCGTCCAGCTCCCGCGCACCTTGCCGTACGAAAGGAACGAGTTGTCGATCCCCAGCGCGTCGGTGAGCACCACTGCGGCGCCGACCGACGGGTAGAAGAACGAGTTGGCGTCCTCCGGCAGCGTGGACGACCAGTCGTTGCGGCCGGTCAGATCGAGGCTCAGCCAGTTCCTGTAGCTCAGGTTCGCCGAGCCGTAGATCGAATTCACCCGCTTCTTCTGAATGTAGTAGCTCGTGGCCGGCTGGCCGGCCGAGTTCTGGAGCGTATAGACGCCCGGGATGACGAGTTCGCTGACGACGCCGCGGCTGTCATCGAAGTCGTTCGCCCGGATGTTGCCGCCGACGTTCACCGTGAGCGCGATGTCCGGCGTCAGCGCACGGTTCGCCGTGAGCAGCAGGTCGGCGTTCGTCTCGCTACGCGCCTGAACGCGGTCCATGAAGCCGCCCAGCGGGTTGGGCGAGATGTTGTTGACCGGGTAGTTGACGCGGAAGTGGTGCTGATACCAGTCGCGACCCGCGCGCCCGGTCAGCGTCAACCAGTCGTTGAACTTGTAGGTCGCAGACAGGTGACCGATCACGCGGTCGCGCTTGAAGGTTCTATCGATGTTGTCGGCGACCCAGTACGGGTTCTGGTGGAACGTGTAGTTCCAGGTGTACGGGATGGGCGCATCCGTGCGGAACCCGCTGCCCTCCATGATCTGTCCCGCCAGCGGGTCGTTCGGATCGAGCGTCCTGTTGTTCTTGAGCCGCTCGAGGTCCACCTGCCGGCCGAACCAGATGAAGCCCTGCATCGGGGCGATGTCGTCGTACCCGGTGCCGGGGAAACCGCTGCGATCGTTGAGGATGTAGTTGAGCGACGCTTCCGCGCTCAGCCGGTCGGTGATGGCTGTCGAGCCGTTCAGCGACACGTTCGTGCGCGCGATCCTGGCGTTCGGGTACATCGCGTTGTCGTCGCTGCGCCCGATCGACAGCCGCATGCTGCTGCGATCACTGCTGCGCGCAACCGCGACGTTCACATTACCGGCGATGCCGAGGGGGAAGAAGTTGCGCACGTTGTCCGGGTGCGCCACCCACGGGCCCTCGCCGAAGAACTGGCGGCACGGCCTGCTCTGGTCGTACTCGCCGACCATGTTGCCCGCCGGGGTCTGGTTGATGATGGGATCGCCGTCCGCATTACGGACGAACACGCAGCCGGTCGTGCGACCGTCGAGGCGCGGGCCCCAGCTTTCGTCCACGCCATCATTGACACCGCCGCCGTTGCCGTCGACGAACTCGAACTCGCCGTACTGGCCCTGCCCGTACTGGTCTTGGTAGTCGGGAATCCGCAGCGGGGTGGAGAACATCATGCCCATCGTGGCCGTCAGACCCAGGCCCGTGCTCCCCTGGCCGCGCCCGGTCTTCGTCGTGATCTCGATCGCGCCGTTCGCCGCGCGCGCGCCGTAGAGCGCGGCCGCGTTCGGACCCTTCAGCACGGTGATCGACGCGATGTCCGCCGGGTTGATGTCCGCGGCCGCGTTGCCGGTGTCGAAGCCGCCGAACTCGCTGTTCGCATCCGCATAGCCGTCGTTCGACGGCGCCGAGTTGTCGATCGGGATGCCGTCCACCACGATCAGCGGCTGGTTGTTGCCCGTGATCGAGCTCACGCCGCGCAGGACGATGCGCGCCGAGCCGCCGGGGGTGGTCGAGCTGGTGACACGCACGCCCGCGACCCTGCCCGCGAGCGCGCTGACCACGTTCGTCTTCGGCACCTGGTTGAGCCGGTCGCCGCTCACCGATTGCGCCGCGTACGTGAGGCTGCGCTGTTCGCGCTCGATGCCCAGCGCCGTCACGACCAGCCCCTCGAGGCCGATCGCCTCGACCTCCATCGCGACGTCGACCACCGCGCCGGTGATCTCGGCCTCGACCGTCCGGTAACCGATGTAGGAGAACACCAACGTGTTGGACCCTTCCGGCACGCGGATCGTGTAGTTGCCGCTGCCGTCGGTCAGCGTTCCGATCGTGGTCCCCCTCACCACGATCTGCGCGCCCGCCAGCGGCTGTCCCGTCGCCTGGTCGGTCACGTGACCGCCGACCTGCCGACCCTGGGCGAACACCAGGGTCGGCAACAGCACGACGACAGCGATCGCAATGAGTACTCGCCGTACCGATCTGTTCATGCTACCTCCTGGCTGTGGGACGATGAGGAAAAAAAAGGCCGCCGGACCGTTACGGGTCCAGCGGCGGACCAGCCTCCTCGCACACGAGAGGATGGAGTGGTACTGCGGTACATCAAGGCTATGAAATAGTGCGCCGGCGCGGCGCTGTCAAGCCGTTTCTTGACAAAGAATTAGCTGTGAATGAATATCCAGCGCGCATGTGAGATCATCCGCCGTCCGGGGGTGGGTGGGTGGGTGGGTGGGTCGGGGGCGGCCGCACTCACCCGGCGCGCGGCACGATCCCCAGCACGCGGAGCAGCGCGCGCGCCTTGGCGAGCGTCTCCTCATATTCCCGTGCGGGGACGGAGTCGGCGACGATGCCAGCGCCGGCTTGGACGTGTGCCTGGCCCGCCGTGGCGACGAGGGTGCGGATGGCGATGGCGGTGTCCATGGCGCGGCCGCCGTAGGCGAGGTAGCCGACGGCGCCGGCGTAGGGGCCGCGGCGGACGGGCTCGAGTTCGTCGATGATCTCCATGGCGCGGACCTTGGGTGCGCCGGAGACGGTGCCGGCGGGGAAGCAGGCGCGCAGGACGTCGACGGCGGAGAGGCCGTCGCGCAGCTCGCCCTCGACCTGGCTGACGATGTGGAGGACATGGCTGTAGCGTTCGATCTCCATGAAGGCGGGGACGCGAACGGAGCCGAAGCGGGAGACGCGGCCGACGTCGTTGCGGCCGAGGTCGACGAGCATGAGGTGTTCGGCGCGTTCCTTCTCATCGGCGAGGAGGTCGGCGGCGAGGGCGGCGTCTTCGGCGTCGTCGCGGCCGCGGGGCCGGGTGCCGGCGATGGGGCGGAGGGTGATGCGGCCGTCCTCGACACGGACGAGGACTTCGGGCGAGGAGCCGACGAGGGCGACGTCGCCGAGCTCGAGGAAGTAGAGGTAGGGCGAGGGGTTGAGCGAGCGGAGCGCGCGGTAGAGGTCGAAGGGGCGGGCCTCGCACGGGACCGTGAGCCGCTGGCTGAGGACCACCTGGAAGGCGTCGCCGGCGGCGATGTACTCCTTGATCCGGCGGACGTCCGCCTCGAACTGCTCGCGCGCGTAGCTGCTGGTGAACGCCGGGTCGGCATCGGGCGCGGCGAGGGAGAGCGGCGCCGGCGCGGGCGTTTCGCGGAGCGTGCGGACCACGTCGTCGAGTTTGGCGGCGGCTTCATCGTAGCGGCGCCGCAGCGCGGGCTCGTCGGGCGCGTCCGCGACGTCCACGAGCGCGATGGCGAGTGCGCGGCCGAAGATGTTGTCGATCGCGAGCACGACGTCGGTGAAGAGGAGGAGCGCGTCGGGGAGCCCGAGGGTGTCCGGCGGCGGGCTCGGTAAACGTTCGATGGAGCGGACGACGTCGTAGGCGAGGTATCCGACGGCGCCGCCGAAGAAGCGGGGCAGACCCGGCACGGCAACGGGTGTGCGGCTGCGCAGTCGCCGGTCGAGCGCGTCCAGCGGGTCGTCGGCGGGCTCCGGCGCATTCCACCCTTCGTCGGGCGTCCAGCGGGCAATGCGGCCGCCGGCCTCGATGCGCCACGCCTCGCGCGGCGCGGTGCCGAGAAACGTGTAGCGCGCCCATTTCTCGCCGCCGACCACGGATTCGAGCAGGAATCCGAAGCGCCCGGACTTTGCGGCGCCGATCCCTGCATCGCCGCCGGGCTGCGCGGCCGCCAGCTTGGCGTACGCGGTGACCGCGGTGTCCGCATCGAAGAGGAACTCGCGGGCGACCGGAACGAGGTCGCCCGTGACGGCGAGGCGAACGAAGTCGTCGAACGTGGGGCGAAGCATTCTGCAAACGCTCGTCAGGATGCGGGCTCGAAAATCGGGGTAACGGAATGTCGAAGCACGGGATTGGACTGTCAACCGACGCGAGCGGCGCTGCGGCCGGAGCGGGGACGCCCTCGGCCGTGGTCGCCGTGGACACGGGCGGCACGTTCACGGACGTGGTGTGCCTGCGCGACGGCGACGTCACCGTGCTGAAGCTTCCGTCCACGCCGGACGACCCGGCGCGGGCGGTGCTGGAAGGGGTGCGGCGGGTGCTGGGACTCCGCGGTGCCCCGGCGGAAACGGCGGATTTCGACCGCGAAGATCGCGAAGGACGCGAGGGGACGACCAACACGGGCGGCTTCCTCCTGATCCACGGCTCGACGGTCGCGACGAACGCGTTGCTGGAGCGGCGTGGCGCGCGGGTGGGGCTGGTGACGAACCGCGGGTTCGAGGACGTGCTGGCGATCGGGCGGCAGAACCGGCCGCAGCTCTACGCGCTCGAGGGGACGCGGCCGCCGCCGCTGGTGGAGGCCGGGGACCGGCACGGGGTGGCGGGGCGGCTGGGTCCGGACGGCGCGGAAGAGGAGGCGCCGGATGCGGCGGAGCTGGACGGGCTGGCGGCGCGGCTCGAGGGCGTCGACTCGGTAGCCGTCTGCCTGCTGCACAGCTACGCGAACCCGCTGCACGAACGCCGGGTGGCCGAAGCGCTGATGGCGCTGGACGTCCCGCTCTCGCTCTCTTCCGAGCTGCTCCCGGAGTACCGCGAGTACGAGCGGACGGCGACGACGGTGGTCAACGCCTACGTGGCGCCCCGGATGGACCGCTATCTCGGACGCATCGAGCGCGAGTCGCGCGCAGCCCGGGTCCGCGTCATGGGCTCGGCCGGCGGCGCGGTGCCGGTCGCGCGCGCCCGCCGCGAGGCGGTGCACACCGTCCTCTCCGGACCGGCCGGCGGCGTGGTCGGCGGGCTCGAAGTCGCGCGATGGGCCGGACTCGACCACATCATCACGTTCGACATGGGCGGAACCTCGACCGACGTCTCGCTCTGCCCCGGACGCACACTGCACACGCGCGAATTCTCCATCGCCGGCATCCCCGTCGCCATCCCCCTCCTCGACATCCATACCGTCGGCGCCGGCGGCGGCTCGCTCGCCTGGGTGGATGCCGGCGGCGCACTGCGCGTCGGGCCGCGCAGCGCGGGCGCCGATCCGGGCCCGATCTCCTACGGCCGCGGCGGCACCGAGGTCACCGTCACCGACGCACACCTCTGGCTGGGCCGACTCCCGGCCGATGCGTTCCTCGGCGGCGAACGGCGCCTGGACCGCGCCGCGGTCGAGACACCGCTGCGCGTGCTCGCGGATCGTCTCGGCCTGGAACCCGATGCCGCGGCCGAAGGCGTCCTCGCCGTGGCGGATACTGCTATGGAAGGCGCATTGCGCGTGATCAGCGTCGAGCGGGGGTACGACCCCGCGGACTTCACGCTGGTGCCGTTCGGCGGCGCGGCGGCGCTGCACGCCGTCGAGTTGGCCGAGCGGCTCGGGATCCCGACGCTCCTCGTCCCGCCGGATCCGGGGGTGCTCTCGGCGTTCGGGATGCTGGCGACGCCGGTGCGCAAGGACACGTCGCGCACGGTGCTCCTGGCCGAGGCCGATGCGACGCCGGAGCGTCTCGATGGCGTCTTCGCGGAACTCGACGCGCAGGCGGTGGAGGCGATGGCGGAGGAGGGGATTCCCGCGGAGGCCCTCGTGCTACGCCGCCACGTGGACGCGCGCTACCGCGGCCAGAGCTACGAGCTGCGCGTCCCTGCGGAGGATTGGGTCGAAGCGTTCCATCGGGCACACGAGACGCGGTACGGCTATGCGCGGCGTGGCGCGGCCGTCGAGGCGGTCACGCTCCGCGTCGAGGCGACGGCGCCCGTCCAGGCGCCGGCGGTCCCGACGCTCCCCGCCGCGACGGAAGCGACGCCGCCGGTCGCCCGCGAAGACGACGTCGTCTACCGCGGGGAGCGGCTCACCGCGCGACGCTACGAGCGGAGCCGGCTCCTCGCGGGGCACCGGCTCGCCGGTCCGGCCATCATCGTCGAGTACAGCGCCACCACGTGGCTGCCCCCCGGGTGGCGCGCCGAGGTCCACGAGACAGGGGGGCTCCTGGTCACGCGGGCGTGAAGCACACGGCGGACCGGACGGAGAGGCGAGGCCGCCGCTCCGGGCTCCGGGTCGCGCGGACATGCGACACGCGCACCGCGTTTCACCATCGATCATCCGTTTCCGTGAGGTCTTGATGCGTGTGCACCGAGTGTTGATGCCGACTCTGCTCCTCGCCCTCTTCCCTGCCGCCCGTGCCGCCGCGCAGGCGCCGGGCGCCAATCTCCAGCTCGTGCCCAAGATCGGCGCCTACCTGCCGGCGAACGACCTGGGCGAGGTGGCCGGCGCGCTGGGCGACATTCGCGCCGAAATGGAGGCCAGTCTCGCGCTCGGCCTCGCCCTCGAGCTCGACCTGCCGACCTCGCCCGTGAACCTCCGGGCGAACTTCGACTACGCCACCGCATCCGAGGTCTCGCCGGAGGGGATCACGAGCGACGTCGCGCCCGACGCCACGCTGCTCGCGCTCACGGGCGATCTGGTGTTCCGGCCGCTCCCGCGCATCATCGTGGTTCAGCCGTACCTGCTCGGCGGCGCGGGCGTGAAGGTCTACCAGTTCGACACTGACGACCTCGTGGACGATGGCTTCGCCGAGGCCTTCGACGACGACCGCACCGACTTCGCGCTCCACGCCGGCATCGGCGTCGATGTCGGACTCGGCCCCCTCGCCCTCCTCGCCGAGGTGAGCGACTACATCAGTTGGTTCGAGCTGCAAGAGGGCGAGGACAGCGAGATGCAGAACGATTTCTTCGCGATGGTCGGATTCCGGGTGGGGTTGTTCTAGGGGGCGCCTTCGGCGCCCGGGCTAGGGCTGGGGCTGGGGCTGGGGCTAGGGTCGGTAGGGGCCGGCTGCGCGGCGTGGGAACCGCCCCCGGACATCGGGCCGTCTTCCCTAGCCCTAGCCCCAGCCCCAGCCCTAGCCCTAGCCCTCCCTCCGCCTGCGCGCCGCCTCGTTCCAGGTCGCGTCGCCGTAGGCCCGCTGCATCCCCTCGCCGACGAGGCGCCGTTCCATCTGCTCGTCGAGTTCCGGGTACTTCTCCTTCAAGTCGCGGACGATGCGCGCGATGTTCGCGCCGCGGTCGTGCTCGTCCATGTCGAAGAGGCCGCCGCGGAGCATCTCGTGCATGAGGTCGCTGCGGGCCATGCTGTAGATGGCGCTTCGTTTGTCGAGACCGGGCATGGCGTCACCTCCGAACGCGGATCCGGAGGGCAACGGGGCAAGATCCAAGCCGGCGGTGGGGTTGAGCGGCGGGGCGGGGTCCGGTTAAGTTGAACGGTTTCCGGCCGGGAACGGGCCGGAGCACAACGGGTACACGGCTTCGGGTCGCCCGCGAGGGCGAGGGCGAGCAGATCGACGGGGACGGCATGAGGCAGACGCTGGAAGCGACGAGGGCGGCGCCCCTCGAGCGGTCGGCGACCGCGGAGGGCTATCGTGCGCCCTACGGTGCGGCGGGGCTGGCGGCGCTGGCGGTCTTTGCGCTCTATGCGGCGACGCTGGCGCCGAGCACGCAGTTCTGGGACACGAGCGAGTACATCGCGACCGCGCACATCCTGGGCATTCCGCACCCGCCGGGCAACCCGCTCTTCGTGGTGCTGGCGCGGGCGTGGGAACTGCTGCTGGCGCCCACGGGGCTGTCGGTGGCCGTGCGGATCAATCTCTTCAGCGCGACCATGGGCGCACTGGCGCACGGGTTCTGGTTCCTGGTCGCGCACCGG
>DASVCS010000080.1:0-8712 GCA_036381495.1 Longimicrobiales bacterium
GGTCATGCACGCCCGCCTCGTCACCGACGGCGCGGTGCTCATGGGCTCGGATGCGCCGCCCGGCCAGTCCGTCCAGCCGCAGGGCATCTACGTGCTGGTCCAGGTCGACGACCCGGCGGACGCGGAGCGCATCTTCCACGCCCTGGCCGATGGCGGCCAGGTCACGATGCCGATCGCGAAGACGTTCTGGGCCGAGCGCTTCGGGATGCTCGTGGACCGCTTCGGCATCCCCTGGATGGTCAACGGCGGCCCGACGATGTGAGGGCGGGTCGCGGCCGATCGGCGACGACGCGGCCGGCAAACTGGGGAGCGCGCCTGGGATCCGGCACCGAGGTGCGGCCGATCGAGGCCTACATCGAGCCGTAGGAGGCGGTCGCGCGATCGAGGAGCCAGCCGGACACGGATATCTGATCTTCGGCCGCGCCGGCCGTCCGCGCCGTGTCGTCCGACCCCGCGTCTTGCATTTATGTGACTCACTCATATAATTCCGCTGCGGATGGTCACCCGGCGCGGCGCCGATGCCGCGTCCGTTCGGACATCGCAGTGGAGGTACGTTCGTGGGTACGCATGTGACGGCGCAGTACACGGTGAAATCGTGGGATGAGAAGCCGGTCATCGAGCTGGATGATGGCGGGAAGCTCACGCGGACGAGCGTGACGGGCGGCTACACCGGGGCGATCGAGGGAGAGGCCGCATCGGAGAGCGTGATGTGCTACGCTGCGGACGGCACGGCGGTGTTCGTGGGTTTCGAACGGATCGTGGGCCGGATCGATGGTCGCGAGGGGAGCTTCATCCTGCGCTCGGAGGGAACGTACGACGGCACGGAGGCGCGTGCCACGCTGTCGGTCGTGCCGGGCTCGGGCACGGGCGAGTTGACGGGGTTGCGCGGCGAGGGCAGCTTCGTGGCGCCGCACGGCCCGCAGGCGACCGTCGAGCTGGACTATCGGTTGTAGGCGATCGATGTCGGGGGACGGGGTCGGCGGACTGGATCGCGCGGGGAACCTGCTGGGAGCGTTGTCGCTCGCGGTGGTGGACCGCACGTTCGATGCGATCGCGGAGGCCGGCGGTGAGTCGGAGACGGCGGCCGTGGCGCTGTCGGCGCTGTATCATTTCCTGGACCGCCCGACGATCGATGGGCTGCGGCGCGTCCTCGGGCTCACGTCGTCGGGGACGGTCCGACTTGTGGACCGCCTCGAGGCCGCCGGCTGGGTGAAGCGCGGGCCGGCCGCGGACGGCCGGGCGACGACCGTCCTCCTCACCGCGTCGGGCCGTCGGATCGCCGAGCGCGTCTCGGCGGCGCGGGCGAGTGCGCTGGAGCGTGCGCTCTCGGTGCTGTCGCCCGCCGAGCGCCGGCAGTTCGAAGAGCTGGCCTCCATCCTCCTCGTCGGCCTGATGCGGGGCCCCGGCGCGGTGCGGTGGCTGTGCCGGCTGTGCGATATGGGAGCGTGCGGCTGGGCGTCCGGCGGTTGCCCCGTGCGGAACGCGGTGCGCGAGTGATGGGCCATCGGGACCGAGGAGATGATGTCATGACGCGCATTGAAGCTGCGTTGGACCGACTGCACGCCCGCGTCGTCGCGAACGGCTGGCTGCGATGGTTCACCGCGATGACTCGCGGACTCCTCGCGCTCGGCTTCATTCACGCGGGGCTGCGCAAGACCGGAGGCGAGCCGTTCGCGCCCGGCATCCCCGTCGACACACCGATCGGCTACTACTTCGATGCGTTCTGGCAAACGGGCGAGTACTACCGGTTCGTGGGCGCGGCCCAGGTCCTCGCCGGGGTGCTGCTGCTGTTCCCGGCGACGGCGACGGTCGGAGCGGTGATCTACTTCCCGATCATCCTGAACATCTTCGTTCTGACCTACGCCCTCGAGTTCGGCGGCACGACGGTCGTCACATCCTTGATGCTCCTGGCGTGCACCTACCTGCTCTGCTGGGACTACGACCGGTGGAAGGCGCTGCTGCCCGGGTTCAGCGCGCCCCGGAGCGTGGACGCATCGCGTCATCTCGGCTTCGTGGCCACTCTCCTGGCCGGCACCACCGCGATCATGGGCCCGTTCGGGGCGGGCGGCGCGGGCCTCGCGCTCCTCGAAGGCCGCAGCCCGGCGTTTTCGCTCACGGTCCTCGCGCTCACGACTGTTCCGGCCGGCGCGCTCGTGCTGATCCACCGGCGGATGCGGGCCCGGGCGGCCGGGCTCGAGGTCCGGTCACGAGAAGTAGGCTGACGCTACTCGGCTGAGCGGTGCACGATCCCCGGCGACCTCCGGGATCGGCGCCTTCGTCGCAAGTATGAAACGGCACCGTGCACGCACGGGTATGCCGCTCTGGTCCCGATCGCAACCAGGAGGAACAATGGCCCTCACCGAATGCCCTGAATGCCGCGGCATGGTCTCGGACCGCGCCGTTGCGTGCCCGCACTGCGGGTTCCCGTTCCGCCCGGACTGGCGCGAGTTGGCCGCCGTGGCATGGAGGCGCGGCTTCCGTCATGCCGGCCTCACGACCGTGGGGCTGCCCGCGATGTACATGGCGAACGTCGTCGTGATGGGGGCGACGGCCGGCGCACCCGTCTCGGCGGTGTTGCGGGCGCCGTTCTCCGGGTGGCTGGCCGTCTGGGCCGTCATCGGCGCGATCACGGGGTCGCTGGCGATCGCCGTCTCCGCCCTCGTCCGTGCCGTGCGCGGCCGCGAGGCCGGTTGGGCCGCCTACTGGCAGGGATCGCGCCGCGCCGCACTGGCCGTCGTCGGCGGGTTCGTGCTCCTCTCCTGGGTCGCCATCCTGTCGCATTGACGGGCGTTCCCCATGAATCGAGGCGAGCACGGCTACACGGTCCAGCTCGTCTGGACCGGCAATCGGGGCGAGGGCACGAGTCATTATCGAAGCTACGACCGATCCCATGAGATCTCGGTCGCCGGCAAACCGCCCATCCCGGGTTCGTCCGACCCGGCGTTCCGCGGCGACCGCAGCCGCTACAACCCCGAGGAGCTGCTCGTCGCGGCGCTCTCGGCCTGCCACATGCTCGCGTACCTGCACCTCTGCGCCGATGCAGGGATCGTGGTGACGGGCTACTCGGATGAGGCGGCCGGGACCATGGTCGAGACGCCGGACGGCGGCGGCCGCTTCACGGACGTGTTGCTCCGCCCTTCGGTGACCGTGGCGGCCGATTCCGATCTCGACCTCGCACTGCGGCTCCACGACCGAGCGCACGAGCTGTGCTTCATCGCGAGCTCGGTCAATTTTCCCGTCCGCTGCGAGGCGCGCGTCCAGATCGAGCGCCCGACGACCGTGTAGAAGAGGAGCTCGAAGTCACGCACGAGGCGGGGGAGTGCGTCGGCTTTGGAGCGGCACGCCCGCGGGTTCGGAGCCGCGCGGCCGCTCGCTGCGCTCGGTTCGCGGGCGCGTGCGATTCCGATAGTGATGCGGCGACCGCTCTAGAGCTTCGTCACGTTCGCGGCTTCCGGCCCCTTCGGGCTCGGCACCACGCGGAACGCCACGCGGTCGCCCTCCTGGAGCGAACGATAGCCGTCGCCGAGGATCGCCGAGTAGTGGACGAAGCAGTCCTTCTCGCCATCCTCGATGGTGATGAAGCCGAAGCCCTTGGTGTCGCTGAACCACTTGACGGTGCCGGTGACGCGGTCCGCGGCGTCCAGCGCGTTGGCGGCGTCGGCTCCCGCGGGTTCGGCCGGCGACGACGTCGTCTCGACCCGGACGGGATCGCGCAGGAGGCGCCTGGCGAAGTGCTCGACATCCTCGGAGATGGCAGTGGCGAACACGAGCGCCTGCCGCTCGGCGGGGACGGCTTCGAGGAGCTTCTCGACGCGCGGCCGGACCACCGCTTCGAGGAGCCGGTCGGCCTCGTCGAGGACCAGGAGCTCGACCTCGGAGAGATCCACGTGGCCGGCCTCGAGGTGCTCGAGGAGCCGGCCCGGCGTCGCGATCAGGACATCGAAGCCCGCCCGCAGGTCGCGGACCTGTGCCGCGGCCGGTTCGCCCGCGTGCAGTGCGCCGATCCAGAGGTGTAACCGCGCGGCGAGTGCGCGGGCTTCGGCCGCAACCCGCTCGACCGCGTCGCGGGTGGGCACGAGCACGAGCGTGTGCAGTCCTTCGCGGTCGGCCTGACGATCCAGCGCCGGGATCAGATACGCCCCCGTCCCGCCGCTCCCCCTCGGCGCGGCGGCGATCACGTCCCGCCCCTCCCGAACGAGGGGGATCGCCCGCCCCTGCACGGGCGTCGGCCGCTGCCACCCGCGCTCCGCGATCGCATCGCAGAGCGCGCTCGTGCCGACGACATCGGCGAACGAACGCGCGGACGCCGGCGCACCCGCGTCCGCCCCGCGCCCACGAGTTCGGTGCGCCGCCCCATCCGGCGCCGCGCCCCCCGCACCCGATGCGCGTGCACCGGCGCCCCGGCCGGCCGGCGACGCGCCCACCGCCGATCCGCCCGGCCCGCGCCCGCGACGGGAGCGGAGCCACAGGACGCCCCCCAGGACGACCAGGATGCCAACGGCGACCCAGCCGAACGGTGGAGACAGCAGGTTCGCTTGCATGATACCCACGCCGGTCTATCCTTTTTCCGGAAAGGAGATTCCCTCTCGCCCAGGCTCGGTCGATACCTATTCTTCGGCTACGGCCCGGATACTGTCAAGAAGCGGCCTCCCACCGCAACCGCACCACCCGCTGGACACCCAGCGTGTCGCGCGCGACGCCGAGCATCACGCCATCCCCGATGTAGCCGCTGCGGAGGTCGACGTCGGCCGGCCACTCGACCGTCGCGACCTGCGCGCCGGTACGACCATAGACATCCGCGCGCCGCGGCTCGCCATCCGCAACGCTCCGCTCGACCCAGAGCCGACCCGCCGCATCGAAGTAGAGCCACCCGATCGGCCCCTTGCGCTCCGGCACATCGAACGGGAGGTCGCCCGGCCGGACGCCGAACCGGCGCGCGCTCTCGCGCAAATCCTCCTCCGCCGCCTGCCGCTCTTCCGCCGAGAGCGCAGGCCCCTCGACATCACGCCTGATGATCCGCAGCAGGACGCCGTTCGCATCGTACCACCACACCGTGTAGTGCGACGTGAGCGCCTCCGCCCAGGCACCCCCCGGCGCGTACGCCACCCGGTGCTTCGTCCCGTACGGCTGCCAGATGTAGCCCACCGTCGGGCGTCCGCCCACCGTCCTGAGCACCACGTGCACCGCGAGACTGTCGGAGCGCCCCGGCACGACGTCTCGCGCCACCACGGTCCCGGCGGAATTCACGTGGAACCGTACCAGGGAGAAATCGATCGGTTCCGATCCCGAGGTCGAACCGATGTCGATCAGATTGCCGCGCGAGTCGAAGGTCAACGGCGCCCACCGGTTCGCATCGCCGTGCTGGATGCGGATGCCGGTCACGTACTCGGCCGCCGTGTCCCCGACGGCGTACGCGTTGTAGCGCGCATTGCCGCCATCGCGGATCCAGAGCCGACCGTCCGGGCCGAATGCGGGACAGCACGGCCCGCTCAGCTCGCCCGGCCCCGAGCCGCGCCGGCCGATCGTGAAGAGGAACGCGCCCGCGTCCGAGAACACCCGCACCTCATCCGCCTGCGCGTCCACCACGTAGATCCGGCCGGCGGAGTCCGTGGTCACGCCCGAGATGCCACCGAACAGGTACGCGGGATCGCCATCCGTCGCGCCGATCGTCAGATCCGGCGCCGCGACCCGAACGGCCCCGGCATCGGCCGCATCCGGCGCGGCGCCGCAGGCGGCGAGGCCGAGCGAGAGCGAGAGCGAGAGGAAGGCCGCCGCGGCGCCGCAGCGGGCGGCGGCGGTCCGGGCCGCAGGCGGTGCACTACGGCCGGGGACGGGATGGACACGCTGCATCGGGACCTCCGTATTCTCTTGGGGTCGGGGCACGCCGGCGGCGCGCGGCGTTCGTCCTGCCGGTCGCCCGATCTCTCGGCGTACGGCGACCGCGCATGGGACGTGACCGTCCGGGGCACGGAGCGCGGCGCGCGAAGGAAGCCTCCGTTCCCGCGCGGTTCCCGGATGTCGCCCCGAATCGTACACCATTCGGCCGGCCGTTGCATCACTCCACCCGTAGCGTATCGAGCGGGTCGACGGCGGTGGCGCGGCGCGCCGGCGGCCTCTCAACCGTCCGCGTCGGCCGCCTTCACCGCCACGGCCCGGTCCGTCGCGAGCCAGCCGGTGGCCCCGCTCGGCGCGCGTACGAGCAGGAACGCGCCGAAGCGGCCGAGGACCGGAATACGCGCGTGGTCGGCGATGCTGTCAATGACGGGCGCGCCGGCCGTGGGCCGCGCGCGGATCCGGGCCGGCGCGGCGATGACGCGCTCGGCGACGGCGCCGTCGAGCGGCTCGGCGAGTCGCGCGAAGAGGTGGCCGCGTCGGCCGTCCGGCAGGCGGACGCGGTACCAGTCACCGGTCGCGGCCACGATGCGCAACGCGGTCTGCGCCGGCAGTTCGGCGATGACCGACGCACGCCGGCCCGGCGCGCTCCGGAGCCGCGCGCCGTTCGTCGTGGTGCGCGCCCACCGGCCGATCAACGTTGGATCGGCGCGGACCGGAGGCGCCACCGTGTCGCGTGCGAACAGGAACGGGAGCGGATCGACCGGACCCTGGCCCCGCCGGTAGACGCCGAAGTGCAGGTGCGGCGGGGTGGTGCGCGCGTTCCCCGTATTGCCGACCAGGCCGAGCGTGTCACCGACGCGGACGCGCATGCCGTCGCGCACGAGCTGGGTGTCCAAGTGCGCGTAGTAGAGCGACTGATTGCGCGCGCGGTCGCGCAGCCAGACGACCTTGCCGCCGAGCCGCGTCGTACGGACACGGCGGACCGTGCCATCCACCGCGGCGATCGCCGGCGTGCCGCGGGGCGCGAAGATGTCGACGCCTTGGTGATCGCGCCGGCCGCCATCGCGCGGGTCGCCGAAGATGCTGCCGATGTCGCGCGCATCGGCCCCATCGACGGGGAACGTGAGCGTCGCGGCGTTGTGGATTGTCAGCGTGTAGCGGCCGCCGCGGAGCAGCTCCGGCTGCACGCGCAGCACGAACGTGCCGCCGCGCCACGGCTCGTGCTCGAGGCGCAGCGCACCGCTGTCGGCGCTGACCTCGTGATAGGGCACGGCGGCCGAATCGCCGCCGAGCCGGTACAGGTCCATGAAGACGAGCGGCGGATCTGCCGGGCGCACCGCATCCCCCGCGCCTGTGGGCTCGAACTCCAGCTCCGCGACCAGCCGCTGCCCCCGCCCGATCTCGATGCGGTAGCCGAGCGCCGCCGGCGCCTCGGGCGGGAGGTAGCCGGTCTCCCGGTACGGCACGCCGACCGGCGTCGGCCGGGCGAGCGCACGGCGTGCGGCGGCGGCCCAATCCCGCGCGAGCGCCGTCGTGGCCAGGCCGGCCTCGGCGAGCGCGTGCGCGTAGGCTTCGTGCGCCGTCGCCGCGCGGAAACGTTCCTGGACGCGGTCGATCGGCTCGCAGCCGGCGATGGCGAGCGTGGCCGCGAGGATCGCGGCGCCGGCCACGCGCGGGGCCCCGCCGTCATGCGCCGCGCCCGCGAGGCGTCGGCTCGTCGGCCGCACTACGACGCGCTCGGTCTCGTTCCACACGGCCTGCTCGGGGGTCCGGTCTCGGAGAGCGGATCGGCTCAACCGTCGCCGCTCCGCGTCGAGCGGGTCGCGGCCGCCTTCTTCGCGCGCGAGAGGTAGCCGGGCTTCAGATCGAGCAGGTTGGCGATCTTCCGCGTCATGTAATGCTCGTGCTCGGCGATCTCGCCGTCCGCCAGCACGAGCCCCCACATGACCTCGGCGAGGACCATCTTCTGCCCGAGGTCGTAGCCCTCCTTCAGCACGGAGGTGAACTGGTACTGGTCGACGGCGGCGCGGCGCTCCGCCTCCGCGAGCTCGAGGAGCCGGCGTCCGTCCTCCGGCGACAGCTCAAAGTGCCGCGCGAGCGTCCGCTCGAGGTGCGCCCGCTCCTCTTCCGTGAACTCGCCATCCGCGTACGCGACGTCCAGGAGCAGCGCGCACGCCGCCAGGTGAAGCGGATCGGCGGCCGGCGCCGAATCCGGGCGCGCCTCCGACTCGGTCGGCTCCACGCCGAAGATACGCTTGATCGAGTCGAGGAACATGGCGGTACCCTCCGGCGGACTCCGGGATGATGTGACAACCGCTCCGGGGCGGATCCTGCGCGCACGAAACACCCGCACGCGCAGGAGACTCCGCTGCTCAGTGCTGCGTCACCTTCAGCCCCGTGACAATGGCTTCCGTGTTGTGCGCGAAGCGGATGCCGTACACGCCGTCGGTGGACTTCAGCTTCCCCGCCGTCACCACGTCCGCCTTGTTGAAGCTCGCCACGACGGTGCCGTTGATGGCGCACTCGATCTTGTCGCCCCTCACGGAGACGGCGATCTCCTGCGTCACCGGCTCACCCTGCGCCGCCGCCTTGTGCACCGCCGGGTTCTCCTGCGGCCGCCGGCCGCCGAGCTGGAACG
Source organism: Longimicrobiales bacterium (assembly GCA_036381495.1). Taxonomy (GTDB): domain Bacteria; phylum Gemmatimonadota; class Gemmatimonadetes; order Longimicrobiales; family RSA9; genus DASVCS01. Next base: position 8,474 of record DASVCS010000080.1, read on the forward strand.
GCTCGGGACCGAAGCCGCGGACGATGAAGCGTCCGTTCCCGTACGCCGCGCAGTACAGGAGGCTCTGATGGTCCGTGCCCATGTCGTTGCCGGCAATGACGATCCCGTACGGGTGCGGGTGGTTGTTCAGGTTCATGTACTTCGGCTCGGTGAACGTCGCGCTGACCGTGTAGTCGCCACTCGCCGTGTTCGCCGGGTTCCAGTACGTCACCGCCGGGCCGGTCGTGATGTGGAAGCCG
>DASVCS010000081.1:0-94319 GCA_036381495.1 Longimicrobiales bacterium
GCCAGGAACGCGATCGCCGTCGTCGCCTCGAAGAAGGACGGCTCTTCGCGCCGGATCGCGGGCCAGAGCCGGTGCGCGGCGGCCGTGATCGCCTCTTCGGCGAGTGGCCGCCCGTTGACCTGCATGCGTTCGCGGAAGGTACAGAGGTGCGGCGAGGTGTAGAGCGCGACGTTCCGCCCGCTCTCACGCAGCACGGATGCCAGCATCGCGGCGACGGAACCCTTGCCGTTCGTGCCGCCGACGTGCAACGTCCGGTACCGCTGATGCGGATCGCCCACCGTGGCCAGGAGCCGCCGCGTCCGGTCCGTGCCCCACCGGATCCCGCCGGTCAGGCGGGGAAACAGCTCCTGAACGAGCTCGGCGTACGTGGGCAGGCTCAATCGGCGGCCTGCTCCCCGACGCCGGTCCGCCCATTCGTCGCACCCGCGGCGGTGCCGGCCGCCGCCGGAAGTCCCAGTAGATGGCGCAGCAGACGGCCGACCGTGGCCTTCAGCTCGCGCCGGTCCACGATCGCGTCCAGCATCCCGTGCTCGAGGAGGAACTCCGAGCGCTGGAATCCGTCCGGCAGCTTCTGCTTGATCGTCTGTTCGATGACCCGCGGACCGGCAAACCCGATCAGCGCCCCCGGCTCCGCCAGGTTCGCATCCCCCAGCATGGCGTACGAGGCGGTCACGCCGCCCGTCGTCGGATCGGTGAGGATCGAGATGTACGGGACGCCCGCGCGGTGCAGCGCCGAGAGCGCCGCGGATGTCTTCGCCATCTGCATCAGCGAGAGGATCCCCTCCATCATGCGCGCGCCGCCCGATGCGCTCACCACGATCAGCGGCTGCCGCTCCTCCCGTGCACGCCTGCTCAATCGCGCGAGCTTCTCGCCCACCACCGAGCCCATGCTCCCGCCGATGAAGGCGAAGTCCATGACGCCCAGGCAGACGGGGATCCCGTCGAGCATCCCCTGCCCCGTCCGCACCGCATCGCCACGCCCCGCCTTCCGCTCCGCCGCCTCCAGCCGTTCCCGGTACGGCTTCAGATCCGTGAACCCCAGCGGATCCCCGCTCCGAAGCGCGGCATCGGATTCCTTGAACGTGTCCTCGTCCAGAAGCAGCCGGATGTAGTCATCCGCACCAATGCGGAGATGAAAACCGCACGCCGGACAGACGAAGAGGTTCTGCGCCAGCCGCGCGCGATACAGGATCTCACCGCACCGAGGACACTTCTCAAAAACATCGGCGGGGAGCTCCCGCCGATCGCCCGCCTTCAGCTTCTGCTTCGGCTTGCGAAACCACGTCATACCCTAGACCCTCCCTTGCTCCGCCGCGATCCGTTCCACGATCCCCAGCGCCAGGTACGTCGCCAGCAGGAACGAGCCGCCGTAGCTCAGGAATGGAAGCGGAATGCCGGTGATGGGCATGACCCCGACCGTCATCCCGATGTTGACCACCACGTGTGCGAACCATGCGCCGAAGATACCGAACACCACGATCCCCGCAAAGGGGTCGCTGACCCGCTCGGCCACTCGTGCCAGTCGCCACAGAATCAGACCGAACACCAGAAGCACCGCTACGGTTCCCACGAAGCCGAACTCCTCTCCGATGACACTGAAGATGAAGTCCGTGTGCTGTTCGGGCAGGAACGCCAACCGCTTCTGCGTGCCCAGCGTGAAACCCTTGCCGAGGAGCCCACCGCTCCCGATCGCCACACGCGACTGGATGACGTGCCACCCCGCGCCACGCGGGTCGATCGACGGATCCAGGAACACCAGCAACCGCGCCTGCTGGTACGGCGCCAGCGAATTCCACAGCGGCAACGCAACCGTCCCCGCCGCAAGGTTGGCCGTCACGACCGTCGCGCCCTCCCACAGGTAGACGCGGTACAGGTACAGAAAGACGATCAGCGCGGCCATGTACACGCTGAACGCCCACGTCTCGAAGGAGAGGAACAGCCCGAGTGCGGGACTGAACAGCATGAACAGCAGGCCCAGCGGTGCGCCGGCCCAGTACAGCGTCGCAACCAGGATCGCCGTGAACACCATCGCGGTGCCCAGGTCCGGTTGGAGCATGACCAGCCCCATCGGCACCAGCACCACGGCGAGCGGCGCCCACAGCGCCCACAGCGAGCGCGGCGGCTCGCGCCAACTCCCCATCACGCGGGCGAGCATCAGGATCGCCGCAGGATTCGCGATCTGCGCCGGCTGAATCATGACCGGCCCCAGGTCGATCCAGCTCTTGACCCCCTGCGCGGTGCCGTGTCCCTCGCCGATCACCAGCGTCGCGGCGAGCAGGATCAGAGACAACACGTAGAGCGGAACCGCCGCCCATTCGAACCACCGCACCTGGACCCGGAGCACGACCAGCATCGCGACGAACGACAGACCCAGCCACACGAGCTGCATCTTCCACAGATCGCGCACCAGTGGGTCCGGCACGTCCAACTGGCCGGCCGAGTAGACCATGGCGACGCCGAACAGCGACAGCGCCAGAATCAGGATCACCAGCAGCGGGTCGCCGAAGGCCGAGCGGAGTCGTTGTGTCAGCGCCATTCTGCCCAGGGGACGGGCCTCCCCGCGAGGAGGTGGTCCCGCAACGTCTGGATCGTGTCCACCGGTATCCCGTGCTTGCGTCGCAAATAGTAGTCCGCTGCCTTGGCGGCGTAGTTCGCGGCGAACCAGCCGTGCCCGCCGAACTCGATGAGGGCGGCCACGACGATCTCCGGATCGCCGCCCTTCGGACCGGCCATCCCGACGAACCATGCATGGTCCTCGCCGTGCGGGTTCTCGGCTGTCCCCGTCTTGCCGGCAAGGTCCCAGTGCTCGAGCGAAGCGACGTGCGCCGTCCCGTCGATGCCGATCACGCGCCGCAGTCCGTCGCGGAGCACGGCGAGGTGTCGCTTCGAGATGCTCAGGCTCCGGGTCTCCTCATCATCACCAACGTCGGTTGCGGCGATTCGCGGCGGACGCACGAGCCCATCTCCGGCGAGCGCGGCGTAGAGTTGCGCCATCTTGAGCGGCGTCTGCGCGTTCGGCCCCTGCCCGATCGCCAGGTTCAACACCTCCGCCTCGGTGGGGCGCCAGCCGAACCGCTCGCGGTACCACTCCGGCCCGTCCGGGAACTGACCCGCCGCCTCGGTCGGCAGATCGATCCCGGTGGGCGCGGAGAAGCCGAACCGGGTGGCCTCGGACAGCAGGCGGTCGAGGCCGATCTGCAACCCCAACTGATAGAAGTAGACGTTGCAGGACTTCTGGATCGCACCCGGCAGGTCCAGGAAACCGTGACCGGCGCTCTCCCAGCACCGGAAGTAGCGGTTCCCGTACTGCATCCCCCCGCGGCACGGGATCGGCATGTAGGCGTCGGCGTCGACCACGCCCAGCTCGAGGCCGATCGCCGCGGTGAACAGCTTGAACGTCGAGCCGGGTGGGTACAACCCCGTCACCGCCCTGCGGAGCAGCGGCTTGGCTGCATCCTCGTTCAGCGAGCTCCAGAGGTCGGGCGCAACGCCGCCGACGAACTCGTTCGGGTCGTATCCCGGGCTCGAGTACAGCGCCAGGACATGCCCGGTCCCCGGCTCGAGCGCCACGATCGCGCCGCGCATCGAGTCGGGGAAGATCCGCGCGATCCAACGTTGGAGCTCGAGATCGAGGTACAGGTGGAGGTCACGCCCGGGGACCGGGGCGACGCGGCGCTCCCGCAAGCCCAACGGTCCAACGATGCGGCCGTACGCATCGACCTCCACGTAGCGCACACCCGGCCGGCCACCGAGGATCGCCTCGTACTCCCGCTCGAGGCCCGCCTTCCCCACGAGTTGACCCGGTTCGTACGCCTCGAACGCCGGATCTTCGAGCTCCGCCTGGCTGATCTCGCCGACGTAGCCCACGAGGTGCGCCACGGCGTCGCCGGCGGGGTAGCGCCGCTTCGGCCGCATGTCGATATAGAGCCCGGGCAGCAGCGCGCGCCGCTCCTCGAGCGCCGACACCTCCTCGAACGTCAGGTCGTTCGCCACCAGCAGGAGCCGGCCCGGCGCAGCCCGGGACTTCTGCATCAACTCATCGATCCGGTCCGGGCCCAGACCCAGCAGCGGCGCCAGCCGGTCCAGGACCGATCGCAGCGAATCCCGCGGACCCGGCAGGAGCGAGAGTGCATACCCCGGCACGTTGTCCGCCACGATCTCACCGTTGCGGTCGAAGATCGTCCCCCGCGGCGCCGGGATCGGCAGCGGACGCAGCCGGTTCGCCTCCGAACGCAGCGCGTACGCCGTGTTCTTCAGGACCTGCGTCTGGAAGAATACGAAGCCCAGCCCCCCCAGACCGAGCATCAGCACGGCGGCAGCGCCTCGCGCGCGGCGCCGCCGCGCGTGCAAGTGAAAGGCGTCCATCATCTTCCGTACGGATCCATGCAACGCGTTCGCACTGCGCCCGGGCGCTGCGACGCTCCACGCCTCATCGCGCGCCGACCACGATGCGATACAGCACCAGTGCCACGACGCCGGCGGCCGCCGCGTACAGCGACGCGAGCGGCGCCTGCACGAACAAACGGACCACCATGTCACCGGCCATCGTGCTGCCCGCGATCAGGTCGTAGACCACATCGTGAAACCACTTTCCCGCAAAGAGATAGATCCCGATGAAGAGCAGACTGTCGCCGACGAAGAAGTCTCGCGACCGGGCACCGAGGTACCCCACCAGCGTCAGGGAGACCACGTCCGCGCCGAACGAGCTCAGCGAGAGCGAATCGCGCAGCAGCCCGAAGGCGAACCCGAGTGCTGCGGCCGCCGACCCACGCAGCCGACGAGCGCCGAGCAGCACCGCGACCGTCAGCAGGTCCGGCGCCGCCACTCCCACGCCCAGCCCCAGGTGGACCAGGAAGTGGAGGATGGCGAGGAGGGCGATGAACGTCCAGAACGGCCAGGAGCGGCCGTCGGTCATGGCGTCTCTCGGGAGGTGGGCCGCGCCGTGTCTGCCGCGGAATCCATCGTGTCCGGCGGCGCCGCGACGTGCCAGAGTTGCGACAAATCCCCTTTCCCCCCCGAATCCTTGCGGACCCCGACCAGCACGTGCAGCACCGCTTCCGGCCGCACGGCGGGGCGGACCAGATAGCTCTTCCGCCATCCCGTATCCGCCTCCTCGATCCCCACGACGACGCCCAGCGGGATTCCCCGCGGGTACATCCCGCCCCGCCCCGACGTGACCACCCGCGTCCCCGACGCGATGTCGCTGTGGAACGGCGCGCCCGTGAGCGCCATCAGGTCCGCCTCACGGAATGCGCCGCGTCGCGGCTCGAGCAGGCCGTACGCGGTGCCATCCAGCGTCATCGCGCTGGCCCGGAAATCCGGATGCGACCAGTCGATCGCCTGCGCCATGTGCTCATCCACCTCGACCACCATGCCGAGCAGACCCCCCGCCGCCAGCACCGGACTGCCCACCCGCACCCCATCCGCCGCGCCGATGTCGAGCATGAAACTGCTCTCGGCTCCGGGCACTCCCAGCCGAAGCACCTGCGCCGCCTTGAAGCTCGGCTCGGCGCGCGCGCGCAGTCCGAGCAGCGCCCGCAACCGTTCGTTCTCTTCGGCCAGCGCCGCTTGCGCCGCCGCAACCGCCGCCAGCGAGTCCCGTTGCGCCCTCAGCTCCGCCACATCCACCGCCAGGACCCGCCGCTGCGCGATCTCCGCCTGCAATGCCAGGAACGGCCGCAACGCGGTCCCCCGCACCGCCTGGCGTACCGGCGCCTGGTAGGCGCCGGGAAGGAAGAAGACGAACAGGGCCGCGATCACGAGCACGGCTGCCAGCGCGGCATCGCGTCGCCTCGCCCTGCGCGTCCCCTCGAAATAATCCACTGCTACTGCGTCAACACGCTACGGAACCGCGCCAGATCGTCGAGGATGCGCCCTGCGCCCCGGACCACGCACGTCAACGGCTCCTCGTCCACGTGGATCGGCAGGTTCGTCTCGTGCGTCAGGAGCTGGTCCAGCCCCCGGATCAACGCACCACCGCCCGTCATCACGATCCCCCGGTCCACGATGTCCGATGCCAGCTCCGGCGGCGTGATCTCGAGCGCCCGCCGAACCGCATCCACGATCTGTTGCACCGGCTCCTGGATGCACTCGCGGATCTCCTGCGAATGGACCCGCACCGTCTTCGGGATCCCGCTCACGAGGTCGCGCCCCTTGACCTCCATCTCCCGCTCCTCGCCGCTCGTGAACGCCGAGCCGATCTGGATCTTGATCGCCTCCGCCGTCGGCTCGCCGATCAGGAGGTTGTAGTTCTTGCGGAGGAACGTCACGATCGCGCTGTCGATCTCATCGCCACCCACGCGGATCGACGTGTCCGAGACGATCCCGCTCAACGCGATCACTGCAATTTCCGTGGTCCCGCCCCCGATGTCGATCACCATGTTGCCGGTCGGCGTGTCCACCGGAAGGCCCACGCCAATGGCGGCGGCCATCGGCTCCGCCACCATGTAGACCTCCTTCGCGCCCGCGGCCGCCGCACTCGATCGGACCGCGCGTCGCTCGAGTTCCGTGATCCCCGACGGTACACCCACGACCACGCGCGGTTTGATGCGGAAGATCCGCTTGGATGTCACGGTACGCAAGAAATGGCGCAGCATGATCTCGGTGATGTCGACATCCGCGATCACGCCATCCTTCAAGGGTCGGACCGCCATGATCCCTTCCGGCGTCCGGCCCAGCATCCGTTTCGCTTCGAGGCCGATCCCCTTGATCCGGCTCGAGCCCCGCTCGACCGCGACCACCGACGGCTCGTTCAAAACAATGCCCTCGCCCTTCACGTAGACGAGGGTATTCGCCGTCCCAAGGTCCACGGCGATGTCGTTGACGGGGATCAGCCGCCCCGAGTTGAACCAGCTTCGCAGCGCCATAACTCACCACGACCCCGCCCTCGGGGCCAGCCAGGGGGAAAGTCGGCGGCGCCCCCGCTCGGGCGGCAGGACGCGCTCGCGCACTTCGGGAGAGAAGTCAAGTTAACTGCAGCCGTTTCATGGTGCAAGAGAACGAGTTCCGCCAGATCCGCGGCGCGGCGCGCTCCGCGGCCGCCGGCGCTACATTGCGCCCGTACTGCCGAAGCCGCCCGCTCCGCGTTCCGTATCCGGGAGCGTATCCGTGGGTTCCCACACGATCCTCGGGACCGGAACCACCAGGAGCTGCGCGATGCGCTCGCCGTGCCCCACCTCCTGCGCATCTCGATCGAAGTTGATGAGCGGAATCCGGATCTCGCCCCGATAGTCGCTGTCGATCGTACACGGCGCGTTCGGGATGCCGATGCCCCGACGCCACGCCAGCCCGGAGCGCGGGCGGATCTGCGCTTCCGTCCCCGCTGGGAGCGCCAGCGCGAGTCCCGTCGGAACCAGGACGCGTCCGAGCGGCGGCACGACCACCGATGGGCCGGCGTTGCGCAAATCCACGGCCGCGGACCCGGGCGTGGCGTACTCCGGAAGCGGCCAGCCGGCCGGGTAGTTCTCCAGGCGTCGGATCGGCACACGGATGTCGCTCATCGCTTCAGATCACGGGAACGGCAACGGGGCGGCAGCACGGCACTCCGCCAGCATCGACCGGAACGCTGTGGCGTCAGAGTACATCCTCGACCGGCGTATACGGCAGGTCGAAGGCGTCGGCCACGCCGGGATACGTGACCTTGCCGCCGACCACGTTCACCCCCAGCGCCAGCGCTCGATCCTCGCGGCACGCCTTCCGCCAACCCTTGTTCGCCAGCGTCAGCGCGTACGGGAACGTCGCGTTCGTCAGCGCCAGCGTGGAGGTCCGCGGGACGGACCCCGGCATGTTCGCCACGCCGTAGTGGATCACGCCGTCCACCACGTAGATCGGATCTTCGTGCGTGGTCGGATGGATCGTCTCCACACACCCGCCCTGGTCCACCGCCACATCTACAATTACGGCTCCATCCTTCATCCGCTTGAGATCCGCGCGCCGGACCAGCGTCGGCGCCTTCGCGCCCGGGAGCAGCACCGCGCCGACCACCAGGTCCGCCTTCTCGAGTTGTTCGAGGATGTTGTGCCGGTTCGAGTACAGCAGCACCACGTTCGACGGCATCACCTCGGCCAGGTACCGCAACCGGTTCAACGAGATGTCCAGGAGCACCACGCGGGCACCCAACCCCGCCGCCATCCGCGCCGCATTCGAACCGACCACGCCGCCGCCCAGGATCACGACCGTGGCCGGCTCGACGCCCGGCACTCCCGCCAGCAGGATTCCGCGCCCGCCGAAGTACCGCTCGAGGTACTTGGCCCCCTCCTGCACCGACAGACGCCCTGCGACTTCGCTCATCGGCGTCAACAACGGAAGCTCTCCCGTCGGAAGCTGCACCGTCTCGTACGCCACCGCCACCGCGCCCGACTCCATGACCGCACGCGTCAGCGGCTCCGATGCCGCGAAGTGGAAATAGGTGAACACCAACTGGCCGTCCCGCATCCGCGGCCATTCAGAGGCAATCGGCTCCTTCACCTTCAGGATCATCTCGGCGCGGCTCCACACGTCATCCGCCGCGTCGATCAGCTCCGCACCCGCGGCGCTGTACGCCTCGTCATCGAACCCGCTCCCCACCCCCGCACCTCGCTCGATGAGCACCGCGTGCCCCGCCTGGACCAGCGCCTCAGCCCCCGCCGGAACCAACGCCACACGGCTCTCGTTGGCCTTGATCTCCTTCGGAACTCCGATAATCATCTTGATCGTCGATCTTAGATGGGTGAATCAGATGGTCGCCCCAGCCGCAGCACGACCTGCCGCTCCGGATCGAGGACCTCCGCAGCCAGCTCCGCGACCGAATCGAGCGACACCGCATCGATCCGCGCCGTCAGCTCATCCAGGCTCAGGAACGGTTCGCCGTACAGCGCGAACCCCGCCAGCCGTTGCAGTCGCGCGCCGCTCGACTCCAACGACAGAACGAGCTGACCCTTGACCTGGCCCTTCACATCCGCCAGCTCGTCCGCCGTCAACCCCTCTCGCGCCACGCGCGCCAGCTCCTCGCGCACCACCTCCTCCGCGCGATCGGCCCACTCGTGGCGTGTCCCCACGTACACGCCCGTCACACCCGCACGGGCGTAGAAGGAATGGAACGAATAGACCGTGTAGGCAAGCCCCAGCGCCTCACGCACCCGCTGGAAGAGGCGCGAACTCATCCCGCCGCCGAACGCACTCGACAGCAGCACCAGCGCATAGCGCCGCGCGTCACCGTGTCCGAAGGTGGGGCTGCCGAACACCAGATGCGTCTGCGCCGTCGCACGGTCGACCCGAATCGTCGCGGGCGCCGCCGCACGCGGCTCCGGGACCGCCCAGAATTCCGCCTCGTCGGACGCGCCGCCGAAGAGATCCGTCGCACGCGCGACCACATCCTCGTGCCGGACCGCGCCTGCCGCCGCCACGATCAGCTTCGGCCCGCGATACCCCCGCGCATGGACGCGAGCCAGCCGCTCGATGTCCATTGCCGCGACGGTCTCCCGGGTCCCCAGGATACTGTTCCCGTACGGGTGCCCGTCCCAGAGCGCCGCGGCGTGTAACTCGAAGACCAGGTCGTCCGGCGTATCATCGACCGTCGAGATCTCTTCGAGCACCACCTCGCGCTCGAGGTCGAGGTCCGCCGCACGCAGCGCCGGGTGCAGCACGAGGTCGGCAAGCACGTCCATGGCCAGCCCCAGGTGCTCCTCGAGGACACGCGCCTGGAACGCCGTGTGCTCCCGCGTCGTGTACGCATCCAGCGAGCCGCCCAGTCGCTCGAGGACCAGCGCGATCTCTCGCGCGCTCCGGCGCGCCGTCCCCTTGAAGACCATGTGCTCCAGGAGATGGCTCGCACCCAGCTCTTCGGGGGCCTCGTGGACGGCGCCTTGCCGGACCCAGACCCCGACGGACGCCGAGCGGGTCCCCGGCATCTCCTCGGTGAGGACCGTCACTCCGTTCGGCAGTTCGGTCCCGGCGAACCGCTCCTCCGTCACCCCTCTTCGAGCGCCGCGCGCCGCGAGAGCCTCAGGCGCCCCTTCTCGTCGATCGAGAGGAGCTTGACGCGCGTGACGTCTCCCTTTTTCACGACGTCTTCCGTCTTCTCGGTCCGCCCCTCCTGTAGCTCCGAGATGTGGACGAGCCCCTCCGTGCCCGGCAGGATCTCGACGAACGCGCCGAACGACGTCGTGCTCTTGACGATCCCCTCGTAGATCCGGCCGATCTCCGGCTCCTGCACGATCCCCGAGATCATCTCTCGCGCCCGCTCGCCGCCCTCCGCCGATACGCTCGCGATCGTGACCAGCCCCGTGTCATCCACGTTGATCTCGGTCCCGGTCTCCTCCTGGATGCTCCGGATCGTCTTCCCCTTCGGCCCGATGATCTCGCCGATCTTCTCCGGATTCACCTGGATCGTGATGATCCGCGGCGCATAACGCGACAGCTCGGTCCGCGGCCGCGAGAGCGTCTGATCCATCACGTCCAGGATGTGCATGCGCCCCTTGCGCGCCTGCTCCAGCGCCGTCCGCATGATATCGACCGTCAACCCCTCGATCTTGATGTCCATCTGGATCGAAGTGACGCCCTCTCTCGTGCCGGCGACCTTGAAGTCCATGTCGCCCAGCGCATCCTCGAGACCCAGGATATCCGTCAGGATCGCGACCCGGTCGCCCTCCTTGATCAGCCCCATTGCTACGCCCGCACACGCCGCCCGGATCGGCACCCCCGCGTCCATGAGCGCAAGCGATGCACCGCACACCGACGCCATCGAGGAGGAACCGTTCGACTCGAGGATATCGGAGACCACCCGGATCGTGTAGGGGAATTCGTCGTAGGCCGGCAGTAGCGGCTGGATCGCTCGCTCCGCCAACGCGCCGTGCCCGATCTCCCGCCGGGACGTGCCGCGCACCGGCTTCGCCTCGCCCGTCGAGAACGGCGGAAAGTTGTAATGGAGCATGAAGGACTTCGACGTCTCCTGCGGCACGTCGATCGTGTCGATCCGCTGTTCGTCCGAACTCGTCCCCAGCGTGACCACCGCGAGCGACTGCGTCTGACCCCGCGTGAAGAGCGCGGAACCGTGCGTCCGCGGGAGCACGCCGACCTCACACGTGATCGGCCGGATCTCATCCGGCTTGCGACCGTCCGCACGCTCCCCCCTGTCGAGGATCTGCGCGCGCATCAGCCGCTTCTCCGTCTCGGCCAGCACCGCGCTGATCGCGCGTTCCTGCTCCGGAAATTCCTCCGCCAGCGCGGCCGTCACATCCTCCCGCAGCGCCGCCATCGCCTGGCTGCGCTCGCTCTTCACCTTCAGGTTCAGCGCCTCGGCCACCCGCGCCTCGGCCAACTCCTCCACCCGGCTCCGGATGTCCGCCGTGACCTCCGTGACCCGCTCCCACTCCACCTTCGGAATCGCGATACCCTCGAGGAACTGCTCCTGGAAACCGACCAGCTCCTGGATCCCCCGGTGCGCGACGAGCAACCCCTCGGCGATCTCCTCCTCCGGTACCTCGATCGCGCCACCCTCCACCATCGTGATCGCCTGCGCCGTGCCCGCCACCACGATGTCGATGTCGCTGAACTGCAACTGCTGGAACGTCGGATTCAGCACCCACTGCCCTTCGATCCGCCCGATCCGCACCGCCGCCAGCGGCCGGGAAAATGGAATCTGCGACTGGTTCAGCGCCACCGAGCATCCCAGCAACCCCAGCACATCCGCGTCGTTCTCCTGGTCCGCCGAGAGGACGTTCACGAAGAGCTGCGTCTCGTACATGAACCCGTCCGGGAAGAGCGGACGCACCGGACGGTCGATCTGCCGCGCCGAGAGGATCTCCTTCTCGCTCGGCCGACCCTCCCGCTTGATGAACCCGCCCGGGATCTTTCCCGCAGCGTAGCTCTTCTCCCGATACTCCACCGTGAGCGGGAAGAACGGCAGCGACGTCGGCGTATCCTGCATCGTCGCCGTACAGAGGACCACCGTCTCTCCGTATTGCACCAAACAGGCGCCGTGCGCCTGCTTGGCCATGCGGCCGGTCTCGAGAACGAGGCGCCGGCCGGCGAACATCCATTCCATTCTGTGCATCGCGAATTCCTGTTGCTGAGGTGTCTCCGCCCCTGCCGACGCCTCAGTGGCGCAGACCCAGGTCCTCGATCAAGGCGCGGTAACGCTCCAGATCCGTTCGCCTGAGGTAATCGAGGAGACGCCGTCGCTTGCCGACCATCATGAGGAGGCCGCGCCGGCTGTGGTGATCCTTCGGATGGGTACGGAAGTGTTCGGTGAGCTCGTTGATGCGAGCGGTGAGCAGGGCGACCTGAACGGGAGCGCTGCCGCGGTCGGTCGCGTGGAGCTGGTACTTACGAATGATCTCGTCTTTGTCGATCGCCATGACTCGTGAGCCTCCTCGAGAGTCGGTGCTGGTCGGGAAGCGAATTCCGCGAAAATTGCGTAACCATGAATCCTAATCAAACTTCCGGGCCGTCGCAAGCGCTGCCCTGCCCGAGCGACTGCCGTGCGGCCGCGACGTCGCCGCGGATCGCATCGACCAGCTCGGCGGGCGAGGCGAAGGCGCGGATCTCGCGAATCCAGTCGCAGAATTCGATGCGCATCGTCTCGCCGTAGATGTCGGCATCGAAGTCGAACAGATGGATTTCGAGGGTCGGGGTCGCCGCCTCGAAGGTCGGCCGCGGCCCCAGGTGCAGGGCGCCGCCCGAGGTCCGACCGCCGACCGTGGCGCGGGCGGCGTAGATTCCTTCTCGCGGAACAAGCTTGTCGGCATCGGCGACGCGAACGTTCGCCGTGGGGAAGCCGAGCTTGCGGCCACGGCCGTCGCCGCGGACGACGGTGCCGGTCACCGCGTAGGCCCGGCCGAGCGCTTCGGCGGCCGCCACGACGGCGCCCGCTTCGAGCGCCTGGCGGATCCGGCTGGAAGAGATGGGCTCGCCATCGAGGCACACGGCCGGAACCACGTCGACGCCGAAGCCGAGTTCCCTGCCGAGACGGCGGAGCACGTCGATGTCGCCGCTGCGGCCGCGGCCGAGGCCGTGGTCGTGGCCGACCACGAGGTGGCGCATGTCGAGCCGGTCACAAAGGATCTCCGAGACGAACCGGCGGGGCGTGTAGCGCGACAACTCGGGCGTGAAGGGGAGGACGACGATGTGGTCGGGGTCGAGAGCCTCGAGCAGGCGGCGTTTCTCCTCGGCCGTGGTCAGGAGCGCCGGGGCCTCCGACGGCCTGACCACACGGAGAGGATGCGGCTCGAACGTGGCGACCACGCTGCGGGCGTTGCGCCGCTCGGCCTGCCGCCGAAGTTCCGCCAGGACGGCCTGGTGCCCGAGGTGCACGCCGTCGAACGTCCCGACGGTGACGACGGACCCACCGGGTGTTCGTGGAAGCGCCGGCGGAAGCCCTGGCGCGGAGCGGTCGTCACTCACGCCCCAACACCTTCCGTGGCCGGAGTCGTCCGTCGTCGCGCTCCGCGATGGCGACGAGCTCGTGGTTCCGGACGACCGCGATCGGCGTGCCGGCCGCAGCGTCCGCAGGTGCCGGAAGGGTGCGGCCGTGTGCGAGCGCCGTTGCAGCCGCCGCGTCGACCGCGACGCGGGGGAGATGCGCCACCGCGTCGGCCGGCGCGAGCCATGCCCGCCGTACCGCGGCCGCATCCTCCAGGCGGTCGAGCGCCACCGCGTCGGCGACGTCGTGCGGCCCGATGCGCGTCCGGCGCAGCATCGTCAGGTGCGCGCCCACGCCGAGCGCCGCGCCCGCATCGCGCGCGATGGCGCGCACGTACGTGCCGCTCGAGCATTCCACCTCGAAATGCACGTCGGGTGGCTGGATCGCCAGGATCTCGAGCCGCCAGATCGTCACCGGGACCGGCTCGAGCGCGACCTCCTCACCCCGCCGAGCCCGCGTGTACGCACGCTCGCCCGCCACCTTCTTGGCGGAGAAGGCCGGCGGCCGCTGGCGGATCGTTCCCGTCTGGGCGCGGAACGCCTCGGCGATCCGCTCGCCGCTCAGCTCGCGCCACGCCTCCGACACCTCCAGTTCCGCCCCGGTCCGGTCCGCCGTATCCGTCGTCACGCCGAGGCGTGCAGTCGCGCGGTAGGTCTTCGGCAGACGCGTCAGGTACTCGGCCAGTCGCGTCGCCGCGCCGACAGCCAGGAGAAGGAGGCCCGATGCGAAGGGGTCCAGCGTGCCCGTGTGCCCGATGCGGCGGATCCCCAGCGCCCGCCGCGCGCGCGCCACTACGTCGTGCGACGTCGGGCCTTCGGGCTTGTCCACCCGGAGAACGCCCGAGCGGTCAGCGCGCATCGACTTCACCGTCCTCCTCATCGCCCGGCTCGGCCGCGCCCGTTCCGCGGCGCTCCGGCAACGCTTCATCCAGGAGCCGTTCGATCCGCATGGCGTGTTCGAGGCTCCGATCCGCGAGGAACCGAAGCTCGGGCACGCGGCGGACACGCAGCCGGCGCCCCAGCTCACCGCGGATGAACGGCGCCGCCGCGCGAAGGCCGTCCAGCGCTTCCGTTCCGCCGGTCGCGCCGCCCGGTAGCGTCACGTAGACGCGTGCGGTCGTCAGATCCGGCGCGGCCTCGGCACCGGTCACCACGACGCCTTCCACCCGCGGATCCTTCACTTCCCGGTGCAGGATCTCGGCGATCTCCCGCCGGAGCTGCTCGTTGAGCCGTGCCATCCGCCGCCTGGCCATCCGCCTCTCCCCTCCTCTGGTGGCGGCCACGCCACCCTGCAAAACGACGACCGGCCCTGCGGCCGGCCGCCTCTCGTCAATAGAACGTCCGAAAGCTGTCGATCACACGCGCGCGGGCCTCGCGGCCGACCAACGCGTCCGCGCTCCCGAGCACCGACTCCGCGTGACGGCGCGCCGATGCGACGACGCACGCCGTCAGCTCCGCTCGCTGCCACAGATCCTGGTGGCCCGTCTCGGCGACGGAGATGTTGAAGCGGTCGTGGAGCCGGTCCTTGAGACTCTTGACCACCCGCCGCTTTTCCTTGAGCGACTGGCAGCCGATCACCTCGAGCTCCCAGCCGATGACTCCGATGACCACCACGCAACCGATTCCGGCTACATGCCTCCAACGGCGACCGTTACGCCTCGTCGCCGCCGCCGGTCGCGCCGGCAAGCGTGCGGGCGACCGACTCGACGCGGTAGCATTCGATCTGGTCGCCCACCTTGACGTCGTTGAAGCCGGCCACGTTCAGGCCGCACTCGAACCCCTCGCGCACCTCGCGGACATCATCCTTGAACCGCTTGAGGCTGCCGAGCTCGCCGTCGTAGACCTGGACGCCGTCGCGCACCACGCGCACTCGGCCACGGCGCTCGAGCGTCCCTTCGGTCACGTAACAACCCGCCACCGTGCCGACCCGCGGAACCTTGAAGAGCTGCCGCACATCGGCCACGCCGAGCAGCACCTCGCGCTCCTCCGGCTGGAGCATCCCTTCCATCGCGGCGCGCACGTCCTCGACCGCCTCGTAGATGATGTTGTAGAGGCGGATGTCGACGCCCTCCCGCTCCGCGACCGCGCGCGCCTCGGCCGTCGGGCGCACGTGGAAGCCGATGATGATCGCGCCCGCCGTCGTCGCCAGCAACACGTCCGACTCGTTGATCGCACCGACCGCCCGGTGGATCACGTCGACGCCGATCTCGGAGGTCGAGAGCTGCTCGAGCGCGTCCGACAGCGCCTGCACCGATCCGTCCACGTCGCCCTTGATGACCAGGTTCAACTGGGCGGCCTCCCCCTCCGCGAGCATCTTGCTCAGATCCGTCAGCCGCACGCCCCGGCTCTTGATCCGCAACTGCTTCTCCCGCTCGAGGCGCTGACGCGTCTGCGCGATCTCCGCCGCCCGATCGGCATCCGTCACGACCAGCGAATCTCCGGCCTGCGGCACGCCCGAGAGGCCGAGCACCTGCACCGGGATCGCCGGGCCGGCCGCCTCCACGTGGTTGCCGCGCTCGTCCAGGAGCGCGCGCACGCGCCCGTCGTAGAGGCCGCAGACGAACGAATCGCCGACCCGCAGCGTGCCGTTGGTGACCAGGACCGTCGCCACCGGCCCCTTCCCCACATCGAGCTGCGCCTCGATCACGGTGCCGTGCGCCGGGCGGTTCGCGTTCGCCTTCAGCTCGAGCAGCTCCGCCTGCAGCAGGATCTTGTCGAGGAGGTCTCCGACCCCCTGGCCGGTCTTCGCACTGACTTCCGCCACGAGGACCTGGCCGCCGAAGTCCTCCACCATCACATCGTGCTGGAGCAGCGCCTGCTTGACCTTCGCCGGATCGGCGCCCGGCAGGTCCACCTTGTTGATCGCGACCACGAGCGGCACGCCCGCGTTTCGGGCGTGGCTGATCGCCTCGACCGTCTGCGGCATGACCGCATCATCGGCCGCCACCACCAGCACGACGACGTCCGTGACCTCCGCGCCGCGCGCACGCATGGCCGTGAACGCGGCGTGACCCGGCGTGTCCAGGAACGTGATCGAGCGCCCGTCCTCGAGCGTGACGTGGTAGGCGCCGATGTGCTGCGTGATCCCACCCGACTCGCCCGCGATCACGTTCGTCTTGCGGATGTAGTCCAGCAGCGACGTCTTCCCGTGGTCGACGTGCCCCATGACCGTGATGACGGGCGGACGCTCGCTCAGGTCCTCCGGACGATCCTCCCGGATCTCCTCGGACAGCTCGGCGCCGTACTCGGCCTCCCGCACCGCCTGGTACCCGAATTCATCCAGCAACAGTTCGATCTGCTCGAAGTCGAGCCGCTGGTTGATCGTCACCATCAGCCCGAGATTCTTGAACGCGCTCGAAATGATCTCGGTCGGGCTGTGGTCGATCAGGTCGGCCAGCTCCGCGATCGTGAGGAACTCGTTGACCCGAATGGTCTGAGCTTCCTCCCTGGCGATGCGCTCCCGCTCCGCTTCGCGCTCCTGGCGCGCGCTCGGCTCCTCTCGCCGGTGTCGGCGCTTGCGGCCGCCTCCGCCCTTCAACTCCGCCATGACGCGCTGGATGTTCTCCTGCACCGCGCCCTGGTCCACGCGCCGCTGCTTCTTGCGGCGCTTCTCCTTCTTCCGCCGGCCATCCGCCGTGAAGCCCTCCGCCTGGATCCGCACCTGCCCACCAGGCCCGGCGCTTGCCGCCGGCGCCGGCGGCGCAGGACGAGGCGGCAGCGAGATCCCCTCGGTCACGCGCCGCGGACGCCGCGGCGTCGGCCGCGTCTCCGGCTGCTCCGCGGGCTCGGGCTCCGCTTCCACCTCGGCCGCCGCCTCGGGTCCCTCCGCCTCCGCCTCGATTTCCGCTTCGGCCTCCACTTCGGCCGCAGGCTCCGCGCCCGCCTCCGCGGCCTCGGGCGCCGCCGCAACGGGCTCCTCGGCTTCCGCCGTCGCCGCCGGCTCCACGACCGGACTCTCGACGACCACGGTCGTGCCCGTCGGATCCTCGCCGCCCGCGGTCACCAACTCGGCGCCGCGTTCCGCTGCCGCTTCCGCCTCCTCCCCGGCAAGCGCATCCGCCGCATCCGCCGCGGCCGATGCCGACGAATCCGCGGGCGCAACGGCGGCCGGCTCCTCCTCTCGACGGCGACGACGGCGGCGGCGGGGGCTCGTGTGCGCGTCCTCCATGACGGCCTCGATCACCTCTTCCGCATTGTCGTGGCCCGCCCGGCGTTCCCGTTCGAAACGCGCGCGCAGCCGCGCCACGACGGCGTCATCCACGCGCGATGCCTCGGTGCGCGCGGAGACCCCCATCTCCCGCAGGAGCTGGATGAGGTTTTCCGCCGAAACGTTGAACTCCTTCGCTACCTCGTAGACGCGCATATGCTCTTGCACCACCTCTCGTACTGGATCCGGGCCGGCCTCCACGGCCGCTGCGCCTCCGGATCTGAACTCAACCTACCGTCGTGTCCGCGCCTTCCTGTCCACCGCTGATCATCTCGGCCAGGCGGTCCGCCAGCCGCCCGCTCGTGATGCCGACCGCGCCCAACGGCGCCCGGCCCACCGCCATGCCCAGCGCATCGCGATCGAACGCGACCGCATGCCGGATCCGTCGCGCCCGCAGGAGCGGCATCAGCTTCTCCTTCGTATTGGACGAAGCATCCGCCGCAACGACGACGAAGCGGACCGCACCGGCGCGTGCCGCCTCGCGCACGCGCGCGGTCCCCGGCACCACGCCTCCGGCCCGCGCCGCCAGGCCGAGCAGGCGGAGCGCCGGATCAGGCGCTCCGCTCCTCCTCGCCGGCGCCATCTTCCTGCGGCAACGGCAACCCGAGGATCTCCGCGGCAACCTCCCGGGCCTCCGCCAACTCTTCCTCGGTCGGCCCCGCGGCCGGCGCCGCCTCGGCCGCCGACTCCTCGACCGTCAACTCGTCGATCACCTTCAGGATCGCATCCGCGTCATCCGGCCCGATACCGCCTACGCGGAGCAGGTCCTCACGCTCGAGGTCGATGATGTCCAGGAACGTGTTGTACCCCGCAGCCTCGAGCGCGGCGATCGTCGCCGGCGGAAGCGCCAGCTCGGCGAGCGGGAAGTCCGCGACCTCGTACTCCTGCTCGCCGCCGCCGAAGAGCGCCTCGTCCGCGCCCCTCTCGAGCCACTCGCGGCTCCCGTACAGGTCGATCTGCCAGCCGATCAACTGGCTCGCCAGACGCACGTTCTGTCCGTTGCGGCCGATCGCCAGCGAGAGCTGATCCTCGTCCACGATCGCCGTGATCACCCGCCGCGACGAATCACTGATCACCTTGGCCACCTTCGCCGGCGCCAGCGCCCGCCGCGCGTAGATCTCCGGATCCGGATGCCACGGCACGATGTCGATCCGCTCGCCGCCGAGCTCGCTCACCACCGCCTGCACCCGCGAGCCCTTGAGCCCCACGCAGGCGCCGACCGGGTCGATCGACTCGTCGCGCGAGGAGACCGCCAGCTTCGTGCGGCCGCCCACCTCCCGGGCGATCCCCTTGATCTCGACGATCCCCTGATAGATCTCCGGGACCTCGAGCTTGAACAGCGCCGCCACGAACTGCGGATCCGCCCGCGACAGGATCAGCCGCGGCCCCTTCGACGTCTCCTCGACCCGCTTCAACACCGCGCGGATCGGCTCGCCCTGCCGGAACCGCTCCCGCGGATTCTGATCCTTCCACGGAATGATCGCGTCCGCATCACGGTTCTTGTTCAGCATCACCACGAGCTTGCCCCGCTCGACCTGCTGCACCTCTCCGCTCAGCAGGTCGCCGATCTTGCCCGCGTACTCATCGCGAATCCGATTGCGCTCGCCTTCCCGGACCCGCTGGATGATTCGCTGCTTCGCGGCCATGACCGCGTTGCGGCCGAATTCCGCGAACTCGACCGGGATCTCGAGGATGTCGCCGGGCTCGAACTCCGGATCATCCCACTGCGCCTCTTCCAGCGAGATCTGACGCGCCGGATCCTCGACCTCCGCGACGACCTCCTTCAGCACGGTGATCTGGATCCCGGCATCCTCGTCGATCTGGATCTCCGCCTCCACCGTGGGTCCGAAACGCCTCGCCAGCGCCGCCATGATCCCGTCACGGATCAGGTCGTGCAGATCCTCCCGCGACAGGTTCTTGTTCGCGATCATGTCACGGAACGCCGACAGCACCTGAGTCGTATTCGCCATAGCCCTTCCTGCTCGATCCGTCCACTCCGCCGGACCTCGGACCGCGCGGTCCTACTCCCAGCGGTAGACCAGATGCGCCCGCGCGACTTCCGCACGCGGAACGTCCACTACTTCACCGTCCGTCAGGCGAAGCCGAATGCGCTCTTCACCCGCCTCGACCACCAGGCCGAGCAACTCGCCCTCCAGCCGCCGCCCGCGCCCGGCCAGGGGGCCGGCGCCCTTGAGGACGACCTCGCTTCCGGCGAACCGCTCGAAGTCGCGCGCCCGCACCAGCGGCCGCTCGACTCCCGGCGACGACACTTCGAGCACATAGCGCCCGGCCAGCGCTCGCTCGCGGTCGAGGAGCGTCTCGAGCTCGCGCGAGACGCGGCTACAATCCTCGAGCGTGACTCCCCGGCCGGGACCGGAATCCGGTCGGTCGATCCGCACGCGCAGAATCGGCCGCGACCGGCTTCCCGTCCGCTCGAGCTCGACGAACTCGAAGCCCAGGGCCTCGACACGCGCCTCGATCCGGCTCTCGAGAGGCTCCCCGGTCATGGCGTCACAATCAATAAAAAAGTGGGGGTGCATCCCCCACTTCTTACGCGGGCGCCACCAAGCGCTTGCCCGCCGTCCGACCGACTTCAATCTAACGCGGTTTCGCCGCGAGCGCAACCCCTGTGCTCACGCCGAGATCACGGCACGACCGCCCTCATTCCGCCGCCGCTCGATCGGCTTCGACAATGTCCGCCGACCAACTCACCTCCACGGCGCCCCGGAGACTCCGAGCGGTAGGACACTTGTCGCCGTGTCGCGCGAGCGCCCGCTCGACGGCCTCCCGCGTCTCCGGCGGGATGCGCAGCGTGTAGTGCACCCGGATCTGCCGGAGCATCGGAATGCCGTCGACGACCTCGTTGATCCCCTCGACCGCCGCGCGGATGCCCTCGGGCGGCAGCTTCACCCCGCGCGCTTCCAGCGCGCCATTGAGCGTCCCGAGCATTCAGCCGCCCGTCGCCGCGACGATGTAATCGACCGGGAGCGGCAGGTCGGGCTGGTCGAGAAGGCGATAGTGCGTCTTGACCGGGCCGTGCACACCCATCTCGAACTCGCCGCCGACCTCGAGCCGCGCGCGCCGGTGGACGCCTCGAACCTTCTCGACGCGCGCCCTGGCGATGTAGAAGGGGTCGCTCATGGTGTGGCTCCTTTCCGTTCTCGATTCCCGCCGGCTCGATCCTCGTAGCCGTCGCATTCCCGTACGGGCAGCGGCGGGTACCGCGGATACGCCGGATTGCTGCGCGAGAGGCCGCAGAGATGGAAGCGCGAGCCGCGTCGGTTCTCGATGACGCGCGCGTGCACGCAGCGGCCGCAGAGGCCCGGATCGGGCACCGGCCTATCGGGCATCGCCCTCGGCGCGGCCATCGTCTCGGGACTTTCCCTGCTCCCGGATCCCCAGGATGCCGACCTGTCGCTCGGCCGAACCGCCGCGGTGCGAGAAGAAGGCTGATCCGTCGCACCGCGTACAGAGGCTGGACACCGTGATCCGCTCGAGCGCGACACCGGCGGCGGCCGCTCGCGCGGCCGCGACCGCGCGCAGATCGATCGGCCGGCGCTCCGGCGGGGCATCGAGCCCGAGCGCCGCGAAGACCTCCGGACCGACCTCGTAGCACTCGCCGCAGATCGCCGGGCCCAGGTGCAGGTAGAGGGACTGCGGCTCCGAGCCCGCCAGCGCGCCGAGCACCGTGATCCCCGCCTCGACGACGCCCGCCGCCACGCCGCGCCACCCGCCGTGGACCAGCGCAATGGCGCGTCGTTCGGGATCGACGATGGACACCGGGATGCAATCCGCGACCGAGATCGTCAGGAGCGTTCCCGCAGTCCGTGTGGCGTGGCCGTCGTGCGCCTCCCCGATGAACAGGCCGGGCGGCCCGGGCGGGTGGACGAGGATGTCGGCCCCGTGGACCTGCGGCGCATGCACGGCCCGGGGCAGGCCACTCGCCTCGCGCAACCGCCTCCAACGCGCGAGGACGGCGCCCGACGGCTCCGCGCCGAAGAGGCGGAGATCGAACGGGGCGTCGCGATCACCGCGCCCCGTCGTACCCTGCACCAGCCACGGGAAACGCTCGCTCCACTCCGGATGGACGTAGAGCGGAACCGCGCCCGGGAGCCGGACCTCCCGTACGGCGCGCGGCGCGCCGCCGCTACTCCCCCTCAATGGGGATCGCCGTGTCCGGACCCTGGCCTTCGAGCTCCGCGACGCGGCGACGCAGGTCGGCGACTTCGTTGCGCAGTCGCTCGAACTCGCGCCGCGGCACGAAGTCCAGCCGCTCGCGCGCCTCCTCGACCGCCTGCTGCGCGCGCTGCATGGTCGAGCGAACGGCCTCGCGCGCCCGCTCGGGCGAGAAGTCGCCGCGCTGACGCATGTCGTCGATCGTCTCCTCGATCGCCTCCTTGAAGGCGGTCAGAATGCCCGTCGTCGCGCGGATCCACTCGCGCGTCGCCTCGCGGGCCCGCTCCCGATCGTCCGTCATGATACCTCCTTGCTCAGGGGTCGCGCGAGTCGTAGCGCGTGATCCGTGCACCCAGCGCGCGGAGTCTTTCGTCGATGCGCTCGTATCCTCGCTCGATCTGTCCGATGTTGAAGAGAAGACTCTCACCTTCGGCACCGAGCGCCGCGATCAGCAACGCCATCCCCGCCCGGATGTCGGGGCTCTCGACGACGCCCGCGTGGAGCCGCGACGGCCCGACCACCACGGCGCGGTGCGGGTCGCAGAGCACGATCCGGGCGCCCATCCCGATGATCTTGTCGGCGAAGAACATCCGTGACTCGAACATCTTCTCGTGGATCAGGACCGTTCCGTGACACTGCGTCGCGACCACGAGCGCGATCGACGTGAGGTCGGCCGGGAACGCCGGCCAGGGGCCGTCGTCGATCTTCGGGATGTGTCCACCGAGATCGGTCCGGACCTCGCGGTCCTGCTCCGCCGGGACGTGCACGGAATTGCCGCGAATCTCGCAGCGGATCCCGAGCCGCTCGAACGCGAGGAGCGTCGAGTCCAGGTGTTCGACGGCCGCATCCTCGATGGTGATCTCGCCGCGCGTCACGGCCGCCAGTCCGATGAACGAGCCGACCTCGATGTGGTCGCACCCGATGCGGAACTCGCCGCCGTGCAGGCGCTCGACGCCTTCGATCTCGAGTACGTGCGTGCCGATCCCGGAGATTCGCGCACCCAGCGTGTTCAACATTCGGCAGAGGTCCTGGACGTGTGGCTCGGCCGCGGCGTTGCGCAGGCGCGTTGTGCCGCGTGCGAGCACCGCCGCCATGATGGCGTTCTCGGTGGCCGTCACGCTGGGCTCGTCCAGGAAGACGTCGGCGCCGCAGAGCCCGTCGGTCTCGATGTGGTAGCCGCCGGCGGATTCGACACGCGCGCCCAGGCGTGAAAGCGCGAGGAAATGCGTGTCGACGCGGCGTCGGCCGATCACGTCGCCGCCGGGGGGCGGCAACATCATGCGCCCGACGCGCGCGAGCATCGGCCCGGCCAGGAGAATGGATGCGCGGATACGCGCGGCCAGTTCGGATTCCAGCTCGGATGCGCTCACCTCACGGGCGTGGACCCGCAGCCGGTTCGGCCCGAGCCACTCGCTCTCGATCCCGAGGCGGCCGAGCAGCTCGAGGAGCGTACGCACATCACGGATGTCCGGAATGTTGTCCAGCACGACCGGCTCATCCGTCAGCAGCGTGGCCGCCAGCACGGGCAGCGCGGCGTTCTTGTTACCCGCCGGACGGATGGTGCCGTTCAGCGGATAACCGCCTTCGACGATGAATTTCGGCATGACCTGCACTCCCTACCGCCGCGGCGCACGGGAACCCCGCCGGCCCCGCTACGCCGCGCCCTGCGTGGAACATACCCGCCACGGCGCAGCCGCGTCAATTCGACGGCGTCAGAGGATGTCGATCCGCACCTGCAACGGGTCCCCTTCCACGCCGAGCACGTTGACCATCGTACGTTCGCCGTACCGGTTGAACTGGAGCGTGACACGGCTGCCGCCGACGCCGAGGCGGACGAGATCGAGGAACCGTAACCGGTTCGGGAGGTGCGGCTGGACCAGGCGCAGCATCCGGCCGCGTGCATCGGCCTCGATGCCGAGCACGCCCTGGAGCATGAGAAAGATCGCGCCGGCGGCCCACGCCTGGGGCGAGCAGGAGACGGGGTAGGCGACGGGCGCATCGGTCTCGCCGCGCCAGATGCCGCAGAACAGCTCCGGGAGCCGGTGGTAGCGGAAGTGGAGCGCGGCTTCGAAGAGCGCTTCCAGGATCGTCGCGGCCTCGCGCCGCAGGCCGGATCGCGCGAGGCCGAGCGCGATGATGGCGTTGTCGTGCGGCCAGATCGTGCCATTGTGATAAGAGAGCGGGTTGTAGACCGCCTGATGCCGCGCGAGGGTCCGGATCCCCCATCCGGAGAACATCTCGTCGCCGAGCAGGACCTCGGCCAGACGCCGCGCGCGGTCGGGCGTAGGCACGCCCGACCAGAGCAGATGCCCGGCGTTGGACGTGATCGTCGGGACACGCCGCTTCTGTCCGTCCAACGCGAGGGCGTAATAGCCGCGATCCTCCATCCAGAAGGCGTCGTTGATCCGTTGGCGCAGCGCGGCGGCGTCGGCGCGGAGGCGCGCCGCGCGCTCGAAGTCGCCCAGCGCATCGAAGACCTCCGCCATCTGGCTCTTGGCGTCGTAGACATAACCCTGGACCTCGACGAGAGCGATCGGCGGCTCGGGGATCGTCCCATCGGGGTAGCTGACGCCGTCGCCCGAATCCTTCCACCCCTGGTTGAAGAGCCCGCTGGGCGAGCGGGCGGCGTACTCGACGAAGCCGTCTCCATCGCGGTCGCCGAATCCGTCGATCCACTGGAGCGCCCGTTCGGCGTGCGGCAGGAGTTCGCGCGCGAGCGCGATGTCACCGGTCCAGCGGAGCGTCTCTCCGAGGAGGATCAGGAAGAGCGGGGTCGCATCCACGCTGCCGTAGTAGGGGATGTGGGGGACCTCATCGCACGCGGCCATCTCGCCGCGCCGCAGCTCGTGCATGATCTTCCCGGGTTCCTCCTCGGTCCAGTCGTCCACCTCCTCGCCCTGGTAGTGGGCGAGGAATTGCAGGGTGTGCCGGGCGATGTCCGGGTTCACCATGAGCGTCTGAAGGCTCGTCAGGATCGAATCGCGACCGAACGGCGCGGTGAACCAGGGGATCCCGGCCGAGATCGTCGTCCGCTCCCGGTGCGTGATGCGCAGCGCGCGCAGGTCGGTAATGGACTGGCGCAGCGCCGCGTCGAAGAAATCGTCGTCCGTCTGTACGCTAGTCGCCTGACGGTGCCACTCATCGTACGCCGCCCGGGTGCGACCGAAGCGCTCGCCGAACGGCCGATCGAGCGGCGGAACCCGGCCTTCATCCAGGATCGGGACGACCAGGACCTCGAGCTCGACCGCATCCTTCGGTTCGAGTCGGAAGTTCCAGCGGGCGCGCCCGCTTTCGAGGAGGGCCGGCGCAATGGAGAAACGGAACACCGTCCGGCGCAGCCGGCCGTCGAGACCCCGATACGCCCAGACGACCTCCCGCTCCGACATCAGCGGCTGGTAGTACTGGCCTCTCTCGGCCCGACGCGCGCCGCGTACCTCGAAGATGTCGGCGAAGTCGGCGGCGAAGCCGATCTCGACCCAGAACTCGACGGCGCGGCCCATGTAGTTGGTCAGGACCATACGGTCGGTCATGTACTCGTCGAGGAGTTGCTCGCGGCGGATGTGCAGGAAGTTCTTCGGTTCGGTGAAGAGGCCGCCGAACTCGCGGTCCGTGACCGTCAGGTCGATCTGGGCGGCGAAGACGCGGGCGGCCTGCGAACTCAGGACGTCAGGGCGGCCGCCGGCCGTCGTGAGGTCGTAGAAGCTGAGGAACCGTGTGTCGGCGTGGAACAGGCCGAGTTCGCAGGCACCGGGAGGCGCCACGTTCCCCGATGCATCCGTCAGCAGGAAGAGCTCGCCCTCCTTCAGCACCAGCTCGGTGTTCGCCAGGGTCTGCGTCTGGCAACCGACTTCGTCATACCCCAGCAACTCCCGCGCGGCTGCGGGGGTCAGCTCGGCGGCCGTCGCTTCCGAGGCATCAGTCAACGGATCCTCCGAGGGTCCCGGTCGTCATGGCGCGTCCGTCGTTCATGCCGTCGTGGATGAGCGGTCCCGTACCATCGTAGCTCCGGGGCGGTACCGCTACGAACGGGGTCGAGACGAGCGCGATCCTCATGCAGCGTGATCGGAGGGGGGAACCTATGGCCTTGTGCCGCCGTATCGCGTGGATGCCGGTGTCGCCCGCCAGCGCAAGACGTGTTCCACCGGCCGCGCGGCGGAGCCGTATCCGGCGATCCCGAGGTGGTGCGCGTGCTTGACACTCGCCGAGCGCGGCGCCTAAGATGGTCGGCCCGGTGAGAGTGGCCGGGCAGCTTCAGCGGCAGCGGTGTATGCGGTTACGCGAGTACCTCCGACCCGAGCTCGTGCTCCTCGACCTGACGGCGCGCGGCGTTCGCGATGCGATCCATGTCCTGGTCGAACGCCTGCGCGAGCAGGGGATCATCGGAGATGCGGCCGATCTCGAGGAGGCGTTGCTGGCACGGGAAGCCGCGCACACCACGGCCATGGGCAGCGGCGTCGCGGTGCCGCACGCGACGGTTCCGGGGCTCGAACGGCCGGTGATCATGGTGGCGATCGCGCCCGAGGGGACCACGTTCGGCCCCGTCGGCCTCGATCCAGTCCGCGTCTTCTTCGTGCTGCTCTCGCCGCCGAACCAGACCGGGCTGCACATCAAGCTGCTCGCACGCATTGCCCGGCTCGTGCGCCGCCCGGGGTTCATCGCGCGGCTGGAACGCGCGACCACGCCGGACGCCGTGCTTGCCGAGGTCGAGCGTGTCGATGCCGGACACGTCTGAGGGGTGTCGATGCAACTACTGGTTGCGGTCATTAACCAGGAAGAGAAGCTGGACGAGATCCTCTCGGGATTCCTCGAGCTGGGGATCACCGGCGCGACGATCATCAGCAGCGAGGGGATGGGCCGCGTCCTCTCGCACGACATCCCGATCTTCGCAGGGCTCCAGACCTTGATCGCGCGGTCGCGTCCGCAGAACCAGACCATCTTCAGCGTCATCAAGGAAGATGAGAAGGTGGAGGGTGCGATCGCGCTGCTCCAGGAGATCTGTGGCGACCTCAGCGATCCCGCCACGGGGATCGCGTTCACGATCCCCGTCAATCAGGTGGTCGGGCTCGCGCCGGAACTCGGGGAAGAGGAGCTCTGAGGGTGGCGCGCCGGTCCGCCGGGACGCGCGCCGCCGGCCCCCCGGGATGCCGCGCGCCGACCTGAGATGGAATCGCTCCTCGGCGCCCTGGTCCTGGTCCTGCTCGGCCTTCTCGGTGCACGCCTCTCTTTCAGGACGACCCGGGCGCCCCTGGGCCCCCGGCTCTTCCTCTCCACCGGCACGCACTTCCTCTTCCTCGGCATCCTGCTCGGCTCGCACGGGCTCGGCTTGCTGAGCCGTGAAATCATTGGCCAGTTGCAGCCGTTCCTTGCGCTCGGCCTCGGCTGGATCGGCCTGCTCTTCGGCCTGCAACTCGACCGCAGGCACCTTGCCCCATTTCCGCGGCGCTACCTCGGAATCGCGTTCGGGCAGGCCGCCGTGGTCTTCGGGCTGTTCTTCACGGTGGCGGCCCCGCTCCTCGATGCCACGGATGCGCTCGCGCCCGGGACGCGGGGCGCACTCCTGGCGACCGCCGCGACGGCGTCGATCTCGACACCCGCCGGGATCGCGCTGATCAGCCACACCTTCCTGGTCCGCGGCCGGGTCAGCCAGCTCCTCTTCTTCATCAGCAGCCTCGATGGCGTGATCGGCGTCCTCGCGCTCCAGCTCGCGTACGCGCGCTACCACCCGCTCGCATTGTCGACCGGCACCGGCCTCGGCGTCGGCGCCTGGCTCGCCCTTTCACTGGCGCTCGGACTCGTCTCCGGCATCTTCTTCCTGTGGTTCACCCGGCCGAAGCCCGGCCGCGAGGAACTGATGCTCTTCCTCCTGGGCATCGTCGTCTTCACGGCGGGCATCGGCCTCTACCTGGGGCTCTCGCCCCTCTTCCTCTCGATGATGACCGGCGCGGTAGTCGCGAACCTCTCGCCGCTCCGCCGGCGGGTCTACGCGGCGCTCCAGGCGTGGGAGCAGCCCATCTACGTCATCCTCCTCGTCCTGGCCGGCGCGTTGTTCGAGTTTCCCTCGTGGCTGGTCCTCCCGCTCGCCGCCGGTTATGTGGTCATTCGGATCTTCGGCAAGCTGGCCGGTGCGGCGATCGTGACGCGGGTGCTGCCGGTCGGGTTCCACGTCCCCGCAGACCTCGGGATCGGCCTCGTCGCGCAGGGCGGGATCAGTCTGGCCATGGCCATCAGTATCGCGTTAACTTACGGCTCGATCGGCGCCGCGTCCGGAGGAGGGGTCGCGGCGTTGTTCGCCGCGATCGTACTGGGTGTGGTCGTGAACGAGCTGGTGGGTCCGTTCCTGACACGCAATCTGCTCCGGCGCGCGGGCGAGATCGAGCCGCGCATCGAATCCGCGCTGGCGGCCGGCGAGCTGCGCGGCGATGACGAGGGGCCGCCCGCGCCCGGTCCGACCGGGCTTCCGCGGGCGTCCAGGTCCAGGCGAGGCACGTCGTGAACCGACGACCGCTACAACTGGCCGTCTTCCAGTCCGTTCCGGTACTCCGCGATCCCGTGCGAAACGCCGCGAGCATGGTGGAGGCCGCGGCGGCGACCGATGCCCACCTCCTCGTCACGCCCGAGCTCTCGCTGACGGGCTACGACGTGGGCGATGCCGCGGCCGAGCTGGCGATCGAGCCGTCCGAGGCGGTCGCGCTCCTCCGGCCGGCGCTCTCGCGCGGGATCGATGTGGTCGTCGGCATGATCGAGCGTAGCGCCACCGGCGTCCCGTACAACACCGCCGCGCATCTGCGGGAGGATGGCGTCGTCTTCCGTCACCGGAAGGTCTATCTTCCCACCTACGGCATGTTCGACGAAGGCCGCTTCTTCGGCCGGGGTGACCGGGTGGATGCGTATCCGGCCGGCCACGGCTGGCGCGCCGGCCTCCTGGTCTGCGAAGACTTCTGGCACCCCGCGCTCAGCTATCTACTGGCCGTCCGCGGCATCGACGTCCTCGTGGTCCAGGCCGCCGCGCCGGGTCGCGGCGTGTGGGCGGGCGCCGAGGCCGGCGGCCGCTTCGCGTCGGCGGACACCTGGGAGCGCATCGCGCGGGTGACGGCGCAGCTCTACGGCATCTACGTCGTGCTCGCGAACCGGGCGGGCGTCGAGGGCGGCGTGACGTTCGCGGGCGGCTCGCTCATCGTCGCGCCGACGGGCGAGGTCGTGGCGCGCGCACCCGATGCGGGCGAGGCCGTGATCGCGGCGTGGCTGGATCCCGCGGAGGTCGAGCGGGCGCGACGGCCGTACGCGCACGCCCGGGACGAGGATCCGCACTTCACGCAACGCGAGCTGGCCCGCATCCTGGAGGAGCCCTCTGGACGGCGGTGAACGGCTGGCGCGCATCGCCGACGTCGTGGGCGGCGTGCTACGGCAGGCCGTCCACGAGGCGGGCGCGCGCGGAATCGCGCTCCTCGATGATGGCACACCCGAGGCGCGACTCGCCGCCGACTGGGCCATCCGTGCGCTGGGTCCGGATGCCGTCACGTGCATCGAGATGCCGGATCCGGCGGCCGCGGCCGCGGCACTCGCGGCCGCGGGCCCCACGGCGCGGCTCGACCCGGCGCGCGCCGCGGAAGAGGTCCTGCGGCTCCGCGCCCGCGCAGCGGCCGCCGAAGCCGATCTGCTGCCGGCGCATCCGGCGAACAAGACGGCCCTGCTCCTGGCGGGCGGTATTCCACCGGAGCCGCTGTTGCCGCTCGGCGACCTGTACGCCAGCCAGGTGCGTGAACTCGCGGGCGCGTCCACGGCGCCGCCGTGCGTCCGCGCGCTCGCCGATTGCGCCGGCGGACTGGATCGGCTCGATGCACTGCTCGTTGCGCTGGTCGACGAACGGCGGCGACCGGCGGAACTGCCGGACGGCTACGATGGTGCGACCGTCGCGGCCGTCCGGCGCGCCCTCGACGCCGGCCGCTGGTCTCGGCGCCGGATCGGCCTCGTGCCGAAGCTCGGCAGTCGCACACTCGGGATCGACCTCTTCGACTGAGCGATGGAGGAGATAGCCACCGTGTTCCGCATCCTGCCCTTCGCATCGATGCAGTCCGTCGCCGCGGCGGCCGCCGACCTCGAACGCCTGGCGGGAGCCGAGATGGTGACGGCGATCGCGACCGCGGTGCTCGCACTCCTCGGCCTCGGCATCGCCGTGCTCGCCTTCCTCGCCTTCCGCGCCGTGACCCGGACGCTGGCCGCCGTCGAACGGACCGTCGACACCCTCGCGCCGCACACCGAGCCCATCCTCGAGCAGGCCGCGCGCATCGCAAGCGATGCCGCGCGTGTCAGCGCCTCCGTGCGCGAGGATCTCGAGCGGTTCCACGAGACGATCCGCAACGCCAATCGTCAGCTTCAAGCGGCGGTCGATTCCATCGAAGACCGCGTCGTCCGTTTCGGCGTCGTCGCGCGCGTGGTCCAGGAGGAAGTCGAGGCCGTGCTGCTGGATGCCGCCGCAACGGCCCGCGGCGTGCACGCGGCGACAGAGGCGCTCCAGGGGCGGTCCGGCCCGCCGCCCGATGGATCCGGTCCGGAACACGACTGACCCCGCGCCGCCGGCCTCCGTGCCACCTGGTTCGTGCCGCCCGATGCAGGCGGACTCCCCGCCGGGCAGGCCGCGGAGCGGTGAACGGGAGGAGAGAATGACGCAACAGGATACGACCGACTTCATCACCGCGTTCGTCGCGGGCGCCCTCATCGGCGCCGGAACGACACTCCTGCTCAGGCCGGCGCCGGCAAGGGGCAAGGAGCGAATCTTGAAGGAACTCGCGCCGTACCGCCGGAAGCTGCGCAAGGATGCACGGCGCGCGCGGGAGGGGTTCCGCGAGGGGGCCGCGGCCACGGCCGACCTGGGCGAAGTCCTGCGCGACGCCGGAAAGGAGGCGCTCCAGGAGTTCAGGGACGAGATCGCGCGGATCGTGGCCGATGCACGCGAAGACCTCGCGCGCTCCCTCGAGCACCAGGTGGCGCGCACGAAAAAGGCGCTACGGCGCCGATCACGGCGCCTCACGGCGTAAGCGGCTCGGAGCGATCCGTGCGCCCGATCCTGCTCTTGCTCGCTGCGTTCGCCCTGGTGTTCGCCCTGCCGGACACGGCCCATGCCTTCGGCCCGGCAACGCACGCGTTCCTCGGCGAACAGTTGATGGCCTCGCTCTCCCTCCTCCCGCCGGCCGTCGCCGCACTGCTGCGTGCCTTCCCCCAGAGCTTCCTCTACGGATCTCTGGCCGCCGACATCTCGCTCGCCAAGAAGTACGTCCCGACGGGACGGCATTGTCATTACTGGCACGTCGGCGAGGAAATCTTCACCCACGCGGACAACGACCGCCTCCGCGCCGCCGCGTTCGGCTATCTCAGCCACCTGGCCGCCGATACCATCGCCCACAACTTCTTCATCCCCCGCCAGCTCCTCCTCACCAGCTCGACCCGAGCACTCGGCCATTCGTACTGGGAGCACCGCATGGATGCTCACCTCGGCGAGCATTACACCGCGCTCGCGCGTGCCGTCGTCATGGACTACGACCACTCCGAGGCGGATGCCCTCTTCGACCGCGTGCTCAGCGGGACCATCTTCTCGTTCGAAACCAACCGGCGCATCTTCCGAGGGATGATCCAGATCCAGGACAGCGACCGCTGGAAGAGCGTCTTCGACCGCGTGGTCCAGCACTCGCGCTGGGATCTCGCGGACGATGACATCGAGGCCTACATCGCGCGCGCGTTCGACTCCGTGGTCGACTACCTGAACCGGCGCGGCGAATCGAGGCCGGCCGCCCTCGACCCGACGGGCGAAGTCAACCTCCAGATGGCGAAGCGAGTGCGCCGCATGGCTTGGCGGGATGGTACCTGGCGCCAACCGGGGCGGCTGCTGGCGCTGGCGAACGAGTTTTTCCCGCTGCCGTCCGGCGAGCTCGGGTACTGGGAGCGACGGGGACGCATCGGGCCGGGGTCATGAGGCGCCGTGCCTGTCGTCGGCAGCGCCTTGCGGCTCTCGTGGAGGCGCAATGCGGATCCGGAGTTCGGGCGCGCGGCGGGTGAGCACGGTCTCGCCGCAGTGCGGGCACCAGCGCCGCTGGATGCGGAGCAGTCGTGCGGGGGCGGTCAGACCCGGGGGCGCGGCGAGGGGGACGGTGCCGGCGTCGCATACGGAGCATTGCTCTCCGGTGGGCAGCAGCGCGTAGATGATCGCGAGCGCGAGAAGGATCTTGCTGCCGATGGTGGCGAGGACGAAGACGAGGAGGATGGGCACTAGGGGTCGAGCTCCGGCGGGTCGGAGGTGGGTACGCGAGGCGGGGTGCCGCGCGGGTGCCGCGGGGTCCGGGATCCGTTCACCGGCCGGTTAGCCTGCGCCGCAGGATTTCCGCGGCCTGCCGCGGGTCTGCCTTGCCCTGCGACCGGCGCATGAGCTGGCCCATGAAGAACCCCATGAGCTTGGTCTCGCCGTTTCGGAACCGTTCGGCCTCGGCGGGGTGCGCGGAGATGACCTCCTCGGCCCAGGCTTCGATTCGTGATTCGTCGCGGATCTGGCGGAGCCCCTCCTCGTCGACGATGGCGGCGGCCGGCCGGCCGGTCTCGATCATGCGGCCGAAGACGCGCCGCCCGATGGGGTGCGAGATCGTCCCGTCCGCGATCAGGCGGATGAGTCCCGCCAGTTCCGCCGGTGCGATGGGGAACTCGGAGATCTCGCACTGCCGTTGATTGAGCCACGCCAGTACCTCGGTCATGATCCAGTTACTCGCCGCCTTGGCATCGCCGGCCGCGTCGGCGACGGCCTCGAAGTAATCGGCAAGGGCGCGCGTCGCGGTCAGGACCTCGGCGTCGTAACGCGGGAGTCCGTAGGCCTGGCGGAAGCGGCGCGCCCTGGCCTCGGGCAGTTCCGGCAGTGTCGCGCGCGCGGCCTCGACGGCATCGGCGGCGAGCACGAGCGGAGGGAGGTCCGGCTCCGCGAAATAGCGGTAGTCGTGACTCTCCTCCTTCGAACGCATGGCCCGGGCCACGCCGGCGCTCGCGTCCCACAGCAGCGTCTCGTGGCGGACCGTGCCGCCCGCGGCGAGCACGGCGGTCTGTCGATCGATTTCGTACGCCAGCGCACGCTCGACGGCGGAAAACGAGTTCATGTTCTTGACCTCGGTCTTCGTCCCGAGGACGTCGCTTCCGGCGGGGCGGACGGAGACGTTGGCGTCGACGCGTAGACTCCCTTTCTCCATGTCGCAGTCGCTGACTTCGAGGTATTCCAGCAACTGCTTGAGCCGCGTCAGGAAGGCGCGCGCGTGGGCCGGAGAAACCAGGTCCGGCTCGGTCACGATCTCGATCAGAGGCACGCCGGCGCGGTTCAGGTCGATCGCCGTCAGGCCTGCGAAGCGGTCGTGAAGCGATTTCCCCGCGTCCTCTTCGAGGTGGATACGGCGGATGCGGACGCGGTGCGCACCGCCCCGCAGCGCGGTCTCGCCGGAGGTCGCGCCGGCTCCGGAGGCGGCGCCGCCCGCCTCCGCACGATCCATCGGCTCGTCCGCTGCTCCCGTGTCGCCGGGGACCGGCACGGTGAGGCCGCCATCCGTCGCGAGCGGCCGATCGTATTGCGTGATCTGATAGCCCTTCGGCAGGTCCGGGTAGAAGTAGTTCTTCCGGGCGAAGATGCTCGTCCGGTGAACCGTGCACCCCAGGCCCACGGCCGCGCGCACGCCGAGCTCGACGGCCCGGCGGTTGAGCACGGGGAGCGCGCCCGGAAGTCCGAGGCACACCGGGCAGACGTGACGGTTGGGCGGCGCGCCGAACGCGGCCTCATCGCCGCAGAACAGCTTCGTCCGGGTCTTGAGCTGGACGTGCACTTCGAGCCCGATCACCGGCTCGTAACCGCTCGCCGTCCTGATCGCGGCATCGCCGTCCGCCGCCCGCTCCGGGTGTGTACGGTTCCGCATCGGCTCAGAGTGCATCGCGCCCCCGCGCGTCCAGGACTCGCTCGAGGGCGGCCGCGGCCCGGATCATGGTCGTCTCGTCCCAGCGATCGGCCAGGATCTGTCCGCCGACCGGGAGCCCGTCCACGGTTCCGATCGGGATCGAGATGGCCGGGAGTGCCGCGAGGTTCGCCGTGACCGTGAAGACGTCGGCCAGGTACATCTGGTAGGGATCGTCCAGTTTCTCACCGAGACGGAACGCGGTGGACGGCGTGGTCGGCGTGAAGATCACGTCGACGCCGGCGTCGAACACCCGCCGGAAGTCGCCCGCGATCAGCGTGCGGACTCGCTGCGCGCGACCGTAGTATCGCTCGTGGTAGCCGGCCGAGAGCACGTACGTCCCCAGCATGATCCGGCGCTTGACCTCGGCGCCGAAGCCGAGCGACCGCGTGGCATCGTACACGGCCGAAGTGGAATCCGCCCCCGGCGCCCGCAGGCCGTAGTGAATGCCGTCGTAACGCGCCAGGTTGCTGGACGCCTCTGCGGGCGCGATGATGTAGTACGTCGGGATCGCGAAGCGTGTGTGTGGCAATGACACCTCGCGGATCATCGCGCCGGCTTCCCGGAGCCGCTCGAGCGCGGTTCGACACAGCCGGGCGATCCGCTCGTCGAGGTCGTCCGGGAAGTATTCCTTCGGCACGCCCACGACCAGTCCTTCCGCGCCGCCGTCGAGCGCCGCCATCAGGTCCGGCACCGGCCGGTCGGCGGCCGTCGAGTCGAACCGGTCCGGACCGGCAACGACTTCGAGGAGCGCCGTCGCATCGGCCACGGACCGGCCGAACGTGCCGATCTGGTCGAGCGACGATGCGAACGCGATGAGGCCGTACCGGCTCACTCGTCCGTAGCTCGGCTTGAGACCGACCACACCGCAAAGCGCGGCGGGCTGCCGCACCGACCCGCCGGTTTCCGAGCCCAGCGCCGCCGGAACCATCCCCGCCGCCACGGCCGCCGCGGAGCCGCCCGACGACCCGCCGGGGACGCGGCTCGGATCGTGCGGATTGCGTGTCGGCCCGAATGCCGAATTCTCCGTCGACGAGCCCATGGCGAACTCGTCCAGGTTGGTCTTCCCCACCACGACCGCGCCCGCCTCCCGGAGCCGGCGGACGGCCGTCGCCTCGAACGGAGAACGGTACCCCTCGAGGATCCGCGATCCGCAGGTGGTGGGCGCATCGAGCGTGCAGATGTTGTCCTTGACCGCGATCGGCACGCCGGCCAGGCGACCCGCGTCGCGGCCTTCGCGGATGCCCGCGTCGATGGCGGCCGCCGCGGCCTCGACCTGCGCCCGCTCGGCGCTCAGAAACGCGTGGATTCCATCGGGTCCGTCGTCCCGGCGGGCGATCGCGTCGAGCGCCGCGGCCGCGTGTTCGGCGGCGGTGTGCCGGCCCGTCCGGACGTCGCCCGCGATCTCCGTGAGCGGACGGAGAAGGAGGCTCACGGCTCCGCTCCTTCCCGCTCCGGCGACGCGGGGGAGCTGGCCGGCTCCACTCGCGCCTTGTCTTCGAACGGATCTTCGAGTTCCTCCACATCCATGGCCGGCAGGCGCGGCACGACGAAGAAGCCGTCGCGCCACGCCGGCGCCAGAACGGACAGAGGGAAGTCGAGCGCGTCCGGCGCCGCATCCTCGGACCGCAGCGGCGCGGCTCCTTCGGCGGCCCCGCCGAAGGCCTCCACTCGGTCGACATCGACCGATTCGAGTTCCCGGACGTGCGCCAGGATCCCGCTCAACTGCGTCGTGAAGCGTTCGACCTCCTCCGGCGAGAGCCGCAGCCGCGCCAGGCGCGCCACGTGCAGCACGTCCTCCCGTGAAACCGCCATGTCCGGTGGTGGCTAGAGTTCCTTCTGTAGATTCGCGTACCGCACGACCACCTTCTTCCGGCCCAACCCTTCGAAATCGATGACGGCCTTGAGATCGCGGCCGAACCCCGACAACTCCCGGATCGTTCCGCGCCCGAACTTTGGGTGGCGGACCTGCTCGCCCTTGATGAAGCGCGGCGCATCCTGGGCGTCGCTGTAGTCGATGACCAGACCGGCGCGCTCGGTGCCGCTCGCGGATCCAGCTCCACCGGGCCCGCGTTCGAGGCCGTGCCATCGTCCACGCCACCGGTCGCGGCCCGCTCGGGATGCGGCCAGGCTGCCCGTCACTCGCAACTCGACCAGTTCGTCCGGTATCGGATCGAGGAAGCTCGAGGGCGTGCAACGCATGAACTCCCCGCCCCGGCGCCGCGCCAGGGCGTGCGTGAGGTACAGCTTCTCTCGCGCGCGGGTGATCCCGACGTACAACAGACGGCGCTCCTCTTCCAGCGCATCGGGGTCCTCGTACGCCCGGGCAAGCGGGAACAGGCCCTCTTCCAGGCCGCTGATGAAGACGAAGGGGAACTCGAGCCCCTTCGCGTTGTGCAGCGTCATCAGGGTGACGGCGTGCGCTTCGGGATCGTGACGGTCGACATCGGCCACCAGCGAGACGTTCTGGAGGAACAGATCGAGCGGCGTCGTGTCCGGCCCCACCTCCTCATCGGCCGCCGTCTCTCGTGCATCGAAGTCGTGTGCAGCCGCGATCAGCTCGCGCACGTTCGCGATCCGGTCCTCGCCCTCCGGGCCCTCCGCTTCCAACGCCCCGACCAGCTCGATCTCCTCGACCAGCCGCTCGAGCAGTTCACCTACACCGACGTGCGGCGCCAGCCCCTGGAATCGACGGATCAGTGCGCCGAAGCGCACGAACGCCGCGGCGGCCGCCCTCCCGAGCGCCTCACACTCGCTCGCCCGCTCCGCCGCCTCGAGCGGCGTCAAACGCGACGCGGCGGCCCACGCCAGGAGCCGGCCCCGCGAGACGTCGCCGATCCCGCGCCGCGGGTAGTTGACGATCCGATCGAAGGCGCCCGCGTCGCGCGGATTCGAGATCAGGCGCAGATAGGCGAGCGTATCCATGATCTCGCGGCGCTCGTAGAAGCGCGTCCCGCCGACGATCTGGTACGGCAGGTTGCGGCGGAGGAGCGCGTCCTCGAGCGCACGCGACTGCGCATTCGTGCGGTACAGCACCACGAAGTCCCTCAGCGTACGATCGCCGCCCGCCAGGCGCGCCTCGATCTCCGATACGATCCAGTCGGCCTCGTCCTGCTCGTCCGCGGCTTCGACCCGCGTGAGCGGCTCGCCGGGATCCGCGTCCGTCCGCAACAGCTTCCCCTTCCGCCGGACGTTCTCCGCGATCACGTGGTTCGCCGCCTCCAGGATCCGCGCGGTCGACCGGTAGTTGCGCTCGAGACGGATCACCCGCGCGTCCGGGAAGTCCTTCTCGAAATCGAGGATGTTGCGGATGTCGGCCCCCCTCCAGCGATAGATGGACTGGTCGTCATCGCCGACCACCATCAGGTTGGCGGGGCCAGCCTCCGGTGCGGCGCCGTCGGCCGGGCCGCCGTCGCGGCCGTGACCCAGCGTCAGCAGGCGAAGCAGGCGGTACTGCGCGTGGTTCGTGTCCTGATACTCGTCCACGAGCAGGAAGTGGAAGCGGTCGCGGTAGGAGCGCAAGACAGCCGGATGCGCACTCAGCAGCTCGACCGGCTTGACCAGCAGGTCGTCGAAGTCGAACGCGTTCTGCTCGCGAAGCGCCGTCTGGTACGCGGGATAGATCTCCGCCACCACGCGACTGAACGCGTCTCGGGCGAGCGACGTGTACGCGTCGGGGTCGACCAACTGGTTCTTGGCGTCCGAGATGGCCCCGTGGATCGCCTTCGGGTGCCACTGCTTCGTCGAGATACCTGCACGCTCCATCACGCGCTTGATCTCGCGGAGCGCCTCGTCGCCGTCGTAGATGGTGAAGTTCGGTCCCCAGCCCAGGCGGGTCGCGTGCCTGCGCAGGATCCGCGCCCCCGTGGCATGGAACGTCCCGATCCACATGCCGGCGGGCTCGTGCCCCAGCAGTCGGCGAATCCGCTCGCGCATCTCGCCCGCCGCCTTGTTGGTGAACGTGACGGCGAGGATCGACGCGGGGTCGACGCCGTGCACCTCGACCAGGTGCGCGATGCGGGTCGTCAGCACCCGTGTCTTCCCGGAGCCCGCGCCTGCCAGGACGAGGAGCGGCCCCTCGAAATGTTCGACGGCCGCACGCTGTTCGGGATTCAACGCGGTGGCGGAGATCTGCCCTTCGATCATGAGTTCGAATACCCTTCGTCCCCCGGCGCGCTCCCCGACGGCGCGCCGGCGTCGGCGCGTTCCTCCACCTCGGCCGCGGGCAGTTCGATCTCGAACACACTGCCGCCGTCGCGGCCGGGCCGGTGCGTGATCCTCCCGCCGTGGAGCCCTTCCACGATGCGACGCGTCAGCGCGAGTCCCACGCCCCAGCCGCCGACCTTCGTCGTGAATCCCGGCTCGAAGAGCCGCTCTCGCGCGGACGCCGGCACGCCCGGCCCGTTGTCCGCCACGGCGAATCGTACCCGGCGCGCGCCCACGCGCGCGGCCGCCACGCGGATCCGGCCGCCGCGCCCCGCAAGCGCGTCCAGCGAATTCTTGACCAGATTCTCGAGCGCCCAGACCAGGAGCACGCGGTTCGCGCGCACCGGCGGCAAACCACGCTGCACGCGCATCCGCAACGCGACACCGCCGCCCAGCCGGGGGAGTCGGGGTCGCAGGTAGACCTCGAGATCCCGTACCACGTCCTCGACGTTCACGCGCTCGAGCGCGGGGCGCTGCCCGATCAGCTCGAAGCGGCGCGAGACACGCTCGAGCCGCTCGACATCCCGCGCAATCTCGCGGGCGATCTGGTCCGTGCTCGCCAGCGCCCGCCGCTCCTCCGGCGGCAGCCCGAGCACCTCGACCCAACCGGACAGCGACGACAACGGCGTCCCCATCTGATGCGCCAGATCCCGCGCCGTCGTCGCCCACAGCCGCTCCCGCTCCGCGCGCGTGTGCGACCGCACGAGCGCGAGCCCCACCAGCATCAGCGCCAGCGCCGCACAGACCTGGAGCACCGGGACCCACCGCAGCCACGCGACGATCGGCGGCGCGCCGAAGTGGATCGTGCCCACCTCCGGCTCGACGATCGGCGCATTCTGGCGATCGAGCTCCCCGGCGAACCGCCGAACCCGCTCCCGATCCGCGGCCGACGCCAGCTCCGCCTCGAAAGGCAGGTTCGCCCACGCGGAGGGTTCGCCTTCCGCATTCATCACCACCACCGGCACCCCCAGCTCCGTCAGCGTCCGCTGGAGCGCCACGAGCGCCTCGAGGTCCGCGCCGGGCTCCGGCGAGAGCAGACCCTGCTGCACCTGCGCGTACATCCGGGAGTGCAACGTCGCCTCCTCTCGGACCTCACGCATGATGCGCTCGGTGTAAAGCAGGAAGGATCCGAAGATGATGAGCGCGAGCACCGCGAACACCATCGGCCACGGGCGCCGGTCCATGGACGGTTCCGGGTAGGGGGAAGCGGGAAGCCGGCGGCCCACCCGCGCGCCACCAACGGCGACGGCACGTGCTTCGCGCGGTCGGTGCCGCGCGTGGACACGAACGCGGCCACCATCCCCGGCGGGCGCGCCCGGCGAGCGAATGGGACGCGGGCGAACGCCGCGGCGGCGTCCGACACCCCGAACGCCCCCGCCCGCCACAGGCATCAGCCGATCCGGTCCGTGCCGGTGTACGGCCTCAGCGCATCGGGGATCCGGATGCTCCCGTCGGCTTCCTGATAGCTCTCCAGCAGCGCGACCATGGTGCGGGCAAGCGCCAGCCCCGAGCCGTTCAGCGTGTGAACGAACTCCGGCCGGCCGCCCGGCTCCGGACGGAATCGGATCTCCGCCCGCCGCGCCTGATAATCCGTATACGACGAACAGCTCGACACTTCCAGCCACCGCCCCACACCCGGCGACCACACCTCGAGGTCGTACGTCTTGGCATTCGAGAACCCCAGATCGCCGCCCGCCAGCAACACTACGCGGTACCGCAGCCCCAGCCGTCGCAGGACCTCTTCCGCGTGCCCCGTCAGCTCCTCGAGCGCCGCCGCACTCGCCTCCGGTCGCTCGAAGCGCATCAACTCGACCTTGTCGAACTGGTGCACCCGGATCAGCCCCCGTGTCTCCCTCCCGTGCGCGCCCGCCTCCCGGCGGAAGCACGGCGTGTACGCGACGTAGCGGATCGGCAACGCTTCGGGCCCCAGGAGTTCGCCCGCGTGCAGGTTCGTCACCGGCACTTCCGCCGTCGGCACCAGGTAGAACCCGTCCGCCGGCACCTCGTACATGTCCTCGCCGAACTTCGGGAGCTGGCCCGTCCCCAATGCCGCGCGATGGTTCACCAGAAACGGCGGCCACACCTCCGTGTAGCCGTGCTCCCGCGCGTGCAGGTCCATCATGAAGTTGATC
Organism: Longimicrobiales bacterium; assembly: GCA_036381495.1. Classification (GTDB taxonomy): domain Bacteria; phylum Gemmatimonadota; class Gemmatimonadetes; order Longimicrobiales; family RSA9; genus DASVCS01. The sequence goes on from DASVCS010000081.1 coordinate 40,086, forward strand.
AGGGCCCGCTCGAGCCGTGCGCCCAGTCCGATGTACGCCGGAAACCCGGTCCCGGCCACCTTCGCGCCGCGTGCCAGATCCAGGATCCCGAGCGCCTCACCCAGTTCCCAGTGCGGTCGCGGCTCGAACGAGAAGGTCGGCGCCTCACCCCATTCGCGTACGACGCGGTTCGCCTCCTCGCCGCCCGGGGGCACGTCATCGGAAGGAATGTTGGGGATCTCGAGCAACGCGGCCTGGACCGTCGCCTCGACGCTCGCCAGCCGCGCCTCGAGCCCCGCCATGCGCTCGTTGATGCCGCGGACTTCCGCGATCAGCCGGTCCGCTTCGTCGTTCCGCCCCGCCTTCTTGAGCTCGCCGACTCGTGGGGAGAGTTCGTTGCGGCGTGCGCGCAAAGCGTCGACGTCGGTGATGAGCTCGCGCCGCTCCGCGTCGAGCGAGAGCACCCGGTCGACCATTGCCTGCCATTGCGGATCGCCGCGCCGCGCCAGTGCGTCGCGGACGCGGTCCGGCTCCGCCCGGATCCGCCTGAGATCGAGCATGCCTAGTCCTCGTCCGGCGGGATCAGGGACCGGTCGTTGCAGTTGACGTTGTTGACCACCTCGATGGTCACGATACCGCGGGCGGGATCGATCTCGACCGTGCGGAACTTCGCGAAACGCACGCAGCGCGCGCCGAAAAAGGTCGGGACCACGCGGCTGCGGGCCACGTACACCACGGAGGCCGAGACGGGCACGGAGTCCAAGCGATGGTACGCCGCCGTGTCGCCCGGCGCGCGGATGATCGCGTCGAACCCGGTGGTGCTGTCGACTGCGATCCCGGGACCTGCCGGGATCCCCGACAATGCGCCCGCCGGACTGAAAGCCAGAACTCCATCGAGCTCTTCCAGCACGAAGTCCCAGCCGCCGGTCTGGCCCGGGGCCTCGACCACGTGCCCGAAGACGGGCTCGTCCGTGATGTCAACGGCAGAGGGAAGTCCCTGGTATTCCGCGCGGCTCAGCGAATAGAGTGCCACCGTGTCCGGAACGGGGCTCCAGTCGCTGGGTCCGAATTCATCGTCGCAGCCGGTAGCGGCGGCAGCGGCGACCACGACGGCCAGGGTGAGAAGCGACAATCTATGCACGGCGCCATTCAGGCGAAGGTCCGACGTGATTCGGGCACGAAAAGACTAGGTTTCATGCCGGCCGCTGTCAAGTCCACACGACATTGTGCACCCGCCACAACTTCCGTTCGCGCTTGACTTTCTCCGGTCCGGCGCCTTACCTTCCCGTCCCGTGCGATACCCGCTCGGCCCGCCATCGGCGAGACGACGCGGGCACGGAACTGGCACAAACCGAGCCGACGGCACAACGAACCGATCCCGAGCAGCTTCCGGTCCGGATCCTTGCCCATCGACGCGCACCCGAGCCGACGCCACGTCCTCGTCATCGATGACGAGCCGTACATCGGGCGCATCATCCAGCTCAGATTGGAGCACGACGGTTACGCCGTCGCGATCGTGCCGGACGGGCCGACCGCGCTGGAACGGTTGCGCTCCGAAATTCCCGTCGACGTGGTGCTACTCGACATCATGCTGCCACACACGAGCGGCCTCGACGTCCTGGCCGCGTTGCGGGGCATCCCACACCGGCGGGAGACGCCCGTGATCGTGTTGACGGCGAAGGGCCAGGAGGCGGACCGGGAGCGCGCCGCCGCGCTGGGCGCAACGGATTTCCTGACAAAACCCTTCAGCCCCAAGAAGCTCCGTGCCCGAATCGACGAGATCCTCGCCCACTGATCGCGCCCTCTGGGCGGTCGTACTCGCCGGTGGCGTCGGCTCGCGGTTCTGGCCCGTCTCGACGCCCGCGCGACCCAAGCAGCTCCTGCCGCTGGCCGGCGCCCGACCGCTGATCGCAGATACGGTGGCGCGCATCGTCCCGCTGGTCCCGCTCCCGCGGCTGCGGATCCTGACGGGCGAGCGGCTGGTGGCGCCGATCCTCGCCGAACTCCCCGATCTCGACCGACATCATTTCCTGGTCGAGCCTCAGGCCCGCGGCACGGCACCCGTCCTCGCGTGGGCGGCCTTCGAGATCGCGCGCCACGACCCGGACGCCGTCATGATCTCGCTGCACGCGGACCACGTCATCTCGCCCGCTGGCGAGTTCCGTGCGCTCCTGGCCGAGCTGGCCGAACTCGCGGCCCGACACGATCGTCTGGTGACGATCGGCATCGAGCCGACACGACCCGAGACCGGCTACGGCTACATCCACGTCGGCGACCGACTCGATGGGGCAACGGAAGCTTACGCAGTCGCGGACTTCGTCGAGAAGCCGGACCGAGACACGGCGCAGGAGTACCTGCGCCGCGGCGCGTATCTCTGGAACAGCGGGATCTTCATCTGGCGCGCGGCCGTCCTGCTCGAGGAACTCCGGCGACACACGCCGGAGCTCGCCCAACTCCTGCCGCTGCTCGAGGCCGGTGATGTGGAGGGTTTTTTCGAGAACGCGCCCACGCTGACCATCGATGAGGGCCTGCTCGAGCGTAGCGATGCGGTCGCCGTTGCGCGGGCCGCGTTCCGCTGGGATGATGTCGGTGCCTGGGACGCCGTGGGTCGCACCCGCCCCGCGGATGAGGCGGGCAACGTCGAGTTCGGCGACACCTACCTGGTCGACACGGAGCGGTGCATCGTCTGGTCGGACGATGGGAGCATCGTCACCTTCGGCGCCCGCGACCTCGTGGTCGTCCGGACCGGGGACATCACCTTCGTCGCGCCGCGGGAGCGCACGGCCGAGCTGAAGGCGCTGCTGGGCCAGATCCCGGAACGCCTGCGCCGCCTGGAGGAATGATGTCGGCGGCGCTCGTCCTGTTCGATGACCGTACGGCCCGCGACTGGATGCCGCTCGCGCTCACGCGTCCGGCGGGCGAGCTCAGGTTCGGCGCCTCCACCTTGCGCGAGCGTGCAGAACGGGTCTTCGGCCTCCCCTGTCTCGGTCACCTTGCGGCGCCGCACCTCCGAGGCTTCGATGAGCCCGGCGCGCCGCCCGTGCTCGAACGGGAGGCGCTGCCCGCCGATCGCGACCTGGTCTTCCTCTCCTCTCGCGCCGTTGTGGACCGACTGCCGCGTGCGCTCCACGGCTCGGGCCGGCCCACGATCGTGCGCGTCGCCGGGGAGCCGTGCGGCTGGTTCGCGCCCGCAGGCGCCCCGCGCCCCCCGGCCGCGTTCCTGGACGAACCGGCCCGACACGCCCCGGACGACCTGCCCACGGAATCGCTCGATGGTGAGATACTCGAGCGGCCGTGGCACCTGATTACGGGCAACGCGAAACGGGTCGCGGCCGACATCGTCGCGCAGTTCGGGGATCGGCGCGATTCGGTCGCCGCCGGCGTCCACGTCCTGGGGGATGCGCCCCTCGTCATCGGCGAGGGCGCCGAGGTCGAGCCCGGCGCGGTGATCGACCTCCGCGAGGGGCCCGTATGGCTCGATGCCGGCGCGCGCGTCGCCGCGTTCACGCGCCTGGCCGGGCCCGCCTACATCGGCCCGGCCAGCCTCGTTCTGGGCGGGCACCTCGCAGCCGTTTCGATCGGACCGCGATGCAAGATCCGCGGAGAGGTCGCCGACACCGTGGTCCTCGGCTATTCGAACAAGGCGCACGACGGCTTCATCGGCCACGCCTATCTCGGCTGTTGGGTCAACCTCGGTGCCATGACCACCAACAGCGACCTCAAGAACAACTACGGCTCCGTGCGCGTCTGGACGCCGAGCGGAGAGATGGACACCGGCGAGGTGAAGCTCGGCTGCTTGCTCGGGGACCACGTCAAGACCGCGATCGGCACGTTCCTCACCACCGGGACGCTGATCGGCGCCGGATCGAATATCTTCGGCGCATCACCGCCCAAGTACGTCCCCCCCTTCACCTGGGGAACGGGGAAGGATGCCGGGGCGTATGCGTTGGAGAAGTTCCTGCAAACGGCAGAGATCGTCATGGCGCGGCGAGACGTGAAGTTGACCGATGGACAGCGTGCGCTGCTGCGCGCTGCGTGGCATCACGGGCGGGGGGACGGCTGATGGAGGGCGCACGACCCCGACCGCGCTGGTCTCTCGTGCTGGGCGGCGGCGCCGCGCGCGGCCTCGCCCACGTCGGCGTCATGAAGGTCCTCGAAGAGGAGGGCCTGCGCCCCGATGCAATCGTCGGGACCAGTGCGGGCGCGCTCGCCGGCGCGTTCCTCGCGGCCGGTGTCTCCGCTGCCCGCACGGCCGCGTGGGGTGAAAGGCTGCGCTGGCCATTGATCGCTCGCCCCGTCGTCAACCGGATGGGGCTCACGTCCAACGAGCGGCTCGGCGCACTCCTCGAACGCGCGCTGCCGGTCCGGACCTTCGATGAGCTGATGATCCCGCTGGCATGCGTGGCCACGGACCTCGCGACGGCCGAGCCCGTGCTCCTCTGCGAAGGCGACCTCAGCAGTGCCGTCCGGGCGAGCTGCGCGATCCCGGGGATCACCGTGCCCGTCATGCGCGACGGGCGCCAGCTCATTGACGGCGGGGTGGCGGCCAACGTGCCGACGCGCATCGCGCGGCTCCTCGGCGCCGAGATCGTCGTCGCCGTGGACGTGAACCAGGCGTTCCGCCCCTCGCAGGCACCGACCAACATGCTCGCGGTTCTGGCCTACGTCTTCTTCACGATCGGCCGTGCGGCCGAGCGGGTCGCCACGGACGCCGCGGACCTGCTGATCGCACCGGATGTCGGCGACATCGGGTTCGACCAGCTCCACCGCGCGAAGGAACTCCTCGCCGCGGGCGAGGCCGCGGCGCGCGAGGCGCTGCCGAAACTCCGCGCGCTCCTCAAGGGGCGCGGCGGACAGGTGCCTGCAATCAGCGGGGGCGCCGCATGAGAGTGACGGTGCTCGGGAGTGGCAGCAGCGGCAACGCCACCCTCGTCGAAGCCGATGGCGTCCGCGTCCTCGTCGACGCCGGTTTCACGGGCCGCGACCTCGAGCGCCGGCTCCGCGCCGCCGATGTGGCACCGGAATCCATTGCGGGGATCGTCATCACGCATGACCACGGCGACCACACCCGCGGCATGGGCATCCTCGCCCGGCGCTTCGGCCTGCCTCTCTACCTCACGCCCGCCACGCGCAATGCCTGCCGCAAGCTCCTGAACGGCAAGGAAGATGTCCGCAGCTACGACTCCGCCCAGCCGTTCCGGATCGGTCCGATCCAGGTCGATCCCTTTCTCACCGTGCACGATGCCGTGGATCCCGTCGCCGTCACACTGCGCCACGTCGATTCAGGGCTGAAACTGGGGATCGCGACGGACTTGGGGCGGCCCACCGCGACGGTGCGCCACGCGCTCGCCGGCTGCGACCTCCTCATCCTCGAAGCGAACCACGATGAGGCGCGGCTGTGGAACGGGCCCTACCCGTGGTCGGTCAAGCAACGCATTGCATCGAGCCACGGCCATCTGTCGAACCGGGCGGCCGCGCAGCTCGCCCGCGAGCTCTACCACCCCGGCCTCGCCGCCGTGGTGCTGGCGCACCTGAGCACGCACTGCAACGACGGCGAGCTCGCGCGGGACGTCGTCGGTGAAGAGCTGGCCGCGCTCCGCTACGAGGGGACGCTACAGGTCGCCCGACAGGATGCTCCGCTCGAGCCGATCGAGCTCGAGACGGTATCGCGGCGGTCCGCATCCGAGCAGCTCTCGCTCCTCTGATCTCCTTGAGCGGTTCGCCCGCGGGTCCGGAGCCGCGCGGCCGCTCGCCGCGCTCGGTTCGCCGGCGCGTACGACGCCGAAGTGATGCGACAGCCGCTCTGGTTCCTGCGGAAGATCCAGCGTTGATACGGCGTTCCGCGCGAGCGGTTCACCGCCCGCGGCGACGCCTGCGGGCGCCTTGTGCCGGCACGGCTTACAGGCCGAAGAGTCGCAGCACGTCGTTCGCGATGGCCCACACCATGATCGCCACGACGATCACGATGCCGACCTGCGTCAGGCGCAGCCGCTGCTCGTAGGAGAGTGCGCGGCCCCGCACCGCCTCGATCGCGAGGAAGAGGAGTTGCCCGCCATCCAGCACCGGGATGGGGAGCAGATTCAGCACGGCCAGGTTGATCGAGATCAGCGCCATGAAATCGAGGAACGGATCCAGGCCGGCGCGCGCGACCTGACCGCTCAACTGTCCGATCATGATCGGGCCGCCCAGCGATCGCGGGGATGCCTCTCCCGTGAAGAGGTCGCCGAGGAAGTCGACGAGGAGCGCCGTCACGTTCCGTGTGCGCGTGATGCCGTGCACGACCGCCCCGCCGAGGGTCGGCCGCTCCCGGGGGATGAGAACGCCTACGCCGATGCGGCCGATGACCCTTCCTTCCCCACTCTCCAACGTGACCTCATCGGCCTCGGGGACCACGCGCACGGGGAGCATGCGACCGTCTCGCTCCACGCGCAAATCGATGGCACGGCCCGGGTTGGACTGCACCACCTCGACGAGTTCCTGCCAGCTCTGCACCGGCTCCCCGGCCGCGAATCGGATCCGGTCGCCGGCACGCAGCCCGGCGGCCTCCCCCGCCCCGCCCTCCATGACACGTCCGAGGACCGGTGGCAAGCCGGGGTCGAGTGCGCCCACGAGTGCGATCTGCGCGCTGTCGTCCGCGGGTACCTGAATCGTCACCGGCACGGCATCCTCGAAGCGCAACGTGAGCGGACCGGATGAGGCCGTGAGCAGGATCGCCCGCAGGTCCCCCCAATCGTCGACCGCCTCTCCATTCGCGCCCACGATCCGCGTCCCTGCGGGCACGGACGCCAGCGCCGCAGCGCCCGGCGGCAGCTCTCCCGGACGCAGGTCCGGCACGCGCGCCTCCGGCTGGATCTCGATTCCCCAGACGAGTGCGCCGGCCGCGAAGATGAGGACGGCGAACAGGATGTTCATGATCACGCCGGCCGAGATGACGAGCGCGCGCGCGGGGAGCGATTTCGACTCGAAATCCCGCGGGCCCGGCGTACGACCTCCTTCCGTCTCCGCGGTCAGCCCGAGGTCGGTCGCACCCGCCACGCCCGTCTGCTCCTCCGCCTCGGCCTTGCCGCCCTCGAGCGGCTCGAGCTCCTCCATTCCCGCCATCCGGACATAGCCGCCCAGTGGGAGCCACGAGATGACGTACTCGGTCTCGCCGTGGCGGAAGCCCCAGAGCTTCGGCCCCAGGCCAATGGAAAAGCGCGGCACCTCGATGTCCACCAGCTTGGCGGTGATGAAGTGCCCCAGCTCGTGGACGAAGATCAGCACGCCGAGGACGACGATCGTTGCGAGAATCGTGGTCAGCATCGATGCTCCAAGACTTTCCGCGTGGCCGCGCGCGCCCGCCGGTCCGCGTCCATCACGGTGGCCAGCGAATCCACTGGAACCGGCTCATGCTCCCTCAGTACCCGCCGGATCGACTCCGCGATCCCTGGGAACGGCAATTCCCCGGCCAGGAAGGCCGCGACCGCCACCTCGTTCGCCGCGTTGAAGACCGCGGGCGCGGTCCCTCCCTGCCGCCCGGCCTCGATGCCGAGCGCGAACGCGGGGAAGCACTCCGGATCCAGCGGCTCGAAGGTGAGCGGCCCCGCCGCGACCGCATCGAAGGGCCGTACGCCTCGATCCGCGACTCGCTCCGGGTGCGTCAGCGCGTACAGGATCGGCAACTCCATGGTCGGAAAGCCGAGCTGCGCCAGCACGGAACCGTCGACGAACTCGACCATTGAATGGATGATCGACTGCGGGTGGATCACGACATCGATACGATCGTACGGCATCCCGAAGAGGAAGTGGGCCTCGATCACTTCGAGCGCCTTGTTCGCGAGCGTCGCCGAGTCGATCGTGATCTTGGCGCCCATCTCCCACGTCGGGTGGCGCAGCGCCTCCTCCGGCGTCACGCCGCGCAGCGACTCCGGCGCTCGATCCCGGAACGGCCCTCCCGATGCGGTCAGCACCAGCCGCCGCACCGCATTCGGTCCCGCCCCGTCGAGACACTGCACGATCGCGCTATGCTCACTGTCGACCGGGATCAGCTCGCCGCCTCCCGTGCGAAGCGCGTCCATGATCAGCGGTCCGCCCACGACCAGCGACTCCTTGTTCGCCAGCGCAAGCCGCTTCCCCGCCGAGAGCGCAGCCAACGTCGCCTCGAGCCCCGCCGCGCCCACGACCGCGTTGATCACGATGTCGACATCCGGGTGCGCGGCCGCCTCGAGCAACGCCGCCTCTCCCGACCGCCAGACGGTACCCGGCATTGTCGGCAGCTCCGCATCCGTCTCGCAGCCCACCACGACCGCGAGCGCCGGCTGCACCTGCCGGACCTGCGCCGCCAGTGCCTCGACGCTCGTGTGCGCGCTCAGCGCGACCACGCGGAAGCGCTCGCGGTGCCGCTCGAGCACCGCGAGTGCACTCCGCCCGATGGACCCCGTCGAACCGAGCACCGCCACGCCTACCGCCACGCGGAGCCTCCCATGGACAACGCCACGACGCCGCCGATGTACCAGTACGCCACCGGGAGCGTGTAGAAGAGCGCATCGAAACGGTCCAGGAACCCGCCGTGCCCGGGCAGCACGCGCCCCGAATCCTTCACACCCGCCTCACGTTTGTAGAGCGACTCGACGAGATCGCCGATCTGTGCGATCACACCGATCAGGGCGCCGCCGATCGCGCCGGCCACGGGTCCGATCGGCAACTCGAGCCACCCCTCGAGCGCGAGCGCCGCGAACACTCCACCCACCACCACCGCGCCAACGACCCCGGCGACCGCGCCCTCGACCGTCTTCCCCGGACTCACGCGCGGAATGAGCCGATGGCGACCCCACCTCCGCCCCGCGAAATAGGCGCACGCATCGTTGATCCACGTCAGGCCCACCGCGAAGACGACGAGCGCCGTACCGATTCGGGCATCCCCCGCACCCAGCGGCAGGTGTCGCAGAAAGAGCGCGTACGCGAGCGTCCCACCCGGCAGGATCGCGCCCAGCGCAGTGACCGAGACCACGGCCAGCGGCGCGCCCTCGACACCGCGCGCCCACACCGCGGCCGCGCCCACGCCGAGGACGAACGCCAGCATCAGCGGCCAGAGCAGCGCCGCCGCCGATGCCTCCGGACGCGCCGCCGCCACCAGCACGAACAACGCCGCCGCCGCAATGCCCGGCGGTGCGAACGCGCGGACTCCGCGCCGCGCCGCCAACCGATAGACCTCGGCGGCCGCTCCCCCGGCGATCACGGCCAGTACGGCGGCCAACGGCCAACCGCCCAGGTAGATGAGAAAGACCGCCAGCGGGATGCCCACGCCTGCGACCGCGACTCGCTGGGCCAACTCGCTGCGGGCCATCCCTCAGACCGCCGTCACTCCGCCGAAGCGCCGCTCCCGCTTCTGATAATCGTGAATCGCCTGAAAGAGGTGTTCGCGCCGGAAGTCCGGCCACAGCACCGGAGAGAGGAACAACTCCGTGTACGCGAGTTGCCACAGCATGAAGTTGCTGATCCGCTGCTCCCCCGAGGTCCGGATCAGCAGGTCCGGATCCGCCAGCCCCGCCGTGTACAGCTCGGCGGAAATCGCGGACTCATCGAGTTCCTGCGGCGAGAGCGATCCGGACCGCACACGCTCCGCCAACCTGCGCATCGCGCGCACCAGCTCCGCGCGACCGCTGTAACTCACCATCAGGTTCAACCGCAGCACGGCCCCGCCCCGCGTCGCCCGTTCCACGTCCGCGATCGCGGCCCGCGGAAGCGCGGAAAGGCGATCCAGATCGCCGAACACCCGCACCTCCACCCCACGCCGCTTCAGCGTGTCTCGCTCCCGAATCAGATAGCGCCGAAGCAGGGTCATGAGCGCCGAGACCTCACGAGCCGGTCGCCGCCAGTTTTCCTGCGAAAATGCGTACAGCGTCAGGATCCGAACACCCGCATCCACCGCCCCCTCGACCGCCTCGCGCACTGCCTTCATCCCCGCCGCGTGCCCCCGGTAGCGGGGGAGGCTCCGCGCCCGCGCCCACCGCCCGTTGCCATCCATGATGATGGCCACGTGCGCCGGGATCCGCCCGCCCAACTTGATCAGCTCGAGGGACTCCGAAGACACCATCTCCAGCATCAGCCGCCGATGGATCGAGTCACGGTTGCCGCGGATTCACCGGTCCGCTCCGCCATGTCCTCACGCCACGCACCTTCCCGCCCGGCTCGCCTTCACGTCAGACCTCCATGACCTCCTGCTCCTTGGCCGCAAGGAGCTGGTCGATCCGCTCGATGAACTGGTCCGTCAAGCGCTGGATCTCGTCCACCTGTCGGTGCGCCTCATCCTCTCCGATCTCATGCGCCTGCTGGCGCCGCCGGATCTCCTTGTTCGCCTCCTGGCGCGCGTGCCTCACCGCGACGCGGCCCTCCTCCGCCAGCCGGTGCAGCAGCCGCACCAGATCCCTGCGACGTTCCTCGTTCAACGCAGGGATCGGAAGCCGGATGACATTGCCGTCGTTCGCCGGGTTCAGGCCCAGGTCCGACGCCTGAATCGCCTTCTCGATGTCCGGCAGCAAACTCTTGTCCCAGGGTTGGATCAGCAACAATCGCGGCTCCGGTGCGCTGATCGTGCTCACCTGGTTCAACGGCATCTTGCTCCCGTACGCCGTCACACGCACCGTGTCCAGGAGCGCCGGACTGGCCTTGCCGGTCCGAACCGACGCGAACTCACGGCGCATCGCCGCCAGCGCCTTCTCCATCTGCTCCCGCGCATGCGCTGTCGAATCCATGGGCCCCTCCCTTCGCCGTACCCGCCGGAAAACCGCTAAGATAACCGACGGACCTTCAGCAGACCAGCGTGCCGACGCGCTCTCCACGAATCGCCGCCGCCACCGCGCCACGCCGCTGGATGTTCAACACCACGATCGGAAGATCGTTGTCCTTGCACAACGAGATCGCTGCCGCGTCCATGACCCCCAACTCCCGGGTCATCACCTCCATGAACGACAACCGCGGAATGAATTCCGCGGTCGGATCCTTCGTCGGATCGGCGCTGTAGACGCCCTCGACCTTGGTCGCCTTGATCAGGACGTCCGCCTCCATCTCGATCGCGCGGAGGACCGCCGCCGTGTCCGTCGAGAAGTACGGGTTCCCCGTGCCTCCGGCGAAGACCACCACGCGCCCCTTCTCGAGGTGCCGCAACGCGCGCCGCCGGATGTACGGCTCCGCCAACTCCTCCATGCGGATCGCCGTCATCACCCGCGTCTGCACGCCCTTGCGCTCGAGCAGGTCCTGAAGCGCCAGTGCGTTGATGATCGTCGCCAGCATGCCCATGTAATCCGCGCTGACACGATCCATCCCTTCCTGGCTCGCCTGCGTCCCCCGCACGATGTTGCCCCCGCCGATCACCAGCCCCAGCGCCACCCCCATCTCATGGACAGACTTGATCTCATCCGTCATCCGATCCACGACGGGCGGCGAGATCCCGAACCCCTGATCACCCGCCAGCGCTTCGCCGCTCAGCTTCAACAGCACCCGCCGATACCGCAGCTCGTCCTTCGTCGCCAAACCATCTCCCCGGGTCCCAGGCTCCATCCGCCGGGCAACGCCGCCCGCCGCGCGTTCCCCTACTCGCCCAGTTCGAACCGCGCGAAGCGTCGCACCACGATCCGCTCCCCCGTCCGCGCCGAGACCTCCGTGATGAGCTGCCCCACCGTCTTCTCCGGCACCTTCACGAACGGTTGCTCGAGGAGCGTGTTGTCCGCAAAAAACTTCTTCATCCTCCCGTCTACGATCCGATCCCACAGGTGTTCCGGCTTCCCTTCCTTCTTCACCTGCTCCCGGAAGACCGAACGCTCCCGCTCCACCACTTCCGCCGGAATCTCCTCCTCCGAAATCGCCAGCGGAGCCGACGCCGCCACGTGCATTGCCAGGTCCCGCACCAGCCCCTGGAACTCGTCCGTTCGGGCGACGAAGTCCGTCTCGCAGTTCACTTCGATCAGCACGCCGATCCGGCCGCCCATGTGCACGTAGCTCCCGATCGCGCCTTCCCGCGCCTCACGCCCTGCACGCTTCGCCGCCTTCGCCGCACCCTTCGCCCGCAGGATGTCCACCGCCGTTTCAATGTCACCGCCGGCTTCCTCCAACGCCTTCTTGCATTCCAACATCCCGGCGCCCGTCCGATCCCGCAGCGCCTTCACCTGCTCCGCACTGATCGCCATGCGTCCTGTCCCTTCCTGTCCAATGCCATTCGTCACTTCACGACCCTTCCATGTGCCGCCTCCCGACGACACCCACAGCCCCCGCGCCGCACTCGTGAAAAAGCGCCGCAGAGCTGCAGGGCTGCAGCGCTGCAGCGCTGTTCACGCGCTGAGCGGCCACGACCGGCGAGGCGGCGACCTACGCCTCCTCGCCCTCCTCGCCCGTCCGGAGGTTCGCGATCACCTCCGGCCGCGGACGCCGGCGCCGGCGTGGGCGCCGGCGCGGGCGCTTCTCCTCTTCCTGCTGTGCCATCCCCGTCTCCGAGGAATATGTCACGGCCTCCGCCTCCGCGGCCCGCCGCCGCACCTCCGGCGGGAGCTCGCGCCGCGCCTGCTCGATCGAATCCGCGACCGCGCCCGCGATCAACATGACGGCCCGGATCGCATCATCGTTCCCCGGAATCGGGTAGTCGATCAGATCCGGATCCGCGTTCGTGTCCGCGATCGCGATCACGGGGATCCCCAGCTTGTTCGCTTCCTTGACCGCGATCAACTCCTTCTTCGCATCGACGGCGAAGATCGCCCCCGGCAGCCGGGCCATGTCCTTCACCCCGGCCAGGTACTTCGCCAGCTTCTCGCGCTCCCGCGAGAGCATCAACTGTTCCTTCTTCGTATAGAACTCGAAGGCGCCTTCCTCCAGCCCACGCTCGAGATCCTTCAGCCGTCGGATCTGCTTCTTGATCGTCTGAAAGTTGGTGAGCATTCCGCCCAGCCAGCGCTCCGTCACGTAAAACGCATCGCAACGCTGCGCTTCCTGCTCGATGACCGGCCGCAACTGCCGCTTCGTACAGACGAACAAGACCCGATCGCCCCGGAGCGTCACCTCCCGCACGATACGCTGCGCCTCTTGCAGACACTGCAGCGTCTTCTTCAGGTCGATGATGTAGATGCCGTTGCGCTCCGCGAAGATGTAACGCCGCATCTTCGGGTTCCAACGGCTGGTCTGGTGCCCGAAATGGACACCCGCCGCCAGGAGATCTTTGAGCTGGACTTCTGCCATTCCCTAACTGCCTCTCGATGGGGTTGGACCTCCACCGCCTTCCTCCGCCCCGCCGCCCTGTCCGGGACCCCAGCGAAACGTCCGGCGATGTGCGTATTGATCAGGCCAAGGCTCCACGCCGACTGCGCCGGCGCCACGCCAAGCGCCGCCGCACAGCCCCTTGGTCTTAACCTTCGAGGCGCATCAGCGCTTCGAGAACTGGAACCGCTTGCGTGCCCCCGGCCGGCCCGGCTTCTTCCGCTCGACCTCCCGCGGATCCCGGGTGAGGAGCCCGCGCGCGCGCATCGTGCCGCGCAGATCCGGGTCCATCACGACCAGCGCGCGCGCCACCGCCAGACGAATCGCGCCCGCCTGCCCCGTCAGCCCGCCGCCGTTCACCTTCACCTTGACGTCCAGCCGCCCCTGCTGCTCCGCCGCGAGCAACGGCTCCTGCGCATGTTGTTGCAACGACAGCCGCGGGAAGTATTCCGCCAGCGTCCGCCCGTTCACCTCCCACGTCCCATCTCCGGGCCGCAGGTACACCCGCGCCACGCTCGCCTTCCGCCGACCCACGCCGTGATACTGCTCCCTCACCGCCATCTCAAACCTCCAACGGCTCGGGCTTCTGGCCCTCGTGCGGGTGCGACGGGCCCGCGTAGACTCGCAGCTTCTTCCGCACCAGCCGCCCCAGGTTGTTCTTCGGCAACATCCCCTTCACCGCACGCTCGATCACCCGTTCCGGGTGTTCGGCCAGCATCTCCTTGAAAGGCGTGAACCGCTCGCCGCCCATGTACCCCGTGTGGCGGAAATAACGCTTCTGCTCCGCCTTGTTCCCCGTCACGCGAACCTTCTCGGCGTTGATCACCACCACGAAGTCGCCCGTGTCCAGATGCGGCGTGTACATCGGCTTGTGCTTGCCGCGCAGGATCTTCGCCACCTCGCTGGCGAGCCGGCCCAAGACCTTCCCCTCCGCATCGACCAGCCACCACCGGCGTTGCAGCTCGGATGCCTTCGGCGTATACGTCTTCATTCCTTCCTCATACGGATTCCGTACAACGCGGCACAGCTTTTCAGAATAGCTCGGATCACAGCCAATGTCAAGTCCATCCGACGCTTCACCGGCCGCACGCGCGTCGAACCGCCATTCCGCGCTACCGCCGCCCCGATGCGCGGACACCCCGCGACGCCCGCAGCGGATCCGGCCCCTGGCTCAGCCCAGAAACGTCTCGAGGAAGCGCGCCCGTGATGCGTGCCGCAGGCGCGCGAGTGCACGTTCCTTGATCTGGCGCACCCGCTCGCGCGTGATCCCGAGGAGCGTGCCGATCTCCTCGAGCGTCATGGGCTCCTGGCCATCCAGTCCGAAATACAATCGGAGGATCTTCGCCTCCCTCTCCTTGAGCGTGCTGAGCGCCTCTTCGATCGTGAAGGAGAGTGCGCGCGTGTAGGTTTCGTCATCGGGCGTCGGCGAATACTGGTCCGGGAGATAGTCCAGCAGCCGTCCGTCCTCGCCCGGTGTCAACGGAGCATCCAGCGAGAGGTGTGTCTGGGAGAGCGCGAGCGTCCGCTCGACCTCCTCCTGGCTGAGGTCCAGGTCGTCGGCCAGCTCGTCCGGCGTCGGCTCGCGCCCCAACTCCTGTAGCAGCGCGGAGGAGCGGCGCCCGATCCGGTGCAGCGCGCCCGCTCGGTTCAGCGGCACACGCACGATCCGGCTCTGCTCCGCCAGCGCCTGGAGGATCGCCTGCCGGATCCACCAGACCGCGTACGAGATGAACTTGATCCCCTTCGTCTCGTCGAACTTGTGCGCCGCCCGGATCAAGCCGAGGTTCCCCTCGTTGATCAGGTCGCCCAACGCGACGCCCTGGTTCTGGTACTTCTTTGCCACCGAGACGACGAAGCGGAGGTTGGAACGAACGAGCTTGTCGAGCGCGTCCGGGTCGGATCGTTTGATGCGGCGCGCTAGTTCGATCTCCTCTTCCCGGCTCAGTAGGGGATACGCACTGATCTCCCTGAGATACTGATCAAGGGAACTCTCGTCCTGCATGTCCTTGCGCATCGAGGTGAAGCCCATGCGGCGCTCCGTGGCTGCAACGGAGAGGAGTGTTGCCGGATTCGGCCGTGATGGATTTTCGAATGTATGTATGAGCGCCCCAGGCGGGGTGCGTTCGTGTGCCGGTATGGAAAGGACGGCGGGCCGCGGCGACGGCCGGCCGGAAATCGCTTCTGAATCCGTTGCTAGTGAATTCCGCTACCGATCCGCCCCCAGCGGATCTGCGTCAGCCATGGGAACGGATGGGCGATGCTCGGATCGAACGAGTAATAGATGAAGAGCGGTTGACCCTTGATCGCGGAGCCATCGACGAAGCCCCAGTACCGCGAGTCTTCCGAGTCGTCGCGATTGTCGCCGAGCATGAAGTACTTGCCTTCCGGGACGACGATGGGCCCCCAATTGTCGCGTGTCGGCCGGTACTTCTGGGGGTCGACGTCCGAGACCAGATACCGGCGCTGCCAATCGGCGGGCAACGCGACATCGAAACCGGGTGGATCCCGGTGCTGCACGTACGGCTCGACCTGTGCCTCCCCGTTGATGAAGAGTACGCCTTCGCGCATGGCGAGGGTGTCGCCGGGTTCACCGATCAGTCGCTTGACGTAGTTCTTGTCGGGTTCGTGCGGCGGCACGAAGACGACGACGTCACCGCGATGCGGCTCATCGAACGCCGGGAGATGGAAGTCGGTCCCCGGGATCTGCGCGCCGTAGACGGCCTTGTTCACGAGCAGGAAATCGCCGACGAGGAGTGTATTCTCCATGCTGCCGGTCGGGATTCGGAACGCCTCGACGATGAAGGTCCGGATGATGAGGAACAGGATGACGGCGACGAATATGGATTTGACCCAGTCCCACGCCCACCGCAGGAATGATGGATTTCCCGCCGCGGTCGAGCCGCCCTTCACCCTCTTTTCACGTATCCGGCCTGCCTCGGGCCGGCGAACCTCAGGCTTCACGGCCACTCCCAAGATGCCGATGGAGACGTTGAAATGTCAAATCCGCAGTCCAGGCCGGGGATCGACGCCCGACAGAATTCGCGTACGACGGTCCGTCCATCGTGCGATCCCGCCGAACGTGCCGCCGCCGGGGCCGGCCTCCCGGCCACCACCCGGCCGGCGATTTCCTACCCTGCGGGGCAGAGCGCGTTCCGGACCCCGCCCGCGTCCAGCGGCGCGTGCCGCACTGCGGCGGGTGGATGCAGCGCCCCGCCCGGCGCTCGCCGGGCGGCGGCACCCCACCGCTCGAAGATGGCTCGGCCCCATCAATACGGTGATGCGTTGTAGGTGTCGATCTGCGCCCGCTGGAGTCGGCCGGAGTAGTCGATGTAGATCACCTTGGTCTCGCTGTAGAAGTCGTAGACTTCCCATCCGCCCTCGCGGTGGCCGTTGCCGGTCTTCTTCACGCCGCCGAACGGTAGGTGCGCTTCGGCGCCGATCGTCGGGGCGTTGATGTACGTGATCCCGTTGTCGAGTTCCGTGACCGCACGGAACGCGCCATGGAGATCTCTGGTGTAGAGCGAGCTCGAGAGACCGTACTCGACCTCGTTGTTGACCCGGATCGCCTCGGCCAGGTCGCGGACGCGGATCACGCTGAGGACCGGACCGAACACTTCTTCGCACGCGAGCCGCGAGCCCGGCCGGACGCCGCGCAGGATGGTGGGCTCGTAGAAGAAGCCGCGGTCGAGCGCTCCGCCCCGCGCCCGCCGGCCACCGACGAGGATCTCATCGCCCTCGGCGCGCGCCGCTTCGATGTAGGACTCGACCTTCTCGAGCGCCTGCCGATTGATCAACGGTCCGACGTCCACCGTCTCGTCCAGGCCATCGCCCAGGCGGAGTTCGCGCGTCCGCTCCACCAGCCGTTCCAGGAACTCGTCGTGAACGGCTTCATGCAGCAGCAGCCGGCTGGTCGCGGTACAGCGCTGGCCGGTCGTGCCGAAGGCGCCCCACAGCACGCCATCGAGCGCGAGTTCCGTATCCGCATCCGGCAGGACGATCTGCGCGTTCTTTCCCCCCATCTCGAGCGAGAGGCGCTTGTGCATCCGGCCGCACACTTCCCCGATGCTCGAGCCGGTCGCCGTCGAGCCGGTGAAGGAGATGACCGGGATCCCCGGATGCCGGACGATCGCAGCACCGACCTCCTCGCCGAGGCCGTGCACGAGCTGCACGACATCCGGCGGGAGTCCGGCCTCGAGCAGGATCTCGACCAGCAGCGTAGCGGTGTGCGGCACGTCCTCGGCCGGTTTGAGGATGATCGAGTTCCCGCAGACCAGTGCGGGGAACGCCTTCCAGGTCGGAATCGCGAGCGGGAAGTTGAACGGCGTGATCAGCCCGCAGACGCCGATCGGACGGCGGTAGCTCATCGCCCACTTGTCCGGCAGCTCGCTCGGAACGGTGCGGCCGAACAGGCGGCGCCCTTCCATTGCCGCGTAGTAGGCCGTATCGATCCCCTCCTGCACGTCGCCGCGCGTCTCCTCGAGGACCTTTCCCATCTCGCGGGTCATGGTCCGCGCGATCTCTTCCTTGCGCGCCGTGAGCAGATCACCCACGCGCCGGAGCACGTCGCCGCGTTGTGGCGCGGGCGTGCGCCGCCACCGCTCGAATCCCTCGGCGGCGGAGTTCACGGCCCGCTCGACATCCTGCGCACCGGACCGGGGCCACAGACCGATCAGATCGTCCGTGTCCGCCGGATTACGGTTCTCGAAGTACTCGCCGGTCGTCGGCTCGACCCACTCGCCACCGATGAAGTTCTTGAATCGCTCCGCCATCATCACCTCCGGATCGTACGGCCGGCGTGGCCGCCGTGCGGCACGCGCCGCATTGTGGTACTTCGGGTCGCCGGACGCAACCTCTCGTCCCGCGAACGATCCGCCCGTGCCGGCCTGCGGCCGCCCCGCGCTCACTCATCCCGCGTCAGCTTGAACCGCTCGATCTTCTTGTACAGGTTCGAGCGCGGCATCTCGATCGCCCGCGCCGTCTCGCTCACGTTCCAGTCGTGCTCGCGCAGCTTCGCGAGGATGAACGCGCGTTCCGCGCGCGCCTTGAAATCCGAGAACGTCTGCGCATCCAGCAGACCGGCCGGGGGCACCGGTCCCGCCGCGCCGCCCACCAGGCGGTCGACGTCGGTCGCCGCCACCTCTGCGCCACGCGCCAGGATGAGCAGCCGCTCGACCGTGTTGCGTAGCTCACGGACGTTGCCCGGCCACTCCATGCGCGTGAACCGCTCGATGGCGTCCGCCGTGAAACGGCGGTCCGGAAGCTGCTGTCGCTCGACGGCGAGTCGCACGAAGTGGCGAACCAGCATCGGAATGTCTTCCCGCCGCTCCCGCAACGACGGTACCTCGATCGGCACCACGTTCAAACGGAAATACAGATCCTCGCGGAACTTCCCACGCTCGATCTCCTCTTCGAGATCCTTGTTCGTCGCCGCGATTACCCGCACATCGACCTTCGACGCGTGCTCTCCGCCGACCCGCGTGATGACCCCCTCCTGAAGCGCCCGCAGCACCTTCGCCTGCGCAGCCAGGCTCATGTCTCCCACTTCGTCCAGGAAGAGGGTGCCGCCGTGCGCCTGCTCGAACTTGCCGCTCCGATCCGCGTACGCGCCCGTGAACGAGCCCTTCACGTGCCCGAACAACTCGCTCTCGATCAGCTCCGCCGGGATGGCCGCACAGTTCACCTCGATGAACGGACCGCCCGCACGCGCCGAGAGGCGGTGCAGCGCACGCGCCACCAGCTCCTTGCCCGTCCCGTTCTCGCCCGTGATCAGAACCCGCGCATCCGTCGGCGCCACCTTCTCCACCCGGTCCAGCACCGCACGAATCGCGTAACTGCTCCCCACGATCTCGTACCGGCTCTCGACCTCGTCGCGAAGACGCGCGTTCTCCGCCACGAGCCCGCGCTGCTGCAACGCGTTGCGGATCGTCAGCAGGATTCGGTCGGTGTCGAGCGGCTTCTCGAGAAAGTCGTACGCCCCCCTCCGCGTCGCCTCCACCGCGGTCTCGATCGTTCCGTGCCCGCTGATCATCACGACCAGGGCCGCGGGATCCCTGGTCCGGAGCTGCGCCAGGACCTCGAGGCCATCCATGCGCGCCATCTTCACGTCGAGGAACACGAGATCCGGTTGGAACTCCTCGTATGCACTCAGCCCCTCGCCGCCCCCGCCCGCCGTGCGCACGTCGTGGCCCTCGTACTCCAGGAGCTGGCGCAGGGCGCGCTGGATCCCCACTTCATCATCAATGACGAGGATACGTGCCATGGATCGAGTCGCGGTTATGCCTCATCCCGTCGTGGAATGAGGATCAGTGAGTCACCCCGGACGTACGCGGCCGCGGCGCCCGCGGGGAGCGGCAACGCCAGCGCGTCGGGCGGCAGACCGGGCGCGGGACTCCGGCCCAGGCGCTGGAGCACGCTCGGGATCAACCCGCGCGGGAGCGGGATGTTCGCGGCGCTCAGGTGATCCACCGCGAATCCCAGACGCCCGTCGGGCAGCGGGATCAATTGCCCGGTCGCGGCGACCTCGGCCGTGTCCGGGAGGAAGCCTATGAATTCGGTCAATTCATCGAGGTGCGGAAACCGCTCCGTCGGGATCCGGGCGTCGACGGTCACGCGGCCGTCGCGCAGCGAAACACAGGGCCCCACGATGTAGGGCGGCAGGCTCTCGGCCATGCCGTACTGAACGAGGCTCTGGACTTCGACTTCGCGCAACACGACGGGTCCGCCGGCGGTACCCGCGGCCAGGCGTGCGAGCTTGGCCTGCGCCACTTCGGCGAGCTCCTCGCTCGGCACATCCGCGGTGCCCATCCACACGCGCAGTGCGGAGCCGATCGCGTACCGGTACTGCCACGCGACGACCGCGCAAACGCCCAGCAGGGCGAGCACCAACAGGCGCCGCAGACAGCCGCCGAGGAGCCGCATCATCAGGCAGCCGGGCCTGCCCCGTCCCCGCCGACCGGCGCGAGGCCCAGCCGAGCCGATGCGATCCGGTCGTACCGTGCGCCGGTCGGAAGGAGTTGGCTCCGCATGAGGTCGACGGTGTCGACCTGCACCGTCGACCGGTACGACATTTCCGAGATGATCCGCTCGAATTCGCGCAGATCCCCCGCACGTGCATCGCGCTTCGCCCGTCCCAGCGTGATGTGGGGCTGGAACGCGCGCACCTCCCGTTCGAACCCGTGGGGTGCGAACGCCCACTCGACGTCGTGTTTCAGGCAGCGCAACGGCGGAGTCGCCTCGACACCCGCCCAGATGACGCGGGGCCGACGGATGCTCGGGAACGCGCCGTACCCGTCGAGCGATAGGACGAACGGATCCGTCTTCGCCGCCGCATCGGCCATGATCCGGCCCATCGCATCGGCATTTTCGGGACGGACCCAACCCAGGAACTTGAGGGTGAGGTGGATCGATTCCGGTTCGAGCCAACGGATCGGCAATCCCGTCTCGCGCAGTGGGAGCGTCGCCGCGTGGAGCCGTTCCTTCTCCTCGGCCGGGAGGTCCACGGCCACGAACAGCCTCATCCGCGGATCACCCGCGCGACGGCATCGACCGCCCGATGTACGTCGTCCATGGTGCTCGCCCATCCGAGTGAGAAACGTACGGCGCCCGACTGCGTGGTTCCGAGCATCGCGTGGACCTCGGGCGCGCAGTGCAGCCCCGCGCGGCAGAGGACGCCGTGCTCCGCGTCCAGCCGCCGCGCGAGCGCCGCGGCTTCGACCGTCTCGGCCGTCATCGTGACGATGGCCACACCATCCTCCGCGGCGGGCGAGAGGACGCGCACGCCCGGCACGGCGCGCAGGCCCTCCCACAGCCGGGATTTCAGTTCCATTGTGTGCCGGTGAACCGCATCCACCGTGTGTTCGAGGATCCACTCCACGCCTGCGCCGAGTCCGGCGATCCCCGGCCCGTTCAGCGTGCCGGCCTCGAGGTGGTCGGGGTACGCCGGTGGCATCGTGCGCGGCATCGAATCGCCGCCGGTCCCGCCGTGCAGGAACGGCTGCACGTCGATGCCCTCGCGGACCCAGAGCCCACCGGTCCCCTGCGGCCCGAGGAGCCCCTTGTGGCCGGTGAATGCCAGCAGGTCGATCCCCAGCGCCTCGACGTCCAGCGGCCGGTGTCCCGCGACCTGCGCGGCATCGACCAGCACCCACGCCCCGGCATCGTGCGCCAGCCGCGATAGCTCGCCGACCGGGAGCGCAACGCCGAGCACGTTCGATGCGGCGTTGACCACCAACAACCGCGCGCCATCGAGCAACCGCGCGGCCGCGTCCAGATCCAGCGATCCATCCGGCGCACCCGGCACCATGCGGACGTCCACGCGACGCTCGGCCGCGAGTGCGTACGCAGGGCGCAGCACCGCGTTGTGGTCGAACGCGGTCACCACCACGGCGTCGCCCTCCCGGAGCGTACCCCGGAGTGCCGTGTTCAGCGCGTGCGTGCCGTTGAAGGTGAACGCGATGCGCCCCGGGTCGCCCGGGATTCCGAGCAGCCGCGCGAGTGCGCGCCGGCAGCGCAGCACTACGCGGCCGGCTTCGACCGCCAGCCGGTGCCCCCCCCGGCCGGGCGTGGCGCCGACCCGTTCCAGGTACGCGGTCACGGCCGCCGTTACCGCCGGTGGACGCACCGCGGCCGTCGCGGCGTAATCGAGGTACGCGATGGCATCCGTCATCGCCCGGCATCCACCGGTTCCGTCAGTTCCAGCGCGATGTAGCGGAAACCGAGCGCCTTGAGCTCCGGTGCCAGTACGGCCAGGCGCGCCATCTCCGATGGCGGCGCCGCGATCGCAGCGATCTCGCGCTCGTGCCCCGCGACGCTCACGCGTGCGCCGATCACGCCGCGGTCGCGAAGCAGCCGCTCGGCGGCCGCCGCTCTGGCGTCCCCCCCCGACGGAGGCGTCGGCTCGGGCACGCCGCCAACCGAGCCGGGGCGCGCGGGCACGCTCAACCCACCTGCTGCTGCAGGACCGGCAGTGCCGCGTTCAGTGCACCGCGCCGGTATCCCTCGACGTCCAGCAGCACCCGCGGGAAGCCGATCTCGATGAGCGCGGCACGCACCGCCTGCGCCCGTTCGAGCATCCGCGGCATTTCCGGGAGCGCGACCTCGAGCCGCGCCGCGTCTCCGTGGTGCCGCACCCGGAACTCGCGCAACCCTTCGCGGCGGAGCACCGCTTCCGCACGCTCGACCTGACGGAGCCGCTCCAGCGTGACGGCCAGGCCGTACGGCAGTCTGCTCGCCAGGCACGGCGATGCCGGGTGCTCCCAGGTCGGCAGGCCGAGCTCGCGCGAGAGACCCCGGATCTCGGCCTTCGTCAGCCCTGCCTCGAGCAGCGGAGACCGCACGCCGTACTCGCGCGCCGCCTGCATCCCCGGGCGATAGTCGCCCGCGTCGTCCGCATTCGAGCCGTCGAGCACCGCGGCGTACCCGCGCTCCCTCGCGACCGCCGTCAGCTTCGACCACAGCTCCGTCTTGCAGAAGTAGCAGCGGTTCGACGGGTTGGCGGCGTAGTCCGGGTCCGCCATCTCATCCGTGTCGATCTCGAGGTGCGGGATCCCGAACCGCCGCGCGCATTCCCGTGCCGTCTCGCGCTGGACCTCGGGATACGAAGCGCTCAACCCCGTCACCGCGAGCGTGCGGGCGCGCCCCAGGACATCTACGGCCACCTTGGCCAGGAACGTCGAGTCCACACCACCCGAATACCCGATGCACACGGAATCACACGCGCGCAATATGTCCGCCAGCCGTTCGTATCTTGCCTGCGTCGTCATCATGTCATTCTCCATGCCCGGCGCCCCCGGTCCTCCGGGCATTGCTGCTCCACACGGCCAGGTCGCGGCCCCGAGAGCGGTTCAGCCGCCGGTTCGGAGCCGCGTGGCCGCTCACCGCGCTCGTGCCGCGGGCGCGTGCGACGCCGAAACGATGCGGCGACCGCGCTAGACGGGGGCCGGCCGCGCATCCCGGGCGCCAAGCTACCAATGCCCGTGCGCGCGAACAAGCCGCGGCCGGCCGCGGCTCGACAGCGCCTGTCCCTCACCGGACGACCCCCTCCGGTAGGTACTCCAGGAGCTGATCGCTCCGGAGCATCGCGGGCGTCTGGCCCTCCGTGCTCATCAGGAACGCGAGCGCCGATGCCGTGCGCAACGAGCCGTGCGTACCGGTCACGTCCACCACGAGGTCCGCGGCCCGATTGCCGTAATGGTACCCGGGTGCAAAACTCACGACGATGCTCGCGGTGTGTCGGACCAACCCCCTCATCCCCACGAGGATCCGGCGGACCGCGTCGATGTATGGCGTACCGAGCGACGCGCGCAACCAGGCCGAATCCGGGGCGAACCCGCGTGCGTCCGCCACGCCCGCGCGTTGCATGCGGGCGAGTGCCGGTGCGAGTCCGAGCGGGTCGCCCTCGATCGGCGCGTAGCGCATCCGGGCGCCGCCGGGATCGCCCTCGATGATCGCCCGGCCGTGCCGACTCCAGACGTGGATCCGCCCCACGGCATCCTCGAAGACGACCAGCTCGACGCCCGGCGCCGCGCGCAGCGCGCTGGCCAGCCGCGCCTCCGCGGCGGGCATCGAATAGAGGAACGCGCTCCCCACCAGACCGAAGCCGGGGATCACAACGTCGTCGTCGCGCTCGAGCCGGTCGGCAATGTGGAAGCCCGCACGCTCGAGCACCTCTTCGAGCGGAATGCGCCGCGACGGCATCAGCTCGTTGCCGTGATCGGAGAAGAGGATGATCCGGAAGTCGGGGCCGAAGTGCGACCGGAACTCGCCCAACAACCCGTCCAGCTCCGTCAGGAAACGGCTCAACGCATCGCGCCCGGCGCGATGCGCCAGGGCGTCCGTCGAGACGACGTATGCGACGATGGTCGTGTCGTAGGCGGCACGACCGAACACCGCCGTCCGCAGCTCGCGCAACTCGTGACGGGCGACCGGCTCGGGGAAGAGGTAGGCGAGCCCGCCGGCCAGCTCACCGGTCCGAACCTCGACATGCCGCTGGAAACCGGCGTGTTCCGCGGGAACGAAGAGGTGGTCCATCAACCCGCCTTCGACCCGATTCTCGACCAGGTCGAAGTACCGATCCTCGTAGCCCGGTGACGGCGGCTCGTGCCAGATCGAGCCGAAGGCCACCCGTGTCAGCGCCGGGAATGGACTGATGACTCTCGATGGAGGCCGGAACTCACGAAACAGGCCGGCGCGCCGGAGGGAGTCCATCACCTCGAATGGTACGCCATCCAACATCAGCACGAGCGTCCGCACGACCGGCTCCGGCCGCGGCGGCGCGGTGGGTCGCGGTGGCGAAACCGGTCCACAGGCGGCCGACGAGACGACGAGCGCCGCGAGGAGTCGACGAACGGTTCCGGACATGGATCTCGGGCCGCGGGCTGCGGGGATCATGCGCGCGTTTCTGTTACGCCGATCGGCGGTCGGATGTTTCCCCCGCGCCGCGGCCGCTCAGACCGGCCTCATCGCCTCCGCCCCCCTCAGCCGGTCCAACGACCGGTACTGCACGGCCTCGGCCACATGCGCCGCGGCGATGCCATCCGCGCCTTCGAGGTCTGCGATCGTCCGTGCCAGCTTCAGGATCCGGTGATACGCCCGGCCCGAGAGACCGAGCCGGTCGACCGCCGTGCGGAGCAGCGACTCGCCGCCGGCATCCAGGCGACAGAAGGCGCGCACATCACGAGGACCCATGTGGGCGTTCGCGTACGTGCCGGACCGGTCGCGGAAACGCTCGAGTTGCCGCGCCCGCGCCGCAACGACACGCTCGCGGATGCGCTCGCTCGGTTCGGCCGCTCGACGCTCCGCCAGCTCGACCGGCCGCAACGCCGGGACCTCGACGTGCAGGTCGATGCGGTCGAGGAGCGGCCCGGAAATACGCGACAGATACCGCGCCACCTGTACGGGATGGCAGGTGCAGCGCGCGCGGCCATCCCCGTGGTAGCCGCACGGGCAGGGGTTCATCGCCGCCGCCAGCATGAAGCGCGCCGGATACGTCACCGCCACGCGCGCCCGGCCAATGTGGACGACTCCCTCCTCCAGCGGTTGCCGGAGCACTTCCAGGACCGAGCGGCGGAACTCCGGCAGCTCATCCAGGAACAACACCCCATGATGCGCCAGCGACACCTCGCCGGGCCGCGCGAGCGCGCCGCCGCCGATCAAGCCCGCATCCGAGACGCTGTGGTGGGGCGCCCGGAACGGCCGCGTCCCGATCAGCGAGCCCCCGGCCGGCAGGCGCCCGGCGACCGAGTGGATCTTGGTGATCTCGAGGGATTCGCCGCGCGTAGGCGGCGGCAGAATGCCGACCAGCCGCCGCACCAGCATCGATTTCCCCGAACCCGGCGGACCGACGAGCAGCACATTGTGCGCCCCTGCCGCCGCGACCTCGAGCGCCCGCTTGGCGTGCTCCTGGCCGCGCACCTCCGCGTAGTCCGGTTCGTACCGCGATGCGGCGGCAGGTCCGCCGTCATCGCACCCCGCTGGCACCGCGGGGAGCACTGCCTCCTCCCGGAGATGCGCGACGACGTCACGCAGCCGCGCCGCCGCGTGGACGGTGATCCCTTCGACTGCGGCCGCCTCGCGCCCGTTCCCCGCCGGCACCACCATCGTCCGGATCCCCTCGGTCCGGCAATGCAGCGCCAACGGCAGGATGCCGCGGACCGGCCGCAATTCGCCGTCCAGGCCCAGCTCGCCGGCAAAGCAGATCCCCGCCAGCCGCTCGGGTGCGACCACGCCCATCCCCGTGAGCAGGCCCACCGCGATCGGCAGGTCGAACGCGCTCCCCTGCTTGCGGACGTCCGCCGGAGCGAGGTTGATCGTGATCCGCCGCGGCGGCAGCGCGTATCCACTGTTCTGTAGCGCGGCGACCACCCGTTCGCGCCCCTCCCGCACCGCCCCCTGTGGCAGGCCGACGACGCTCATCGACGGTAACCCGCTCGTCAGATCCACCTCCACGCGGACCGTGTATCCGTCGACGCCCCGCACCGCGCCACTGATCACCTGCGCCAACATTCTCCCTCCCCGCGCGCCAGAGGAACCATCGCGCTATCGCTTATGGATTCACCCGCGCGGAGACTGGGGTCGCTCGCGGGGCGATGCCATGGCGACCGGGGATCATTCGCACCCCCTCCCGGCCCCGCGCGACGCCGGCGCAAGCCGCTTCACGGAGGGCTCGGCACAATCGCGCCGCTATGGCGTAGTCACCCCCGGCCGACACACGCTCGGCCCGCGTCGCCCCTCCACAACGCCACATGCCGGCACGGCGGGGCGATGCGCACACCCGGCGCGCAGGGTCGCCGGAACACAGTATCCGGGTCGAAACGACAGACGATCGAACCGATGATGGGTCGAAGAAGGAACCGTGTCCGTCCCGTCGGGGCCGCGGCGTCGCGCAGGCGGCGCACGCGTTCGCGCTGGGTGATCGCGCTCGCCTCGGTCGTGGTGATCGCGGCCGGCCTGGCCGTGCCGATGCTGGATTCGCCGCGGACGCCGCCGCACCAGTGGACGTACACCGAGCTACTCACGGGGATCGAGCACGGGCGGGTCGCCGAATTGACGATCTACCCCGGCGAGGCCATCCGCGGCCGCTTGACGGATGATGACACGGCCGGATCCGAGTTCGAGGTGGTGTATCCGATCGCTCGGGCCGATGCGCTCCTCGAGCGCGCGGTGGCGGCCGGCGTGCCGGTACGCTTCGCGCCCGCGCCGCACCGCGACCGCTACAAGGAGATGCTCGCGCTCACGGTCCAGCTCCTCCTCTTCGGAGGGATCTTCTACCTGGCGTTCCTGAATCTGCGGAGTCGCGGCGGCAACGGGGATCTGGCCCGCGGCGCGAACGACTCGGTCACGACCTTCGCCGACGTCGCGGGGACGCAGGGCGCCGCCGAGGAGCTGCGCGAGGTGGTCGAGTTCCTGCGCAGGCCGGATGATTTCGTCGCGCTCGGCGCGCGGGTACCGAAAGGCGTGCTGCTGATCGGGCCGCCCGGCACGGGCAAGACGCTGCTCGCGCGCGCCGTGGCGGGCGAGGCGGAGGTGCCGTTCTTCCAGATCTCCGGAGCGGAGGTCACCGGCTTCGTCGTCGGGCTCGGCGCACACAGGGTGCGCTCGCTCTTCAGGCGCGCCCGGCGGCACGGCGGCGTCATCTTCATCGACGAGATCGACTCGCTCGGCGGTCGGCGCGGCCGGAACCGTTCACACAACGAGGACGACCGCACGCTGAACCAGTTGCTGGTCGAGATGGACGGGTTCGCGCCATCGGAAGGGGTGGTCGTGATCGGCGCCACGAACCGCCCGGAGGACCTGGATCCGGCGCTGCGACGCCCCGGCCGCTTCGATCGGAGCCTGGCGATCGGACTCCCTACCCTGGAGGGCCGCGAGGCCATCCTCCGCCTGCACGCCGACCGGCGACGCATGCCGGTCGCCGAGGACGTCGACCTGCGGCGACTCGCGCGCCTCACGCCCGGCGCGAGCGGCGCCGACCTGGCCGGGCTCCTCAACGAGGCCGCCATCGCCGCGGCCCGCGAGCGGGCGCAGTGCGTCGCGTGGCGCCACATCGAATCCGCGCGCGACCGGTTGCTGCTCGGCCGGGAGCGCGTCGGGTTCCGCGCGCACGCGGATGAACGGCGCGTCATCGCGTATCACGAGGCGGGCCACGCGCTCGCGGGCCTCCTCTTCTGCCCGGAGGACGGTCTGCACAAGGTCACGATCCAGCCCCGGGGCAGCGCATTGGGCGTCGCGCACTTCTCACCCGAAGACGACCGCCACCTCCACACGCGGCGCTACCTCGAGGGCCAGATCATGAAGGGCCTTGCCGGGCGCGCCGCCGAGGAGATCGTCTTCGGCCCCGACGCCATCACCGGCGGCGCCGAGAACGACCTGGTCCAGGTCAACCGCGTGGCCCGCAAGATGATCTACCGCCTGGGCATGGGCGAGGTCACCGGCCTGCTCGTCGGTGACGACGACGCCGCGCCGCTCGCACCGGAGACCCGGGCGGCACTCGATGCCGAGGTCCGGGCCCTGCTCGCCCGGCTCTACGCCACCGTGCACGACGCGCTCACCCGCCACCGCGCCGGCCTCGATGCACTGGCCGAGGCGCTCCTGGCGCACGAAGTCGTCGATGGCGAAGAGGTGTCCCGGATCCTGGCCGAGCACGACGTCGATGCCGGACCGGCGCCCGCCGCCTGACCGGCCGCGGGCCGCGAGCAACCCCTTGCAGGGGCCCCGCGTCCAACCCATAAATAGCATGATCCGGCCGCGCCCACGCTGGCGCGGTCCCGTGCGGGCGCGGCCGTGAACCGAGATCCCAATCCTCTCTCGTCGGGAGGGAAAGATGCCTGCACATACTCTCGTGGATCGCCGTACATGGCTCTTCTTCGTGCTGACGTTGACCGCCTGTGGGCCCACTGCCGCCGCCCGGGCGCAGGAGCCGCCCTCGACGAAGTCCGCAGCAGGCGCCGCTGCGGCGGACGCGGCCGACGCTGTGGACACGCTTTCGGCGCTCCGGCTCTCCGCGGCGTTCCGGCAGGCCGCAGAACGGGCTATGCCGGCGGTGGTCGCGATCACGGCCGTGTCGGAGCCGACGGTCGTGCGCCGGCGGGGCGGTCGGTTCCCGTTCTTCTTCGACATCCCGGAGGGGGCGCGGGTCATCCCGCAACGAGGTCAGGGCTCGGGCTTCATCTTCGATGAACGCGGTTACATCCTGACCAACCGGCACGTGGTCGAGGATGCGGATGAACTCCAGGTCACGCTCCCGGATGGGCGGCAGTACACGGCGACCGTGGTCGGCACGGACCCGAGCACCGATGTCGCCGTCATCAAGATCGAGCCCCGCGATGGCGAAGATCTCCCGACGGCGGTGCTGGGCAGCTCGGACCGGGCGCGCGTCGGAGACTGGGTCCTGGCGCTCGGCAATCCATTGGACCTCCAGTTCACGGTGACGGCGGGGATCATCAGCGCGAAGGGGCGCTCGCTCGGGATCCTGCGCGATGACGTCGATACGGCACTCGAGGCCTTCATCCAGACGGATGCCGCGATCAACCCCGGCAACTCCGGCGGTCCGCTGGTCGACCTCAGCGGGCGGGTGGTCGGCATCAATACGGCGATCAAGTCGCGGACGGGATTCTACGCCGGGTACGGCTTCGCGATCCCGATCACGATCGCCAGCCGGGTCGCGGAGGACCTGATCAAGTACGGCGCCGTGCATCGCCCGCGCCTCGGGGTCCAGGTCTCGCCCGTGAACGAGGCCGACGCCGAGGTCTACGGCCTCGACAAGATCGCCGGTGCGGAGGTCGTGAACGTGCAGCCGGGCACGC
Organism: Longimicrobiales bacterium; assembly: GCA_036381495.1. Classification (GTDB taxonomy): domain Bacteria; phylum Gemmatimonadota; class Gemmatimonadetes; order Longimicrobiales; family RSA9; genus DASVCS01. The sequence continues at coordinate 69,587 of DASVCS010000081.1, forward strand.
CGGCGGCGGAAGCAGGCCTCCAGCTCGGCGACGTGATCGTGGAGCTGGACGGCGAGCCGATCGCGGACGCCACGGAGCTGACCATGCGGCTCGCGCGCCGGCAGCCCGGCGATCGCGTCGACCTGGGACTGATCCGCAACGGCGACCGCCGCACCGTCACGGTCGAGCTGGGCCAGTTCGAGACGCCCCAAGCGCCGGAGCGGGAGCGCCGCAAGCGGCCGGTGGTGGCCGAGCTCCTCGGCTTCCACGTCGTGCCGCTGACCGAGGAGCGCGCGGCAGAGATGGACCTCGAGCAAACCGACGGCGTCGTCGTGGATGACGTCGACCCCTTCGGCCCTGCCGCCGCCGCGGGCATCAGGCCGGGGGTGACGATCCTCAAAATGAACGGCAAGGAGGTCGACAGCGTGCGGGATGTCGAGAGAATCGCCCGGGACCTCGAGCCCGGAGACATCGTCTCGCTCGTGGTGCAGCACCCCGCCATCGGCCGAACGATCATCAACTACCGGACGGCGCGGTAGTCCTGTCGGCGACCCGGAGCCGCATCCGGATCGCGGTCCCGCGTCCGGGCTCGCTCTCGGCCGACAGCTCGCCGTCCCAGCTCTCGACCAGCCGCCGCACGATGGCCAATCCCAGGCCCGTGCCGGCGGACCGGGTCGAGAACTGGGGGTCGAAGATCTTCGAGAGCTGCTCGGGCGCGATCCCTGGACCGTCATCGACCACCCCGAGATCGACGAACCCGCCCATGCGCCGTGCCTCGACGGTGATGTTCCCCTCGCCGTCGAGCGCGGCGTAGGCGTTCTCGAGGAGGTTGAGCAGCACCTCCTTCAACTCGCCGGCGCGCGCCCGGACCGGCGGCAGTTCCGCCTCGAGGCGTAGATGGAACCGCACCCCACCCTCGCCCGCGCGATACAACATCAGCGCCTCGCCGACCACCACTGCCACATCGACCGCCCCCAGCGGACCCGTTGCCTCCGCCGGTGCGCCGTAGCGCGAGAACGCCCGCGCGATCTGGGTCAACCGGTCGATCTCGGTGAGGATCTGGTCGACGTTGGTCTCGAGGATCGTGTCGAAGTCCCGTCTGCCATCCGCGTACGCCCGCCTCAGGTGCTGCACGGCGAGCTTGATCGGCGTCAGCGGGTTCTTGATCTCGTGCGCGACCTGCCGCGACATCTCGCCCCACGCGAGGACGCGGGCGGTACGCAGCTCCTGCGCGCGCGCCCGCCGCAGCCGACGCACCATGCGGTTGAAAGAGGCGAAGAGCTCGCCGAACTCGCCGGCGCCTGACTCGGGCAGGCGCACGCGCAGTCGCCCGCTGCCCACGGCCGCCGAAGCTCGCCGAAGCTGACCGATCGGCCGGGCGAGCGTACGGCCGACCGCGACCGAGAGGCAGAGCGAGAGGATTCCGCCGACGAGCGCACCGAACAGCACGAGATGCGCAAGCTCCCGCTGCCGCAGCGCCGAATCGCCCGTCACGAGCGAGACGGGGACGGCCAGCGTCCCCTCCGGCAGACGCCGGTACGCGACGACGTACGGCCGGTCTCCGAGCCGGCGTGTCTCGACCACGCCGGTCTCTTCTCCACTCCGCAGCGTCGCGAAGACATCGGGCGGCAGCCACGCCCCGAAGAGGCCGAGCTCGACCACTTCGGGCGATGATCCTCGCACCAGCTCACCCCGGTGGTAGTACAGCACCTCCTCGCCGACGCGCTCCGCGAGCGCGTGCAGGTCGCCCGCCGTCTCCTCGTAGGCGGCGGCCGCGCTCTCGACCGCGCGGTTTGCGACGACCCGTGCCGTCCGCGCCGCCTCGCCCGCCAGCGCCCGGTACGCGACCATACCGAAGAGGATCGTGGGCAGCAGGAAGAAGATGAAAAGCGCGACCGTCACGCGCGCGCGGAAGCTGCCGGCCAGCGCCCTCCAGCCGCCCGGCGGGGCCGGCGGCTCCCCTTGCACCGCCCGCCCGAGCGCCCACAGCACCGTGAGCAAAGCCAACCCGGCCGAGAGCAGCAACGCTGCGCGCGCCAGCCGGACGCCGAGCGAGGGGAGCCGCAACTCGAGATGCCCGTGATACGCTCCATCGGGATAGTGCAGCAGCGCTTCACCTCGCCACCCCTGCTCGGTGGGCAGCCACCGGACTCCCGCCCACGACGGTTGATCGGACAACGTCGGGATCAGGAACAGACGGGTATCCGGACTCGGCTCCGCCCCCAGGATCGGCGCGAGTACCGTGGCCCGGTTCAGGCTCCGCCGGGGCGGCACCACGATCGAGACGCTGCGATCCCCGCTCAGCGGCACGGCCAGCGTCTGCCCGGCGCCGGCGGGCCCCGCCGCGGGTTCCAGAACCGGCTCGCCCGATGACCGCGCGCGATCGAGGATTCGCGGCGGCAGCCGCGCGGCGCGCCCCCCCTCTCCGGCACCCACCGCCTCGCCCAGGACCAGCTCGATCTCCCGATCGGCGCCCGGCTGCCAGAGGGTGATCCGGGCGGGATACGCCTCGCGCGCGAGGCCGCTCGAAACCCACGCGCGGTACAGCAACTCGACCCCGCCCTCACCCCGCGCATCGCGCCGAATCAGCTCCGCGGCGAACTGGTGCAGCAGATAATCGAGGAACGGGTCCGGGTTCAACCCGAGCGTGGCGAGCTCACGCTCCGCGGAACGGAGCTTGGCCTCGACCTCCGTGACCCACAGGCGCGGCAACACCGCACTGGTGGCCAGCCAGCCGGCGATCAACCACCGTGCGATCCGGCTCCCGCGCCCCGAGTACGGCATCACGCCGAGCGCCACCAGCCCGAACGGCAACAGCCACAGGGCGGGCAGCCATACGTCGATGGCTTGCCAGACGCGCCAGCGCACGAGGACGGCCGCCGCCAGAGCGAGGCTGAGCGACACGCCGCCGAGCAGGAGTCCGGGCCGCAGTCGGCCGCCGCCGCCCTGCGGCAGCGCCAGCGCCGTCAACATGGTCAGAAGCAGCACGGCCGTGAACTGGAAGGGACCCCACAGGTAGCCACCGCCATCGAGCAGGCCCGGCCCAGCGCCGGCGACCATCAGGCGCAGGCCGCCGGCGTAACCGAGCGCAACGGCGACCATCCCTACGAGAATGGCGGCGCCACCCGCGCGTCGATCCAGCGCCGGCGGACGCGCAACGGCCGCGAGCGCCCCGAGCGGCAGGAGGACGACGAGCAGGCGCCCCAGCGACACTTCGAGGGGGATGGGCAGCAGGAAGAGCGCGGGCGAGAAGAGACGCTCGGCCGCACCGAACGCCGCACCGACCGGTGCAATGGCGAGCGCCAGCCCCGCCGCCAACAGGGGAGCCGCGCCGGATGCGCCGTCCGACCGCGCCTCACGCCGCCATGCCACTACCACCAGGAGCAACGCCGCCGCAATCAGCGGCAGCACGATGCGCCGGCCACCATTCCAGACGTCCGCCCGCCACGCCGCCTGCGTGATCGGGTCGAACCGCGCGTGCACGAGCGTGTCGCCGTCCTCGACCAACGCCCAGGCGGCGCGCGGTCCCGGGCCCGGCGCGAAGAACGGCCGAGCGCCGGTCCGACGCGCGAAATGGTCCCCGATTCCGATCGCACCCTCGCTCTCGAGTGCGAGTCCGGTCTGGAGGAGAACCGCCGCCACGGCACGCCCCCCCTTCCCTTCCACCGCATCGAGGACGTATAGGTATCCGAAGAGCGGGCGTTCCGCGTAGACCACGCCCGGCGCTCCACGCCGAACCTCCGGGGGCAACGGCCCGCGGTGATCTCCGGCCCACGCGACGAGGCTTCCGGCAGAGTCGTACACGGCGAGCGCCGCGACGCCGCTTCGGGCACGGATCGCCGCCAGCTCCGACGAGAGGCCGGGGGAAGGTGGTCCGCTCGCCCGCTCTGCGGCCTCGCGCGCCGCACGCCGCGCCCGATCGAGCACCAGGGCCATGCTTCGCTCGAGCGCACGGCTCAAGTCGGCCTCGCGGCCCGCCACGAGCCCGTCCCAGCCGGAAGCCAACCGGCCGAGCCGATGATCGGTGCGCAACCCGATGGCCAGTGCGAGGAGCAGCACGACGTACGCGGCGATCAGAGCGGGCTGCCGCAGCACCGGCGCGTCTCCGGATGCCGCGGACAACCGGAGCACCGCGCCGAGCCGTCTGCGCCCCGCCCATAGTGCGGAGATCACGAGGAGCGCGCCTCCCGCGTAGAGGAATCTCGCGTCCGGAATGCGACACCACGCAATGGCCAGCAGGCCACAAGCGGACGCCGCTCCACAGCAGAGGACCACGTCCCGCCGACCCGCGGCGACCTTCACCGGGCCTCCGGGCCGATGATGAAACCGATGGACAACGTTGAAACCCCTCTTTCGCTGGATGAGCTGAGCTGGATCGACGTCGCCGCGCACCTGGCACGCGAGCCGCGCCTCATCGTCCCGGTCGGCGCGCTCGACCAACACGGCGCCCACCTGCCCCTCGGCACCAACGTCCTCATCGCGCGACGCATGGCCATCGACCTCTCACGGGAGTTTCGCGTGCTGCGCGCGCCTACGGTCCACTACGGCGTAAACGTCCGTAGCGACCGCACGTTCGCCGGTACGGCCGCGCTCGACAAGAAGACACTGCACCGCGTGATGAACGAGTTGCTCGCCGGCTGGGAAGAGCACGGAGTGACCGAATTCATTGTCCTGACGGCCCACCGCCACGAGCCACACCTCGAAGCACTCGCCAGCCTCGTCACGCGACGCGCACGCGTACGCGTCGTCGAGATCTGGGACGTCGACATCGCGGACCTGCTCGAAGCTCAGCCGGGGCCGCTCCACGCGGGAGAAGCGGAGACCTCGATGATGCTGTTTCTCTACCCCGAACTCGTGCGGATGGATCGCGCGCGTGACTTCGAACTGCCGCCCGGCGAGTTCCGGCAGTACGTCCGGGGTGCGCTCCCGGTGCCCCCCCGGGACGGGACCGGGAGCGTCGGCCGTCCGAGCGCCGCCAGCGCGGTCAAGGGGCGCCGCATCTACGAGCGGATCCTCGCGGCGATTCGCGATGCCGTCTTCCTCGCCGGGCCGGCGCGCGAATCGGACACGCTGTAGGGGACGCCGAACCCGAGGACGCCGCCGGTGTAGACAGAGCGTCACGATCGTCGAAAGAGCACCATGCGTCCCGGATCCAGGCATCTCCTGCTCTGTTCCCTCTGCGGTTTCCTGCCGCTCAGCGCGCCCGCCGTGCTCGGAGCCCAGACCATCTCGCTCGATGAAGGCTCACTGCAACTGCTGGTCGGTGGCCGTGAAGTGGGTAGGGAGACGTTCACGATCCGGCAGAACGGTACCGGCCCGGCCATGGTCATCATTGCACGCGGGGCCGTCGTCCTCGACACGGCGGGCGCGCCGCAACAGTTGCAGGCGCTCCTGCGGGTGGAGGGCCCCGGGCTGCGGCCGGCATCGTACAATCTGAATCTCGTGGGTGGCAACGGGCAGCGGATCGCGGGCCAGCTCGTGGGCAACCGTTTCAGCGCGCGGATCCTCTCATCGGCGGGAGAACAGATGCGCGAGTATCTCGCGAGCGAGGGGGCCGTCCTCGTCGAGGAAGGCATCGCGCACCACCACTATTTTCTGGCGCGTCGGTTCGCGGCGGGGATGACGAACATCCCGGTGATCATCCCGCGTCGCAACCTCCAGATCTCCGCGGTGGTCACCGACGCCGGCAGCGGCTCGGTCGACGTGGGCGGACGTGCGATCCGCGCGCGACACCTCGTCATCTCCCCCACCGGCGCACCCGAGCGCCACCTCTGGGTGGACGATGATGGCCGGATCTTGCGTCTCGAGATCCCGGCCCGCGCCTTCGTCGCGCGCCGTGAAGCTCCACCGGGCTGAATCGAGCTCCGGCCGGAAACTCGACGCCAGGCGTGTCCGCGCGGAGGGTGGACAAGCCGTTCTTCCAGTGAAACTATAGGGATGAGCGACGCGTACAGAGCGGCGCGCGCTTCCATGGGAACACAGTCCGTCCCCCGTCCGGGTGAGGACGAACTGCCCCTCGATCAAGGAGATGCGACCAGTGCCCCCTGCTGTTCGACTTCGTTTTCACCATCGACTCGCGATCGCCCTCGTCCTGGCCGTGGCGTCCGCCGCCACGGCCGGAGCGCAGGAGACGCCCGCGACACTCACGCTCGAAGAAGCCATTGCCCTTGCCCGGCGCAACAATCCCGACTTTCTCGCGCAGCGCAACGACGAGCGCGAGGCCGATTGGGCCGTTCGGCAGGCGTACGGTGCGCTGCTCCCCGGCGCATCGGTCAGTCTGGGCGCCCAGTACCAGGGCAAGGGGAGCCCGCGGTTCGGGATCTTCACGGCGGAGGACATCGGTGTCGGCCAGACACCGAGTTACCTCAGCTCGAGCTACTCGATCGGACTGGACTACCAACTCTCGGCCGCCTCGCTCCTGCGGCCCGGCCAGGAACGCGCGAACCGCCGCGCGACGGTGGCGCGGATCGATGCCGCCGAGTTCGACCTCGCGGCCGCGGTCACACGGCAGTATCTTGCTGTGCTTCGGGCGCGTGATGGCGTAGCGCTGACCCGCCAGGAGCTCGAGCAGGCGGAGGAGAATCTCAAGCTCGCCGAGGCGCGTGTGGCGGTCGGCGCCGCGATCGCGCTCGAAGCCAAGCAAGCCGCCGTCGAGCGCGGCCGCGCGGAGGTCGCGGTGATCGAGGCGGAAAACCTGCTCCGGACGGAACGGCTCCGTCTCGTCGAGCAGATCGGCATTCAACTGGATCGCGACGTGACACTGACCAGCACCTTCGACGTCTTCGAACCGACGTGGGACGAAGCGGAGTTGATCGCGGCCGCGATCGACGGACACCCCCAACTGCGGGCACTCCGCGCCGCCGAGAACGCGGCCAGCACATCGGTCAAGGTGGCAAAGAGCCAGTACCTGCCGGCGCTCGATTTCTCGGTCGGCTGGTCCGGCTACACGCGGCAGGCCATGGACGACGGCTACATCATCGATCAGGCGCGTGATCAGATGGAGGCGCGTCGCCAGAATTGCATGGCCGCCAACGAGCTGGCTAGCCGGCTCAATCCGCCGCTGCCGCCCCAAGACTGCTCGGGGTTCCAGTTGACCGCCGAGGATGAGGCGGCGCTTCTCGCCTCGAACGACGTGTTCCCGTTCGACTTCACCCGCCAACCGTTCGGGGCGCGGCTTTCGATTTCGCTCCCGATCTTCAACGGCTTCACGCGAGAACGGCAGGTCGAAGCGGCACGCGTGGCGGAAGAGGACGCGGAGTACCGACTCCGGAGCGAAGAGCTCCGGATCCGGACGAACGTCGCGACGGCGTACCAGAATCTCCGGACGGCATATCGCACCGTCGAACTCGAGCGCCGCAACAAGGAGCTGGCCGCCGAGCAAGTCGAGTTGGCGCGGGAGCGGTATCGGGTCGGCGAGGTCTCGTTCCTCGACTTGCTCGAAGCGGAGACGCTCCGGGCGCGCGCGGATCGGGCGTACCTCGTCGCCCTCTACAGTTTCCATGAGGGACTCGCCAATCTCGAGGCCGCGGTCGGTCGGGACCTCGATCCTTCGTTCGGGAGGCCCGAATGACACGACGCGTGAAGCTCGGCCTCGCGGTCGTGCTCGTCCTGCTCGTCGGCGCACTCGCCGCCGTCAACCTCGCCAGCGGCGAGGGGTCGGTCGCGGTCCGGGTCGAGACGGTCCAACCGCGCGACCTCGTCTCGACGGTCACCGCGAGTGGCTGGATTCGGCCGCGCCGCGCCGTCGATGTGCAGGCGGACATCATGGGACGGATCACCGACCTCTGGGTCGAAGAGGGCGATTCCGTCGAGGAGGGACAGATCCTGCTGCGTATCGACCCGACGCAGTACGAGGCGGCGGTGGCGCGTGCACGCGCGGCCGTGAGCGAGGCACTCGCGCGTGAGGCGCAGACCCGCGCCAATCTGATCCAGGCGGAGCGCGCGTACGAGCGCTCCCGCGCCCTCGCCGCCCGCGATTCTACGCTGGTCAGCCAGCAGGCGCTCGAAGAAGCGGAGACCCAGTTCCGCGTGCAGACCGAATTGCTCAAGGCCGCGGGGCACGGCGTGGACCAAGCGCGCGCCGCGCTCCGTGAAGCCACCGACCGCCTCGCGAAGACGACCATCCGTTCCCCCATCGCCGGAGTCGTCACGCGCCTGAACGTCGAGGAGGGCGAAACGGCGATCGTCGGCACGATGAACAACCCCGGGAGCCTGCTCCTCACCATCAGCGACATGTCGGTGATGGAAGCCGTGGTTCGCGTGGATGAGACGGACGTCCCCGAGCTGACGTTGCACGACAGTGCCGCGGTCGAGATCGATGCGTTCCCCCGGCGGGTCTTCGCGGGGCGCGTAACCGAGATCGCCCACAGCTCCGTGCGCCCGCCCGAGAGCATGACGTCGGGGCCCGGCGGGCAGACGCAGGCGGTGGATTTCGAGGTCGTCATCACGCTCACCGATCCACCTCCCGGTCTGCGCCCCGATCTCTCGGCCACGGCGGACATCGTGACCGCCACCCGTGAGGACGCGTTGTCGATCCCGATCATCGCGCTCACGGTGCGCGAGCGCAGCCCTCTCGAAGCGCTCCCGCAGGAAGATCCTGCCGCCGAGGCGGCCGCGGCTGCGGCCGCAACGGAGGCTACCGACCAGGAGGGCGTGTTCGTGGTCCGGGAAGGCAAGGTGCACTTCGTCCCGGTCGAGATCGGGATCGCGGGCGCCGAGCACTTCGAGGTTCTCAGCGGGTTGGCCGCGGGAGACTCCGTGGTCTCCGGGCCCTACGAGGTGATCCGCAGTCTCACGGACGGCAAGCCCGTCCGTGTGCTGCCGGGTCCGATGAACAACGTGGCAACATCGGAGGCAGTGCAATGATCGCCGAAGAGGTGATCCGAACCGAGGGGCTGAAGAAGGAGTACGTCCTGGGTTCCGAAGTCGTCCGCGCGCTGCGCGGCGTGGATCTGGTCGTGCGGCGCAACGATTACGTGGCGATCATGGGGCCGAGCGGCTCAGGCAAGTCGACCCTCATGAACCTGATCGGCTGCCTGGACACACCCACCGAGGGAGAGTACTGGCTCGGCGGGCACGCGGTCGCCCGCATGAGCGACGACGAACTGGCCCGTATCCGTAACCGCGAGATCGGCTTCGTCTTCCAGACATTCAACCTGCTGCCGCGCGCCAGCGCCCTCCACAATGTCGAGCTACCGCTGATCTATGCGGGCGTACCGGCGCGGGAGCGGCGGGAGCGCGCCAGCGCGATGCTCGAGCGCGTCGGCCTGGCAGAGCGCATGGACCACCGCCCCTCCGAGCTGAGCGGTGGCCAGCGCCAGCGCGTGGCAGTCGCGCGCGCGCTGATCAACAACCCGTCGATCCTGCTGGCGGACGAGCCGACGGGAAACCTCGACAGCCGGACCAGCGAGGAGATCATGGCGCTCTTCGACCAGCTCCACGAAGAGGGACAGACGATCATCCTGGTCACTCACGAACACGACATCGCCGAGTACGCGCAGCGCTCGATCACGCTCCGGGACGGGCTGATCGAAAGCGATGTCAGCCGCGCTGCCGCCACCGTTTGACCCGTGGATGCGCGTGAAGGTGTGCTCCTGGCGCTGCGCCAGATCCGCGCCCAAAAGCTGAAGAGCTTCTTCGCGGTCCTGGGTGTGGTGATCGGGGTCATGTTCCTGATCACCGTGGTCAGCGTCATCGAGGGCATGAACCGCTACATGGAGGAGGACTTCGCCCGGACCGTCTTCGGACTGAACACGATCACCGTCAGCCGCACCCCCGAGATCAGCTTCGCGGGTCCCGAGGTCTGGCGCGAGTGGGCGCGCCGCCCGCGCCTGACCATGGAGGATGCCGAAGCGATCCGCGAGCGACTCGAGGTCCCGGCGCTGGTCGCGGTCGAGAGCCACAGCGGCGGCGAGCTCGAAGCGGAGGACGGGACCGAGGTCGAGAACGTCTGGCTCACCGGGGCATCCGCCGATTACTTCCGGATCCGCGAGTTCGCCGTCGAGAAGGGGCGGCTCTTCACGGGCCTCGAAGACCGTCTCGGCGTGCCGGTGGTCGTCCTGGGCTACGAGGCGGCGGACCGGTTGTTCGGCAGGCTCGATCCCCTGGGCCGCACGGTCAAGGTCAACGGCTTCCCCTTCCGCGTCATCGGCGTCCTCAAGAAGCAGGGGACGCTCTTCGGCATGTCGCTCGACAATCGCGCGATCGCGCCGGCCCGCTCGCAGCTCGGCCGGACGATCAATCCGCACAATGTGGTGGACAACATCCTCATCCGCACCACCGACGATCAGGCCATGGCCCGCGCGCAGATCGAAATCGAGGCCATCATGCGCGTGCGCCACCGCCTGCGCCCCACCGACGCGGATGACTTCGCGATCGAGACCGCGGAGGACTCGATGGCCTTCTGGGCCAAGATCAGCCAGATCCTTTACATGGCGTTCCCCAGCCTGGTCGGTATCGCGCTCGTCGTGGGCGGCATGGTCATCATGAACATCATGCTCGTCTCCGTCATGGAGCGCACGCGCGAGATCGGGATGCGCAAGGCTGTGGGCGCACGACGCCGCGACATCATCATGCAGGTCCTCGTCGAGTCGGCCACGCTCTCCGGCTCCGGCGCCGCCGTCGGCATCATCATCGGGATCGCGCTCGCCCAGATCGTGCGCGCCATCTCCCCACTGCCCGCCGCCATCGCGCCGCAATGGCTCGCCGTATCGGTCCTGCTCGGCGCCGGCGTCGGGATCGCCGCCGGCATCTACCCTGCCGCCCGCGCCGCCCGCCTCGATCCCGTCGTCGCCCTGCGAGCGGAGTGAGCCGTGCGCATCGAGAGCTTGGGTGAAGGGATCGCGCTCGCATTCGAGCAGCTCAGGGCCAACAAGATCCGCTCCGCGCTGACCATCCTGGGCGTCATCGTCGGCGTCGCGACCGTCATGGCGATGAGCGCGCTGATCACGGGAATCCGGACCAGCATCATGGAGGGGATCGAGGCGGCGGGCCCGAAGAATTTCGTGGTGGCCCGCTTCGACTTCAACACGGTCCGTATCAGTGATGGCGGCGAGCCGCCCTGGGCGGGCAAGCCACCGATCACGATCGAGGAGATCCGCGGGATCGGGCGCCTCGACAAGATTCGTCGCGCTATTGCCAACGGCAGCGCGACGGCGCGGATCGAGTTCGGCTCGCAGCGTTTCGAGGACGTCCAGATCAACGCGAGCGGCCCGGCGTGGGGCGAGTACACGCACGGCAGCTTCCCGGCGGGTCACGACTTCCTCCCGGCGGATGTGCGTGCGTCGCGGCCGGTGATCGTCCTCTCGCAGGCGCTCGCGGAAGGGCTCTTCGGGCGGCTCGATCCGATTGGTCGCGCCGTGCAGGTCAACGGAGTGAGATTCCGGGTCGTCGGTACCTTCGAGCCGGCCGGCAACATTTTCGCCGACGTGACCAAGCACTTCGCGGTCGTGCCCTACACGTCCGCGCTGAAGTACCTGGCGGTGGACCGACGTTGGCTGAACGTCCTGGTGGTCACGGCGGCGGACGCCACGCAGGATGAGGCGATCGACGAAGTGATCACCTACCTGCGCACCTCGCGCGGGTTACGGCCGGCGGAGCCGAACAACTTCGCGATCATCCGCCAGGAGGAGATGGCGGACAGTTTCAACCGCCTGACGGGCATCTTCTTCATGGTGATGCTCGCGCTCTCGTCCGTGGGGCTGATGGTCGGGGGCGTCGGCGTGATCGGCACGATGACGATCGCAGTGACCGAACGCACGCGTGAGATCGGGGTGCGCAAGGCGCTGGGAGCGACGCGCAAGGAGATCCTCTGGCAGTTTCTGATCGAGGCGGTGACGGTGACGCTGGCCGGTGCCGCCGTGGGGATGGCGTTGGGTGCCGGCCTCGCCTTCCTGGTCGCCGGACTGACGCCGATCCCGGCGAGCATTCCGGCCTGGGCGGTGGCCGCGGCGCTACTCATGGCCGCCATCGCGGGGGTCCTGTTCGGGCTCTGGCCGGCGTGGCGCGCGGCGCGCCTCGATCCCGTCGTCGCATTACGGCATGAGTGAGCCGGTCGACCTCCTCGCCATCATGGCCCACCCGGACGACGCCGAGCTGCTCTGCGGCGGCACGTTGCGTCTCGCGGCGGACCAGGGCCACCGCACCGGGATCCTCGACCTGACGGGCGGGGAGCGCGGGAGCTGGGGCGACGCCGAGGTGCGGCGTACCGAGGCGGAAGCCGCCGCCCGCGTGCTGGGCCTCGCGGTCCGCAGAAGCGCCGGCCTGCCCGACGGCGAACTCGAAGCCACGCCCGCGGCACGCGCGATCGTCGCCCGACACATCCGCGAGCTTCGCCCCCGCGTGGTCATCCTGCATTGGCCGGAGGGCCGACACCCCGATCATCGCGTGGCCAGCAGGCTGGCCTACGATGCCTGCTTCATCGCCGGCCTGCGCCGCGCGCCGGTGGAGGGCACACCCTACCGCCCGCACAAGGTCCTCTACGCGCAGGCCTTCCGCGAGGACCCGGTACGGCCCTCCTTCGTCGTCGACATCACCGCACAGATGGAACGCAAGCTCGAAGCGATCTTCGCCTACCGCTCACAGTTCGAGGGCAAGACCGCCATGGGCGAGGTCTTCGGCGGCGGAGACCGCCCCTTGCGCGAGCAGATCCTGGCCCACCACGCCCATTACGGATCTCTCATCCGCCGGCCCTACGGCGAACCGTTCCACGTGCGGGAGACCATGGCAGTGGAAGACGTCGTACGGCTCAAGGTGGCGAGTTTCTGACGCGACTTCGACGGCGCTCTGCCGCCACGATGGGCCCGTGCGCCACGCCCCCCACATGGCGGTTCCGCGGCGCGCCCAGGAGAGAGACTCCGCGCTCTCGGGGCCGAGGCGAGACTGCGAGGATCGATTGCTTGCCGAGAGCGCGAGAGCGAAGGGTGCTGTCGTAAGGAGGAAGGCAATCCAAGCTGCGATCAACGGCCGTTCCGTTCTTATGCAAGAGTCGGTCCATCCTTCGCCGACGCGCCCGATTCCCATAACTATTTACGAATGCTGGACTTGCCATTTTCGGTCACCAGTGCATCCGTGCCCCACTGTACCATCGATGCCACAGTAACTGTACCATAGATGTCCCACTCCGGGGAGTAAACCGTCCATCGGTGCGGTGCTCCGACCTGTCGTTTGGAGAGGTCGCGCTCCAGCGACACCCGAAGGGGAACGGGGCTTGTGGATGCCGCAGTGGGGAACGGTGCGTCCTCGGGCTGGTGCGCGTGCCGCGGTGCGGTTCCGGTTCGGGGGGTCGGAAGCAAATTCGGGGCTGGCGTGTACAAGGCCTGGTTCACCCGGAACGGGGGAGGAGAGTGGTGGAGCCGATCTATCTGGATCATGCGGCGACGACGCCGATCCGGCCGGAGGTGCGGGATGCGATGGCCTCGGCGTGGAGCGCGGCAGCGGGGAATCCGTCGAGTCTTCATCGGTGGGGTCGTGCGGCGCGCGCGCTGTTGGAAGAGGCGCGCGAGCGGCTGGCCGCGGTGCTGGGTGCGTCGCCGCGGGAGGTCTTGTTCACGGGGGGCGGGACGGAGGCGGACAACCTGGCGGTGCTCGGGCGGTGGCGTGCGGCACGGGCCGGCGGTGCGACCAATGCGGAATCGGTGGTCCACTCGGCGGTAGAGCACAAGGCGGTGCTCGGCGCGGCGAAGATGGCGGGTCGGGAAGGCGCGAGGGTGGTGGTGTTGGCCGTGGACGAGGACGGTCGGCTGTTGGTGGACGCACTGGATGAGGGGCTCGCGGCGCGGCCGGCGGTGGTGTCCGTGATGTGGGCGAACAACGAGGTCGGGACGCTGCAACCTGTGCTCGAGGTGGCGGAGCGTTGCCGGAACGCCGGGGTGGTGTTCCACACGGATGCGGTGCAGGCGTTCACGCGAGAGCGTGTGCGGGTGGATGAGGTGCCATGCGACCTGCTTTCGCTGTCGGCGCACAAGTTGGGCGGACCGAAGGGGATCGGTGCGCTGTACGTGCGGTCGGGGATCGAGTTGGCGCCCCTGGAGCACGGCGGGGGTCAGGAGCGTGGGTTGCGGCCGGGGACGGAGGATGTGGCTGCGGCGGCGGGTTTCGCGCTGGCGGCGGAGCTGACGGCGGCCGAGCGGGAGGTCGAGGGTCCGCGGCTGGCGGCGTTGCGGGACCGGCTCGAGGCGGGATTGGCGGCCCGTGTGTCGGGGCTCGTGGTGAACGGTGGCGGCGCGCCGCGTCTGCCGCACATCCTGAACGTTTCGGTGCCGGGCGCAGACCAGGAGGCGTTGCTGGCATCGCTGGACCTTGAGGGGGTGGCAGCGGCGAGCGGCTCGGCGTGCCAGAGTGGTGCGGTCGAGCCGAGCCATGTGCTCCTGGCGATGGGACGGCACGCGCCGGGCGAGGCGTCCGTCCGGTTCTCGCTGGGGCGGACGACGACGGAGGAGGAGATCGAGGCGGTGATCGAGTTGTTCGCCGCGGTGGTCGAGCGGCTTCGCTCGTTCGCGGGTGGCGCGTGAGCCTTCGGGCGGGGCATGCGCATGGGAGGATGTGATGCCTGAGACGGTGCTGGTGGCGATGTCGGGCGGCGTGGATTCGTCGCTCGCGGCGGCGCTTCTCGTCGAGCAGGGCTACCGGGTGATCGGTGCGACGATGAAGACGTTCTGCTACTCGGAGATGCCGGGGCCGAGTCGCACCTGCTGCGGGCTCGAAGGGATCCAGGACGCGCGCCGCGTCTGCGACAGGCTCGGCATCCCGCACCACGTCTTCGACATGGAAGAGGCGTTCACGCGGGATGTGATCGACGACTTCGTGCGCGAGTACGCGGCCGGCCGCACGCCGAACCCGTGCGTACGGTGCAATTCGAACACGAAGATCCCGGACCTGCTGAGGAAGGGCCGGATGCTCGGCGCGGACCGCATTGCCACGGGCCATTACGCGCGCCGCGTCGTCGGCCCCGGCGGTTCCGTGCGGATCCGTCGGGGAGCCGATCCGGCCAAGGACCAGAGTTACTTCCTGTGGGGGATCCCGCGGGAGGTGCTCGGCGCACTCCTCTTCCCCGTCGGCGAACTGACGAAGCCGGAGGTGCGGGCGCGAGCCCGGGCGCTGGGGTTGGCCACGGCGGACAAGCCGGAATCACAGGAGATCTGTTTCGTGCCGACCGGAGATTACGGCGACCTCCTGGCCGCGCGTCTGGGCGCGGATCACCCGGCGCTTGCGCCGGGGCGCACCGTGACTTCGCGGGGGGAAGTGATCGGCGAGCACCGGGGATACGCCCGCTACACGGTGGGGCAGCGGAAGGGCCTGGGCGGCGGGTTCCGTCAACCCCTCTATGTGCTTGGCGTGCGGCCGGAGCGGAACGAGGTCGTGGTCGGGACGGCCGACGAGTTGAACCGAAGCGACGTCGTCCTGGGCGATCTCAACTGGCTGGACAGCGCGCCGTCGGAGGGCGAGCGGGTGCACGTGCAGGTGCGGCACCGGGCGGCCGCCGTGCCGGCTGTTGTCACCGCCGTCGGCGCCGCGGAGCTCGAGCTCCGGCTCGATGTACCGCAGCGGGCCATCACACCGGGGCAGTCCGGTGTGCTCTACAGGGGTGACGTGCTGGTGGGCGGCGGCCGGATCCAATGATTCCGGGTTCGCCTGGGCCGGTCACCACTTCAACCCGGCCGATTCCGCGAACTCGCGCATCAAGCGCTCCTGCTCCTCGTTCAACGTCTCGGGCACCACGATCCGGACCTGCACGTACTGGTCGCCGCGGCGACCGTTCTTCTCGATCCCCTGCCCCGGGATGCGGAAGCGCGTCTCGGACTGCGTGCCCGGCGGGATCCTGAGCGCAACGCGGCGGCCGTCAACGGTACTGACGCGGACCTTCGAGCCGAGTGTCGCCTGCGCGAGGTTGATCGGCACGGTGCACACCACGTCGAGCCCTTCGCGGCGGAAGAACCGGTGCGGCCGGACGCGGAACGTCACGATCAGGTCGCCGGGCGGGCCGCCTTCGATCCCTCGCTCGCCCTGACCCGAGAGTCTGAGCTTCGAGTCGGTATCGACGCCGGCGGGCACGCTCAGCGCGATCTGACGTTGCTGGCGAAGGCGTCCGGTACCACCGCAGTCGGCGCACGGCTGCACCGGGATCCGGCCCCGGCCGTAGCACGCGGGGCACGGCCGGTTGACCGCGAAACTCCCCTGCCCGAAGGAAACCATCCCGGTGCCGCCGCATTCGCCGCACGGCCGGTCCCTCGTCCCGGGCGCATTGCCGCTACCGCCGCAGGTCGTGCAATCATCGGAGACCGGTACCGTGATCGTGACCTTGCCGCCGCGCGCAGCCGTCTCGAACGGGATCTCGACGGCGTACTCGATGTCCTTGCCCCGCTCGGCGCCGGCCCCGCGCCCGCGCCGCTTCCGACCCAGGTCGAAGAGCGAGCTGAAGAGATCGCCGAATCCGCCGAGATCGCCCAGGTCGTTGATCGTGAAGCGCACGCCGTCCGCACCACCCGTCGACCCACCCGCGCCCGCTCGGGCGAAGCCTCCGAGCGGACCCATCTTGCGGACACGGTCGTACCGACTCCGCCGCTCGGGATCCGAGAGGACGCCGTACGCCTCACCGACCTCCTTGAAGCGCTCGGCCGCCTGCGAGTCATTCGGGTTCGCATCCGGATGGTACTTCTTGGCCAGCCGGCGATACGCCTTCTTGATCTCGTCGGCGCTCGCCGTTTCCGGAAGCCCGAGGATCTGATAGTAGTCCTTCGTGGCCGTCGGCATGGACCGCCCTCTCCTACGCCTCGTACTTCCGGACGCGGACGCGCGCCGGGCGGATCAGGACGTCCTTGAAGCGATACCCCTGCTGGAACACATCGGCCACCAGGTCATCGTCCTCCGGCCGCTCCGCCGGCACCGTCATCAACGCCTCCATGGTCGCCGGGTTGAAGAACTCCCCCTCGGCGTCGATCGGCTCGAGGCCCGCAGACTCCAGTACACGCCGGTACTTCTTCTCGACCAGCCGAACGCCGTCGAGCAGCGCACCGATCGTCCCCTGCTCTGCTTCGTGATCCGCGACCCGTTGAAGGTCATCCAGGACCTCGAGCAGACGCGTCACCAGATCCGCCTGTGCACGCGTCCACAACTCCGCGCGCTCGCGCTCGTTGCGCTTGCGGTAATTGTCGAACTCCGCCGCGAGGCGCAGGTGCCGGTCGTTGAGCGCCTCCAACTCGACCCGGAGCGACTCGAGCTGCGGGTCCGCAGCCTCCGGCACGGATTCCGTGCCGGCCACCTCCGGAGCACCGGCCTCCGCCGTCTCCGCGGGTTCCGCGCTCCCATGCGCCTCACCGCCCTCCGCCGTCTCCCCGGGTCGCGCTTCGGCCGTGGTCTCGTCAAAACGTTCGTCCGTCATCATCCTCGATCTGTTCCATCTGGGGAACGCGGGCCGGATGCCCGCGCGTGTCGCCCGTACGTATGGCCCGCGGCGCGCCCGTCGCGTGCAAGCGCGGTGCCAGGCACCACTGCCATCATGGCAGTCGCCCGAGGCGCGCATGGATCCAGTCCCCGATCTCGACCCAGATCGCGTGCCGGCCCTCCTCGTTCAGGAGTTCGTGGTAGTGATCGGGGAAGAGGCGGATCGTGACGTCCGCGGCGGGGAGGGAGCGCGCGAAATCGAGGGCGGTCTCGGTGTCGACGATGTGGTCGGTGCCGGCGAGGAGGAAGAGGAGCGGGAGGCGGAGTCGATCCTTCCTGGCGCGGGCGGTCTCGACGGCGATGCCGCATTCGACGAAGAGCCGGGGTGTGATCGTGCGGTGGACCATGGGGTCGTCGCGGTAGGCGGCGACGATACCGGGATCGCGGCTGAGGTGGTCGGGGCGGATCCCGGTGGCGAAGGGGAATGCGGGGCACGCGCGGTTGAGGGTTCTGCCGAGTGCGGCCTTCCAGGACGCGACGGGAACGCGGACGCCGAGCCAGGGCGAGGTGATGATGGCGCCACAGAAGGTACCGTCGAATTCCTGGAGGTAGCGGAGGGCGATGAGTCCGCCCATCGAGTGGCCGAGGAGGAAGATCGGGCAGTCTGGCGGAACGAGCCCCTGGACTTCGCGGCGGAAGCGGTCGAGTTCCTGGAGGAAGATGTCGAAGCGGCGGACGTGTCCGCGACGGCCATCGGAGCGTCCGTGCCCGCGCAGGTCGAGGGCGAAGGTCGAGCAGCCGGCGGCGGCGATGGATTCGGCGAAGGCGTCGTAGCGTCCGCTGTGGTCGCAGAGGCCGTGGACGATGACGAGGGCGGCGCGCGGTTCCGGGATTTCCCAGCTCCGGTAGTGGATGCGGATCCCGGCGATCCCATCGAGGGTGCCGTGGTTGCGGGAGAGGGCGGCCGGGCTCACGGGGTCCGCTCGTCGAGGCGGGTCAGCAGGAGCGTGAGGGCGGCTCGGGTGGCGGCCTCCCGGATTCGGGCGCGGTCGCCGGTGAATCGGTAGGCGTGGGCATCGGTCCCGTCCGCCGCGGCGAGGGCGATCCAGACGGTACCGACGGGCTTGTCCGGCGATCCGCCGCTGGGGCCGGCGATACCGGTGATCGAGAGCGCAATGTCGGCGCCGGTCACGCGGCGCACGCCGTCGGCCATTTCGCGGGCGGTCTGCTCGCTGACGGCGCCGTGGGTCTCGAGCGTGCGCGCCCTGACGCCGAGGAGCGCCTTCTTGACGTGGTCGGCGTAGGCGACGACGGCGCCGAGGAAGTAGGCGGATGCGCCGGGTCGATCGGTGAGCCGTTTGGCGATGAGCCCACCGGTGCAGCTCTCGGCGATGGCGAGCGTCGAACCGCGGTGGGCGAGCGTGCGTCCGACCGCGTCTTCGAGCGACTCGCCGGAGGGGCTCTTCGGGTCACCGAGCAGAGGCCGGTCCGTAGGCTCGACGGGCGCCGGCGCACGCGCCGGGACGGACGCGGCCCGGACCGGACCGGCCGACCCATCCGACTTCACGTGGCCTCGCGCACCATGGTGCGCCAGCTCTTGAGGTAGACGGCGAGGGAGTACAACGTCAGCACGACCGCGATGGCGAGCGTCGACGCGAGGACGGCACCGTGGAACGCCTGCCACGCCTCCCAAGCGGCGCCCGTCCACCCATGTTCGTCGGCGATGGTCTGGAGCGCGTACCAGAGGAGGACGGAACCGCTGAAGATGTTCTGGAACGCCGCCTTGTACTTTCCCGCGGCAGCGGCCGGGACGACGACGCCGCGATGCGCCGCGACCATACGCATGACGGTGATCAGGGCCTCCCGGCCGAAGATGACCAGGACGACCCAGAGGGGGAGCGAGCCCCAGAAGGGGAGGCGCCCGACGGGGCCGCCCCGGTGCGAGAGGATGTAGAACGGGACGAAGGTCGCAACGAGGAGCAACTTATCGGCGAGTGGGTCCATGAGTTTGCCGAAGTTGCTGATCCAGCCGTACTTGCGCGCCAGGTAGCCGTCCCAGAGGTCGGAGACGGCGGCCACGACGAAGAGAATGAAGGCGAAGAGGCGGGCGCCGAACTCGGGGATGAACGCGAGGATCGCGACCGCGGGCGCCAGCAGGATCCGTCCGATCGTGATGGCGTTGGGAAGTGTGCTGCGACGGAGCAGCGACATGGCCAATCAGCTCAGGGACTTGAGCACGAGTTTGCTCACCGCCTTGAGTGTGTCGAAGACGCCGGTCCCCTGGGTCGCCACCGCCTCGAAGTCAGGGAGCTCCGATGGATTGAGTTGCGCGCGCAGCTCATCGACACCGACGGCCTCCGGAAGATCCCGTTTGTTGTACTGGATGACGGTCGGCAGCTCGCGCGGGTCGTAGCCGTACTCAGCCAGATTCTCGTAGAGGTTCTGCATGGATGCGATGTTGGCATCCATGCGGTCGCTCTTCGAGTCGGCCACGAACACCACGCCATCGACGCCCTTGAGGATGAGCCGGCGGCTAGCGTTGTAGTAGACCTGGCCAGGGACGGTATAGAGATGGAAGCGCGTCCGGAATCCGCGGATGCTTCCGAGGTCCACCGGGAGGAAGTCGAAGAAGAGCGTGCGCTCCGTCTCCGTCGCCAGCGAGATCAGCTTCCCGCGCGTTTCCGGGTTGACCTTGTTGTACACGTATTCGAGGTTCGTCGTCTTGCCGCAGAGGCCGGGTCCGTAGTAAACGATCTTGCAGTTGATCTCGCGGCTCGCGTAGTTGATCATCGACATCGTCCGCCTCCGTCAATCCGCGAAGAGGCGGTCGATCTCGTCCGCAGCGGCGGCGGCCCAATCCACGACGCCCTCTCGGCGCTGGGGCACCTGGCGCGCCGCGACCTCGGCGAAGAGCGCAGCGAAGTGAGGCGCGACGGCCTTGGCCTTCAACCGGACCATCCCGAGTGTGGTTCGGCCGCCGAACAACGCGGCGAGGATCGCGTGGCCCCCGACATCGGCCAGGTACATGGACCTATCGTCGCCCTGGTGATAGAGCGTGCTGAACTCCTCTTCGCCCAGCAGCATCGCGAGCTGATCGCTCGCGGCGAAGTCGGCGGCGGCCAGCGAGGCGAACGTGATTCCGTCGAAGCCGGCCGTGTCGCCCGCCGAGGTGAGGAGCCGGCCGGTCCGGTCCATCAGGATGGCGCAACGCGCACCCGTATCATGGAGGAAGGCGTGAAGCAAGCGATCGAGGCGCTCGAGATCTCCCGGCTGGAACGCCTGGATTCCCGTTCCACGCGTCATCCGGCCACCTCACCGGGCGCGGGCGGCGTCATTCCGCCGAGTCGGCGCTCCATCCGCTCGAGGATCTGGGTGGCGCGACGACGCAAGAGCGGCCGGGGCTCCCAGGTAATGAAGTCACGGAGGAGTTGCACCACGTCGACGCTCGGCTCGTGGCCCGCGATGTAGCCGAGCGCCGCCAGCCGGCGGAGCGGATGAGCGCTGAACAGGTTGCGCCGATGGCGCGAGAACTGGTCTCGAACCAGGAACGTGCCGAGTGCCGTCGCGATGCCGAGTGCGACGAGCATCCATCCGAACGTACGCAGGATCCTCCGCTGCTTCATCCCTGCTCCAACTCGATTTCTCGCCGACCCGAGAGGGCTTCGGCGATGGTGACGCCGTCCGCATATTCCAGGTCGCCACCGACCGGCAGACCGCGGGCCAGATGCGTGACGCGGATGCCGAGGGGCCGAATCAGCTTCTGTAGATAGAGCGCCGTGGCCTCGCCTTCGACGCTCGGGTTGGTGGCGATGATGACTTCTCGCACACCGGACTCGCCGCGGAGGCGCCGCAGCAGAGACGCAATGTTGAGCTCGTCCGGGCCGATGCCGTCGAGCGGCGAGAGGCGGCCGCCGAGCACGTGATAGAGCCCCTGATAGCGGCCCGCCCGCTCGATGGCGCCGATGTCGGCCGCTTCCTCGACCACGCAGATCGTGCTTCGATCCCGGCGCTCGCCGGTGCAGAGCGGGCAGGGGTCCGCCTCCGTCAGGTTGCCGCAGCACGAGCAGGCGCGGATCCGATCCGCGACGGCGTCGAGCGCGCGGGCGAGACGCCGGATCTCATCCGGCGGTCTCTTGAGGAGATGATACGTGAGCCGGATCGCGGTCTTCCGTCCGATCCCCGGCAACCGCGCGAACTCGCCCGCGAGGTCGTCGATGACCGGCATTACGGAAGGTTCGGCAGCTGCAAGGGCAGAGGAAAGCCGCCGGTCAGCTTCTTGATCTCCTCCTCGTAGAGGGTCTGAGCGCGCTGCTGTGCCTCGGAAACCGCAGCGAGGACGAGGTCTTCGAGCATCTCGACGTCATTCGGATCGACGACGGTCGGTTCGATGCGAACCTCGCGGATCCGACCACGGCCATCGGCCGTGACCGAGACCATGCCGCCGCCACTCGAACAGGTGACCGTCTTGTTGCCCAGCTCTGTCTGGAGCTGGCTCAGACGGGCCTGGACCTGCTGGCCCATCTGGAGGATCTGCTGCAAGTTCGTCATGAACACGAACCTCTGTCTGCCGGGAGATCGTGAAAGATAGGCGCCATCCCTACGGCGCCGCAAGCCGCCGGGGCGTCAGGGAACGGTCCTTCGCGCCGGCTCAATCGAGCGATTCCAAATCCCATTCTTGTACCGCCCGTTCGAGGAGGGGTTCCTCGCGCATGAGGCGGGTGAGGCGGTCGCGTTTCACCTGTTCCGGCGTCAGTCGTGGTGGCGGCTCGGCACGTCCGGCCGAGGCGTCGATGGCGCGCACGCCGAGGGTGACGTCGCGGCCGAGGCGGCGGCCGAGCGCCTGTTCGAGCGATCGACGGCTCGCGGGCTCGGCAGTGAGGCGATCGAGGCCCGGCCCGGGCGGAAGTTCGAGGAAGACCTGGTCGTCGCCGTCGGCGAGCACGCGCGCGGCCTTCAGGAAGGCGGCGAGCCCCGGCGGCACGCCGTCGCCAGCGCGGAGGATGGCGGTGAAGGCCGCCGCGGGATCGGCGATCGGCGCCGCGACGGCCTCCGGCTGCGCTGTGTGCCCGGCCGTCGGGGGCGGCGCGGCATGCCCGGCCTGCTCGGTTCCGCGGGCGGGTTCCGGGGTCTCCGGGATGCGCGGCGCCGGGCGGCTTCGTGCCGGAGCCGATGGTCCGGCGGCGGGCCGAGGGGCCACGGGTTCCGATGGCGCCCGCGGGGTGGAGCCCTCCCCGGTCATTGCCCGCAGCAGCTCTTCGAGCTCGACCGTGCGGTCGAGGTGGGCAAAGCGCAGGAGCAGCGCTTCGAGGATGATCCGCGGGCTGCCGCTCTTGCGCAGCCGGCCTTCGGTGTCCAGCTCGGCGACGCAGCCGAGCATCCGGATCAGGTCGCCGATGGCGAATCGCGCGGCGCACTCGGCGTAGGCATCGCGGAGATCGGGGCGGACGTCGTCGCCTGCGCCTTCGAGCTTCACGAGGATGACGCGGCGCAGGGCATCGGCGAGTCCGCGGTAGAACTCGGCGAAGTCGTAGCCTTCGTCGAGGAGCCGCTGGACGAAGCGGAAGACGTCGGCGTGGCGGTGATCGGCGAGGATCGCGAAGAGCTCGAGGTAGAGCTCGTCGCCGACGAGGCCGAGGACTTCGCGGACGTCGGCGGCCGTGACCCGGCGGTCACCGGCGAACGAAAGGACCTGATCGAGGAGCGAGAGCGCGTCGCGCATGCCACCCTCCGCCCGGCGGGCGATGGGGATGAGCGCATCGTCATCGGCCTCGATCCCCTCGGCGGCCAGCACCTCGCGCAGCCGCGCCACGATGCCGTCGACGCCGATCCGCCGGAAATCGAAGCGCTGGCAGCGTGACAGGATCGGTGGCGCGGCCTGCTGGATCTTCTGCGGTTCGGTGGTGGCGAAGACGAAGATCACGCGCGGCGGTGGCTCCTCGAGGATCTTGAGGAGCGCGTTCCACGCCTCGCGGGTGAGCATGTGGGCCTCATCGATGATGTAGACCTTGTAGCGATCCGCGTCGGTCGGCGCGTACATGGCGCGTTCGCGCAGGTCGCGAGCATCATCGACGCCGCGATTCGATGCCGCGTCGATCTCGACGACATCGAGCGATGTGCGTCCGGACCAGATGCGGGTGCACGATTCGCACTCGCCGCAGGGCTCGCCCTCGTCCGTCCGTTTCTGGCAGTTCAGCGCCATGGCGAGGACGCGGGCGGCCGTGGTCTTCCCCACCCCGCGCGGGCCGCTGAAGAGATAGGCGTGGGCGGCGCGTCCACGCGCCACGGCGGCCTTCAACGTCTCGGAGACGTGGTGTTGGAATGCGATCTCGCCGAACCGGCGCGGCCGGTACGACCGGGCGAGGGCCTGGCGCATCATCGACGTCCTTGCGCGAGCTACGGATCCGGAGTCAGGTTGCCGTGCATCAGCTTACGCGGCGTGGCGGGCGCCTGCAAGCCAGCGGCAAGCGATGCGTGCACGATTCGTGTACACGGGGAGGGCGACGGGGTTCTGGAGGAAAGAAAAGTGCCCCAGGCTAGCCGAAGCGACGTCCGCACCACGTACCGCTGCTACCTTCGGGGTCCTGACGGGGTTGGTGGGCTCGCGCCCTTCGGACCTGGGGCACACACAAAACCTAACGGCAACGCTCGATGCGGTCAACCGCGGCCGGAGCAAGCGGGAGCGAAAGATGGAAACCTGGCGAGAGAACTTGCTGGAGGACGATGATGCGATCCGCGCGCTGGTGGCGGAGACCCGGCGGATCGCGGTGCTCGGGATCAAGCCGGAGACACGGGAGCACAAGCCGGCGTTCTACGTGCCGGCGTACCTCCAGCGAGCGGGCTTCGAAGTGATTCCCGTCCCGGTGTACTACCCGGAGGTCACCGAGATCCTGGGCCGTCCGGTCTACCGGACGCTGGCCGCGATCCCCGGACCGGTCGACCTGGTGGATGTATTCCGCAAGCCGGGCGACATCCCGCCGCACGTGCCGGACATGATCGAGAAGCGGCCGCGCGCGGTGTGGTTCCAGCTCGGGATCCGCAACGACGCGGCGGCCGAAGCCCTGGCGCGCGCAGGGATCCTCGTGGTCCAGGACCGGTGCCTCATGGTCGAACACAGGAGGATGGGGTGAGTGGTCTCGACTTCAAGCGTGCGACGGACCTGTTCATGGGCGCCGAGCAGGAGCTCGCATTGGCGCTGAACGTCTCCGTCGAAGAGGTCGCGCGTTACCGCGACCGTCCCGATCGAGCGCCGCGCGAGCTGCTCGCCCGGCTGGGGCACGTGCTCATCGAACGGGGGCGTGGGATGGTGCGGGTGGGGGAGATGTTGGTGGAGGGCTAGGGCTAGGGCTAGGGCTGGGGCTGGGGCTGTGTGGGGTGG
>DASVCS010000082.1:0-12417 GCA_036381495.1 Longimicrobiales bacterium
TTCACACCGCTCTTGGTGGTGCGGAAGTACGCCCAGGGGAAGAGCGAGAGGCACAGGTCGATCGTCGTGGAGTCCAGCGCGTAGACCGTTTGCTCCAGATCCAAGGCGAGCGGGCCGTCCACGTACAGGCGGCGTGCCTCGGCAATCAGGACCTGGGCGAAGTCGGCGTAAATTCGCCAGTCCCTCTTCTCGTTGGCCACCGCCAGGGTGTTCCTCGCCACCGGAGCGCGGATGCCCATGTGATAGAGCCGCTCGGGCACGGCAGCGAGCGTCGCCTCGATGTCCCTCAAGCTCTCGCGGTAGGTGAGTTGGGCGAAGGCCATGACCAGGAACTGGTCCCGGCAGGTAAAGCGGCGCACGCGACGGTTGCCGCCGTAGCGCCGAATACAGCGATCCAGCGCAAAGCGAGAGGCATGAGCCATGATTTGTGAGAATACCGTGCTGCCCGGATTCATCGGCCGCTCCTGTCCACGAGGTCGGGGCAGGATGCGTCGGGCCAGACCGGAGTTCAAATCCGTGCGGCATTATCACGGTCGTAACCTACTGCAATTCAAAAGAATACAGCATCGTCAACTCGCGTTAACGGGACAGCCCTGATTCTCAGCCTGCATACGCCGCATGATCCGCGCGGCTGCCTCATTGACTTCGGGACGCTCGCCGATCGTGCTAAAGCCGGTGATCACGATCTCGCCCTGGGCCGACCGGTCGGCGAGTTCAAGGAATTCCTCGAGAGCCTTGTCTCGCTGCGCAGGATTCGGGTACGATGCAAGTATCGTCTCTAGCGCATCGGCGTCGAACGCGACCTCGAGCCGCGCCCTGATGGAAGGGTCTAGTTTATAGCTCGTGTCCGGAGCGCCCAGGGGTTCTTCATCTGCCATCGTAGGCTCCGCGGACACAGATCGGTCGCAGGAAATGACGGAGAATGCAAATAGGACAAATAGCCAGAGCATTTTCCACCTCGCCAGGAACGTGATTCAGAGCGGTTCGCGCGCGGGTTCGGAGCCCCGTGGCTCCTGCTGCATCGCCAGGGCGATCCATACCATCCGCAGGACCTGGAACCGGACACCAGGGCGTCCGATCCCCGCACGCTGGAACGTCCGCCGCCACTGCCGTTCTGCCGACCCTTTCGACGCCGGCCGGGGGCCGGAGCCGGGTTCCACGCCGAGCGCCACACACCCCGGGCGCGGTCGGAGGCCGGGGTGCGGAAACCGCCCCGGCCCCACCCCGCACCCGGCGCAAAGCGTCGGGAATGAGCTGTTCCTACTCCTGCAACGCCCCCACGCGCTCTCCCGCGCCCGCCGCCTCGCTCACCTCGCTGACCCCCACGGGGTTGCCGTCGGCGTCGATGAAGTGGATCTCGCCGAGGCCGAGGGCGCGGACCGGTTCCTCGATCTTCGAGCGGTCGCCGACGACGACCCAGACCAGGTGGTCGGGGTGGAGGGTCGCGCGGGCGGCGCCGGTGATGTCGTCGAGGTCGAGGGCGCGGACGCGGTCGGCGTAGGTGCGCCAGTAGTCGTCATCGAGGCCGTAGCGGACGACTTCCTCGATCGAGTTGCCGATCGCGCCGATCGTCTCCCAGCGGCCGGCGAGGGTGAGGGTCTGGTTGTCCTTGGCCTTGGCCAGCTCTTCGGCGGTCGCGGGGCGCGCGCCGAGGAGGCCGTTCAGCTCTTTCCGCAGCTCGGCAATGGATTCGGCGGTCTTGTCCGTCTGGACGGGCGCGTAGGCGAAGAACGGGCGCTGGCCGCGGGCGTCGATCACGATGGAGCTGGCGCCGTAGGACCAGTGCTTGTCCTCGCGCAGGTTCATGTTGATGCGCGAGGTGAAGCTCCCGCCCAGGATGTTGTTCATGGTCTCGATCGCGATCTCGTCGGGGTTCGCCTTGGGCGGGAAGAGGTGGCCGGCGAAGATGACGGACTGGATCGAGCCGGGCCGGTCGATGAGGTAGACGGCCGGCGCGGGCTGTTCGACGCGCGCGATGTTCTTCTCCGGGATGTCGCCCGCGTCCCAATCGCGGAAGAGGCGTTCGAGCTTGGGGCGCAAGTCGCCCAGCGTGATGTCGCCGACGACGACGAGGGTGGCGTGGTTCGGCTTGAACCAGGTGTCGTGGAACTCGGCGAGGTCCTCACGCGAGAGCGACTGCACGGAGGCCTCCGTCCCCGAGCCGGTGAACGGGATGCCGTACGCGTGGTCCTTCCCGAAGATGAGGGGCGGGAAGACGCGCAGCGCCATCTGGAGCGGCGATGTCTTTTCCCGCTGGATGCGCGCGAGCTGCTGTTTCCGGAGCCGCTCGAAATCCGCCTGTGGGAAGGACGGATTCAGGACGACGTCGGCGAAGAGTTCGAGCGATGGATCGAGCTTCTCCTTCAGCGCGGAGAGCGTGACGTAGGAGGCGTCCAGATCGGAGCCGGTGCCGATGAATGCGCCGAGCCGGGCCAGCTCCTCGCTGATCTCGAGCGCGCTGCGCGTCTCGGTGCCCTCATCGAGCATGTTCATGGCGAGGCTGGCGGTGCCGGGCGTGCCGTGCTGATCGGCGGCGTATCCTGCGTCGAGGATGAGCGTGAAGTTGACGAGCGGGAGCGTGTGCCGCTCGGCGAGCACGATGTCGAGGCCGTTCGAGAGTTCGGCGCGCTGGATGCGGGGGAACTCGGGCGCG
This sequence comes from Longimicrobiales bacterium, assembly GCA_036381495.1. GTDB lineage: Bacteria > Gemmatimonadota > Gemmatimonadetes > Longimicrobiales > RSA9 > DASVCS01. The sequence continues at coordinate 2,654 of DASVCS010000082.1, forward strand.
GGCGGCGCGCCGGCCTCGGGGACGGCCGAGCGGTCGACGTCACTGCCCTTGGCGGCGAGCTGTGGGAACGGGTGCACCTCGACGACGAGGACGCCATCGGAGAGCCAGCGGCGGGCGGCGTCGTGTACGTCGCGGGTCGTCGCGGCCTGGATTCGTTGCTGGGTCACCCTGTACGCGTCGGGGCTGCCGCCGAAGACCTCGCTCTCGGCGAGGACGTCCGACTTGCCGCCGAAGCCGCCGATGCGCTCGATGCCGCGGATGAACGAGGCGCGCGCCTGGGTCTGGACGCGTTCGAGCTCCTCGGGCGTCGGCCCCTCGGCGAGGAAGCGGTCGAGTTCCTCATCCAGGACGCGCTCGACCTCGGCGAGGTCGCCGCCGGGGCGGGCGGTGGCCGAGAGGATGAACTGGCCGCCGATCTCCTTGAGCCACGGGAACGCGCTCACATCGGTCGCGATCTGCTCGTCGTAGACCAGCCGCTTGTAGAGGCGGGAGGTCTTGCCGGAGGCGAGGACGTCGGCCGCAAGGGCGAGGTAGTCGCCGTCGGCGGAGCCCCACTCCGGGATGTTCCAGACCTTGTAGATGCGGGCCTGCGGCACCCGGTCCTGCATGATCTCGCGGTGCTCGCCCGTCATCTTCGCGATCCAGACATCGGGCTTCTCGATGGGCGGTCCCGGCGGGATCGCGCCGAAGTACTGCTCGACCTTCGCCTTCGCGGTCTCGGGGTCGATGTCGCCGGCCAGCACGATGACGGCGTTGTTCGGGCCGTAGTAGGTGCGGAACCACTCGTGTACGTCTTCGAGCGACGCGGCGTTCAGATCCTCCATCGAGCCGATCACGGGCCACGAGTACGGGTGGTCATCCGGGTACGCGCTCTCGGCGATGAGGTTGAAGACGCGGCCGTACGGCTGGTTCTCGCCCTGTCGCTTCTCGTTCTGCACGACGCCGCGCTGCTCGTCCAGCTTGGCCTGGTCGATCGCACCGATCATGTGGCCCATGCGGTCGGACTCCATCCACAGGACGGCATCCAGCGCAGAGGTGGGCACGTTCTGGAAGTAGTTCGTCCGGTCGTTGCTCGTGGTCCCGTTCAGGTCCGTGGCGCCGATGCGTTCGAGGACCTGGAAGTAGTCGTCGTTGAAGTGCTCGGAGCCGTTGAACATGAGGTGCTCGAAGAGGTGCGCGAATCCTGTCTTGCCGGGCTTCTCGTTCTTCGAGCCGACGTGGTACCAGATGTTGACCGCGACGATCGGGGCCTTGTGGTCCTCGTGCACGATCAGCGTGAGTCCATTGTCGAGCACGAATTTCTCGTAGGCGATCTCGGGGATCGGCTCGGTCCCCGGCGCGGATTGCCGCGCTTGCGCGCCGGCAGGCGCGAGCAGCGCCAGCGCGGCCAGCCCGGCCACGGCCGGCAACGGACGAAGGAACGAGTGAGTCATGGCGGTCTCCAGGGAGCAGGTGGGTGTTGGCTCCGGCCGGTCCCACCGCATCGCGGCGAGGCGGCGGCTGCGGCCCCCGGGACCGGCACCCGGCGGCGGGCCCGGTCCGGGGACCTGAAGGCGCTTCCAAGTTAGTCGGTCGGTCGTACGTGCGGAAGTGGGAAGGAGTTTCGGGCGTGAACTGCCGGGAACGGGAGCGGGAGCGGGAACGTTTACGTTTACGGGGAGCGGAACTCGGCGCGCTGCCGTCTCCCGTTCCCGTAAACGTTCCCGCTCCAGGCGGCGCAGCCGCCGCTCCCGTTCCCGAGGCGGCCGCGCCCCGCGGGCCTCGTCAGTTCCCGGCCGCCTGCGCGGCCGCCTCCAGCATCGCCTCGCGCTTCGCCTTGAACTCGGTCCCCTCCGTCCACTCGGGCCACGTATCGGCGTTCGCGACGCGGTAGCCGACCGCGAAGAGGAGGCCGAGGTCCGCCGCCGCGCCCGAGAGGTCCCAATCGGGTTTCACCTGGTCCGACGGCTTGTGGTAGTCGTTGGCCGTGTACTCCTCGCGCTTCTGGAGGCCGTAACCCTCCGGCTTGCCGATGTACTCGATGCCGGCTTCCACGTAGAGCGCCGGCACGCCCTGCTTGGCGAACTCGAAGTGGTCGGAGCGATAGAAGAAGCCCTTCTCCGGCTCCGGATCGGGCGCAAGCCGCCGCCCGTTCGCCTCGGCCGCGGCGGCGAGCACGTCATCGAGCGTCGAGTTGCCGTAGCCGATCACGACCATGTCCTCGGTGCGTCCCCACTGGTTCACGCCATCCATGTTGATGTCGGCCAGCGTCTTGGCGAGCGGGTAGAGCGGGTGCGTGGCGTAGTACTTTGCGCCGAGCAACCCCTTCTCCTCGGCGGTCACGGCGAGGAAGAGGATCGAGCGCGCCGGCGGCGTGGGGAGCGAGGTGAATGCGTCCGCGATTTCGAGCAGCCCCGCGGTGCCGCTGGCGTTGTCGAGCGCGCCGTTGTAGATCTGGTCGCCTTCGAGCGCGGGATCCTTCCCGAGATGGTCCCAGTGCGCGGTGTAGATGACGTATTCGTCGCGCAGCTCGGGGTCGGAGCCTTCAAGCCTGGCGACCACGTTCTTCGACTGGATCGTGCGGAACGTGTTGGTGGCGTGGAAGGTGGCCGTCCCGCCGAGCGGCACCGGCTGGAAGTCCTTGCTAGCGGCCGCCTTCTTGAGGGCGTCGAAGTCCTTGCCGGCGGCGGCGAACAGCTCTTTGGCCTTGTCGAGCGTGATCCAGCTCTCGATGGCGATGCGGTTCCTTCCGGCATCGGGACCGGCGATGTCGAAGTTCTCGGCGCCCCAGCTTCCGGAGACGACCTCCCAGGGGTAGCCGGCCGGGCCGGTTTCGTGGATGATGACGGCGGCGGCCGCGCCGAGTTCCGCGGCGATCTCGTACTTGTACGTCCAGCGGCCGTAGTAGGTCATGGCCTTGCCGCGGAACATGGAATCGTCGAGTCGCGACGGGTCGTTCGGGTCCGGGATGGCGGGATCGTTGATCAGCATGACGATCGTCTTCCCCTTGACGTCCATGCCCTTGTAGTCATCCCAGCCGTATTCCGGCGCCTTGACGCCGTAGCCGACGAAGACCAGTTCGGAGTTCTCGACGTCGACCTTGGGCGTCGAGCGGTAGGAGACGGCCACGTAATCCTCGGGGAAGGAGAGCGAGATGGTCTTTCCGCCGACCTTGAAGGATCCCTCCGAGCGCGTGGTCACGCCGACCAGCGGGACGTCCTGGGTGTACGTGCCGTTCGGGTTGCCGGGCGCGAGGCCCATGGCCTTGAATTGCTCCGTCAGGTACGCGACGGTCAGTTCCTCGCCGTGGGTGCCGGGCGCGCGGCCCTCGAACTCATCGGCGGCCAGCACGTTGATGTGCTCGAGCAGGCCATCGGCCGTGATGCTCTCGGCGGCGGCCTGCGCGTCGGCGGGGAGCGCGCCCTGCCCGGTCTGCTGGCCGGCGTTGCCGCACGCGGCGAGGACGAGGGCGGTCGCGGTGAGCCAGCGGCTCGGAATGCGGTTCGTATCCACGGCTCCTCCGAGGAGAAAGGAGTGGGTCATGCCACGAAATCTGCGGCGATCGAATCCGATGAACACGGGTTCGCCGCGTACGTTACGCAGTGCACGCGCACCAGGCAAGGCGGTCAGATCTCGAACGACGGCCCTTTCGGCCCGGCACCGCTCGGACCGTGGCGCCGCGGCGCGCGGGCGTAGCGGCCGGAATCCGAGCGGCTGATGCGCCGCTCCGCGACGAGCGCCTCAAGGACGAGCTCGCACCCGGCGGCGCAATGGCCGGCCGAGTCCTCGGGCGCGAGGTCGAGGCGACGCACGACGTCGAGCAACCCCGGGACGGCGCGGAACCCCTCGAGGCAGGCCTCGGCGGAAGCGCCCTCGGCGAGCTGGAGCACGCCGCCGCCGTCGAAGTGCGCGACGATCTGCTCGATCATCTCCTCGGCCGCCTCGGCGCCACGCGCGCGGAACGCCTGGCCCGCACTGCGCGAGATCAGCTCGCGCGCGATCCGCTCCGCGCCGACCAGCTCGCCCTCGTATTCGAGCTCGAGCTTCCCGGTGATGGCGGGCAGCGCCGCGTAGACATCCGACGGGCGCGGCACCGCGACGGACTCGCCGCACAGGATTGCGCGGCGTTCCGCGCTCGATACCGCGTTTTCGAGCACACTGATCGGCATGCGCTGACTCACCCCCGACCGCTGGTCGACCCGCTTGTCCTCCCGCGCCAGGAACGCGATCCATTCGATGGTCTCCGCAACGAAATCGGGGATATCGACCGGCAGTGCACCCCGATCGAGCCACGCCTCCTGGCGGGTGATCGCCATGCCCGCTTCCAGCGTCTCCGGGTAGTGCGTCATCACCTCCGCGCCGATCCGGTCCTTCAGCGGCGTGATGATCTTGCCGCGCGCCGTGTAGTCCTCCGGGTTCGCCGTGAAGACGAGCAGCACGTCCAGCGGCAGGCGCACCGGGTACCCTTTGATCTGGACATCGCCTTCCTGCATGATGTTGAAGAGGCCGACCTGCACCTTCCCCGCGAGGTCGGGCAACTCGTTGATCGCGAAGATCCCGCGGTTCGCCCGGGGCAACAGCCCGTAATGGATGGTCAGCTCATCCGAGAGCAGGTGTCCGCCGCGCGCGGCGCGAATCGGATCGACATCGCCGATCATGTCCGCGATGGTCACGTCGGGCGTGGCGAGCTTCTCGACGAACCGCGCCTCGCGCGGCACCCAGTCGATCGGCGCGTCGTCGCCTCGCTCCTCGACGAGCATCCGGCCGTACTTCGAGATCGGCCGCAACGGGTCATCGTTCACTTCGCTGCCGGCCAGCACGGGTACGGCATCGTCCAGCAGCGACGCGAGCTGCCGCACGATCCGGCTCTTCGCCTGCCCGCGCAGCCCCAGCAGGATGAAGTTCTGGCGCGCGAGCAGCGCATCCAGCACGTGTGGGATCACGGTGTCCTCGTACCCGATGATCCCGGGGAAGAGCGGCTCCCTGGCCGCGAGGCGCCGCAGCACGTTCTCGCGGATCTCGTCCTTGACGGAGCGCGGCCGGTAGCCGCTCTGCTTCAGTTCACCGAGCGTACGGGGACGGATCTCCGACATGGCAGCCATCCTGGTTTCGATTTCATGACGCTTCCTCGTCCACGACAATGCCTACGCCATCCGCCGTGCGGACCAGGCGCGGCAGGATCGGTCGGACCAGCCGGTGGCGGGAGGCGTCCAGCGCATCGTTCACGGAGCGGAAGACCGCGAGCGATTCGAGCGTTGCGACGGTCGGGAAGACCATGGGCAGGCGCCCGGCGTGGAAGCGTTCGAGCGCTTCGACGGGGGAGAGCCACACGGCCTCGGTCATCTCGCGCGGGTCGGCGCGGGCATCTCGCCCCTCGGGGACGCGGGCGAGGAAGAAGCGGGTATCGTAGCGCCGATGTTCGGCGATGGGCGTGATCCAGTGGGCGAAGTAGACGACGTCATCGAGGGCGAGCCGCAGTTCGAGGGCGCGGACGACGTCGGCGAGGCTCGCGCGCTCGTCCATCAGGGCGTCGCGCCACTCGGCGATGCGTTCGTCGGTGGTCGCGTCGGGCGCGGCGCGGCCGGCGGCATCGCGGGCGAGCAGGATGCCGGTCTCCTCGAAGACCTCGCGGACCGCGGCCATCCAGTATGCCGGTTCGGGTTCCGCGCCGGTGGCGAGTCCGTCGGCGTGCTCGGCCAGGCGCGGCTCGGCATCGGCGGGGTCGACCCGTCCGCCGGGGAAGACGAAGGCGCCCGGGACGAACCCGGCGGACCGGTGTCGCCGGAGCAGCAGGACTTCCGGCCCGGCAGCGCCCTCACGCAGCAGCACGGCGGTCGCGGCGGGCCGCGGAGGCGCCGGCTCGGCCGGCGGCGTTTCGATCCGCTCCGCGAATCCCGGGGGAAGACGGTCGGCAGGGATCACGAACATGACGAAAGGAATGTAACACGTCCGGGCACGATCGTGCGAGTCGGGGGGAGACCGCGCGGGTGCTGCGGCGGGCGCGCGCGCGCGGGGGCGGCATGGCGAAGCGCGCGGGCACGAGCACGCGCCCGAGGCGGTCCCGAAACACGTCGTGATCCGGCGAACCCGGTGTCAGGCCGCTTCGCGGCGGCCCAGCTCCTGGGCGCGCTGGAGCCAGCCGGCCACATCGCCCGCCGTGATGATCCCTTCGAGGTGTCCGTCGCGCGCGACCAGGACGCGGCGCGCCTCGGAGCGCTCGAGTTTGTCGAGCACGCGCGGCATCCGCTCATCCGGCCGCACGGTGTTGCCTTCTCCCGCGGGGGTCATCGCCTCGGCGACGGTGCGGCGCGGCCATTCCTCGCGTGGCACCTGCTTGACCTGCGCGAGCGTGATGATGCCGAGCGGGCGCCCCTGCTCGGTGACGGGGAAGGCATGGTAGCGGCGTCGCAGGAAATGCTCGTCCACCAGTTCCTGGAGCGAGAGCCCGGGCGGCACGGTCTCCGGTTCGCGCGTCATGGCCTCGCGCGCCTGCACGCCTTCGAGAACGCGCTGGAGCAGGTGCTGCTCGTAACTCGCCGTTGCCGCGTTCCGCAGGAACCATCCGATGAAGACCAGCCAGAGTCCACCGACGATCGCGCCGCTCAGCGCCTGGAAGATCCCGAGCGCGACGAGCAGGTATCCGAACCATTTTCCACCCGTGGACGCCCAGCGCGTGGCCTTCGTCACATCACCGGTGAACTTCCAGACCGCGGCGCGAAACAAACGGCCGCCATCCAGCGGGAAGCCGGGGAGCAGATTGAAGACGGCCAGGATGATGTTCAGAAACGCGAGGTACTGCGCCGCGCCGGTGATCGCGACGCTCCACCCGGCCTGTGCGCCGAACCACCCGATCAACCAGAGCACCACGCCGATCGCGATGCTCGTCACCGGGCCGATGCCGGCGATGACGAACTCGTCCCCCGGGTCCTCCGCCTCCATGCGCGTGCGCGCCATGCCGCCGAAGATGAAGAGCGTGATCCCCTCGACCGGGATCCCCTTCGTCCGCGCGATGAGCGAATGCGACAGCTCGTGGGCGACCAGCGAGCCGAAGAACAGCAGCGTACCCGCCACGCCCATGAGGATGTAGGTCACGGTCGAGAGACCGGGGAAGTTGAGCGGGAAGACGGCAAAGCTGAACGTCCAGAGGATCAGGAAGAAGATGATGAACCAGGAGAAATCGATCCGGATCTCGAACCCGAGGATCGACCCCAGTCGGAAGTCTCCCATGCTCGCCTCTTCTCCACCGGATCCGCGTCGGTGCGCAGGCGCCGTGCAGCGCCGGGGCACAACGGTCTAGCTGGCGCAATCGGCGGGCCAGTGGGGGGCCGACGCTCAGGAGCTCTTCCCCCTTGCCGCCCGGGTACCGGCCGGTTACGGTAGGGTCGTGCCCGGAGACCCGATGCGGCAGTGCGCACCCGCTTATCGGCCCCGCCCGGGCTGCCGCGACGGTCACGTCGCGTCCGGCATGTGACACGACTCCACGGAACAACTCCGATGGCGCACCCCCGGTTCCGCCTGCTCGCGACGAGCGTGGCGGTCGCGTTGCTCCCCGGCGCTCCGGCACGCGCGCAGGTTCCGCTGACGCCGCGCGCGCTCGGCATGGGCGGCGCGTTCATGACCGCCGCGCGCGGCCAGGAGAGTCTCTACCTCAACCCGGCGAACCTCGCGCTTCCCGACGGACCGCGCTGGTCCGTCGCGTTCCCGCGCGCCGCGATCATCGGCCGGCTCTCCGGCTCCTCGGCGGGCGACCTGCTGGACATCGCTCGGTACGACGACCTCGAGCCCGCCCGCCGAGACGCGATCTTCGGCCGGATCCCGGACTCGGGCGTCGGTCTCGGCTTCGCGGTCCGCCTTCCGTTCCTCGCCGTCCAGCGCGGGCCGCTCGCCGTCGGCATCTCGTACGGCCTCGTCGCCGAGCACACGGTCGGCCGGGACATTGTCGAGTTGATCCTGTACGGCTACGAAACCGGGCGGGCGGATTACGAGGTGGGGAACACGAGCGGCTTCCAGGCGACGTTCTGGGATGTGGCCGCCGCCTACGCCGTGGAAGCGGGAGCGGTCCGCATCGGTGTGACGGGGCACTACATCCGTGGCGGGTTGGCGAGCGCCTCGCGGATGTTGGAGCCGGAGATCGATTTCGGTGGCTCGGACATCGAGGTCGACTACGTGGGGGTGGTGGCGCGCGGCGGCAACGGGTTCGGCGTGGACATCGGCGGTGCGTACCAGCCGGATCCCGCGTGGACGTTGGGGCTGGTCGTGAGGAACGCGTACGCGTGGATGGACTGGTCGGACGATCTTCGGGTTCGGGACCTCGAGCTTCGCAAGGGGGTGATCGACGGGAAGACGCGCCTGGAGGATCTGTTGGACCGTTACGCGGAGAGTGAGCGGCCGCTGGGCGATGATGCCGGCCCGGTGGTGGCTGCGCTGGCCCGGTCGCTCGCGGCGGATGCGTATTTCCCGACGGAGGCGCGGCTGGGCGTGGGGTGGTGCGCGCGGCCGGGGACGGATCTGGGGTTGTCGGTCCGCGCGACGCTCACGGGCGGTCGGCTCGCCGGTGCGTGGGCGCGCGCGGTGGGCTTTGGCGTGCAGCAGCGCGTGCCGCTGGGCAGCGTGCGCGCGGGGGTGGCGACGGACCTCGGGGACGGGGTGCTGCTGGGGGGTGGCCTCTCGCTCGGCCCGCTGGACATGGCGATCGCGCGGGTATACGACGGCGAGGTCGATGGCGCGACGCGTTCGGGGTGGATGGGGACGGTCGGGCTGCGTCTGAGCGGGCGTTGAGGCGGGCGCCGCGGATCAGCGGCCGGGCAGCGGGGTGAGTCCTTCCCCGTCGAGGGGCGGAGTCTCGATGCCCGGCGCGAAGATCGTCGCGTCGGGTCCGAGGACGATGAGGGGATCCGCACTGTCCAGCATGGCGCCGCTCCCCAACTGGCCGTAGCCGCCCAGCCCCCAGCACACTGCGGTGCCATCGGCGAGCACGGCGCAGGTGTGGTGGAGTCCGGCGTGGATCGAGGTGACGGGCGCGGTGCCGGCGTCGAGCGCGACGGGCACCGGGACCGCGCTGTTGGTCGTCGAGCCGTCGCCCAGCGCGCCGCGCTGGTTGTAGCCCCAGCAGTAGGCACGTCCTTCCAGGTCCACGGCGCAGGTGTGGAGTCCACCGGCGCTGATCGAGGCGAAGTGGAGGTCGCCGGCGACGGGGATCGGTGCCACCCGATCGGTGGTCGAGCCGTCGCCGAGCTGACCGCGGCTGTTGTAGCCCCAGCAGTAGGCGCGCCCCTCTGCGTCCAGCGCACAGGTGTGCAGTCCGCCGGCATCGACGGTCCGGAATCCGAGCGCGCCGGCCACCGCGACGGGCGTCGCGGCATCCGCCGTGCTCCCGATGCCGAGCTGGCCGTGCTCGTTGTCGCCCCAGCAGTACGTGATGCCCTCGGCATCGATGCCGCAGGTGTGGAGGTAGCCGGCGCTCACCGAGCGGAACGTGTGCCCGTCCGCCGCGAGGACGGGGACGGGGCTGTCCTCCTCCGTGCCATCGCCGAGCTGGCCGTCGCCGTTGTAGCCCCAGCAGTACGCCCGCCCGCTCGGGTCCAGCGCGCAGGTGTGGAGTCCGCCGACGCTGAGGCGGTCGAAGACGTGGTCGATGATGGCCACCGGCACCGGTGTCGAGGCGGCGGCACCGGAGCCATCGCCGAGCGAGCCGTACTCGTTCGAGCCCCAGCACACGACCCCGCCGGCGGTGGTCAGCCCGCACGAGTGGATGTAACCGGCGCCGATCGTCCGGAACGGCACGT
>DASVCS010000083.1:0-1195 GCA_036381495.1 Longimicrobiales bacterium
GAGCGTACCGGGGCCGTGGTTATCACCGGCGCGAAGTACGATGTGACGGACGACATCGGCGCGGCGTTCGTGGCGTACGACCTGGAGTTCCGCCCGGCCAACGAGGGCAGCGAGAGCGATGCCGAGTGAGACGCGGACCGCGGCCCCCTGCCTCGCCGTCCCCTGCCCGCTCTGCCGCGCGTCTGCCGGCGAGCCGTGCCACGAGATTGCGCGGGAGCGGGCAGAGCGTCGGCCGCACAATCGCCGGCGGTGGGCGTACCGGAGAGAGAGGCCGCAGGTGGACTTGTTCGAGGAGGCAAGTGATGGCGATTAGGGCATATACAATCTGGATCGACGGCCGCGCGTATGGCGGTGAGGACCCCGACGTGCTGGAGGCTGCGCCGGCGCTGAACGGAGGTTGGTACGACAACGGGCCAACGACGGTTAACGGCATCAAGATTGGCGGAGAACCGTATGCGATCGAGGGCCGGCTCAATCTGCGGTCGCACCTAGAGCGCATTATCCGGCGACTGGACCGGCTGGACCCGGTGAGGATCGAAATTAGACGAGAGGAGAATGACGCATGAGCACGTACACGTGCCCGCATTGCGGGGAGCATGGCCTAAGCATACACGGCCGGCATTGGTGCCCGAAAGCGCCCCCGATCAGTCAGTTGTTGCGTCTAGGGCCGCCTCGGTCGCGCGACCCGATTGCGAACGAGTATATCGACCGCCTCACTCGCGAGCTGTCCGAGGCGCGAGAGGAGATCCGGCGGCTACGGGAGGTGCTGGCCGACCTGATTGGCGTAGCTGAGGCGGCGATGCGGCAGGCGAACAATGACGGTGGCGAGTACGATGTGGACGGCGAGCTTGCGGACGCCCGCGCCGTGCTCGCCGAGGTCGAGCCGCTGCACCCGGACCTGTGGGATGGGGAGGACGCGCGGTGATGCGGGCGCTGCTTTGGTGGCTCGGGCGTCGGCGCGAGGATCCGCCGGCGCACCCGGTGCGGATGGCGCAGCCGGATGAGGGGGTGTGCCTGTGACGTTGACCCTCGGCGCCGGACGCGCTACCGTGGACGCTGACACCAACGACGCGCTCCGACGGGGCTGCACCACCGACCACCGCCACAGGCCGGAGACAGCCCCGTTGTCTACGCCGCTCACCTGTCAGGCGCCGCATCCCGTCGCACGGGTCCAGTACCGGCCGCACCGCGCGCA
>DASVCS010000084.1:0-2363 GCA_036381495.1 Longimicrobiales bacterium
TCGAGGGTCACCATCAGCGCGCCCGAGGTCACGACGAAGACCGTTCAGGGGAACCCCGTCGACGCTCACGAGTGCGAGCAAGGCTGGATATACGACTCCGGCCAGGCCGAGCGGTGCCCCGCCTGTGACGCCGCGGACGAACGCGCATGGCTCGCTGCGCGCTTGACGCAGTCGGGGGTCGCCCCGCGGTACCTGGACGTGACGTGGGATGACCTCGAGATGGTCGAGCCGCTGCCGGCGATCAAGGCCGCCTCGGAGCGCATCGGTGACGTGCTCGCGTCCGGGCATAACGCGGCGTTCGCCGGACCTCCCGGCACGGGCAAGACGCAAGCCGCGGTCTTGTTGGCGCGGGCGGCGGTGAGCGCCGGGGCGTCCGCGGCGATCGAGAACATCGGCCGGGCCGCCATGCGCGTGAGGGCCGGGTACGACCAGGCGGGCGGTGAGACGGAGGCGGAAGTCGTGCGGCGCCTGTCCGACGTCGCGTTCCTTGTCCTTGACGACGTGGGGGCGGGAGAGGCTGGCGAGGGCAAGCTCGAGCTTCGCCTCCTGTACTTCATCACCGAAGCCAGGCAGTCCGCGCGGCGGCCGACGGTGATCACGACGAACTTGGAGCCTAAGGGCCTCCGGGATTTCCTCGGGTCGCGGGTGGCGAACCGCCTCATGCCGCTCGAGGTGTTCGCGTTCACGCACGGCCGGAACTTCCGCACGCCAGCCGGCGGGACGGTGTGGCGGCCATGACCACGACGTTGGAGTGGCGCCGCGCCGGCGATGAACTCCCGACTCCCGACCGTGACGTGCTGGTCATCCTCCCCGCTTATGACCGGCCGACCGTGGAGTTGTGCCGGTTCGCGAAGGGCGACCCGACCCAGGCGGGGGAGTTCTACCAGCAGGATCGTTGGTGGCCGCTCGACAGCATGGGCGTCAGCCAAGCCGTGCAGCCGGATCACGTGTGGGCGTACGCGCCGCTCGCTGAGACGGTCCTCGCCGAGGTGGCGCGCGAGGCGGTGCGACCGTGACGCACCCCGAGCTGGTCGACGTCGTGGAGAAACTCTGCGCGGTCGCTCACGCGCATGAGGACCGCATCAAGACCCTCGAGGACGCCCTAGCCGCCCGGGAACGAGTCGACCTCGAGGCGGCGAGTGAGCGCATCGTGCGCCTACTCGACTGGCTGCCAGGCGTGCCGCTCACCAGCGATGACGTCGCCGAGGTGCTCGGCATCACCGTGAGCTACGCCCGCCAGGCGCTGCAAGGGCTCGCCGACGCGGGCCGGGTGCGGCGGTGGCGTGACCCGGAGTCCGTCAACACGCCGCGGTGGCTGTTCGCGGGCCGTGAGGACGTCGAGGCGGCGGCGTGAGACGCGCACCAATCGTCGGGCCCGTCGAGGCGTGGACCGCCGCCACGCACGCGGTGCGGTCGTTCCGCGGCCTGCCAGTCACCGTCGATGACGTGTGCGACCTGACCGGCATGAGCCGGTCCCGGGCGCGGCAGGCGCTCGACCTGCTCACCGCCGGCCGCGTCGTGGCCTCCCGGTTGATCGATGGGAACGTCACCGTCTGGTACGACCCGCACGCCCTCGCGGAGGCAGCGTGACGTACTCCGTCCTGCAGGGCGACGTTCTCGACGTCCTCGCCTTCCTCGAGGCCGTTTGAAGGGGGTTGGGGGAATGACAGCACACAAGCCCGAGGAGCTAACGGTCATGGCGTTGTGCGAGCAGCATCGCGTCACGCTTCACCCGGACACCCCGTACATCTTCCGGGTGCTGCCAGGTTGCGAGGAGTGCGAACGCATCGCGCGGGAGCTCGAAGAGGAGGCGTGGGGATGCTGATTCACCACGTCACCGTCGACCCGGTCGCGAAGCCGCGCATGACGCGCAGGGACAAGTGGGCGCAACGCCCCGCCGTCCTGAACTACAGGGCGTACGCGGACGCGCTCCGCGCCGCCCTACCGAGGGGCGTGCGCGGCGGCGCGTTCCACCTGACCTTCCAACTTGCCATGCCGCGGTCGTGGACGAAGGCGAAGCGCGCCCGCATGAACGGCACGCCGCATAAGAGCAAGCCGGACATCGACAACCTCGTGAAGGGCGTCCTGGACGCGCTCATGGCCGACGACGCGCACGTGTGGAAAGTCACGGCGGAGAAGTCGTGGGCGGAGGCGGGCTCCGTGACCATCCGCGAACTCGAAGCCGTTGCGCGGCACGAGGAAGCCGCGTGAAGCGCTGCACGGCCGAAGGCTGCGACCGGGAGCATCACGCCCGCGCCGCCCGCCGCAAACCACGCGCCGGCACGTGGCAACCGTGGGAGGACGACATCCTCCGCGCCGTCTACCCAATCGGCGGCACGAAAGCCACCCGCGCCGCCCTCGCA
>DASVCS010000085.1:0-5702 GCA_036381495.1 Longimicrobiales bacterium
TTGATCAGCAGGCCGACCTCGCCGCTGATGATGCGGTCGACGATGTCCGGCCGGCCCTCACCCACCTTGAAGACCCGCTCCGCCGGGACGCCGCGCGCCCGCACGTAGCGACACGTCCCCTCGGTCGCGAGGATCCGGAAGCCCAGCTCGTGGAACCGGCGCAGGATCGGCGTGACCGTCGGCTTGTCGCTGTCGTTCACCGTGACCACGATCGCCCCCTCGACCGGCAGCTCCGCGCCCGCCGAGATCTGCGCCTTCGCGAACGCCATCCCGAACGATTCGTCGAACCCCATGACCTCGCCCGTCGAGCGCATCTCGGGGCCGAGGATCACGTCCACATCGAATTTGTTGAACGGGAAGACGGCCTCCTTGACGGCGACGCCGGCGACGGTGAAGTCGGACGGCAGCCCCAACTCGTCGAGCGTCTTGCCTGCCATGACCCGCGCCGCGAGCCGGGCGAACGGCACACCCGTCGCCTTCGAGACGAACGGCACGGTTCGCGATGCGCGCGGATTGACTTCCAGCACGTAGACCGTGCCGTCCTTGATCGCGTACTGCACGTTGATCAGCCCGACCACGCCCAGCTCGGCCGCGAAGTCCAGCGTCAGGCGCCGGATCTCCGCGACCTCCTCGTCCTTCAGCAGGTACGGCGGCAGGACGCAGGCCGAATCGCCCGAGTGCACGCCGGCGTCCTCGATGTGCTGCATGATGCCGGTGATCACCGCTCGCTGGCCATCGGCGAGCGCATCGACATCCGCTTCGAAGGCATCCTCGATGAAACGGTCGATCAGGACCGGGTGATTGGGCGAGGCGCGGATCGCGCGGTCGAAGTAGCCGAGGAGCGAGTCCTCGTCGTAGACGATCTCCATGGCGCGGCCGCCGAGCACGTACGACGGCCGCACGAGCACCGGGTAGCCGACCGCCCGCGCGACCTCGACCGCCTGCTGCGTGCTCGTCGCGATCCCGTTCGGTGGCACGGTCGCGCCCAGCTTGCGGCAGAGGGCCGCGAAACGGTCGCGGTCCTCCGCCCGGTCGATCGCGTCCACACTCGTGCCCAGGATCGGCACGCCCAGCTCCGAGAGCGCGCTGGACAGCTTCAGCGGCGTCTGCCCGCCGAGCTGCACGATCACGCCGAGCGGCCGTTCCCGGTCGATGATCTCGAGGACGTCTTCGAGCGTCAGCGGCTCGAAGTACAGTTTGTCCGAGATGTCGAAGTCGGTCGAGACCGTCTCCGGGTTCGAGTTCACCATGATGGCCTCGAACCCGTCTTCGCGCAGCGCGAGCGCCGCCTGCACGCAGCAGTAGTCGAACTCGATCCCCTGCCCGATCCGGTTCGGCCCGCTCCCCAGGATCACGATCTTCCGGCGGTCGCTCGCCGGCGCCTCGCTCTCGTCCTCGTACGACGAATAGAGGTACGGCGTCGCGGCCGGGAACTCGCCCGCGCAGGTGTCCACCATGTGATAGGTCGGGCGCACGCCCAACGCGTGCCGCAGCTCGCGCAGCTCGCGCTCCTCCATCTCCCATAGCCGCGCGAGCTGGCGGTCGCTGAAGCCAAGGCGCTTCATGCGGCGCAGCGCGGCGGCGGTCGCGCCGGTGGGGGGCGGGTCCTCCGGCGCCGCGCTGCGAGGGCTAGGGCTGGGGCTGGGGCTAGGGCTAGGGTTGGTGGCGGCCTGCCGCGCGGCGTGGTCATCACCTCCGGACTCCGGGCTGCCTTCCCCAGCCCCAGCCCCAGCCCCAGCCCTAGCCCTGGCGGGCCGCAGGCCCGCCCACCACCGTTCCGCCTCGATCAGCTCGGCGAGCTGCCCGAGGAACCACGGGTCGATGCCGGTCAGCTCGTGGACCTCGGAGATGGTGAAGCCGCCGGCGAGTGCGCGCTTGAGCTGGAAGCAGCGTTCGGCGGTCGGGCGGCGCAGCGCGGCGCGTAGGGTTTCGGGCGAGTCGTCGGCGAGGCCGTCATCGGCGGGGCGCTCGCCGACGTCCCACCCCGCGCGGCCGACTTCGAGGCCACGCAGTCCCTTCTGCCAGGCCTGCTTGAACGTCCGGCCGATCGCCATGACTTCGCCGACGGCCTTCATCTGCACACCGAGCGTCGGGTCGGCCGAGGGGAACTTCTCGAACGCGAAGCGCGGGAACTTCACGACCACGTAGTCGAGCACCGGCTCGAACGAGGCCGGCGTGGTCTTCGTGATCTCGTTCGGCAACTCGTCGAGCCGGTAGCCGACGGCGAGTTTCGCGCCGATCCGCGCGATCGGGAACCCCGTCGCCTTCGAGGCCAGCGCCGAGCTGCGCGAGACGCGGGGGTTCATCTCGACCACCAGCATCTCGCCGTCCGTCGGGTTGACCGCGAACTGGATGTTGCAGCCGCCGGCCTCGACGCCGATCTCGCGGATGATCGCGATCGCGGCATCCCGCATGGCCTGGTACTCGACGTCCGAGAGCGTCTGCGCGGGCGCGACCGTGATCGAGTCGCCCGTGTGCACGCCCATCGGGTCGACGTTCTCGATCGAGCAGACAATGACGACGTTGTCCGCGCCGTCGCGCATGACTTCGAGCTCGAACTCCTTCCAGCCGATGACCGAGCGGTCGATCAGAACCTCGCCCACCGGCGACTGCTCGATGCCGCGCCGCACCCGCTCCTGGAACTCCTCGCGGTTGTACGCGATGCCACCACCCGTCCCACCCAGCGTGAACGACGGCCGGATGATCGCCGGGTAGCCGACGTCTTCGATGATGCGCAACGCTTCATCGAGCGACCTCGCGAAGCCGCCGTGCGGCACCGCGAGCCCGATCCGCGCCATGGCCGCGGCGAACTCCTCACGATCCTCCGCCATCCGGATCGCGCGCGCATCCGCGCCGATCAACTCGACGCCGTGCTTGTCCAGCACACCGGCGTCGTAGAGCTCGAGCGCCACGTTCAGCGCCGTCTGCCCGCCCATGGTCGGGAGCAGCGCGTCCGGCCGCTCGCGCTCGATGATCCGCTCCACCCACTCGGGCGTGATCGGCTCGATGTAGGTGCGATCGGCCAGGTCGGGGTCCGTCATGATCGTAGCCGGGTTGCTGTTGACCAGCACCACCCGGTACCCCTCCTCGCGCAGCGCGCGCACCGCCTGTGTCCCGGAATAGTCGAACTCGCACGCCTGCCCGATCACGATCGGGCCGGAGCCGAGCAGGAGAATGGTTTCGAGATCGTCGCGTCGCGGCACGGAGCTACGGCAATCCTTCCCCGAGTGGACCAACACGTGGTGGAGCCGCAGGAAAATGACGGGTCGTGAAGGGCTTTGCAAGGCCGCGGACCGCGGCGTCCACTACGCGATCCCCACCCCGTCGCGCCCTCACACCGGCTCGAATTCCGCCGTGAAGTGCCGCAGTACCGGCGCCTGCTTCTTGAAGCGGTAGCCGCGGATCGCCTCGCGACGGTTCCAGACGTCGAGGATCCCCTCGACCACGTAGTCGATGTGGCTCTGCGTGTAGACGCGCCGCGGCACGGCGAGCCGAACCAGTTCCATCGGCGCGGGGATCTCTGCACCGGTCTCGGGGTCGCGGCGCCCGAACATGACGGTGCCGATCTCGACGCCGCGGATCCCCGCCTCGATGTAGAGTTCGGCGACGAGCGCCTGGGCGGGCAGCTCCAGCGGTGGGATGTGCGGGAGGAACGCGGCGGCATCGATATAGACGGCATGGCCGCCAGGCGGCTGCACGATCGGCACGCCCTCGCGCGCAATGTGCTCTCCGAGGTAGCGGATCGATGCGAGGCGGTACTCGAGGTAGTCCTCCTGGACGACCTCCTCGAGGCCGACCGCGATCGCCTCGAGGTCCCGACCGGCCAGGCCGCCGTACGTCGGGAACCCTTCGGTCAGGATCAGCAGATCCTTCTCCTGCTCCGCCAGACGATCATCGTTCGTGGCAAGGAGTCCGCCGATGTTCGCGAAGCCATCCTTCTTCGCCGAGAAGGTGCAGCCGTCGGCGTACGAGAACATCTCGCGGGCGATCTCGCGGACCGGCCGATCCGCGTAGCCTTCTTCGCGCAACTTGATGAAGTACGCATTCTCCGCGAAACGGCAGGCATCGATGTAGAACGGGATCCCGTGGCGTCGGCAGAGCTCGGAGACCTGGCGGATGTTCGCCATCGACACCGGCTGGCCGCCGCCCGAGTTGTTGGTCACGGTCACCATGCAGAGCGGGATCCGCTCCGCGCCGACCTCCGCGATCAGCCGCTCGAGCGCCGCGACATCCATGTTGCCCTTGAACGGATGCAGCTCCGCCGGCTTCCGCGCTTCCGGGATCGGCAGGTCCACCGCGCGCGCGCCGCGCGCCTCGACGTTCGCCCGCGTCGTGTCGAAGTGCGTATTGTTCGGCACGACATCGCCCGCGCGACAGACGGTCGAGAAGAGGATCCGCTCCGCGGCTCGCCCCTGGTGCGTCGGAATGACGTGCTTGAAACCGAAGAGATCCTTGACCGCGGACTCGAAGCGGTAGAACGACCGGCTGCCGGCGTACGCCTCGTCGCCGCGCATGATGCCCGCCCACTGCTCCGCACTCATTGCGGACGTGCCACTGTCCGTCAACAGATCGATCAACACATCATCGGCGCGAAGCCGGAATACGTTGTATCCGGCCTCGCGCAGCCGCTCCGCACGCTCCTCGCGCGTGGTCATCCGGATCGGCTCGACCGCCCGGATCTTGAACGGCTCAATGATCGTCCGCGACATCGGCCAGCCCCTCAGGAACCCGCGCCCGTCGACGATTCACCGCCCTGAGCCGCCGTATCACCCGGCGTGATCACCACCGGCTTGCGCACGTTCGGCGTGCCCAGACGATCCATTTCCGTCGCCTCCTCGGAATGCACGAACACGCCCGGGTCCTCGAGCGGCGCCTTCGTGTATCCTCGCGTATCCGGCGTCGCCGCATCTCCGCACGCCGCGACCACCGCGCAGACCACCACCGGGGCGGCCAGCCACCGCCCGAACGAAACTCCCTTCATCGGTCCTCCGATCCTGGTACCGGGCTCAGATCCAAGCCGCGTTCTGAAACGCGAGCGCCATAATATGGCGTGCAGGCCACGCACGCGCCACCGGGCGGCCTTTCCCGCGGCGCCCTCGCGGTGCGCGATGGGGGGCGATGCACCATGGTCGGCGGTGACTCGGCGGCGATTTCGCATCCGACTGGACGACAACGTCTTGTCTTTTGGACGTATCGGCATGACCGCATAGTCACGGCACCCCTTGACAGTCACCTCACCGTATAGTCTCTTGGATCTTGTTCGTGAAAAATTATCCTAGTCTATGGAATCAGCCAGGAGCGCATATGCCCGAGGTAAACGAGAAAGTCATGGCCATGGTGGAGGAAGAACTGCGCAAGGATCCGGCGATCAGCACGACGGCACTCTACCAGAAGGCGATCCAGATCGACCCGAGCATCCGGGAGATGAACGTCCGCCAGTTCAATGGGCGGTATCCGCTTCAGGTGAAGCGTCGCAAGGCGCCGCGGGCTGCGGCCGCGCGGGCGGCGCGGCCCGCGGCGGCAACGCGGCGGCGGCCGGGTCGCCGGGCGCAGGCGGCGCAACGCGAGCAGCCGGAGCCGCGGGCGCGACGGGGGCGTCCGGCCGCCGTGCCGGCATCGGCGGATCGCGCGGTGCGCGACGTCCTCCTTCAGTTCGCCAAGGAGGTCGCGAAAGCGGAGGGAAAGGCGGATTTCGTCGATGT
>DASVCS010000086.1:0-2877 GCA_036381495.1 Longimicrobiales bacterium
GCCTGGCAGACGGCCAGCGGCTTCGATTCGTGGTCGTTCGGCTTCGACACCGCCGCCTTCGGGAACGGCCCGCACACGATCGTCGTGCGCGTCGTCCACGGAGCGGTCGAGCTCGCCCGGCAGACGGTCGCCGTGAAGTTCAACTAGGGCCGCCCGAGAGGCCTGGAGGAATGCCCCTCATGGTTTCCACTCCCGATCGGTCCGGATGGCCGATGTCCCGCCTGGCGGCGGTGCTCTTCGCGTTCGTCCTGCTCGCCGCCGCCCCGGCGGCCCTCTTCGGCGAGGAGATCCCGGAGATCTCCGCCGATCCGGCCCACAACACGCCGCTCCCGTGCGAGGCGGTCGCCACGCCGGGCCTCGTGCCGCGGTCGGCGCGCAATATCGTCCACGTCGCCAACGTGTGCGGCTTCGTGGGCACCGACGTGGAGTTCCAGTCCCGCACCGATGCCGCCGGCAACGTCCACGACTACGCCTTCGTCGGCACCATGGGCGCCGGCCTGCGCATCTTCGACGTCACCAACCCGGCCCGCCCGTTCCTGGCCGGCAGCTACACCGATCCGGGCTGGCAGAACGACGTCCAGGTCCGCGGCGACACGGCGGTCGTGTCGTTCGACCCGGTCGTCGTCGGTCCGCACGTGTCGGAGTGCCTGCGCGCGAAGCAGCCGACCGGCGTGCAGCAGGGTGGGTCGGACATCGTTCGCCTCGCCTTCGACCCGGTGAGCGCCACCTTCAGCACCTCGCTCCTCGATTGCTACGTCGTGCAGACGGCCGGCAACGGGGCGCACAACGCGACGCTCCACCCGAGCGGCGAGTGGCTGGCGATCGACACGACGCGGACCGGCGTCGAGGTCGTCGATCTGCGATCGGTCCCGGTCAGCATGGTCCGCAAGATCCCCGGTGCGGTCACCGGCGCGGCCCACGACACCTCGTTCTCGGCCGACGGCTCGACGATGTACGCGGCGAGCCCCGGCACCGGCACCTACCTCGTCGACGTCTCGGACATCTTCACCCGGGATGCCACGAGGATCGCCTTCATCCCGCAGACCACCGAGCCCGGCGGGACCGCGAATCCCCGCAACCTGACCACCTCGCATCAGGCCGACGTCAGCTCGGACGGCCAGGTGCTCGTCTTCACCGATGAGCGCGGCGGTGGCCTGTCGAACACCGCCTGCAACACCGATCCGTCGGGCGTCATCGGCGGCGCCCACTTCTGGTCGGTCGCAACGCCCTCCGAGCCGAGCCGCCTGGGCACCTGGTTCTACCCGAACCCGGGCCTGGCCGTCGACGCGCTCGAGCCGGCGCTGGCGAGCATCGGCCGCACCGAGCGGGCCTGCACCATCCACGTCTTCCGCAACGGCGGAAATGGCTCGGTCGGCCCCGGCCCGATCCAGGCCGGCTTCGACGGCGTCTCGTCGCTCCCGTCGCGCCAGCTCGTGTCGGCCCACTACGGCGCCGGCGTGTGGTGGATCGATTACTCCGCCGCCTCCTCGTCGAGCGACGGCATCGCCGAGCACCCGATGAGCGACTGGGGCAACACCCTGGGCTGGAACGTCATGCCCGGCGCCGAGACGTGGTCGGCCAAGGAGTACAAGGGCTACGTCTACGCCGGCGACATGACCCGCGGCTTCGACGTGTACGCCCTCGGCTCCTGCGCCGATGCGGGCTGCATCGCCGCCCCGCCGATCACCACGCCCGGAGCGGTCAAGGGCGGCGGCCAGCTCGAGGGGCAGCTCGCCGAGTTCACGATCCTCGAGGGAACCGCCGTCGGCGGTCGGGCGCAGTTCTCGATCGACGTGTCGTACACCGCTAGCGCCACGGCGCCGGCCGGCTCGGTCCACTTCCGCGACCGCGCCACAGGCGACCGCGTCGACGCCACCGCGATCGACTCGCTCACGATCCAGGGCACGCGGGCGATCATCACCGGCCGCGCGACCGTCAACGGCGTGAGCGGCGTTCGGTTCCTCGTCGAGATCGACGACCTCGGCAAGCCGCCGCTCGCACTCGACACGTTCCGGATCGTCAGCGCCTCCGGCTACGCGGCGTTCGGCGTCGTCGACCGCGGGAACGTGACCGTGTCAGGCGGAGGGCTCCTGCCGTAGCCGATGGGGACGGAGCCGCGGTCGGTCCCGGGAACCGATCGACCGCGGCTCCGTCGACGGGCCTCACCCGGCATCGTCGTGGCAGAAACGCGGAGCTCGCCGCTACAGGTGCGATCAGCTCGGAAGGGTCAGCACCACGACGTCAGTGGCGTCCGACCGGCCGCGCAGGTCGAGGTGGCGAACCTCCTGCCGTTGGGCCGTCGCAATGGCGGCCACGCGCGCGGATGCTTCGGTCACCAGCACCTCGCCGATGCCCGCGAGTGAGGCAAGTCGGGCCGTGACGTTGACGGTATCGCCGAGAGCGGTGAACTCCACGTGCTCCGCCGTGCCCACCGCACCGACGTAGGCGGGCCCGGTGTTGATGCCGATTCCGACCGGGACCCACGGATCGCCGGAGGCGTGGCCGGTGGAGCGCAGGAGCTCCATCGCGGCGTCGACGGCCCGGCTCGCGTGTTGTCCCGCGGTCATGGCCGGAATGAAAATTCCGATGACCTCGTCGCCCACGAACTTGTCAACGATCGCTTCGTGCTCGACCAGGACGCTGGTCCCGATGGCGTAGAACCGATCCATCAGCTCACGAAACTGGACGGAGGACATCGATTCCCCCATCCGAGTCGAGCCACGGGCATCGGCGAACAGCAGGGTGCACTCGATCTCGGCGCCCGCGTGATGCTGGTACAGGCCCTTGAAGCAGCCCGAGCAGTACTTTGGATTCCCCGGCCACGGCCCCAGGCCGACGAGGCGCATGAAGGGACCGGCGGGATTACCGAACGGACGC
>DASVCS010000087.1:0-11337 GCA_036381495.1 Longimicrobiales bacterium
GCGCCGGGGACGGAGCCCTCGCCGCTGACGGCCGGTTCGAGCTCGCCTTCGAGCCAGCGTTCCAGTTCTTCGAGGTCGGAGAGCGAAAGCGTTTCGAGTTCGAGTGTCGCGGTGTAGTAGTACCGGCCGGAGCGGACGGGGCGGATCGGGAGCGCGTAGACGCCCTCGACCGCGGCGCGGGCGGCTTCGAACGTCGAGAACCGGCGGCTCTTGGCGGGACTCGCCTGGGTCCGGACCACGAACCGCTCTTCGAGGGGTTGGTAGAGCACCACCGTGGTGAGGCGGCGTGAACCCTCGAGGCTGTCGAAGAAGCCGTCGTGCCAGAGCTCGACGTTGAGGTGCAGGCGGATGGGCATGCCGGACCGTACGGCCGCCTCGAAGGCGGAGTCGGCGAGCACGGGGCCGATGCGGAGGAGCGGGCGGTAGCCGCCGGTCCGGTCCGGCACGACGACGAGCGGGGTGGCCTGCCCCTGTCCCGCGATCGGGGCAGGCGAACCGGCAAGAGCCAGAGCCCAGGCGACGAGCGCGAAGATCAAAGTCGGGCGCCGAACCGGACGAAGAAGTTGACGCCTTCATCGCGACCGGAGAGCGGGATCGCCCAGTAGAGGCCGAGCGATCCGAGCCGGAACCCTGCGCCGGCATCCGCGGCGAAGTCGTCCTGGCCGGGGGTCCGGCCGCCGAGTGCGACGCGCTCGGTCCAGGCGCGGCCGGCGTCGAAGAAGACGACCCAGGCCGGCGTCCCCCCGAGGTCGAGGTCCCAGCCGAGCTTGCGGCCCCAGTCGTGGCCGAACGGGAAGGCCGCCTGGTATTCGATCTGGACCAGTGCCAGCCGGTCGCAGCCGTAGTACGGGAAGAAGTCGGGTGCCGCCGGGGCGACCGCAGCGCGCGCGCCGCAATCGAAGCGGTAGTGGTCGTACCCCGGCAGCGAGCCCTCGCCGCCGAGCGCATGCTGCCGCTGGGGCGGCAGCGGCCGGTCGTTCAACGAGGTGGCGAAGAGCGCGCGCACGGCGAGCCACGACTGGGGGCCGACCCGCGCGTAGCGTCGCACATCGGCCAGTCCCGCGGCGAACTCGGTGCCGGCCGAGCGCGAGGCGGCGAGGCAAAAACCCTCCGGCTCGACGGGAAAGGCGCACGTCCCCCCCAGCGCGAGCGAGCCGCCCAGACCGCGCTCGACCTCGGCCCGGATGTACCACCCGGCCGTGGGATGGCCGCCCGCGTTGCGCGTGTCGTAGCCGAGCCGGAGCGCGAGGGTCCGCAGCGTGCCCTCGGCGACGAGCGGCTGGCGACGCCAATCGTCGTCGCCGAGGATGGCCGGCGGCGCGTTGGCTCGGACCGAGCGGTGACGCTCATCCCGGTATTCGATGGTCAGCTCGTGCGGCTGGCCGGGCGGCGCGATCCGCAGGTAGGCGCTCCACCCCTCGCGCTCGTAGTGGTCGCGGTAGTCGCGGTGGAACAGGAACGTCGAGAGCGAGTTCTCCCGATCCGAGAGGCCCCACGCCTCGATCGGCACGATCTCCGAGTGCAGTGTGGCGCCGAGCCGGACGATCCGGCGGCCGCCCAGGAACTGTTCGAGCCGCAGGACGTAGCCGAGCTCATCGGCATCCGGCTCGAACCCGGATTCGGTGCGGTAGATCAGCAGTGCGGAGGCGCGCGTGGGGTTGCGGCTCCGTGTCTGGAAGCGCGGTCCGATCGCCACGGGGAGGCCCTCGACGCGGTTGTAGCCCCGCCAGGTCGCGAGCAACAGGTCCGTCCGGCCGAACGGGAAGTCGTGCCCGGCGGCGATCACCGGCGCTTCTTCCGGCACCACCGCGACCAGACGGCCGTCGTCCTCGCGGTACTGCACCGGCTTGCGGTAGCGCAGCACGGTCCCCGTCACGGTGGCGGAATCCAGACCGAGGATCGCGCCGCCCGCGACCGTCAGGTCGCCGATGATCCGGGCTCCGGGCGCGAACCGGACATCGCCGTTGAGCACGACGACGCGCCCGCGGATCCGCCCCTCGATCACGAACGGCCCGTTCACCACGCCCACATCGCCGACGATCTCGGTCCCCGCCGCAATGCGCGCGGGCCCCGTCATCCGGATCGTCGCCGCGCGGTTATAGAACTCGAGGAGTCGCGCGATGTCGGCGGCGGGCGACGTCGCCGCGGCCTTCTCTTCCTGCGCCGCCGCCGGCGCGGCGGCGAGCAGCACCAGCGCCAGCGGGACGAGCATCGAGCCCCGCGTCCGTCGGAACGTTCGCTTCATCGGTCGATCCCCAGTCGTCTCATCCTGCGGTAGAGGTTGGGCCGGTCGGTTTCGAGCCGCCGTGCCGCTTCGGCCACACTGCCATCCGCCTCCTCGAGCGCGGCCACGATGAGCTGGCGCTCGAACGCCTCGAGGCGCGCAGCCAGCGAGCCGGTGCCGCCCGCTGCCGGGTGGGCGGATCCTGTCGCCGTCCGTTCGGCCGGTGCGTCCGGGAGCACTGCCGAGACCTCCCGCTCACCCACCTCGCGGCCCGCGTGCAGAATCGTGAGCCGCTCGCACAGGTTCGCCAGTTCCCGCACGTTCCCTGGCCACGCGTAGCGCCGCAGCCGCTCGAACGCCGCCGCCGTGAACACCGGCGGCGTCAGCCCGTGCCGCGCCTGGAGGCGCGCCAGGAAGTGCGCGACCAGCTCCGGCACGTCTTCGAGACGATCACGCAGCGGCGCCAGCTCGATCGGGATCACGTTCAGCCGGTAGTAGAGGTCCTCACGGAACCGGCCCTCCGCGATCGCCGCCCGCACGTCGCGGTTCGTCGCGGCAATGACCCGGACATCCACCCGGATCGGCTCCTGGCCGCCCACGCGCTCGACCTCACCCGATTCCAGAACGCGCAGCAGCTTGGCCTGCGCATCGGGCCCCAGCTCCGCGACCTCATCCAGGAACAGCGTGCCACCGTCGGCCAGCTCGAAACGGCCGCGCCGCCGCTCCGTCGCGCCGGTGAACGCGCCGCGCTCGTGGCCGAACATCTCGGACTCGACCAGGTCCCGCGGGATCGCCGCGCTGTTGACCCGGACCAGCGGCCGCTCCGCCCGCCGCGAGAGCGCGTGCAGTGCGGCGGCGACCAGCTCCTTGCCCGTCCCGCTCTCGCCCGTGATGAACACGCGCGCGTCCGTCGCGGCGACCTGCCGGATCAACGCCCGCGTCCGCTGCATAGCCGTGCTCGAACCGACCAGCTCGTGACCCGAGCCCAGGTCCGCGACCAGTGCGCGCGACAACTCCCGTGCGCGCCGCAACTCGATCGCGCTCCGGACCGTCAGCAGCACCGCCTCGGGGCCGAGCGGCTTCTCGATGAAGTGGAACGCGCCGAGCTTGGTCGCGCGCACGGCATCGGCCAGCGAAGCGCGGCCGCTCATCATGACCACCGGCAGATCGGGCCAGCGGCCGCGCAGCGCTTCGAGCGTCGCGAGCCCGTCCAACCCCGGCATGGCGAGGTCGAGGAGCACGACATCGGGCTCCCCGGCCTCGATGGCGGCCAGCGCCGCCTCGCCATCCGGCGCCTCGCCCACCTGGTACCCCTCGGCGGCGAGCAGGCGGGCGATCATCCGGCGGATGTTCGCCTCGTCGTCGACAACGAGGATCGCCGGCACGGCCGCGTCTCAGCGCCCGACGATCAGGCGCGCCACCAACGGCGAGTCGGCGCCGGCGAGCCGTTCGGCCTCGTCACAGCGCATCCGGGCCTCGGGACCGTAGAACAGCCGCATCCCCGTCGGGCCCGGCCCGCTCCGTGCGGCGCCGTCGCCGTCTTCGAGACACGCGCGTGCGTCCAGAAACGCCGGGTTGAGCAGCGCGGACACACTGTCGCCCACGGCACCATCCGGAACATCGACGGCCAGGACGACCGCCGCCGTCGATGCGACGTCCGTCGCGACGTAGTCGAGCAGCGCGCGCACGGCATCCACCACCTGTCGCTGGTGGTCGATCCGCAGCGCGAGCAGGTCCAGGAAACGATTTTCGTCGATCTGGTACAGCGCGTCATGGACCACGACCCGGCCGCCGCCATCGAGCGGCAATGCGACCGTGGTGTCGCCCACCGGCTTGCCGGCGAGGAACGCGAACGCGACCGCGCCGGCGCGCCCCGGTCCGCTCAACGCCAGCTCGGACCGCCGCGCGACCTCGTCGAACCAGGCACTGTCCGCGTCCGCCGCGAGCAGGACCAGGTTCGCGCCCGTCCGTCGGATCCACGCCGCGACCTCTTCGGGCGTGACGTGCGAGTCGGCATTGAGCGCGACGGTCCGGTACTCGACTGGTCCCGGGCCGCCGAGTCGTATGGCGCAGCCCGCCATGAGCACGAACGCCGCGCCGACGAGAATGTTCTTGATCATACTCCTTCACCCGTCCTCAGATCTGGTTTGTGCCGCGACCGCGCCGAACGCAGCTTTCACGCCGATGTCGCGGCCACGCCGGCGACCGGGAGCCGCACCGTGAACTCGGCGCCGCCGCCCGGTCGGTCGCGCGCATCGACCTGGCCGCCGTGTGCGTCCACCGCCTGCCGCACGAGCGCGAGGCCCAGCCCCGTCCCGCGCGACTTCGTCGTGTAGTCCGGCTCGAAGATCCGGTCACGCCCGCCTGCCGGCAGCCCCGGCCCGGCATCGGCGATGGTCACCTCGACCCACCGCGGCGGCCGCGCATCGGTGGGCGCGCCACGCCCCGCCCACGTCCCGTCGTCCTCCCCCGGCACGACCGCGATCCGAACCTCGAGCCGCGCCGGCGCCGCGCCGCCCTCCATCGCCTCGACCGCGTTGCGGATCAGGTTGCGGAACGCCCGCAGCAGTGCATCGTAATGGCCTTCGATCACCGGCACCGCCGGCTCGGCCGAGAGTGCGACCTCGACCGCCGGCGGCACATCGGTCTCGAGCAGCGCCGAGAGCAACTCCGGGACATCGACTTCGCTCGTCGGACCCTCCGGCGGCCGGCCGAGCGCCGCGAACTGCCGTGCCAGCTCGTCGAGCCGGTCCGTCTCCTCCTCGATCACCGCGAGCGACTCCCGGAACTCCGGACCGCCATCCGGAGAACGCGCGAGACGGTGCGCAGCCAGACGAAGCGGCGTGAGCGGGTTCTTCATCTCGTGCGCAACCCGCCGCGCCATCTCGCCCCAGACCCGCACCCGCTCCGCTTCCAGCGCGCGCTGCCGCGCCGCCGCCAGGTCCGCACTCGCACGCCGGAACGCCGCGCGCAACGCCCGCACTTCCTCCACCTCCCGAGCCTCGGACCGCGCCGGCGGCGGCAACGCCTCCTCGCGCGCCAGGTGCTCCGCCCACGCCGCCAGCTCGCCGATCGGCCGCGCCAACTGCCGCGCCAGCCGCCGGCTCACCGCGAGCGCCAGCCACGCCAGCAACGCCGCCGAGCCCAACGCCAACAGCGGCAACAGCCCCACGATCCGCTCGCCCAGATACGCCCACCGCCGCGCCAGGACCAGCGACGCCGACAGTGCCCCCCGATGCCGCGACAACGCCTCCGCCAGCTCCGGATCCCCGGCCGCCGCACGCTCCGCCGCCTCGAAGACGACCCGCCCCGACTCCGCGATCTGGTCCCACGGCCCCAGCGTCCCGACCAGATCCAGCGAACCCACCCACAACCACGTGCCGACCGCCACGGTCACCAGCGCCGGGACCAGCCCGAGCACGAGCATCCAGCCGAACAATCGGCGCTCCAAACTGTTTCGTCGCAGCATCCTGATCACCGATGGCGTGCCATCGCCCGGTTCCAGCCCCCGACCCCGCTCCCATCCCCGTAAACGTAAACGTTCCCGCTCCCGCTCCCGTTCCCGGTAGTTCCCATCCCCGCTTCGCGCGCGTGCGCGGCCCGCTCATCCCGTTCCCGCCGGTTCCCGACCGCCCCCAACCCGACCCCGTAAACGTAAACGTTCCCGCTCCAGGCGGCGCAGCCGCCGCTCCCGTTCCCGGCCGTTCCCGGCCATGCCCGGGCTGTCCCCCCTGCACCGCCCCGCCTCCCGGGCACACCCCAGCCCCAGCCCCAGCCCCAGCCCTAGCCCTAGCCCTAGCGCCCGAAGAGCGCCCCCCACCGCCTTGACATCCTTGCCAGCGCTCCCTTACGTTTCATTCACATGCGGTAGTGGCTCCGGCCCGTGTCACCGTTCGGGAGGCGTGAGCGGTCCGCGTCCGGCGTCCGACACCGCATCGAGTTGGTTGTCCCGACCCGGTGAATTCTTCGACTCCATTCCCGCACGCGGCAACGTACTGCCGCCGTACATCCTGGCCCGGCCGCACGCATCGGCGCAGAGATCGAGTTCCGCGCGGGCACGGCGGATGCAAGATGGCGGCAGGGAGACGCTGGCGTCTCCCCGAAAGTAGGTGCGGGGCCGCGCCCGAGCAAGGCGGGTAACCCCGCACGGGATCACGAGTAAGCGTGATCCAAGGAGGGACTCATGATTCTGCCCAACGTCCGTGCCTCGTTCGGTCGCGCGGAGGCAGGGCTCGTCCTCAGCCTGCTCGGCCGGGGCGATGAGTACGCTCGGCAACGCGCCGAGGATCGGCTTCGTGAAGAGGGTTTCGACGCCCTCCTCGACGACCCGAGGACGTTCAACGCGGTGCTTGCCGGCGGCGGAATCAGCGCCGCGCCTGCGCCGCTGGTCTTCTACCTCCTGGTCCGTCATTCGTTGCTCGAAGACGGGATCCAGAGCCGCGCCGCTGCGGACTACCTCGCCGCGCTGCTGACGGCGTTCGGGCGGAGCGGGCGGGCATATGTCGTCCACGAAGGCGAGGAACCGCGGGACCTGTACCTGGTCGACCTCGTCGAGGCCCTCGAGACCGCGACCGGGCGGGAAGCCTTCCTGTTGCGCGCACATCTCGGGAACTTCGCGCTCTGGCTCAGCGGCCTCTTCCCGGACTACATCGCCGCGCGCGTCGAGCGGCGGGGGGCGCCGGGGCTCCGCTACTACGAGGAACTCGGCGCCACGGGGTACCGGCTCGCCGCGGATTGTGCCGATGCGGAGGACTGGGGCCTCGATCGGCTGTACCAGGCGTTCGCGGAGAATTTTCCGGCGCTGCGCATCGCCCTGAACCGGATCGCGGATCGACACCTGTTTCCGGTCCGCGGCGATCGCGTCGACCGGCTGCTCCGGCAGATCGAGGATCGCTTCCGGACGGAGTCGGAACGACACCGGAATTGAGGCGCGCGGACGCCGGGAACACCGTCCCCGGCGTCCGTGTAAGCCGCTATAAATCCCCACGCCCCGTGTATTTCTGTTCGTTGAAGGAGTCGGATCCATGGGCACGCCCGTCGTCGACATCATCCAGCACATCCGTGCGCAGCACGACCCTGCGTCGTACCAGGACCTCGTGTGGGAGGGGAGCTTCGAGGAGTACCTGGAACTCGCCCGTGAGAACCCGAAGGTGGCGCGGAACGCGTTCCAGCGGCTCTACGACATGATCAACTCGTTCGGCACGAGGAAGTACACGGAATACAAGAAGGAGATCACGCACTACAACTTCTTCGACGACCCGATGGGAGGGGGTCGGGACGCCATCTTCGGGCTCGACCTGCCGCTGATGAAGTTCGTCCAGGTGCTGAAGGCGGCCGCCCTGGGTTACGGCCCGGAGCGGCGGGTCCTGCTGCTGCACGGGCCGGTCGGCTCGGCGAAGTCCACCATCTGCCGGCTCTTGAAGAAGGGGCTCGAGCACTACTCGGCCACGCCGGAGGGCGCGCTCTACACCTTCTCGTGGACGGGGGATGGGCTGTTCGAGATGGGAGTGCCGCCCGAGATGGCGGCGGCGGAGCGGCTCGGTGATGCCATGCCCTGCCCGATGCACGAGGAGCCGCTGCACCTGATCCCGGAGGAGCACAGAGCGCTCTTCCTCGACGAACTGAGCCAGCGCTCGCCGGACGGCCAGCGCATCGTCGTCGAAGGCGATCTGTGCCCGTCCTGCCGGCACGTCTACAACCAGCTCATGCTGCGCTACGACGGCGATTGGACGCAGGTGATCCAGCACGTCCGCGTGCGGCGGCTGCGGATCAGCGAGCGCGACCGGGTGGGGATCGGCACGTTCCAGCCGAAGGACG
This sequence comes from Longimicrobiales bacterium, assembly GCA_036381495.1. Classification (GTDB taxonomy): domain Bacteria; phylum Gemmatimonadota; class Gemmatimonadetes; order Longimicrobiales; family RSA9; genus DASVCS01. Next base: position 8,042 of record DASVCS010000087.1, read on the forward strand.
AGAAGAACCAGGATTCGACGGAGCTCACCGGAGACATCAACTACCGGAAGATCGCGATCTACGGCTCGGACTCCGACCCGCGCGCCTTCAACTTCGACGGCGAGTTCAACGTGGCGAACCGCGGGGTGATCGAGTTCATCGAGGTGCTGAAGCTGGACGTCGCGTTCCTCTACGACCTGCTGGGCGCGAGCCAGGAGCACAAGATCAAGCCGAAGAAGTTCGCCCAGACGGACATCGACGAGGTGATCCTGGCGCACACGAACGAGCCCGAGTACCGGCGGCTCCAGAACAACGAGTTCATGGAGGCGCTGCGCGACCGGACCGTCAAGATCGACATCCCCTACATCACGAAGCTGGACGAGGAGATCAAGGTCTACGAGCGGGATTTCAACAATCGTCGGATCCGCGGCAAGCACATGGCGCCGCATACCATCGAGATGGCGGCGATGTGGGCCGTGCTGACGCGCCTCGAGGAACCGAAGAAAGTGAACCTGACGCGTCTCCAGAAGCTCAAGCTGTACAACGGCAAGACGCTCCCCGGCTTCACCGAGGACAACGTGAAGGAGCTGCGCAAGGAGGCGGAGCGCGAGGGGATGGAGGGGATCAGCCCGCGCTACATCCAGGACAAGATCTCGAACTGTCTGGTCGCCGACATCGAGGAGACCTGCGTCAACCCGTTCATGGTCCTCAAGGAGCTGGAAGGCGGACTGCGCCACCACTCGCTGGTGACGAACGAGGAACAGCGAGAACGCTACCGCGAGTTGCTGGCCGTGGTCCGCGAGGAGTACGAGGACACGGTGAAGAACGAGGTGCAGCGCGCGATCTCCGGGGATGAGGACGCGCTCCAGCGGCTGTGCGCCAACTACATCGACAACGTGAAGGCGTACACGCAGCGCGAGAAGGTGCGCAACAAGTACACGGGCGAGTACGAGGAGCCGGACGAGCGGCTGATGCGGTCGATCGAGGAGAAGATCGACATCCCCGAGAGCCGCAAGGACGATTTCCGCCGCGAAATCATGAACTACATCGGCGCGCTGGCCGTGGATGGCCGGAAGTTCCGTTACGACACGAACTCGCGGCTCCAGAAGGCGCTCGAGCTGAAGCTCTTCGAGGACCAGAAGGACTCGATCAAGCTGACCTCTCTCGTCTCGAGCGTCCTGGACAAGGAGGCGCAGGAGAAGATCGACGTCGTCAAGACGCGCCTGATCCAGCAGCACGGATACTGCGAGGTCTGCGCGACCGACGTGCTCAACTTCGTCGCCAGCATCTTCGCGCGTGGCGACGTCAAGGAGGGCCGGCAGTAGCATGGTGCGCCCCATCGACCTCCGGCCGCGCAGCGCGCCCGCGGGCGGGCGACTCGCCGTCTGCCCCCACTGCTGGAACGTCGAGCGGTACGCGCTCCGGCTCTGTAGTCGCTGCGGCGCGGACATGACGACCGTACTCCAGGAGTCCGGCGGCCTTCGCGCCACTGCGCCGGTGCAGGCGCCGGTCCCCGTTCGGGCCCGCGGACGCCTCACCCTGTTCCAGCGCGTGGTCGTGCTGGGATTCGCCGCGCTCCTCACCCTCGCGGCGGCCATCGGCGTGTGGGCGCCGGGCGTCTATCATCCCGCGAGGCCGGCAGCGCCGGCGGGACCGTGAGGAAGGGCTAGGGCTAGGGCTGGGGCTAGGGCTAGGGAAGGCGGCCCGGCATCCGGAGGTGGTCCCCACGCCGCGCAGCCGGCCCTCCGTTCCCCAGCCCCAGCCCTAGCCCCAGCCCCAGCCCCGCGCCGGCGCAGCCGGCGCGACAATATCGGATGGAACCATGGTGAAGCGGATAGAACGTGATCGGCGGCGGTTCGAGGACATCGTCCGCGGCAAGATCAAGAAGGATCTGAAGCGACACATTACGCGCGGCGAGTTGATCGGCCGGCGCGGCAAGGAGTTCGTCTCGATCCCGCTCCCGCAGATCGAGCTGCCGCGGTTCCGTTACGGCAGCCGCGCGCTCGGCGGCGTCGGCCAGGGTGAGGGCGAGGTGGGCACGCCGATCGGCTCGGATGGACAGCCGGGGAGCGGCGAGGCGGGTGATGCGCCGGGCGAGCACCTGCGCGAGGTCGAGCTGACGATTCAGGAGCTCGCCGAGCTGATGGGCGAGGAACTCGAGCTGCCGCGCATCCAGCCGAAGGCCGCGCAGTCGCTCACGACGGTGAAGAACCGGTACTCGGGGATCAAGCGGGCGGGCCCCGAGAGTCTGCGCTCGTTCAAGCGCACGTACAAGGAAGCACTCAAGCGACAGATCGCGAGCGGCTCGTACCACCCCGCGCGTCCGGTCGTGGTGCCGATCCGCGACGACATGCGCTACCGGTCGTGGACGGAGGAGTCGAAGCCGGTATCGAACGCGGTGATCGTCTACATGATGGACGTGTCGGGTTCGATGGGGAGCGAGCAGAAGGAGATCGTGCGGATCGAGTCGTTCTGGATCGACACGTGGATCCGCGCGCACTACGATGGCCTCGAAACCCGCTACATCATCCACGATGCCGCGGCGCGGGAAGTCGACCGGGAGACGTTCTACAGCACGCGCGAGTCCGGGGGCACGCGCATTTCGAGCGCCTACCAGCTCGCGGCGCGGATCATCGAGCGCGACTACCCGGTCGAGGCGTGGAACATCTACCTGTTCCACTTCTCGGACGGCGACAACTGGGGGGGCGGCGATGACGAGAAGTGCTTCGGCCTGCTCAACGAGGCGCTCCTCCCCGTGGCGAACCTGTTCGGCTACGGCCAGGTCGAGAGCCGGTACGGGAGCGGGCAGTTCCTGCACGCGCTCGAAACGCACGTCGAAGCGGAGAACCTGGTTCTGTCCAGGATCCCGGGTCGGGAAGGGATCCTCGGCTCGATCCGCGAGTTCCTGGGGAAGGGGAGGTAGGACCGCCGTGCCCCAGACATTGACCTCCGAACTGCGCGCACTCCAGCAGCGTATCGAGGAGCACGCGCGTGATTACGGTCTCGATTTCTTCGAGATCATCTACGAGGTGCTGGACTGGGAGGAGATCAACGAAGTGGCCGCGTACGGCGGCTACCCCGCGCGCTACCCCCACTGGCGCTTCGGGATGGAGTACACCGAACTCTCGCGCTCGTACGCGTACGGCCTCTCGAAGATCTACGAGATGGTCATCAATAACGATCCGACGTACGCGTACCTGCTGGCGGCGAACCATCGCGTGGACCAGAAGCTGGTCATGGCGCACGTCTGCGGCCATGGCGACTTCTTCAAGCACAACTTCTCGTTCGCCCACACGAACCGGAAGATGGTCGACGAG
>DASVCS010000088.1:0-14812 GCA_036381495.1 Longimicrobiales bacterium
TGGAGGCCCTTCTTCTCGGCCGACTTGGCGGCGCGCTCGGCGTTGAACTTCTTATTGAAGATCTTCGTCGCGTAAGGATTCTTGGTCTTGTCGGTCATCGTTGTCTCCGTTGCTAGGCGTTTCGTTTCTGTCGTTGCCGACACCTGCAGAGTAGGCATCGGTGTCGAAACTGCGAGCAAAAACACAGGCTTAGGAGCATTTTTTTGGGTGTCAGCAAGAACGCCTTCGCCCGCATGTGGGGCAAATCCCACACCGCGGTGAACAAGGCGGTGGCATCCGGCCGCATCCCGTTGGAGCCGGACGGGACGATCGACCCGGACAAGGCGTTCGCCTCCCTTCGCGCGAACACCGATCCGTCGCAACAGCGCAGCCGCGTCGTCGACCAATCCTTCCAGCAGGCGCGAACCGCCAGCGAGGTGCTGAAAGCGCGCGAGCGGCGGCTTCGCTTGCAGCGCCTCGAAGGGTCGCTCGTCCCGGCGGACATCCTTGAGGACGTGATGGCCGCCGCGTTCATGCGGGTGCGCAGCCACCTCTTGGCGGTGCCGCGCAAGATGGCGCGCACGCTGGCGAAGATGACCGACCCGGAGGAAGTGGCCGAGGCTCTCGAAAAGCTGATCCATGAAGCCCTCGACGAGCTCTCGGAAACCGAAGCGGTCGCCAAGGTTAAACGCGACGCCGAAGCCGACGCCGCTTGAGATCGGGCACGCCGCCGCGGCCGGCGCGATCACGCGGGCCTTCCGGCGGTTCCGCGCGCCGCCGCGCCTCGGTCTGTCGCAATGGGCCGAAGAGCACGCGCGCATCAAAGACGGCCGCAAGTTCCGCGCCTTTCCCTATCAGCGCGGAATCATGGACGCGATCGGCGATCCGCTGCTGCCGCGCGTGACGGTGAAGAAGTCGGCCCGGGTCGGCTTCACGCAATGCCTGAACAACGCGGTGGGCTACGCGATCGCCCAGGCGCCGCGGCACATCATGATCGTCCAGCCGACCGTCGAGGACGCGGACGATTACTCGAAAGACGAGATCGAGGCGGTCCTCGAATGGCCGTGCATCGAGGGCAAGGTCGTCGAAGGCGGCCGGAAGTCCGGCAACACGATTCGCCGCAAGGTCTTCCCGGGCGGATCGCTGCGGATTGTCGGCGCGAACAGCCCGCGCGCGTTCCGCCGCGTGACGCTCGATCACATCTACTTCGACGAGGTTGACGGCTATCCGGATCAGGCCGGGACCGAAGGCGACCAGATCGAGCTGGGCGAGAAGCGGACGCTGACCAGCGACCAATCGAAGAGCGTCGTCGGCTCCACGCCCACCGAAACCGGCCGCTCGCGGATCGCCAAGCGGTTCGAGGAATCGGATCAGCGGTTCTACTTCGTGCCGTGCCCCCATTGCGGCGAAATGCAGACGCTGGTTTGGGGCGACGGCACCGGGCCCGGAATCCGTTGGCCGAAGGATCGGCCGCAGGACGCCTATTACGTCTGCGTCAACGGCTGCGAGATCGACGAGATCCATAAGCCGGCGATGCTGGCCGCCGGCAAATGGATCGCGACGAAACCGGAGGTCAAGGGCCACGCCGGCTTCCACATTTGGGCCGGTTACAGCCTCTTCGAGAACGCCGCCTGGGGCGTGCTGGCCGCGGAGTTCCTTCGCGTGAAAGACGACCCCAACAAACTCCGCGTTTTTGTCAACACGGTCCTGGCCGAGACGTTCGACGTGAAGGGCGAGGCGCCGGAATGGCGGCGCCTGTACGACCGTCGCGAAGACTACCGGCCCGGCACGGTGCCGATGGGCGGGATGCTCATCACGGTTGGCGTGGACGTGCAAAAGGACCGGCTCGAAGTCTTCGTCTGGGCCTGGGGCCGCCACCGGCAATGCTGGCTCATCGAGAAGCGCGTCTTTCCCGGCAGCCCGTTCGAGCCGCATTGCTGGGCCGAGATGGACGCCTTCATGGGCGAGCAATGGCCCCACGAAACCGGGACGCTGCTCCCGATCGGGAAGCTGGGCATCGACACGGGCTACGCCACCGAACAGGTGTTCGCGTGGTGCAAGCGGTATCCGCCGGCGCTCGTCGTTCCGCTGAAGGGCGCGACCAGCCTCGGCGCCCCGGCCTTCAAGTGGGGCACCGCGATCGACCAGCGGCAGCCCGGATCGCGGAAGAAACGCGAGCGGCGTGTCGGCCTCGTCGGCGGCCATGTGCTGACGCTCGACCTCTACGGCCGGCTCGGCCTCGATCCGCCGACGAAGGAAGAACTGGCGGCCGGCGCGCAATATCCGCCGGGCTATGTCCATCTGAACCACGAGGCGGACGAAGAATTCTGCAAGCAGCTCGGCGGCGACCGCTGGATCGAAGCCGAGAAGAAATGGGTCCGGGTCCACGCCAACGAGGCGCTGGACGGATGGAAGTACGCGCGCGCGGTCGCGATCGCCGGCGGCCTCGACAACTGGACCGAGGCCCGCTGGCGTCAACTCGAAGACCTGATAGGCATCCGCGAACCGGCCCAGCCGGCCGCCGAGCCGGAAGCGCAGCCACCCGCTCCGACGCCGCCGGCCACCGTCACGGCCGTGCCGCGCCGGCGGCGCGTCCGCAGCAAAGGAGTCTCGCTGTAATGGCCACCTACGCCGAGCGCCTCGAAAAGGTCCGCGCCGCGATCGACGCCGTGCTCGAAGGCGGCCAGGACGTGACCTACGGCGGCAAGCGCGTGACCTTCGCCGACCTGAACCGCCTCCGGCAACTCGAGCGCGACTATGAGCGCGAAGCGGCCCGCGAGGCCCGCGGCGGCGGCGTGCGCGTGCGCTACGGTACGCCGCTGTAGAGATGCCGATGCGGCTCCCGAAGATTCAGCCGACGCGGCTAGACCGGCTGATCGCTTACATCGCGCCCGTGGCCGGCGCCCGCCGCCTGGCCGCGCGCCAATACCTCGCCCTGACCGGAGGCAGCGGCGGCTATACCGGCGCGCGGCGCGACCGCCGGCAGACAAAGGAATGGCTGGTCAAGACCGGCAGCCCGGATGCGGATCTGCTGCCCGATCTGCCGGCGCTGCGCGACCGCTCGCGCGATCTGTACCGCAACGCGCCCCTGCCGCGCGGCGCGATCAACACCAACGTGACCAGCATCGTCGGCACCGGCCTGACGGTGCAGGCGCGCGTCAACCGGGAATTCCTCGGGCTTTCGGACGAGCGGGCGGACCAATGGGAATCCGACGCCGAGCGGATCTTTGGCCTGTGGTCCCACAGCCGGGACTCGGACATCCGGCGGACGCTTTGCTTCGCCGAACAGCAAGACGTGGTGCTGCGGTCGGCGCTCCTGGGCGGCGACGTCTTCGCCTTTAAGCGGTTCATCGAGCGCCCCGGGAATCCGCTGGGATTCTGCTGGCAGCTTGTCGAAGGCGATCGCGTCAGCAATCCCGATTTCCAGGCCGACGGGAAGGAACTTCCGAACGGCGGCCGTCTGACCGGCGGCGTCGAAACCGATCCGGACGGCGCGCCGATTGCCTACCACGTCGCGAACCGGCACCCGGGCGACATCATCATGGGCCAGGCCGGACTCGAATGGCGCCGCGTGCCGGTCTTCGCCGCGAGCGGCCGGCGGATGGTCTTGCACATCGGCAGGTTCGACCGGCCCGAACAGACTCGCGGCGAGCCGTATCTGGCGCCGGTTATCGAGACGCTGAAGCAACTCGATCAATACCGCGAAGCCGAGATCCTGGGCGCCGTCGTCGCGGCCATGTTCACCGTCTTCGTTAAGGCCGAAGGCGGCCAAGGGCTGAACGTGCCGGCGCCCCCGGGCCAAGGGCGCAGCGAAGCCGAACGGGACGAATACAAACTCGGGCCCGGCGCGATCCTCGATCTTGATCCGGACGAAAGCATCGAGATCGCGAATCCGAACCGGCCGAATTCGCAATTCGATCCCTTCGTGCTGGCGATCCTGCGGCAGATCGGCGTGGCGCTGGAGATCCCGTTCGAGCTGCTCGTCAAGCATTTCACCGCGTCCTATTCGGCGGCGCGCGCGGCGCTCTTGGAAGCCTGGCGGTTCTTCCGCGTCCGCCGCGCCTGGCTCGCGGCGGCCTTCTGCCAGCCGAGTTACGAGGAAGTCATATCGGAGGCGATCGCCCGCGGCTATCTGACCGCGCCGGGATTCTTCGACGATCCGTTCGTCCGCGCGGCGTGGCTGGGCGCCGAATGGACCGGCCCGGCGCCGGGACAGATCGACCCGGAGAAGGAAGTGAACGCCGCCGAGAAGCGCATCGCCATCGGCGTGTCCAGCATCGCGCACGAGACGGCCGAGTTGACCGGCCGGAATTGGGAAGCGGTGCACGCGCAGCGGGTGAAGGAGAAGCGTCGCCGCGTCGACGACGGGCTGGAACCTGCGGTGCCCGCCGAACTACCGGGCGCCGCCGCGACGCCGCCGCGGGACCGGCCCGATCAACCGGAGCGCGGCGACCGAGAGGAGGCCGACCAAGAATGAGCCGTGTGCTGGACGCCATCATGTCCGTGCCGTGGGCCATCAAGCCCGAATGGCTTCGTCTGATCGCGCTGATCGCCGAGCGGCGCTTGGACGCGCCGGAGGTCGTGGAGGCCCGCGCCCGCTGGGAGGCGCGCGAACCGGGCACGTTGGCGGTGCGCGAGGGCACGCCGGTGGACGGCACCCGGCTTCTGACCAATCGCAACGGCGTCGGCATCTTGCCGATCGTGGGGCCGATCTTCCCGCGCGCAACGCTCTTCCAGCGCATGAGCGGCGCCACGTCGCTGTCGTTCCTGGCGCAGGATTTCAACGTCGCCATGGAGAACGGCGACATCCGCTCGGTGCTGCTCCACATCGACTCGCCGGGCGGCGTCGCGTTCGGCATCGGCGAGTTCGCCTCGCAGGTCGCCGCGGCCCGCAAGCCGGTCACCGCCTATGTCGGCGGCCTTGGCGCGTCGGCCGCCTATTGGATCGCCACCGCGGCGGACGAGATCGTGCTCGATCCGTCCGCGATGGTCGGCTCGATCGGCGTCGTCCAGGGGATCTCGATCCAAGAGCAGCCCGGCATGGACGGCTATCGGGACTTCGAGATCGTTTCGTCGAACGCGCCGAACAAGCGCCCCGACCCGCGCACCGACGAAGGGCTCGCCGAGATCCGGCGCGAGCTGGATGCGCTGGAGGAAATCTTCGTCGCCGCCGTCGCTCAGAATCGGAACGTCAGCACCGAGAAGGTGCTGAACGACTTCGGCCGCGGCGGCGTGCGCGTCGGCCGGCGCGCGGTCGAGCTCGGAATGGCCGATCGCCTCGGCAGCTTCGAGGGGGTTCTGGCGGAGATGGCGGACCGCCGGATTGTCGCATCAACGCCGCGATCGACCGCCACGCGGCAGCAACCGAGGATCAAGATCATGGATCGTGCGGAACTGGCGGCCTTTGCCGCCGAGAATCCCGGGATCGCCGCGGCGCTGCGCGCGGAGGGCGAGCAGGCCGGCGAAGAAAAGGGCCGGAAGGCCGCCGCAGCCGAGGCCGAGGCCCGCATCAAGGAAGCGCGCGACGCGGGCTTCGCCGAGGGCAAGGAGGCCGGCCGGGCCGAAGGACGCGAGGAAGGCGCCGCGGCCGAGCGCGAGCGGATCATGGGCATCGACGACGCCCTTCTGTCCGACGCCCACGCCGACCTCGCGCGTCAGGCGAAGGCCGAGGGCTGGACGGTCGAGCGATTCCTTCGGGCGCAGACCGCGGCCGAGAAGGAAGCCCGGCAGGCGGCCCTGGACGCCCGGCGCAAGGATGAACTCAGCCATCCGAAGCCAGATTCGGTGCCGTCGAACACGTCCGGCGGCACGCGCGCGGCCAAGCCGGCGGCGGACCCGAACCTGCCGCTCGAAGACCAGGCGAAGGCCGCGTGGCAGTCTTCGCCCGATCTGCGCGAGGAGTTCGGCGAGAACTTCGACGCCTACCTCGCCTATCGCAGGGCCGAGGCGAAGGGCCAGATCCGGCGCTTCGCAAAGACCGGCGACGCGGCCTGATCGCGTCGTCGGCTTCCCGCTTTCCCCAACGACGGAGACAACGACATGGCCACTCTCGCTGTCGATACGCCGCGCGTCTACGAGCTGGGCGACATCGGCGAACACCCGGTCATCGCGGCCGACATCATTTACGAGGGCGCGGCCGTAGGGCTTGAGGCCGCTTCCGGCAACGCCCGGCCGCTGGTCGCCGGCGACAAGTTCCTCGGCTTCGCCGAGCAGAACGTCGACAACAGCCTCGGCTCGGCCGGCGAAAAGCGCGTCCGCGTGATCGAGCGCGGCAAGATCGAGGTTCCGATCGCGGGCCTCGCCGCAACCAACGTCGGCGATCCGGTCTACGCGTCGGACGACAACACCTTCACGCTCTCGGACGGCGCGGGCGCGAACTCGTTCATCGGCCGGGTCGCGCGGTTCGTCGAGGCCGGCGTCGGCGTCGTCGCGTTCGACGCGACGCGGGTCGTGGCGGCCTGATCGGCCGCCGCATTGGCGCGCCCGAGCGCCTTCTTCGTCCACAGCCGCGCCGCGAGGCGCCGCGTCCCTTAGAAGGAGTTACAGATGTCTGCAAAGGGGCTTAGCTCCCGGGCGATTATCGGCCGCTACTTCATGCGGCTGGAGCAGGCGCCCGGGCTCGAATGGATCGGCCTGATCTCGAACTATTTCACGTCGGATCAGGAATCGGAGACCTACCGCTGGCTGGGGCAGGTCCCGCAGCTCCGCGAATGGATCGGCGGCCGGCAGGCCAAGGGCTTCACGGAGAACGGGATCACCATCGAAAACAAGCACTTCGAGGCGACCCTCGAAATCCTCGTCCGCGAGATGCGCCGGGACAAGACCGAGCAGGTCATGGTCCGCATCGACGAGCTTGCCGACCGGACCAACGCGCATTGGGCCAAGCTGCTGTCCTTCCTGATCGAGAACGGCGGATCGACCGTTGCCTACGACGGTTCGTTCTTCTTCGATACCGACCATCAGGAAGGGAAGAGCGGCGTCCAGTCCAACGACATTACGGTGGACCTCAGCACTGTCCCGGTGCCGACGGATCAGAAAGGCACGCCGGACAACCCGTCGCCCGAAGTCATGCAGTTCGCGATGTTCGCGGCGATCGAGGCCATGTACGGCTTCAAGGATAACGAGGGCGAGCCGCTGAACGAGAACGCCAGCGACTTCCTCGTGATGGTGCCCATCAAGCTGTGGAAGAGCGCGCAGTCGGCGGCCCGGGCGCCCGTGCTCTCGCTCGGGCAAACGGCCTTGGCGCGCGTGATGGACGCCGTGAACTTCGCGGTCGTGCCGAACCCGCGGCTCTCGTGGACGACGCAGTTCGCGGTGTTCCGGACGGACGGGGCGATCAAGTCGCTGATCCGCCAGGAGGAAGAGCCCGTGCAGCTGAAGGCGATCGCCGAAGGCTCCGAGCTCGAATTCCGCGAGGACAAGCACCACTACGGCGTCGATACCTGGCGCAACGTGGGCTACGGCTTCTGGCAGCGCGCCTGCCGGGTGAACCTGACCGCGACCTGATTTCGGGCCGGCATCCTTGTTGACCTCGATCCGGCGTCCGCCCCGCGCGGGCGCCGGCATTCTTTTGTCCCTTTCTTCGCGTTTTTCGCCACCCGACCAAAGGAGGAACCGATGAAGCGGTTCGTCGTAACAAGCCGCGTCGCTCGCCTGGGCCCGGGCATGGTGCTCGCGCTCTCGAAGGAACAGGTCGCCCGCCGCGCCGGCCGGTTGCGCCAAGTCAAAGGCGGGTACGAGCCGACCGCGCTGATCGACTTCAAGAACGGCGAAGAGTTCGGAATCGTCCGCGGCGCGGAATTCCTGAACAAGGCGATGCTGCAAGACATCACCCCGAAGGACGAAGCCGAGAAGAAGGCCGGCAAAGAGGGCGGGCAGCAGACGACGGAACCGCCGGCGCCGGGCGGGCAGACCCAGCCACGGGAAGGCGCGTCGCCTCAGGATCAGTCCTAAGCCGCAGGAGCCCCGCCGTGCTCGTATCGACTCACACGATCGTCAACGAGTCCGCGTCCGCCGCCGTCGATCAGCCCTACAGCTTCGGGCTCGGCTTCGGTCCCGGCGCCGTGCCCGCCGGCTGGCGACTCGTCGGCGAAATGCCGGACGGCACGCCGGTCACGCTGCAAGTAGACGACCGCAGCCATTGGCCGGACGGTTCGTTGAAGCACGGCCGGATCAGCTGCATCGTGCCGAACGTTCCGGCCGGCGGGGCCATCGCCTTGCGCGTGCTCCGCGAGGAAGGCGCTTGGAACAACGCCAGCACGCGGACGATCGCCGACGTGACCGGCAACGCGGCTAACGATCTGCGCGTGTGGACGGCGCTGGGCGTCGGCGGCCTGTTCGATGCGCTTAACGGCTCGCGCGTCAAGGTCGTCTCGCGCGGCCCGGTCATGACCGAATGGGAGGCCGTTCAGCCGATCACGTCCCTGATCGAAGTGCGGTGGCATGTTCGGCTATGGGAGCTCCCCGAGGCGCCGATCCAATACGTCGCCGCGGTCGAGCAGCACAAGATGTGGACGGCGAACCAGAAGCAGGTCTACGCCGCGCGCCTCGAAGGGCCAGGCGGTGCCGTCATCCACGATTATGGCTCGATCACGCACATCGAGCATTCGGCTTGGTTCACGGTGGACGACGCCGGCCGGATGCGCTGGATCGGCATCCCGACGCCGCCGCTGTCCGGCAGGATCAACAAGGCGCATTGGACGGCCACCGGGCTGATCCCGAACTTCGACCCGACGATCGTGATGGAATCGCCGGACGATCCCACGCTATTGTCCTATCGGCCGATGGGGCGCCACGATCTGCGCGAGGCGTTCGACGGCACCGCCGGCCACCCGCAGATCGGGCCGGTCACCAACTGGTTCGCGCGGGCCTTCGTCTCGGGCGGGGCTCCGGGCTACATGCGCCGGTCGCGGATCAACGCCTTGAGCTTCGCGCACACGCCGTGCAGCTGGCGCGACGACGGCGTCGGCATGGAGGTCGCCAATCTCCTGCCCCGAACGAGCGGCCCGGAGGGCGACTGGTCGGTGCTCGGGCCCGGGCATCCGAATACCTATGCCGGATCGGGCTACAATAACAGTTACGGGCTTTCGCCGGACCTGCCGGCGCATGATCGCGACGTCACGCCCGAGTTCGTGCACCAGTTCGACAGCACGCACTATCCCAGCCTGCCGGCGTGGCATTGGCTGATCGAGGGCGAGCGTCATTGGCTGAACCTGCTCCATCTGGACGCCGACTGGCACATCCTGCAATGGCGCCTCCGCGAGAAGACGGTGGGCGGCCAGACGTTCCACGGCGTCATCGTGTTGAAGAGCCAGACCCGCGGCGATGCGTGGGGCATCCGCGAAGTTCTCCTTGCGGCGGCTCTGACACCCGATGAGGTGGCGGACCCGAACGACCCGGTGCCGGCGATTGGCGCCTATTTCCGCGCGGTGCGGAACGAGAACACAGGCTTTGCGCTGGCGCGCATCGCCACCGAGTTCGCCGGGCTCGAGCACATGGGCCTGTGGAACGACTCCATTAGCGGCCAAGAGGACTACATCCTCTCGACCTGGCAGCACGACTTCCTGATTATCACGGTCGGCATGGGCTATCTCGCGAGCCGCGACCCGAACCTGAAAGCGTGGGTCGAGCACCTCGCCAAATGGCGGATCGGCCTGCTCGACCCGATCGTCGGCTGCCCCTATTGGGCGTCGCCCTACAAGCACGCGGTCCGCCGGTTCTATGGCTCGGCCGAGTGGGTGGACGACTTCTCGAAGGTGATGGTGCATCTCGGCACCGTTCGGTTCGATGACACCACGAACCGGATCACCTTCGACGATTGGCCGGCGGACCGCCTTCGGGACGGCGTGCTGATCCAGTTCAGCCACGCGACGCCGCCGACCGGCCTGTCGCTTCAGCAGAACTACTATATCCGCGACTTCGACCCGGCCACCCGCTCCTTCTCGGTGGCCGAGACTCCGGGAGGGCCCGTGGTGTCGTTCGACGGGGCGCCGACCGGAGTCCACATCAACATTCACTTCCCGCCGGACACCTGCTCGCCCGATGGCATGTTCGGCAATTACTCCTACGGATACGGCGGCATTGCCCGCTGCGCCTGCGCGGTCGCGCACAACTGCGGCGTGCCCGGGGCGCGCGAGGCGTTCGACATCATCGAGGCCCGGCGCGGCAGCACGATCGACGATCAGGTCGGCGATCCGACCGGCGCCAACGGCCCCTACTTCGCCGTGGTGCCCTTTGACGGCGCGCCCGTTCCCAACCTGCTCGCCGATCGAACGATGCCCATCCGCTGGGCCGGCGTCATCGCCCGTCCCGGCGGCTGGCAGTTCAACGAGGGAGGCGCGCACGCCGTTGTCGGCGCCCACCCCGCGCTGACGTTGCCCGCCGGCGATTGGGCGCTAGGCGGATGGGTGAACCCGACGCCGGACAACCAAACCGGCCTCGACTATTACCTGTCGTGGGGCGGCAACCCGGGCGAGCCGGGCAACCTGAACCTATGGATCGACGAGAGCCCCAACTCGTGGAATTGGGAGATCCACGACGGCTCGATCGGGTCGGGCATCGTCGGCGCGGATCTGCCCGAGCCGACGACCGGATGGCACTACGTGCTTCTGCAGCGCCAGGGCGATGTCGTCGCTCTCTACGTCAACGGCCAGGCCCAGGGCGATCCATGGAGCGCGCCCGGGCTTGGCGCGATCAGCTTCGCCGCGCCGCTGTACATCGGGGCGCGGCAGGATCAGGACGCAAGCCGGTTCTTCGGCGGCGGCCTCCAGGCTTGGGGCAAGTGGGATCGGGCGCTGACCGCGCAGGAGATCGCGGATCTCGCGGGCGGTTTGCATCCGACCGATGTGCCCGGCCTGACGTGGTTCCTGCCGATGGAATCCGGCGGGCCGGACGGCGATTACAGCGAAACCGTCGCCGGCCTGACGGTAACGCCGAACGGCATCGGCACCGCGCCGAATCGCGCCCCGCTGCAGGCGCCCTCGGGCGCGCCGGTTATCGCCGACCGGGCCGTGGCCGCGGCTTGGCTTGGCAGCGCCGTAGCGTCGGCGCCGGTCCCGGTTCATTGGGGCGTCGCCGAAACCGAGCCCGAGCCGGTCTTCGTCGAAGGCAATCCGGCGGTGTTCGTCGCTGAAGCGCGGCCGACCGTATGGCGGCGCGATCCGCCGTCCGATTGAGCGCGCCCGGGCGGGCTCAATGGCGAATATCATCCTCCTGGCCCAGGATCCGGCCCACGCGAGCGCAACAAACCTGACGGCCGCGCTGCAAGGCAACGGCCACGCCGTGACCGTTGCCGCCGCGGCCAATTACGACCAGCAGGACTACGATCAATACGACCTGATCCTGCTGGCGCGGGTCGATGCCGGAGGCTCCTACACGGCCGGTCTGGTCTCAACGATCCGAAGCCGCCTCGACGGCGGCCAGCCGGTCGGGATCGGGCTGACCGACTATGCGATCGGCTCGAACGAAACAAACGTCACCACGCTGGCGACGCTGATCGGACTCGCCGGCCTCGGCTTCATGAGCCCGGGCGCCGCGGTCGACGAAATCACGATCGTCGACAACGCGGAGGGCCTGCCGACCGAAGGCTTGCCGCTGGGCGAAGTCCAGATCTACACCGCCAACAACTTCGACATGGTGGTGGACAGCATGGCCGGCACGGTGCTGGCCGTTTCGTCCACCGACCACGCGGCGGCCGACCAGAACCTCCCGTCGCTGGGCATCGTCGAGGCCGGCACGCCATACAACGGCGGGGCGAACACCACAGGGGCCCGGTGCTTCCTCTACTCCGCGCTCTACTGCGGTCAATCGGGCTACACGGCCGAAGGTTCGCAGCTGCTCGAAAATCTCGTGCAATGGGCGCTGGGCGCCGGCACGCAGATCGACATCGACCGCACCGTGCCGGCCGGGTGGCGGGGCGGCGCCGAAGGGGCGCGGGCGCTCCCGGCGTCGTGGCGTTCGTCAATTCGCCCCGGTGCCGCGCTGCCGGTCGCGGCCCGCGCGGAAATCGCTTCGGACGCCGCGCTGCCGATTGCCTGGGGCGAAACGCCGCCGGACGGCGCGGTTCTCGTCGCATACGCGGAAGCCGAAGCGGAATCGGCCGCGCAGACGAGCATCGTCGAACATCTGTCGGCCCCGTTCACCGCGGCGCCGAACGGGCGCTATGCCTTCCTGTCGTCGGCGATGCTGAACGGCAACAGCACGACGGCCGAGGCGCACGCCGACAGCCGGTTCGCCGACGACGGCGGCGCGACCGAGATGACGCTCTTCGACGCGGCCGTCGAAAGCGCATCCGATTGGCTCTCGGTCGGCGGCGTCGGTTACATCGAATACGGCCCCACGCCACCGGCTTCGACCCGGGCCCTTTTCCGCTACGGCGGCCGCAACGGCGCCGCCGCCAAGGTGCGGAACGCACGGCTTGCGGTCCTTCGCCTCGGCCCGAACGACGCCGGGTCGTTTTCGCAAGCCGAGACGGCGCTTGGCGGCGATACCGATTGGCACGCGGCTCCGGGCGCGCTCGTCCTGAGCGTTCCCAGCCAAGGCGATTATTTGATCCTGGCGTCCTGCCTGATGGCGCCGCAGCAAAGCAGCCCGGGCCATGTGGGCGCGCGGCTGAACATAGACTCCGGCGCCGCGATCGTGGCCGAAATGGAGAAGGCGCCGCACCGGGGCTTCGACGTCCATTCCTGGGCCGCGATGACGCGCCGGACGCTTTCCGCCGGCCAGCACACCATCGCCGTCGAAGGCAAGGTCTTCAACGCGGGCGACGATTGCAACATCGGGCGCTCCGTGATCGTGGCCATCCGGATCGACGATCTGCCGGACGGCCGGATCTTCTACGCCGACGCCACGGCGCCGGAGTCGGTTGCGGGCGGCGGCGGGGCCTTCGCCGATCTCGCGGCCCCGGAGGTCGTCCAGACAACGGCCGCCGGCGAGCACCTCGTGCTCGGCCACGCGATCTTCGGAGGGGATGACGGCGCGCTCGCCAATCGGCTGCGCATCGCACAGGACGGCGCCGGACAGGCGACGCACGAAGAGGAGCCCGTCGATACGGGCGCATTGGGCTTCGTCTATTGGACGATCGGCCGCGAAACCCTGTCGGCCGGGCCGCATAGCTGGACCTTGCAGGCGGCCAACGGGGGCGCGAACGAAACCACGGTCGGCGATCGCGCCATTGCGGTTATCCCGCTGTTCGCTTCGGGCGTGGTGCCGGTGGACAGCGATCACGCGCTGTCGGCCGCGTGGTTCGCGACGACCGTGCGCGATCGGGCATTCCCTACGGCGTTCCTTGGCACCGCGTCCGCAGCGCGCACGATGCCGTTCGCCGCCCGCGCCGAAGTCGCCGCCGCGCGCTCGATGCCGGCCGATTGGCTCGCCGGCCTCGCCTCCGACGCGCCGATCCCGATCGGCTGGAAGGCGGCCGTTGACGTTGAGGCCGACGCGCCTCTGCCGATCTCTTGGGCGGCATCGCTGGACGCCCACGCGTCGATCCCGGCCGAGTGGCGCTTGGCGCTGGAAACGGGCGCCGCGCTCCCTGCGGCGTGGCGTGCGGCGGTCGCCCGGTCCGCCGACATCCCGGCCGCGTGGCGCGCCGAGCTCGCCGCCGCGGCGCCGACGCCCGTAGCGTGGCGTGCCGGCGTTGCCGCCGATCGCACGGCCCCGATCGAATGGCGCGCGTCCGTGGCCGCCGTGCGGGCGCTACCGGCGGCCTGGGCGGGCGCACTCGGCGTGTTCGCCGTTCGGGCCTTGCCGATCGCGTGGCGCAATCTCGTGGCTGCGGACGCCGATCTGGCGGCCCTTTGGCGCCGGCAGGCGGCGGCCCTGCGGACGGCGCCGGTCGGATGGCTAACAAGCGTCGCCGCCGCCGCCGCGCTGCCGATCGACACCGCACAGATCGTCACCGTGGCCGCGCCGTTGCCGGCGGCCTGGCGCGGCTTGCTCGAGATCGACCGGACGGCCTTCGCCCGATGGCTGGCCGAAGTCGTCCCGCCGGGCCAGACCGTTCCCGCGGATTGGCTCGCGGCGGTGGTCATCGATCCGACGTTGCCGGTGCGGTGGACGGCGCCACCGGTCGATTTCGTGCTCGGCAATCCGGACGTTTGGATCGCCGGGCCGCGCGGCACCGTCTGGCGGGCGGACGCGCGGAGTCTGCGCTGGATCGCCGGGCCGCGCGGCACGACGTGGACCGGCAAGCTCACCTGACCCTCACAACCCAAGGAGCGACCCGCTATGCCCGTGCTTGATTCCGACATCGTCGTCTACGGCGCGCAGAACCACGCGGAGGACGATTCCTCCGTTCAGGGCGGCGCCATCGACACCACCGTTCGCCTCGTCTTCGTCGACATCGACCCGGCGGGCACCATCGAAGCCGTCTCGGACAATGCCGGGGATACGACGCAGGATCTGACGGTCGTGGGCCTGAACGCCGCCGGCGAAGTGGTGACCGAACAGCAGACGCTGAACGGCACCACGCCGGTTGCTTTCTCGCAGACCATCGCGACCATCCTGAAGGCGACGCTCTCGGGCGCCGCGGCCGGCAACGTCACCGTCCGCGAGGCCGGAGGCGGCGATACCCTCATGGTGTTCGAGCCCGGCCTGCTGCAGATCCGCCGGCCGTTCTACCTGGCCG
The DNA here is from genome assembly GCA_036381495.1 of Longimicrobiales bacterium. Lineage (GTDB taxonomy): Bacteria > Gemmatimonadota > Gemmatimonadetes > Longimicrobiales > RSA9 > DASVCS01. The sequence goes on from DASVCS010000088.1 coordinate 14,606, forward strand.
CGGCCGAGGCCAGCGGCGGAGCCCAGCGGAAGTATTACGAGAAGATATTCTTTCGGAACAACAATCCGTCGCTGTCGCTGACCAACGCGGTGATTTCGGAGCTATCGGACCCGAGCGGCAAGATCGCCTTCGCGCTCGAAACGTCGCTCGACGGGACCGGCACGAGCGCCAATCGCCGGACGGCGCCGGCATCCGGCGTGACGGCCT
>DASVCS010000089.1:0-63872 GCA_036381495.1 Longimicrobiales bacterium
GCGCGCACTCCGGCCGGACCGGTTCCGAGCGGAGCGCGCGCCGCGCGACCGGGACCACACGCCGATTCCACTGATGAACGACCGCTACGACGCGCTGATCGGGCTGGCGGATGCACTCGCGGCCGCGACGGATCCCGTCGCCGTCTTCCGCGCGGCCCACGACGGCACGGCGGCGGTGCTGCCGATGGATTCGTTCCTCGGCGCGCGCATCGAGGGAAGGGAGGTCCGGCCGGTCGTCTCGGAGGGTCGCGCACTCGGGTGTGAGGCGTTCTGCGCGGGCGCGCTCGATCGGTTGGCGGCGGGCCGCGCGGCGCCGGGCGTCCGGCTCGAGGGCGGCGGATTCTTCCTCGCGGCGCCGCTCGTCCGGACGGGTCGCCTGCTCGGTTGCATTGCCACGGGACGGACGGGAGGCGCGCCGTATGACGCAGCGGACACGGCGTTCCTCGAAACGGTTGCGCGCTTTGCGGGCGCTGCGCTGGACAGCGTTCTGGCATCCGCCCTCGCGCAGCGGGATCGCGAAGAGTTCGAGCGGCTGGATGCCGCGGCTCGCGACATCGGCGCATCGCTCGAACTGGACGACGTCGCGGAGCGCCTCGCGGGCCACGCGCATGCGCTGGTCGGCGCGCCGGTCGCGGTCTGGCTCGTCGAAGGCGAGCGCGCGCGCGTGGTGGCGCACGGAGGAGGCGCACGGGTCCGCCGCGGCGAGACGCGCGCGCTGCCGCCCGCAGTAGCGGCGCAGCTCCTGGCACGGAAGGGGAGTTGGTACGAGGAAGCCGCCGGGGGAGCGGAGCGGGCGGCGCCGTCCGTCGCCGGGAACGGCGCACGGGACGCCGACCCGCGTGCGGCGGGTGTCGGCGCGACCCGTGTCACGGTGCCGCTCGCACGCGGCGAGCGGCTCATCGGGTTTCTGTCGGCGGGGCCGACAGCCGATGCGGCGCCGGACGAGGACCGGCTCCGGCTCCTGAACCGACTCGCGCCGCACGCCGCGGCGGCCATCGAGAATGCGCGGCTGCACGCGCAGGTCAACCGACTCTCCCTCACGGACCCGCTGGTCGGCTTGCCGAACCGCCGACAGTTCGACCTCTTTCTCGAGCGCGAGTTCGCGGCGGCCGCGCGAGGGCGCACCCTCTGCATTGCGCTGCTGGACCTCGATCGGTTCGAGGCGTACAATGCGCGGAACGGCCACCGCGCGGGGGATGCCGCGCTGATCCGTTTCGCGGACCTGCTCCGTCGGGAGACGCGCGCGATGAACCTGGTCGCGCGGTACCGCGGCGCGGAGTTCGCCGTGATTCTGTCCGGCGGCGACGTGTCCGCCGCGCAGCATCTCATCGAGCGCGTACGTCGCCGGCTGCGCCACGAATTCCAGGAGCCATGGACGATCAGCGCGGGCATCGCCGAGTACCGCCCCGAGATGAAGAGTCCCGTCGACCTCGTGGTCGCGGCCGACCGCGCGCTCTGCCGCGCAACGGCGGAGGGCCCGGACCGCATCGGCGTGGCGGAGCCGCTCGATGTGCCGGGCTGATCGGCCGGACGGCAGCCGCGCTCGCCCTCGTCCTGCTCCCGGCCGCCTGCGCTTCCACACCGCCCGCCGGACGGATGGACGGCCCGACCGCGCAGCCGCGCACGCTCGCCGGGGTCGTGGATTCCGTCACCATGACGCCGCCGCTCGACCGGGCGCAATGGGGGATCGAGGTCTACGACGCCGCCGCGGACCGGCCGCTCGTCCGGCGCAACGCCGGGAAACACTTCATCCCTGCGTCGAACACGAAGCTTGTCGTGACCGCCGTCGCACTCGCGGAGCTCGGACCGGAGTATCGGTTCCGGACCGATGTCTACGTCGCCGGCGCACCGGCGGGAGACACGACCGCGACGGAGCTGGTCGTGGTCGGCCACGGTGATCCGACGCTCTCGGCCCGGTTCCATCCCACGGCCGTCGCGCCGCTCGAAGCGCTCGCGGATTCCGTCGCCCTCGCGGGGATCGGCCGCATCACCGGGGACCTGGTGGTGGATGTGACCTTCTTCGACACCGTCGCGGTGCACCCCGCATGGGAGCTCGGTGACCTGACGTGGTCGTACGCCGCGCCGACCTCCGCCTTCGCGATCGCGGAAGCCGCCGTCGAGGTCGAGATCGCGCCCGGTGCGGCGCCGGGCGACACCGCCCGTACGGCCGTACCACTGCCGCCAACCATCCTGCCCGTGCACGCCGCCGTCGTCACCGACACGGCCGGCGCCGCGACAACGGTCCATGCCCTCTACCGCCCGACATCCGATACGCTGTACATTGTGGGCACGATCCCGGTCGATGCGGCGGTCGACACGTTCGCGTTCGCCGTTCGGCATCCGGCGCGCGTCGCCGGGCGCGCCTTCGCGGCGGCGCTCGAAGCGCGCGGGATCGAAGTGCTCGGCAGCGTCCGCGTGCGCCGCGACACGGCGCGGGCGGACGCGGAGCCGACGCCGCTCCGCCGCATCGCGGCCTGGCACTCGGCACCGCTCCGCGACATCGTTGCGGCGGTCCTGAAGCCGAGCCAGAACTGGATCGCCGAACAGCTCCTCAAGACGCTCGGCGCCGAACGCGCGGGCCGCGGGAGCTGGACCGCCGGCCTCGAAGTCGAGCGGCGCTACCTCGTCGACGTGGCCGGAATCGATTCGACCGCATTCTACCTGCGGGACGGCTCGGGACTCTCGGCGCAGAACCTGCTCGCGCCGCACGCGTTGGTGCAGCTCCTGGCCCACGCCCGCGCGCAACCGTGGGGGGCCGCCTACCGCCGCGCACTGCCGCGGCCGGGCGAGCCGGAGACGACGCTCGAAGAACGCCTCGACGCCGTCGCCGGCCGGGTCGCGGCAAAGACGGGGACGATCACGCACGTCGTCGCGCTCAGCGGCTTCGCTCGCACGACGGGCGGCCGCGAGCTGATCTTCAGTATCCTGACCAACGGCACGGGGCGGCCGTCCGGCGTGGTGCAGCGCGGAATCGACCGGATGGTGTCCGCCATCGTCGAACAGGGGGGACGCGAATGACACGGTGGAAGGCAGGACTCATCGCCGCCGCGGCACTGGTGATCGGCTTCGCCGTCGGTTTCGGCTGGCAGTACATCCGCGCCGAGCGACTCGAATCCGCGCTGACGCAGACGCGGGACGAACTGACGTTCCAGCGGCTGGCGATCACGCTGGGCGCCGCGACGCTCGAAGCGCAGACCGGCGACTACGAGGCCGCGCGGCAGAAGGCAAGCGACTTCTTCACCGGCCTGCAACACAACATCGAGCGCACACCTGAAAGCGCGCGCCCGGCAATGAGCGACATCCTCGCCGAACGCGATTCCACGATCACGGTCCTCTCCCGCGGCGCACCCCAATCGAAGGACGTGCTCGGCGAGATCTTCACCCGGTACCGGCTCGCGTGGGAGCCGGAGCAGCCCGCCGCGCCGCCGGTCCAACCTGCGACGACCACGACGACCGGACAGCAGCCGTAGCGCCGGGGCGGGACCCACGCCGCCGCGCAGCGGGCCCTCCGATGACGCGCCCAGCCCCCGACCCGCCCGAGCGCTGGGCCGCGCACCGCGCACTCGCGGACATCGTCGCGCGATTCCGCGACGGGTGCGCCGGGATCCCGCGGGCCGCCTGGCGGCGCTGGCTCCTCGCACTCGGCCTCGGCTACCTGGCCACCTTCCTCCTGCTACTCGCCCTCATCGCGACCGTCCACACCGCCACCGCGGATGGAGCGCTGTGGTGGGAACCCCGCGCCCTCGACTGGATCGCGACGCGCGTGCCGCTCTCCTTCAGCAGCGCCATCTGGATCCAGACCTTCGGGACCGACATCATGCTCGTCTTCGTCATCCTCATCGGCGCAGGGATCGCCGCGTGGGCCGCACGCCCCTTCCCCGCACTCACCATCGCGGCCGCCTACCTGCTGACCGACCTCGTGGTACGCGCCGGATGGATGCTCTGGAACCGCCCCCGACCCGGCATCATCCTCGACGGCGCCGCCGCGCCCGGCTTCGCCTCGTTCCCCTCCGGCCACACCGCCAAGACGCTCGCCGTCTACGGTACCCTCGCCTACCTCTGGGGCCGTAGCTCCGGAAACACCGCGGAACGCCTCCTCGCCGCCACCGTCGCCCTCACCATCGTCGGGCTCGTCGCAATCGGACGGCTCCGCATGGGCGCCCACTGGCCCAGCGACATCGCCGGCGGCGTCATCATCGGCGCCGCCGCACTCGCCACCACCATCGCCGCACTCCGGGCCGCCACGCGCCGCCGCGACGCTACCCCGCCGCCGAACGCGCCCACGGCGCCAGCGCCTCCCGCGTCGCCCGATACCCCTCCTCCAGGAAATACCGCGTCCGCGTGAAGTCGAACGTCGAATACCGATCCAGCCGCGGACGCACGTACACCAGTGGCGGCCCCTCCCACGACCGCAGCCGCGCTTGTCTCGACGCATAGCTCATGATGTCGAACACCCGATGCTGGATCGCCACCATCCCCTTCGACACCGTGTCCAGCGAGTCCTTCACCTCGCCCGCACCCACATCCACCGCGACCACCAGACTCGCACCACGTTCCGCCGCCAACGCGATCGGCAGCGTATCCCGCACCCCGCCATCCACGTAATACCGCCCACCGATCTCCGCCGGCGGATAGAAGACCGGCAGCGCACACGACGCGTACACCGCCTCCGCCAACGGCACATCCGAACGACCCGCCGCACCGAACCACTCCATCCGCCCCGTCTCGAGGTCCACCGCGTTCGCCGAAAACGGCAGCCCGAGCTCATCGAACCGCTCCACCGGCAGCACCTCCCGCACGTACTCGAGCAGCCGCTCCCCGTGGAAGATGCTCGTCCGCCGAATCCCGTTCAGCAGCAACGAGCGCCCGTTCAACGACACGATGTCCCGCTTCCGCAGCGCCAACGCACGCGGCGCCAACTCCCGCCAACCGTGCCCGCCGGCGATGCACGCGCCCACCAGCGCGCCGATACTCGTCCCCACGATCTCCGCCACCTCCAGCCCCGACTCCACCACCGCCTTCCACGCCCCCACATGCGCCATCCCCTTGACCCCGCCACCCCCCAAGACCAGGATCACACGCTCCATGGACGTTCTCACGGCTTCGGTTCCCGACACGACCTTGGTCCGGGCTGGCGCCCGGACCGGGGCTGGGGCTAGGGCCGGGGCTAGGGCTGGGGAGGCAGCCCGAGCTGCGAAGGCGGTCCCCACGCCGCGCAGGCGGTCCCCACGCCGCGCAGGCGGCCCCTACCGAGTCGAGCCCCAGCCCCAGCCCTAGCCCTAGCCCCAGCCCTCCTCCAACATAACACCCTGCCGCGGCGAATCGGACAGCCCTCGTCGGGCCGCGCTCGCCCTTGACACGGCCTCCCCGCCACGGTAGGTTCCATTCAATATTGAGAATCATTCTTGAGAACGCCAACAGGCGGACCGCGAAGAGGTGAGAAGAGGGAATGAGTGAGCCGCTGCTGAGGGTTGCCGACCTGCGTGCCGTGGTCGCCGAGGATGGCACGGAGATCCTGCGCGGGGTGGACCTGGAGTTGAAGGCCGGGGAGATCCACGCGATCATGGGGCCGAACGGCTCGGGCAAGAGCACGTTGGCGAAGGTTCTGAGCGGGCATCCTGCCTACGAGGTGACGGGGGGGAGCGTGACCTACCGTGGGGAGGACCTGTTGGCGCTGGAGCCGGATGAGCGGGCGCGCGCGGGCGTTTTCCTTGCGTTCCAGTACCCGGTGGAGATCCCGGGCGTCTCGATCGCGAACTTCCTGCGGCTGGCGGTGCAGGCGAAGAACCCGGCGGAAGAGCTGGACATCTTCGATTTCCAGGAGCTGCTGCTCGAACGGATGCAGCTCCTGGAGATGGACCCGTCGTTCGCGGAGCGCGCGGTGAACGATGGCTTCAGTGGTGGCGAGAAGAAGCGGAACGAGATCCTGCAACTCGCGTTGCTCGAGCCGGCGCTGGCGGTGATGGATGAGACGGACTCCGGGCTGGACATCGACGCGCTGAAGATCGTGGCGAACGGGGTGAACCGGCTGCACGAGGAGCGGCCGGAGATGGCCGTTCTGATGATCACGCACTACCAGCGGCTGCTCAACTACATCGAGCCGGAGTTCGTGCACGTGATGGTGAGTGGCCGGATCGTGCGGTCGGGCGGTCCGGAGCTGGCGCTCGAACTCGAAGAGAAGGGGTACGAGCTGTATCGGGACGAGCCGGCGGCGGTCTGAGCTCTGAACCGAACCCCGGGAACGACCCGGAAGGACGAAGATCATGCCATACAACGAGACGGTCGCGAACCTCGGCCTCGAGGAGTACAAGTACGGCTTCGTCACGAAGGACAAGCCCGTCTTCAAGGCACAGCGGGGGTTGTCCGAGGAGGTGGTTCGCCAGATCTCGGCGCACAAGGACGAGCCGGAGTGGATGTTGAAGTTCCGGCTGAAGGCGCTGGGGATCTACAACGCGAAGCCGATGCCGAAGTGGGGCGGGGATCTGTCCGGTCTCGAGGAGACCATGGACCAGATCTACTTCTACCTGAAGCCGCAGGAGCGGATGGAGCGGTCCTGGGAGGATGTCCCGCCGGAGATCAAGGAGACGTTCGAGCGGCTCGGAATCCCGGAGGCGGAGCGGCGGGTGCTGGCGGGCGTGGGCGCGCAGTACGAGTCCGAGATGGTCTACCATTCGCTCAAGAAGGAGTGGGAGGAGAAGGGGATCATCTTCGAGTCGATCGAGAACGGACTCAAGCTCTACCCGGATCTCTTCCGCGAGCATTTCGGCACGGTGGTCCCGCCCGCGGACAACAAGTTCGCCGCGTTGAACTCGGCGGTGTGGTCGGGCGGTTCGTTCGTCTACATCCCGAAGGGCGTGAAGGTCGAGACGCCGCTCCAGGCGTATTTCCGGGTCAACTCGGAACAGCTCGGCCAGTTCGAGCGGACGCTCATCATCGCCGATGAGGGCTCGCAGGCGCACTACATCGAGGGGTGCACGGCGCCGGTCTACTCGACCGACTCGTTCCATTCCGGCGTGATCGAGATCATCGTGAAGCCGGGCGCACGCTTCCGCTACACCACGATCCAGAACTGGTCGAACAACATGTACAACCTCGTGACCCAGCGGGCGCTGGTGCACGAACACGCGCACATGGAGTGGCTGGACGGCAATCTCGGCTCGAAACTGACCATGAAGTACCCGTCGTGCTACCTGGTCGGCGAGGGCGCGCACGGACAGATCCTCTCAATCGCGTACGCCGGGGATGGCCAGCACCAGGACACGGGCGGCAAGGTGGTCCACGTCGCGCCGAACACGACGTCGCAGATCCTCTCGAAGTCGATCTCGAAGGGGACCGGCCGCGCGAGCTACCGCGGTCTGCTGAAGGTCTACGACGGCGCGAAGAACGCGAAGTCGAACGTCGAGTGCGATGCGCTGCTGCTGCACGACACGTCGCGGACGGACACGTTCCCCTACATCGAGATCGAGGAGCACAGCGCGAACGTCGGCCACGAGGCATCGGTCTCGAAGATCGGCGAGGAACAGTTGTTCTACCTGATGAGCCGGGGGCTCTCCGAAGATGAGGCGGCAGCCATGATCGTACGGGGCTTCATCGAGCCGATCGCCCGTGAGTTGCCGCTCGAATACGCCGTCGAGCTGAACCGGCTCATCGAGCTCGAGATGGAGGGGAGTGTTGGCTGAGGTCGTCACGATCGAGAACGCGCCGGCCGCGTTCCAGCGGGAAGCGGTCGAGGCGCGTGCCGCGGCCGAGCCGGATTGGCTCGCGGCGCGCCGGCTGGAGGCGTGGAACACATACGAGGCGCTGCCGTTCCCGACGACGAAGTCGGAGGAGTGGCGCTACACCGATGTCTCGCTGTTCCGGCTCGATGAGTTGCGGCTTGCCGAGCGCGAGGCGGCGCCGGCGGTCCCCGCGGGTGCGCGCGCGCTCCTCGAAGGCAAACGTGCGGCCGGCCGGGTGCTCCAGGTGGGTGCATCGGTGGTCGAGCTCGAGCTGGATGCGGCGCTGCGCGACAGGGGCGTGCTCCTGCTGGACCTGGACACCGCGGCACGGGAGCACCCGGAGCTGGTCGAGGCGCATCTCGCGACGCGCGCGGTGCCCGCCCGGGCCGGCAAGTTCGCGGCGCTGAACGCCGCGTTCTGGACGGCGGGCGTGTTCGTCTACGTCCCGCGCGGCGTGCGGCTCGAGGAGCCGATTCGCGTGGCTCGCTGGATCGACGAGGCCGGCGTGGCCGTGTTCCCGCGGACGCTGATCGTCGCCGAAGAGGGGAGTCACCTGGCCTACGTCGACGAATTCGCTTCGCCCGACTTCGACGCGCCGGCGCTCTCGTGCGGCGCGGTCGAAGTCATCGCGCGCGATGGCGCGGACGTGCAGTACGTCGCGCTCCAGCGCTGGGGCAAGGGCGTGCGGCACATCTCGACGCAGAAGACGCTGGCGGGACGGGACGCGAACCTGGACACGCTGGTCGTGAACCTGGGAGCGTCGGTCGCGCGGGTGGACCTGGGCGCGAGCCTCGAAGGGCCGGGCGCGCGCAGTGACATGCTCGGCCTCTACTTCGCGAGCGACGACCAGCACTTCGACCACAACACGCGCCAGGACCACGTGGTCCCCAACGCGACGAGCGACCTGCTCTACAAGGGCGCTCTCTACGACCGCTCGCACACGGTCTTCCGCGGCATCATCCGCGTCCACCCCAAGGCGCAGCGCACGGACGCGTACCAGACGAACCGGAACCTGCTGCTCTCCCCCGATGCACAGGCGGAGTCGCTGCCGAACCTCGAGATCGAGGCCGATGACGTCCGCTGCTCGCACGGAGCGACCGTCGGCCAGCTCGACGAGGAGGAGCTGTTCTACCTCCGAAGCCGCGGGCTGACGCGCGCGCAGGCCGAACGGCTCGTCGTCTTCGGCTTCTTCGGCGAAGTCCTGGATCGACTGCCACTGCCGGGCGTGGTCGAAGAGCTGCGCTCGGCCATTGAAGCGCGCATCGGGTAGAGCCGTGGCCGAGGAGAAGCTCGAACGCAAGCTGCCGACCGGCGCGGTCCGCGTCGCCGCACTCGACGACGTCCCGCCCGGCACCCTTCTGGGCGTGGAGGTCGGCGGCCATCGGATCTGTCTCGCGAACACCGAGGGCGAGATCTACGCCCTCCGCGACAACTGTTCACACAAGGACTTCCCACTCTCCGCAGGCGAGCTCGACGACCACGAGCTCGAGTGCGCATGGCACGGCGCCCGGTTCGACGTGCGGACCGGGCGCGCGCTCTGCCTGCCCGCGATCCGGCCCGTCCAGAGCTATGAGGTCGTGGTCGAGGATGGGGAGATCTACGTGGTGGTTTAGGGCTAGGGCTAGGGCTAGGGCTGGGGCTGGGGGGCTCCCCGGGAGAGGGTGCGGTGGAGGGGAGGACGGCCCGGGTATGGCTGAGAACGGCCGGGAGCGGGAGCGGCGGCTGCGCCGCCTGGAGCGGGAGCGTTTACGTTTACGGGATCGGCGCCTGCGGCGCCGGCGGGAGCGGAAACGTTCGCGGGATCGGGATCGCGGGGTGCGCGATGACGCGCACGCGCACGCGCACGACGGATAATGACGACTGCAACGAGGCATCGCTAATGGCGACAATCGCGGAGCGCGGGCTCGTGGATCCCGCCGTGGTGCGCGGCGAGTTCCCCGCCCTGCACCAGCAGGTGAACGGCCATCCGCTGGTCTACCTGGACAGCGCGGCGACGGCGCAGCGGCCGCGGGCGGTCCTGGATGCGGTCGCCGACTTCGACCGGCGGGACAACGCGAACGTGCACCGCGGGTTGCACGAGCTGTCACGGCGGGCGACGGAGCGTTTCGAGGCGGCGCGGGAGACCGTCGCCCGATTCATCGGTGCCGCCGCGCCGCGGGAGCTGATCTGGACGCGGGGGACGACGGAGGCGATCAATCTCGTCGCGATGACGTGGGGTTGGGCGAATCTGCGGCAGGGCGACGAGATCCTCGTGAGCGTGCTCGAGCACCACTCGAATCTCGTGCCGTGGCAGCTCGTGGCCGAGCGGACGGGCGCGCGCCTCCGCGCCATCGACATCGACGACGAGGGCCGGCTCCGGCTCGACCAGCTCGATACGCTCCTCTCCGAGCGGACCCGGCTTGTCGCCGTGGGGCACGTATCGAACGCACTCGGCACGATCCACCCGGTCCGCGAGATCTGCGCGCGGGCGCACGCGGTGGGCGCACGCGTCCTCGTCGACGGCGCACAGGGCGCGCCGCACCTGCCCGTCGACGTGCAGGCGCTGGAGTGCGACTTCTACGCCTTCTCCGGCCACAAGCTCGGCGCACCCATGGGGATCGGCGCGCTCTGGGCGCGCGGCGAATTGCTCGACGAGATGCCGCCGTACCAGGGCGGCGGCGAGATGATCGATGTCGTCGAGATCGAGCGCTCGACGTACGCGGCCGTACCGCACCGCTTCGAGGCGGGCACGCCCAACGTGGCCGGGGCGGTCGGAATGGCCGCGGCGGTCGAGTATCTCGAAGCGCTGGGGCGTGATGCGGTCCGCGCGCACGAGGAGGCGCTGGTGCGCTACGGGCTCGAGCGGCTGGGCGCTGTCGAGGGGCTGCGCCTCTTCGGGCCGGTGGAGCCGAGCGCCCGGACGGCCGTGTTCTCGTTCGCGCTCGAGGGGATCCACCCGCACGACGTCGCGACGATCCTGGACGACCGTGGAATCGCGGTGCGAGCCGGCCACCATTGCGCGCAGCCGCTCATGCGCCGGCTCGGCGTGCCCGCGACGACGCGTGCATCGTGCTTCATCTACAACACGCCGGACGAGCTCGATCGCCTCGCGGAAGGGCTCGAGGCCGCGCGGCGCCTCTTCGGCGACTGACCCGCCGGGATGGGCTGCCGCGCGCGCCGAGCCGGAACCTGTTTTCGCCACCCGCCTTCACCGATCGGATCGCTGGCCATGGAGATCGACCGCTCGACCCCGCAACTCGCCTCGCTCTACCAGGAACTGATCCTCGAGCACTACAAGCGCCCGCGGAACCGGGGCACGCTCGAGGGGGCGAACGCCGAGGCGCACCTGAACAACCCGACGTGCGGGGATCAGGTCCGGCTCCAGCTCCGGATCGAGGATGGCCGTATCGCGGAGGCAAGGTTCACGGGCGAGGGTTGCTCGATCTCACAGGCGTCGGTCTCGATGATGACGCAGCTCCTGCGGGGGAAGGACACGGCCGAGGCGCTGGCACTCGCGCGCCGCTTCACGGCCATGATGCATGGCGATGCCGAAGCCGCGCGGGACAAGACGCTCGGTGATCTGCGGGCGCTGGCCGGCGTCAGCCGGTTCCCGGTGCGCGTGAAGTGCGCGCTGCTGGGCTGGAACGCGCTCGAGGCCGCGATCGAAGGGGACGGCGCGGAGCGCGGCCAGGGATAGGGCGGCCCGCCCGCGGGTTCGGAGCCGCGCGGCCGCTCACCGCGCTCGCTTCGCCGGCGCGTACGACTTCGAAGCGACGCGATGACCGTGCTAGGACGGTTCGTTCGTCTGCCGGCTCGGAGCCGCCCGCCCACTGTCGGCGCCTTCGCGACCCGCGCGCGACCGCGAAGCGATGCAGCAGCCGCTCTACGGCCTCACGCCGTCGCGAGCCACTCCAGCACCCGGTCCACATCCTCCGCTCGACTCCGGTGGTTCAGGATGCACAGGCGCAGCGCGTAGCGCTCGCCGACGCGGGTCGAGGAGATGAGGCCGACGCCGCTCTCGAGCAGGCGGTTGACCAGTTCGGTGTTCCGTCTCTCCGCGGCGGCCTCGTCATCCCCGGGCTCGGTGCGCCGGAAGCAGACGACGCCGAGCGTCGCCGGGGTGAGCAGTTCGAGCGTCGGCGTGGCCTCGATGCGGCGCTGGGCGTGGACGGCGAGGTCGAGACAACGGTCGATGGCCTCGCGGAAGGCGTCCAGGCCGAAGCACTGGATCGAGAACCAGATCTTGAGGGCCCGCGCCGCGCGTGTGAGCTGGATCCCGTGTTCGGCGAAGTTGAGCCCTCCGTCCTGCCACTGCGCCGCCGGCTGCCCTCCCGCGGCCGCATCCTTCCGCGCGGCGGTCTCCTCGACGGCCGTGTCCTGGAGGTAGTGCGGGCGGGTGTGGAAGGCGTCGTGGAGGAGCCGACGGTCACGGACCAGGACGCATCCGACCTCGAACGGCTGGTAGAGCCACTTGTGCGGATCGAGCGCGATCGAGTCCGCGCGTTCGAGACCCCGGAGCATGGCGCGGCCGCGCTCCGTCAGGACCGCGAAGCCGCCGTAGGCCGCGTCCACGTGGAACCACAGATCGTGGTCCGCACAGAAGCCGGCCAGCTCCGCGAGCGGGTCGACCGCGCCGGTGCTCGTCGCGCCGCCGTTGCCGATGACGAGGAACGGCCGGAGCCCCCTACGCCGGTCCTCCGCGACCGCCGCGGCGAGCGCGTCCAGCGAAAGCCGGAAATCCGCGTCGACCGGCAGCGTCCGGATCTGGTCGTGCCGGAACCCCAGGATCCGCGCCGCGCGCCGCGCCGCCGAATGCACTTCCGTCGACAGGTAGAGCACGGCGTCGTCGAACCCGTCGCGTAGCCGCGCCTCGCGCGCACATGCCAGCGCCGTCAGGTTGGCGACCGAGCCGCCGCTCACCATCAACCCGCCCGCGGCATCGGGGTATCCGATCCACTCCTTGAACCAATCGACCACGACCAACTCGACCGCGCTGGGCCCGGAAGAGGCGAGCCACGTCCCCTGGAAGATGTTCGAGCCGGCCGCGAGGAAATCGGCGACGACGCCCGGCCAGGTCGGCGAGCCGGGGACGTAGCCGAAGAAACGGGGGTGGTCGACGCTCGCGGTGAAGGGCAGCACATCGCGCCGCAACCGGTCGAGCGCCGCATCCGGCCCGCGCGGTGCGGCGGGCGCCGGCTCACGGAGCCGTGCATCGAGTTCGGGCCGTGATGCGGCCCGCCACGCCGGCGCATCGTCCAACGCCGTGATCCGCTCGATGAGCAGATCCACGGCGCGATGGCCGAGCCGGCGCATCGCCTCGGCATCGAGTTCGAGCGGATCCCCGGCGTCGGGGTGTTTCGGTCTTTCCATGAGGGTTCCTCCGGGCGGAAGTGTGCGGATTCCCGCGCCGGCGGTCAAGGGTGGACGGCGTTTCCCCGCCTGGAAACGGCGCGACGCCCGTGCGTGCGGCCCCCGTGCCGGGAGCCGCTCACGCATCGCGGGCGCCGCCGGTGGCGCGTGCGGCGCCGGGGCGCGCCGGCGGGATGTGGCGCCCCGGGCGGCGCGGTCGTCGCGCCGCTCCGAAAGCCGTGTGCACCGGCCGGTCGCGACGGACGGCCGAGCGGCTGCGGCTGTGCCCGACGAGCTCGATGTAGAGCGCTTCCTGCGCCGGTTCGGAGCTGCGTGGCCGCCCGAGATGCACGTGCGGCCGCAGTACACGACTCCGAACCGATGCGGCAACCCGCTCTAGTGCTCGGCAGTCAGCGCGGCGCCGAACGCGGCAGCCACCAGCGACAGGATCGCCGCGAGGAGGATCCACCACGTCGCCGTCGAGACCGTGCCCGCCACCTGCGTGGCCACTGCGGGCGCGCGTGCCCTGATCCGTTCCGCCTGGAGCTGAATGCTCTCCGTGGTCTGCTGGATCTGGCCCGCGACATCCCGCGCCTGCGAACGGGTCATCCCCTGCTGCTCGAGGATCGCGACGATCTGGCCCTGCGCCGACGTGTCTGCCGCCGCAACGGCGCCCGGCTGGACCTGGGTCACGGCCGCTGCACCCAGCCCGGTCGCGCCGGTGATCGCCGCGGCCAGCGTCTGGCCGGCCACACCGAACATCCCGCCCAACAGCGTCGAGATCCCGGTCGACAGCGCCCAGAGCGCCAAGATCACCGAGAGACCCCACACCAGTACGCCGTGCATGATGCCGTCGAAGCGGCTGACGATCCCGGCCATGTGGCCGGCCGCCAATCCTCCGACGAAGAGCGAGATCAACGCCGTCGCCACGGCCCAGATGCCGGCACCCACGCCGATCCCCGCGAACGGCTGACCCGTCTGGAAGTTCACCGCCCCGAGACCGATCGCGAGGCCGAGCAGCGAAAGGAGGACCTGCACGACGACCGCGACCACCAACCCGGCGAAGACGGCGCCCCAACTCAACCGGAAACCGACGAACTCGAACTCTTCGTGCTCGCCGCCGATATGTTCCGCGTGTGCTGCCATGAAACACTCCTGCCTTTGACGCGAGTCCATTCATCCGCGTCGCACCCCGTTGGAGTGCAAGGAGTATTCCCACGGCCCCACCCGCGTGTCGGCGGCCATCCGCCGCCGACTCGGGCTCAGTACCCTTCCGGAACCTGCGTTTCGCTGGGTCGCCCCGCGCCCGGCCGCCCCTGCACGGTACGGCCGTAACCCGGCCGGCGCGGCGCATCGGCCGGCGGGTTCAGCCGCGTGACGTTCTGCGCCTTCAACCCCTTCTCGGCCTCGATGATGTCGAACTCGACCTCCTCACCCTCGTAGAGAACCTTGAAGCCGGTCCCCTCGATGGCGGTGTGGTGGACGAAGACGTCCGGCCCACCCTCCTGCTGGAGGAAGCCGTACCCCTTCTCCTGCGAGAACCACTTGACCGTGCCTGTCGTACGTGCCATCGCGCCGCTCCTGATCTGAAAATAAAGACGGTACAAGCACAGTTCAGGGAAGTCAAGGATTTCATGGGATCATGTGGGGATGGGGCTCGAAGCGGCCGTGCGGGTGGCGCGTGTCGTGAGCCGGTCGAGGAGCAGGCGGGCCTCTTCCCGCGGCAGGTCCGGGATGCTGGCGATGCTGCGACCGCCGCCGGCGGTGTCGATGATCACGGTGGCGAGGCCGTGGCGTCGCTGGAACGGGGTCTCGTGGATGTGCAACGTCTGTATCTTGCGATCGGGGATGATCCAGGTGATGCGGTTGAAGAATCCGGCTCGCGTGGCGGCGTAGCCGGGTGCGAGCGCGTAGCCCATGTGGCGGTATTGTTTGTGGGCGATGAGGAAGAGGAGCGGTACGAGCAGGAGCAGGAGGAGAGCGGCGGGTCTGGTGGCGAGCGCGGTCACGCCGGCGATGAGGATGAGCGGCGCGGAGTACCGGAGGAAGCGGCGGCGGCGGGCGCGCGGGTGGACGGGGTGGAACCGGAGCGTGGCGTAATCGAGGTCGTTGAAGACGGCGCCGGCGAGGCGCGGCACGTCGCGCCGGCGGGCGAGTGGGAGGAAGGCCTCTGCGCCGGCGCGCGGGCGCTGGCCGGGACCGGCGCCGGCGGTTTCGATCTTGAGTGCGGCAAGCCCGAAGGGGCGTCGCAGCAGCGACTCCTCGACGCGGATCGTCTGCACCCTGCGGATCGGCATGCTGCCTTCGCGGCGGCCGAGCAGGCCGTAGCGTTTGCGCAACTCGTCGCCGGCGCGCTCGAGCGTGAAGCCGTGGTAGCCGATGACGGCGCCGATGATCGAGAGGAGCCAGCCGGCCAGGAGCGACAGCGCGAGGAGTGCGGCCACGACAATCGCGATGCCCACGGCCGGGGGGCTCGGGATCAGCGCGGACGGGTCGACGCCCGGGAGCGGAACCTGGACGGGCAGGTCCTCGACGAGCTGGAGGAGGCCGAGGAGGCCTGCGGCGGCCAGCCCTGCCTCGTTGGCCGTCGCGCCGGCAAGCGCCAGGTCGGCGGGCGAGAGCCGGGCGAGGGTCTCGGCCGGCGGTGCCGCCTCGCGGATCTCCATCCCGGCGTGGCCGAGTGCCGCGCGCCGGCCGAGTAGCTCCGCTCGCAACGCTTCCGCATCGGTCCACGCCAGCGTCGAAAGGACCGCCTCCGTGCGCTCGCCTCCCGCCGTCTCGATCCGCAGCTCCGCCACGCTGGCCAACCGCTGGAGCCAGCTCTGGCGCACATCGATGTTCTGGATCCGCCGGAGCGGGATGACCCGGTGCCTGCGGCTCAGCACGCCCGAGTCGATCACCAGCTCCTCGGTGGTGAGCCGGTAGCGGAGACCCAGGTACTTGGCAATGGCCGCGAGGAGTGCGGGCACGGCGAGTACGCCGAGCCCGACGGCGGTGGTGCGACCCGGGCCGTCATCGGCGGCACCGAGTGCGGCAAGGAGTGCGGGGACCACGAAGGCGCGCCCGATGCGGAGCGCCTCGAAGAGGAGCGTGGACCGGTGCAGCCGCCGCGCGGGCGCTGCCGCCGGTGCGGCGCGGGCGTCAGACGGCGTCGACATCACGCGATCGCGGATCGCCGCCCGGCGCCTCGGCGCCGGTCTCGCGGACGCCGAGAGCGGCCAGCCGGTCGCGCAGCGATTCCGCCTCCGCTGAGGCGAGCCCCGGCACGGTGATCGCGCCGCCGGTCGTGCCGGCGGTGAAGACGACGACGGAGGCGAGCCCGAGCCACCGCTCGAGCGGGTCGCAGTGGGTGTCGACGTGCTGGATGCGGGCGTGGGGGACGACGCTGGTGCTGCGCCAGAGAACGCCGCGGCGGAGATAGAGGTCGTGTTCGCGGAGCTGGAATCCCCAGGCGCGGTAGCGCGCGGCTGGCGCCGTGCCGGCGAGCAGCGCGCCGGCGGCGAGCGCGGCGGCGGCCGCAATCGCCGCGGCGGGAGGACCGCTCGCCAGCCAACCCACGGCGCCGGCGGCGGAGACGAGTGCGACCGTCCAGAGCGCGGCACGCACGCGCCAGAGACGGATCACGCGCGGATCGAGCGAACGCACGGCCGGCGCCGCCGCGGCCGTGGCCGAGCCTTCCTGGAGCATCGTCACGTCAGCCGACGGCCACCGCCTGGACGCAGTTGCGTCCGCGACGCTTCGCCGCGTACAGTGCACTGTCCGCCCGCTGCACCAGCTCCTCGTACGTCTCGCCGTCCGGCGGCGCCGTCGCCACGCCGGCGCTGATCGTGATGTGGTTGCCCGGCTGCACGTGCGCACCCCGGAAAGGGTGCTGTGAAACCGCCCGCCGCAGCCGGTCGATCGTCTGATACGCCTCGTCCTTCGGTGTATTGACCATCACCAACGCGAATTCCTCGCCGCCGTAACGCGCAAGCACATCGCTGAGCCGGAGCTGCCCGCGCATCAGCGTCGCCAGCTCCCTGAGCACAGTATCACCCGCCAGGTGACCGAGGACGTCGTTGTAATTCTTGAAGTAGTCGACGTCGATCATCGCCAACGCGCAGTTACCACCGTAGCGCTTCAACCGTTCCAGCTCCGAGCGGAGGATCTCCTCGAAACGCCGGCGGTTCGGCAACCCCGTCAGCGAATCCGTCAACGCCAACCGCGCGAGCCGGCGGCGCAGCTCGATCATCTCGCGCCGCTCGCGCCGCAGCCGCTCGTAGACCACCCCCGTGTACAGCCCCATCACCACGAACATCAGGACCGTGGCCACCTCGAACGCGGGCATCAGCGCCACGCCCTGCACCATCCGCAGCGCCACCGCCGTCGCATACCCGGATGCCATGACCAGGTTGAGGACGACGACCTCGATGAAACCCGCCCGGCCCGCCAGGAAAAGGAGACCGGCAAACCACGTGAGGAGCATGAGCCAGCGTACCTCGATCGCCAGGTACGCGTACAGACTGAGCAGCGCCGCGGCAGCCGCCATCGGGACGTAGAAGTAGTGCCGATCCCACGAGATGCGTCTGTTCAGACCGCGCCGCACGATCAGCCACAACACCAACTGCACGACCACCGTGGCCACGACGCCGGCCGTCCATGGGCCGTACCCCATTCCGACGAGGCCGAGTGCCCTCAGCACCAGGAGTACGGCGAGGGCGAGCAGCAGTCCGGCACCGCCGAGGAGGACCCCGTGCTCCATCTGGCGTCGTCGGTCCGCCGGTTTTCGCATGGTTCTCGAATCCTTGGCTCAGAAAGCCGGTCCCACAGAGACATCGAGGCGCCAGTCGCGGCGGGTGTCGATGCCTGCTGCAAGGAGGATCGGCCCCAGTGGGGTGGTCCATAACGCGCCGGCATCGGCGCCGGCGAGCCAGTGTTCGTCATCATCGAATTGGGCGAAGTCGTCGCCGATCGCGCCGCCGCGGATGCGGAGGCGCGCCATCCCTTCGAGTGGGATGGGGATGGCGATGTCTGCGCCGAGGACGGCGCGGGTGCGGCCGCGTTCGGCGCCCCAGCGGAGGCCGGGGATGAGGTGTTGGTCGCCGAGTGCGGGGAGCGCGTCGGGTGGTGCATTGCCGCGGGCGGCGGCGATGTCGGCCAGGACGGCGAAGCGGACGGGCCCGCGGTGTGTTTCGAGTGCGGCGCCGAGGTGTGCGCGTCGGTAGTCGAAGGCGCCGAAGCGGATCTCGGCCTCGGCGATGGTGGGGATGCCGACCACGCGGGTGAGGGGTCCGGCTTCGGCGAAGCGGAGCAGCGGGCCGAAGGCGCCGCCATCGGCCTGGTGGTCGACGTCGACGTGTTCGGCGCGGAAGGTGGCGCTGATCACGGCATCGGGGGTGATGCGTCGGGTGTCGAGACCGAGCCAGCCGCCGGTGCGCCGGACTTCGAGTTCGTCCACGACGTGGTCATCGCGAAAGAGGCGGACATCGCGTTCGCGGTAGTGGGTGCCGGCGGTCCACGCGATGGGTGCCCAGGTGGGCGGCATCACGTGGGTGGCGGCGGCGACCCAGCGTTCAATGCTCTGGCCGGTGGCGGCCAGTTCGATGGAGGTCGGCACATCGACCGGGAGTCGGGCATCGATTGCGGCCCAGGCGCGTCCGCCGCGGTCGGTGTCGTAACCCGCGGCGGCGGCGAGCCGGACGGGCGGTCGTGCATCGAGTTCGACGTGCAGTTCCGGAGATGGGTCGGCCGTAGCGTCCAATGTAGCATCGGGCTCCGACAGGACGGAGGGCCAGATGCCGGTGAACAGTCCGGTACGGTAGAGCCGGTCGACGGCGGCGAGGACGCGGCCGGTGTCGTACGGCGCGGGGGCGGCGGGTGCGAAGGCCGCCTCGGCGAGCGCGGCAAGCGCGGGGTCGGTGGCGCCGATGCGGAGTCGGCCGAGCGAGTCGGGTGGTGGTTGCGGTCGCCGTTCGGGGGCGGGGCGGGGCGCCGGTGCGAGCGCGGCGAGCGTGGCATCGAGGCCGGCGCGCAGCAGTGGCAGCGGATTGCGGGGGAACACCGCTTCCGGCAGCCCCGGTTCGATCTCGGGGAGGATCAACACGTCGGGCCGGACCTCGTCGGGGAGCGTATTGAGCAAGGTGAGCCGGAGTCCCCGCAGTCCGATGCTCAACGGGTCCAGCGACTCGATCCTGGCGGGCGGGCGGAGCACGTCCACGGCGATGACGTGCTTCGCACCGAGCCCGCGCGCCACGGCGACGGGAAGATAGTTGCTGATGCCGCCATCCACCAGCAGGCGCGCGTTCCAGCGGACTGGAGCGAAGACGCCGGGGACGGCCATGCTCGCGCGGACGGCTCGCGCGAGATCGCCGGTGGCGGGGGCGGCGATGGCGCCGTCGCGCAGGTCCGTCGCCACGGCGCGGAAGCGGCGCGGCAGCCGGTCGAAGTCTCCGCGGCTGCGGGCCTGTGCATCGAAGAGCAGGCGCACGAGCGTCCGGTTGATGCGCCAGTCGGAGATCAGACCGCGCGCCCGGGGCCGCCGTCCCGGGTCGAGCGTGATTTCGAGCACGGGGTAGCGCGGCTCGCGGTCCGGCCCGACGACGAGCGGCGCGGGTGTGAAGAGCGTCGGCCAGTCCTGCGTCTCGATCAGCCGCCAGATGCGGGCGGGTTCGATGCCGGCCGCGTAGAGCGCGCCGATGATCGCGCCCATACTGGTTCCGACCACCATGTCGGGCTCGCGGCCGAGCCGTTCGAGCGCGACCACGACGCCCGCGTGCGCCAGGCCGCGCGCCCCACCACCGCCCAGGACGAGCGCGGACTGGGCGCGCGCCGGCGCGACCTGCATTGCCAGCGCCGCGGCGACCAGCGCCGCGGTCCGTTTTCGTGGGTGCGACCGGCTCACGATCCCGCCGGGGGTGGACAGGCGGCGGCCGGCGTGTAGCTTACAGCGTATACGGCTCCGGGAGTCCGTGAGAAGCCGGCGCCATCGCTTCTGCTGATCGCGTGAAGGAGCGACAATGGATGAAGTCTCCTGCGTCCGGTGCGGCCAGACCGGGCCTCGGCTCGAACGGCCGCCGCTTCGCAATGAACTCGGCGAGCGGATCCACCGCTCGATCTGTCAGCGGTGCTGGGACCAATGGCTCCGCCAGCAGACCGCGTTGATCAATCACTACGGTCTCGACGTCCGTGAGAAACCCGCCCGCGACATGTTGACGGCCAACATGGAGGCGTTCCTCTTCCGGACCGGCACGGCCGATCCTATCGATACGTCGAAGAAGGGCAGCATCGAGTGGTGATCCCCGTGTCGGGGGCCGCCGCACGACCCTGCCGGTACGAGGTGTGAGCGTCACCTGAACACGGCGCCGGCCGTTCGATCGTGCGGCACGCGGGCGCGCTCCCGATGGACGGGCGACGCTCGGCGCGCATGGTGCCGGGTTGTCGCTGGATGCTGCGGTCGGATGGCGACGGGCCGGGGCGCGCGATTGCTACAGCATGGGGCGCCGCGCTCCACGCGTCAAGCGGTGCGGGCCGAGCCGGAGATCGTTCAGCAGCGCGGGCTCACGGTGCGGCCGGGGTGCTGGGGCAGCGGGGGCTCATGCCCGGTTCGGCCGGGCGGTGCGTGATCCGGGGCGATGTCCGGGAGCGGGGCCGGCGCGCCCGAAGGAAACCGCCGGCCGCACCTTTACGGGGACGGGTAGAGCGCAACCGCGGAGCCCGTGAGGACGGGGAATCCTTCGGGCACTCGTGCCATGGGGCGGACCGGTTCACCGGAACCGTACATCACGTCACGCCCGAGCCGCCGAACGCGGAATGCCGTTCGGCGGCCTCCTTCCGCTCGGGATCGGCGAAGGAGTCCCCCGGTGCGCCGCTCGATCGGATCCGGGCGAGTTCATCGAGCGTGAGTCCGGCTTCTTCGAGCCACGCGGCGAGTTCCGGATCGCTCGCCAGCTCCGGAGTGGACGCATCGTCGTCCATTGTCGCAATGCGCCGCGCCAGCTCGGGACGGCCCGAGCGCGCGATCAGGTAGGCGACGGCGCAGAGCGGGTCGCGCGGATCGGCGCACCCCGCCGCGTGCTCGCCGGCGATGCGGGGATCGTAAGCGAAGATGCCGCGCTCGCGGTATTCGCGCAGGAACCCGATGTTGCGCGCGCGCGCCGTACGCTGCGCGGGCGTGAGCCGCGAGACATCCCGCGCGAGCAGGTCGCGCTCGACGCGCTCCAGATGCGCCTGGATCTGCGCGATCTCGCGGTCCGCGCCGGGAGTGCCGCGCGGTACGGCGATCGAGGCGGCAAGGACGAGGACCACGGCGGAAATCAGGGCGAGGGCGGTATGCGTGGATCTCATCTGTCGATGCTCCGGTACGGGCTCTCATTTGTAAGACGCCCGAGGGCCGGGGGTTGTGACACGGCGGGGATGTTAGGGCTGGCCCTGGCCCCAGCCCGCGGCGTCGCAGGCGCCGCATTGCTGTTCCTGGCTTGCGGCGGCGATTCGGGGGTCGAGCCGGAGCCGCCGGTCGGGACGGAGATCCGTCTCGAGCGGATCGCGGAGGGGCTCGATGGGCCGGTGCATGTGACGGTCGCGCCGGGCGATGCGGAACGTGTGTTCGTGGTCGAGAAGACGGGGCGCATCCGCATCATCCGGAATGGCGTGTTGCAGGCCGCGCCGTTCCTCGACATCTCGGGTCTCGTGAGTGGCGGCAGCGAGCAGGGGTTGCTCAGCGTGGCGTTCCATCCGGGGTACGCGGGCAATGGCCGGTTCTTCGTCGACTACACGAACCGGGAGGGTGACACGCGCGTGGTCGAGTACCGGCGCGGCGCCGATCCGGACGTGGCCGATCCCGAGCCGGTGGCCACACTCCTCGCGGTCGACCAGCCGTACGCGAACCACAACGGCGGGCTGCTCCTCTTCGGCCCCGACGGATACCTCTACATCGGCCTGGGGGATGGCGGCAGTGCCGGTGACCCGCAGGAGAACGGACAGGACCGGACCACGCTGTTGGGCGCGATCCTGCGGATCGACGTGGACGGACCGGAACCGTACGGGATCCCCGCGGACAACCCGTTCGAGGGCGATCCGTCGGCGCGCCCCGAGATCTGGGCGTACGGGCTGCGCAACCCGTGGCGCTTCAGCTTCGATCGCGAGACCGGCGACCTCTACATCGCGGATGTGGGCCAGAACGCGTGGGAGGAAGTCGACGTCGAGCCGGCGGGGAGCGACGGCGGCCGCAACTACGGCTGGAACATCATGGAGGGTGCGCACTGTTACGGATCGGACGACTGCGCGCGGGCAGGCCTCGTACTCCCGGCCTACGAATACCCGCACGACGACGGCGCGTGCTCGATCACCGGCGGCTTCGTCTATCGCGGCACGGCGATCCCCACGCTCGATGGCCACTACTTCTTTGCCGACCTGTGCGGCGGCTGGATCCACAGCTTCCGCTACGATGCGGGCGAGGTGAGCGAGGTCCGGGACTGGACGGACGTGATCGGCGCTGTCGGCCAGGTCACCTCGTTCGGCGAGGATGCCGCGGGCGAGCTGTACCTGACCACGCTGGACGGCGACGTCTACCGGATCCTCCCCGCGCCTACGCCCTGAACATCGGCCCCGTCGCGCCTGGCTGGCGCGCCCCCGGCCGCGTATGTTGGAGTCACCACCCCTTCAGCCCGGAGGTCGCGATGCCGACGGATGACGATCGCCGCGCCGCGGAAGTCCACAGGTTGTACTGGGAGACCGACGCGTCGGTCGGCGCAATCGCGGAGCGGCTCGGGATCTCGCGGCGTGCGCTGTACCGCCTCCTGCGCCCCTCGCCCGCCGGCGCGCGCTGCCACGTCTGCGGCGGTGAACTGGTCTACCCGAACCGGTCGGCGCGCGAGGCCGGCCGCGCCGAATGCGCGAACTGCGGACACGTCGAAGAGATCTCGACATTGCGCGGGGCCACCGCGGAGATCGGATCTCGACTCCGCGAGGAGGCCGACCGGTCGGCGCGCGAAGCCGTGGGCGCCGGAGCACCCGAAGCCGTGTGGCCCCACAGGGCCGGGCCGGAAGCGCCGATGGAAGCGGAACGGGCACTCCGGCGCGGACGCGCCCTCGCCATCGGCGGTGCAGCCCTCGCCGGCCTCGCCGTGGGTGCCATCGCGGGACTGCTGATTTCGCGGCGCTGAAGTGGGAGCCGAGAGGCTGAAGCCGAGCCTTTCCGCCACCCCGCCCCGTTCCGTGCGCGAGTTCGTGCGCGTCACCAGCGGCTGCGACCCCATCACGATCGCGTTCCCGCGGGCATCGCAGGCACCACTCCGTCAAAGATGCGTCGTTCGCGTCATCGGGTCGCGGGGCCGGCGGCTGCGCGGGCGCGCCTCCGGCGTGTTCTCCCGGATGACGTCCTGCTTGCCGCGGCGGATGGACTCGATCTTCTCCTCGTGATCCTCATCGCCGCGCATGTGCCGGCGTTGCTTGGACGCGCCGGTCGTGGCCGCTTCCTCGCTCGGGAGCCGGCCGCGTTCACGAGCACGGCGCGCCTTGCGGCGCAACTGGCGGTTGTCGCCTTCCATCTGTCGTCCGCTCATTCCGCCCTCCCGGGCCTCTCCCATCCGGTTCAGTGCATGCGGTGCGCGCGCCGGAGCGCGGGCGGCCAGTAGCGCCGCGAGTACGCGCGATCCTCGTAGAGGAACTCCTTGTCGCCGGGACGGGCGCCGCGCCGGCGCGCCCGGCCGTTGCGGTGCTCCTTTTCGAGTTCCCAGCGCTCGATCGCGAAGCGGCGGGCGTACGCGGCCTCATAGCGACCGTAGCGCCTGTCGTATTCCGGTCCGCGGTAGTCGTAGCGCATACGATCGAATCGAGCCATACTTCCCTCCGGGGTCACGGATCCAGGGGTCAGGGGTGCAAGGGGTGGACCGGGGGGCGGCGCCGGAGGCGCCGGCGGGGCTGGGGCTGGGGCTAGGGCTGGGGCTAGGGTGTACCCGGGAGGCGGTGCGGTGGAGGGGAGGACGGCCCGGGAACGGCCGGGAACGGGAGCGGGAGCGGGGCGCCCGAAGGAAGCCTCCGTCCCCACGTTTACGTTTACGGGATGGGGGCGGCCGGGAGCGGGAACGTTCGCGGGGTCGGGGTCGGGAGGCAGCGGGGACGCGCTCGCGCACGGCTTTTCGGGGAGTACTGACGATGACCGAACCATGGGGCGAGGCGCTGCCGGAGCGGGTGACGGAGGAGATTCCGGGGCCGGCTTCGCGGGCGCTGGCGCGGCGGCTCGCGGCGGTCGAGTCGCCGAACATCACGCGGCTCGAGGGCGAGCCGCCGATCTTCTGGACGGCCGCGCGGGGGGCGAACGTCCGGGATGCGGATGGGAACGTGTACGTGGATCTCACGTCGGGATTCGCGGTCACGGCGTCGGGGCACGCGAATCCGCGGGTGGCGGAGGCGATCGCGCGGCAGGCGGGGACGCTGGCGCACGGTCTGGGCGATGTGCAGCCGCCGGAGGTGAAGGTCCGGCTGCTCGAGCGGCTGGCGGCGCTCGCGCCGGGCGATCTGGGGGTATCGATCCTGGCGAGCGCGGGTGCGGAAGCGGTCGAGGCGGCGCTGAAGACGGCGGCGCTCTATACCGGCCGGCCCGGCGTCATCGCGTTCTCCGGCGGATACCACGGCCTGACCTACGGTGCACTGGCGACGACGTCGCGTGCGGCGTTCCGGGAGCCGTTCCTACACCAGCTCTTCGGCGGGGTCCGCTTCGCGCCGTACCCGCGGGGCGGCCGGGGTGCGGCGGAGGACGCGGAGGCGGTGGCCGCGTCGCTCGCGGCGGTGCGGCGGCTGGTCGCGGAGGCGGAGGACTCGGATGCGCCGATCGGCGCGATCGTGGTGGAACCGGTGCAGGGGCGCGGCGGGATCGTGGTGCCACCGGACGGCTTCCTTGCCGGGCTGCGCGCGCTCTGTGACGAGCGTGGACTCGTCCTCGTCTTCGACGAGATCTACGTCGGTTTCGGCCGGACGGGCCGCTGGTTCGCCTCGGAGCACTGGGGCGTGGTCCCGGACATCATGACGGTGGGGAAGGCGCTCACGGGCGCGCTGCCGTTGAGTGCGGCGATCGGAACGCCGGCCGTGATGGCTGCATGGCCGCCGTCGACCGGCGAGGCGATCCACACGAGCACGTTCCTGGGGAACCCGATCGCGTGTGCGGCGGCTCTGGCACAACTCGAAGAAATCGAGACACGCGACCTGGTCGGGCGCGCGGCTCGGCTCGGCGGCTGGCTGCGCGAACGGCTCGACACGTGGCCGGCACGCTACGCCGCGGTAGGCGAGGTGCGCGGGCTGGGCCTGTTGCAGGGCGTTGCGCTCGTCGACCCCGCGGGATCCGGGCGGCCGGCGACGGGGCTGGCCGCCCGGATCGCGGCAGCAGCGCTCGATCGCGGCGTGCTGATCCTGGCCGAGGGGCCGGATGCCGACGTGCTCGCCTTCGTGCCGCCGCTGGTCATCACGGAACGGCAGCTCGCCCACGCCGTCGACATCATCGAGGCGGAGCTTGCGGCCACCCCGCTGCGTCTCTAGCTTCCCGCGGTTTGCACGGCATCGGCCGCACGGGCCAGGTCGAAATCCTTGGCGGTCAGACCGCCGGCGCTGTGCGTCGACAACGCGAGTGTGACCTGGTCGTAGCGGATGTCGATGTCCGGGTGGTGATCGGCCTGGCGCGCCTGCTCGGCGACGCGGTTCACGAAGGCGATGGCATCCTCGAACGTCGCGAAGTGGTAGGTCTTGCGGATCTCCTGCCCCGAACGCCGCCAGCCGTCGAGGGCGGCGAGCCGCTCTTCGATCTGCGAGTCGCTCAGCAGAGCCACGGTCCTGCCTCCGTCGAAGGGGGATCGGATGGGTGGACGCAAGTTGCGGCTCCGGCGCGCCGCCGGCAAGGCGGAGCATTGCCTTTTTTGGATACGACGCACACCTTAGAACGGCTTTTTCTTGAAACCGGGGACGCGGGTCCTGGTGACGGGTGCAACGGGCTTCGTCGGCTCGCACCTGGTCGAGGCGTTGGCCAGCCATGACGTGCGGGTGCGTGCGCTGGTCCGCCGCACGAGCGATGTCGCCGCGCTCGCGCGGCTCGGTGTCGAGCGAGTCGAGGGCGGCCTCGAAGACGGGGCCGCCCTCGCGCGAGCGATGGAAGGCGCGGACGTCGTCTTCCATCTCGCGGCGATGACACGAGCCCGGTCGGCCGCGGAGTACGAGCGGGTCAACGCGGGCGGGACGCGCGCGGTCGTCGCGGCCGCCACGGCCGCCGATCCACGCCCCCGCCGACTGGTGTATCTCAGCTCGTTGGCCGCGGTCGGGCCCAGCCTGGATGGGCGGCCGGTCGGCGCCGATGAAGCGCCGCGCCCGCTGACGGCGTATGGCAGGACCAAGCTGGCGGGCGAGCGGGCGTGCCTGGCCGCCCGCGACATACTCGACGTCGTGGTGCTCCGCGCACCCGCCGTCTACGGCCCGCGTGATCGGGAGCTGCTGCGCATGTTCCGGCTCGCGGCATGGGGGATCCTCCCCGTGCCGGCCGGGCCGGTGCGCCGGGTGCAGCTCATCCACGTGGCGGACCTCGCCCGAGCGCTGATCTGCGCAGCGAGCGCGGCCGCCGCGACGGGCGTGTATCACGCGGCAGAAGCGCGCGCCTACGGCTGGGCGGAAGTCGCCGACCTGATCGGCCGGGCCGTCGGCCGGCCGGCGCGGCAGGTCCGCGTCCCCGCGTCGCTGGTCCACATTGCTGCGGCAATGAGCGAGTGGACCGCGGCGCTCCGGGGCCGGACGACGCTGTTCAACCGCGAGAAGGCACGGGAGCTCCTGGCGCCCGGCTGGCTGTGCGAGACCGACGCGCTGCGGCGCGACACCGGCTTCGAGGCGCAGATCCCTCTGCCGGAGGGATTGCGGACGACGGCCGCGTGGTATCGCGCACAACATTGGCTTCGAGATCGATAGATGGAGACTTGATGAGCGTGTTCGACAAGTGTCATCGCTTCACGCGCGCACGCGAGCTGAAGGCGGCGGGCTACTACCCGTATTTCATGCCGATCGAAGCGTCGTACGACACTGAAGTGGTCATCCACGGCGAGCGCAAGGTGATGGTGGGCTCGAACAACTACCTGGGGCTGACCCACCATCCGAAGGTGCTCGAGGCGGCGGAAGCCGCGCTTCACCGCTACGGCAGCGGCTGCACCGGCAGCCGTTTCCTGAACGGCACACTGGACCTGCACGAGACGCTCGAGGCGCGACTGGCGAAGTTCCTGAACAAGGAGGCCGCGCTCGTCTTCAGTACGGGATACCAGACCAACCTGGGCGTGGTCGGCGCGCTCGTGGGCCGCGGCGACGTGGCCTACCTGGACAAGCTCGACCACGCCTGCATCGTGGATGGCGCGCGGCTCTCGTACGGCGAAGTGGTGCGCTACGGGCACGGCGACCTCGAAGCGCTCGAGCGGCTGCTGGCGCAGGCGCCCGATGACGCGGGGAAGCTGATCGTCACCGATGGCGTGTTCTCGATGGAAGGCAACATCGTGGACCTGCCCGCGATCGTCGCGCTCGCCGACTTCTACGGCGCCGAGATCTGCATCGATGATGCGCATGCCATTGGCGTGCTCGGCGAGCGGGGCGGCGGCACGGCGCAACACTTCGGGCTGGAAGACCGGGTGGCGCTCACGACGGCCACCTTCTCGAAGTCGCTCGCCTCGATCGGCGGCGTCGTCGCGGGCGATGAGGACATCATCGACTACCTGAAGCACCACGCCCGGCCGCTGATCTTCAGCGCGAGCATGCCGCCGGCCTCGGTGGCGACGGTGCTCGCGGCGCTCGACGTCATCGAGGAGGAGCCGGAGCGGCGCGAGATGTTGTGGCGCAACACGCGCCGGATGCAGGAGGGACTCAAGTCGCTCGGCTACGACATCGGCAAGAGCGAGACGCCGATCGTCCCAGTGCTGGTCGGAGAGCTGGAGGAGACGTTCGGCTTCTGGAAGGAGCTGTTCGATGCCGGCGTGTTCACGAATCCGGTCACGCCGCCGGCAGTGCCGGACAACTCGTGCCGGCTGAGGATCTCGCTGATGGCGACGCACACGGACGACCAGGTCGACTTCGTGCTCGACGCCTTCAGCCGCGTGGGCCGGACCATGGCGCTCATCTGATGGCCGCCGCCATCCGCCCGGTCCGTACGGGCACCGAATTGCGCCGGTTCATCCATCTTCCCTGGCGGATCTACGCCGATGACCCCGCGTGGGTGCCGCCGCTCCTGATGGACGTCAAGTCGGTGCTCGACCGGAAGAAGCACCCCTTCCACCGGCACGCCGATGCCGAGTACTTCCTCGCCTGGCGCGGCGATGAGGTCGTGGGCAGGATCGCCGCGGTCGTCAACCACCGCCACAACGAGTTCCACGGCGAGAAGACGGGGTTCTTCGGTTTCTTCGAATGCCTCGACGACCCCGACGCCGCCGGGGCGCTACTCGAACGGGCGGAGGCATGGCTGCGCGAGCGCGGCCAGGAGCGCGTCCGCGGGCCGCTCAGCTTCTCGACCAACGAGGAGATGGGGCTGGGGCTGCTGATCGACGGCTACGCGAAGCCGCCCGTGGTCATGATGGCCCACACGCCACGGTACTACCCGCGCCTGGTCGAGAGCGCGGGGTACGCCAAGTGCAAGGACCTGCTCGCCTACTGGCTCGATGGGCCGAAGCCGCCGGAGCGGCTGGTGCAGGGCGTGCGGCGCCTCGAGCGGAAGGAGGGGATCCGGATCCGCCCACTCGACATGCGGCAGTTCAAGGCCGAGGTCGGTCGCATCAAGGAGATCTACAACAGCGCGTGGGAGCGGAACTGGGGCTTCGTCCCGATGACGGACGAGGAATTCGAGCACCTGGCCCACCAGCTCAAGCCGGTGGTGAACCCGCGGCTGTGCCTGCTCGCCGAGGTGCGCGGCGAGCCCGTCGGCTTCTCGGTCGCGCTACCGGACTACAACCAGGTGCTCAAGCACTTGAACGGCCGGCTCTTCCCGTTCGGCATCATCAAGCTGCTCTGGTACCGCCGGAAGATCGACGCCGCGCGCGTGCTCACGCTGGGACTCAAGCCCGGTTACCGGCGCATGGGGCTCGACGCCATGCTCTACCTGCGCACCTTCGAGGAAGGCGTCGCCGCCGGCTACACCCGGGCCGAATGCTCGTGGATCCTGGAGGACAATTGGGAGATGCGGCGGGGCCTCGAACGGCTGGGCGCCCGGATCTACAAGACGTACCGCCTCTACGAAAAGACGCTGTGAGCCGCGCCGGCGCTGCCGGCGCACGCGATGGCCGGCCGATGGACCGGCTGTTCGCGCTCTACGCCCTCATCTCCGGCGCCGCGCTCGCCTTTCCGCACAGGCCGGCCACATGGCCGCTACTCGCGGCGCTGCACATCGGCGCGGCCCTCGTCGCACTTCGGCTCCCGCCGCTCGCCCGGCCGGCCGCCGCCCTCGCACGACGCCGGCCCACGGCCACACGACTGCTCGCGGACTGGTACCCGCTGCTCCTGCTCCCCGCACTCTACGCGGAGCTCGCCGTACTCAACAAAGCCGTCTACGACGGCCGCTACTTCGACCCGCTCATCCTCCGCCTCGAGACGCTGTTCTTCGGCGGCCAACCGAGCCGCGAGCTCGCCGCCGCCGCGCCGTTCCTCCCGCTCTCCGAGGCGCTCCACGCGGCGTACCTCTCGTACTACCTCATCATCTACGGCCCGCCACTGCTCCTCTACGCGACGGGGCGCACCGCGGAGTTCCGGCGCGTCGTCTTCGCGCTGATGCTCACCTTCTTCGTGCACTACCTGTTCTTCATCTACTTCCCCGTCCAGGGGCCGCGCTACCTCTTCCCCGCACCCGACGGCCCGATCGCCGAGGGCGCGATCTACCACCTCGCGCACCGCGTGCTCGAAGTCGGCTCGAGCCAGGGCGCGGCGTTCCCCTCATCGCACGTGGCCGTCTCCGCTGCGCAGACGATGCTCGCAGTGCGCTACCTGCCGCGCCTCGCGCCCGCGGTCGGCATCGTCTCCGCCGCGCTGGCACTCGGCGCTGTCTACGGCGGCTTCCATTACGCGACGGATGCCGTGGTCGGGCTGGCGCTCGGGCTCGCGCTCGCCGCGGCCGCGCCGGCGGTGCGGCGGTGGGTGGGGTGAGGGGGCGGCGGTCGCGGCGGTAGCGCGCAGGCGGTACGGGACCGGGCCAGGCGATGAAAAGCTTGCGCCGGTGGCCCGGTCGGATGTATCCTTGTTGGTAGCACGTTCGGTACGCCCTCCTGCCAATTCGCGAGCGTGGTCGCTATGTCGTTTCCATACAACACCGGCGGACGCGTTGTCTTGGGGAGTACTCCTCGCTACTCCAGTTCCGCACAGGGCATTATCAACGCTCTGCAAGACGGGAAGCGCTGGATCGTTTTCGGTCAGCCCACCTGTACGCTGGATCAGCCCATCGAACTCGATCAGATCGGCCTTACCGGCGCCCACGAGCTCCGCCTCGAAGGTGGCGGACCGGGCATCACGCGGGTAGTGCGGGGTTTCTCGGGGGGGATCACTGCTCAGCTACAACCCGGAGGGCGACGGCTGGCGCTGGACCATTACCGGGATCGAGTTCGACGGCAAGCGCGGACAGTATTCCAGCACGGCGGCGCTCGTTTCAGTTGGGAACGTTTATCTCTCGTACTTCGAGAATTGTGTGTTTCGGAACTCCGGCAACGATGGCTTTCATGCGGGGCGCGGAGCGCAGGCCCTCAACTTCGTGAACTGCTATTTCGACGGGCACGCCGAGGCGGGCCTGCGGACATTCCAGATGTCCCAGATCTCCTTCCTGGGCGGAGGGGCGCGCAACAACGGTTGGGAGGGCCTGTACCTGCAATCGCCCCCGGACGGCATCCCGGTTGGACCCGGCCCCTGCTACCCTCTCGCCCAGAAAACGACGAGAGGAATGCATTACGTGCACGGGATGCATTTCGAGGGCAACGGCAACGGTGGAATCCGAATGGTCGGGAACGCTCCGGCCGTCGTGCGCAACTGTCGATTCGTCGGCAATGATCTCGTCCTCGCCAACGACAACGATGTCGTGCTCGTCGAGAACAACCTGTTCGTATCCGGAGCCTCGCTGCTCGGCTCTACCTCGCAAGGACTCGTTCGTTACAACTATCGCTGATGAGTTACGCCTTCGTTCGACTCGGCAGCGGCAATGATCCGCACGGTACCCCGTATGACTACCCGGCGACGGATGCGGGCCTGCGCCAAGCGCTGTCGGATGGGAAGCGCTGGCTGGTCTGGAAGACTCGGTCAACCTGACCGGCCCGCTCAACCTCACGCAATACCACGACCCGAACCTTCCAATCAACAGCCTGCGGCTCCAGGGGCCGGGGGGCCGCATCATTCACCTCAATGGTTACCGCATCACGCAGGACACGTCCGGGACAGATTTCTGGCGTCTTTACGTCACCGGCTTGGTCCTGACCGGCGGCATAACGATGCGGCGTCTCCGCGACAGCTTCTTCGAGGACTGTATCTTCGATTACGCTGCCGGAGTGAGTACCGACACCTGGAACCGCGTGGACATCTATTTGGACACGGAAAACATCGTCTTCATCTCCTGTCGGTTCCTCCACTCCCCGAACGAACACGGGCTGCGCTCTTACGGCAAGAACGTGACGGTATTCGGAGGCGAAGCCCAGTTCAATGGCCGGAAGGGTCTCGCGATGTTCGGGGACTGCGGCTCCGTCACGGCCACGTTCGTGGGCGGGAACGGCACATTCGATGGCGAGAATGAAGGCATCATGGTCGGGTACGATCTGATCTCCCGGTGTATCGCCGTCCGCAACTGTTTCATGAATGACAACCACATCCGTCTCGACGACGTAAGCCGGAAGTGCATCGCCGAGAACAACCTCCTCGGCGCCGGATCGCGCGTGGACGATTTCGGTATTGGAAACCTCGATGACCTCAACGTGGATGCCTGAGCAATGCCTATCCGGGCGATAATCGGCGAAAGTCCTTATGAGCTTTCCAGCCCTCCTGGTAGACCTGTGGACATCACCTACGCCATCAAGCAAGCCCTCGATGATGGCTGCCGTTGGCTGACGATCGGTGCCGGGGGGAATTTCTGGGGTCTTCTAGATGGCCAAGGCAACAATATTGGTGGAATCAACCTGGACGCGTACGCGGGTAGCGGGAACAACTCACTGGTCCTCGAAGGACCGGGGCCCTACAACGCCCAGATCAACCGGAGATTCAATCCGGACATCTCCCCGGTATTCTACACAGAGAATACGGGGTGGGACATCCACCTCAGAGGGGTAAGCTTCGTGGATTTCCATGATTACACCCCGGCAAGCCCATCCCCGCTCGTCTGGTTCCAGAACGTCGGTGGTTCCTACGTCAAGAATTCCTTGTTCGAGAACGGACACGCGATGCAGGGTCCCGGCCAGATCGGTGGGAACGGGGATGGACTCCGCCTTGGACCCGACCAGGCGGCGATCATCACGCTGATCGCGCCCAAGGCCTACAACAACGGTGACAACGGCATCTACATCGATAACGGTTTGTGCATTGCCGGGTTCGGCGCAATGGTGGAGCGGAACGATAACTCGAACAGGGTCAACGGCGCCCAGATTCGCCTACGCGGCACCCCGTACGCCGCACGAGGAGCCGCTGCCTTCCTCGGCACCCACGTGGAGGTCGAGGGCGGACACCCTCGTGGGATTGTGGCAAGCCGATGGCGTGCGCTCCGGGTCGCAGGCGGAGACTTCTACGAGGGCGGCGTGATTTGTGCGGCGGATGCCACCGAGAACATTGTGGAAGGGATAGCATTAAGGGCATCCGACGTGTCGTTCAGTGACCCCGTCAGTGACGAGCGCTGCAATGTCAAGGCCGACGGTTGCGGCAATCCACTTCCCTGAGATCTTCAATTGCCGGTGCTGTCGTTGATGATGGCCTCAAAATAGGCGAACTCCGGCAGGGCGTTCGTAACCGGGTCGGCTTGGAGGCTGTACTCACCGATCTCGGGCCCCAACGTCAGGACCACGGATGTTCTCCCGTTGCCATCCGTGATCGTGCCCTCGTGGTATTTCCCGTTGACGAATCCCCATATTTCCGAATTGTTCCGATAACGCAGGTCCCAGCTCACCCCCACGTTGGACACCGGAATACCATCGTCTGTCACCACCTCAACCACGACCGGATCGGGAAGAGTTTCGCCAGGCGCGCCCGTCTGGCTTGTGCCGCTCACAAAGCGAATAATCGCTGCGTCTTCGGGCTGCGGTACCCGCGGCGCCGCACCATTGTCGCAGGCGAACGTGCTCATCGCCGCAAGGATGTTTGATAGGAGAAGACCAGATCGGCTCATTGGACACCTCCTCCGTTCGACTATGCATCGACGTTGAATCGAGCTGCGAACGCAAGCCCGATCAAGATCGGACGGCCCGACCGAGTCGGGGCGCGGTCCGGGCCAGGCAACGGGCTTCCGCGATTGGCAAGCGCGCATCAGGGCCGGTTCCTGTCATGCACACCGGTCGCCTCTACGGAACCGGCCCAATCGGCGACCGCGCTCGACGTAGTCGAGGGCGGGCAGTACGCCTAGCCGACGGCCAGGATCACTCCTGCAAGAAGCTGGCATCGCAACATCGGAAAAATCCTGATTTCACCTCAGTGCGTCGGCCATCGTTGAGCGCACCCATCTCGCTGCCGGACAGATCAAGGGCACCCAAGATCGTCCCAGGCGGCGGGCCCTCACTGACCCACTCCGTCGGCCACCGCCTCGAAGGAGGCGAACACGGTTGGCACCGGGAGGTTCGTGATCGGATCGGCTTGCAAAGTGTATTCGCCGACCTCCGGCCCCAACGTCACGACCACGGAAGACCTGCCCCTGCGATCGGTGACGGTCCTCTCGCCGAAGCCTCCGTTCACGCACCCCAGGACCTCCGGTTTCTCCCGGTGGTGCACGAACCAATCCACCCGCACCTCCGGCACCGGGAGGCCATCCTCCGTCAGCGCCTCAATGGCCACCGAATCGGGAAGCGTCTCGCCGGGCCGTCCCTGTTGGCCGGCTCCACGGACAACCCGGATCGTCGTGACTTCCCACGGGCCAGGCACGCGCGGCTCGGTGCCGCCATCGCAGGCGGTGGCGCTGACAGCCGCAAGGATTACAAGCACGAGTGAGCGGACCGGGTTCACTGCAAGCCTCCTACTCAGTCTAGAATATGGCGACGAGGTGAACGAGTGCAAGCGCCCCGGCCGGCCGGCCGGCCGCGCATTTGCAGTCCGGGGATACCGGCGGCCGCCCCGGGCTCAAGGGGCGGCACGAGCTGGAATTGTGGGTTGCGCCGGTGCCCGGATCGCGGCACATCGATCATCGAGGCACCGGCCCGGTGTGGAGCTTCGCGGTCCGGCGGTGAGGGCACAGGCACCCCCGTGCCCTCGGTCGCACCTCCAGTCCATCGGTTCCGCCGAGCAGCGATCGGCCGTAACTTTGCTCCCGGCCGACCGCCCGCCACAGGCGGTCCAGAACCATGGCGTATCACCAATCAGGCAGCGATTGCTCATGCTCTCCAAACCGCTGTTGACGGCGGTCGCGGCACGGAACGTGATCATCGGCGGCAGTCCGGCCGCGCTCCGTCTCCTGGCTCGGCCACCGGATCTGGTCAACTACGCGTCCGAATCGCTGTTCCTCCTGCGCGCCTACCTCGGCCACCGGAACGTGGCGCAGCGGCACGTACACGACGTGCTCGGGCTGGAAGCGCCCGTGCCGGTCACGCTGATCGAGCCCTATTCGGGAGCGTGGGCGCCGCCCTGTCCGTCGTACACCGTCGATCTCGTCGCCCTGGCAATACTCTGCCGCGCGCTGGAGCCGGCGACCATCTTCGAGATCGGCACCTCGATCGGACACACGACGGCGCACTTCGCCATGAACAGCCCCGAGGATGCGCGCGTCTACACGCTCGATCTGCCGCCCGGGACTGCGCCAGCGCTCCGGACCACGTACACCGATGCGCGCCACGTCGACGCCACGCAGCGCAACGGCCAGTGCGTGTTCGAGGGGACCTCCGGCGAGCACAAGGTGCGCCGCCTGTACGGCTTCAGCGCGCCGTTCCCGCTTTCGCAACGGCTCGGGACCCGCGGTCGGAAATGACGTGACCACCGGGTGGATGCGGACCCGGCAAGCTCGTGTCATACCGGACCCGCGTGAACACGTCATCCTCCCGGCGGTCGGGGTTGCGGGCCGCCAGGATTCGCTGAGGACCGGATCCGGCGAATTCCGTGTCACACCTCGATCTCACCGTCTCCGCCGGTAGGCGACGACCGACTTCGGCAGCCCCAGGAACCGCTCCACGTGGATCGGACCCCGGAAGAGTGCGCCAAGACTCGACGCGGTGAACAGCTCCCAATCCACGATCCCCCAGCACGACTTGATCCAGAAGCGGTCGGTCCAGGAAACGAGCCGGCACGCGGCGTTGTGCGGAAGGTACTGAACGAACGGCAGGAGCACGTGCTGATCGATCGGGAAGTGCTTGTGCGGGGTCTGGACGAAGTACGAACGGCCGACACGGGCGACCTCCTTCGCGAACGCCTGCTGCGCCGCCCGCGCCTCTCGCTTCCACACCGCCGGATCGACACGTGCCGTGGTCCGGCAGCGCTCCTTGGGCAGCGTGACGTGCTCGATCACGGAGTTGCAGAGCACGAGGTCGAACTCGCGATCCCGGAAGGGGAGCGGCCCGGAAGCCGGGAGCTGCACGTACCGGAACCCGCGCGCCTCCACGGCCGCGCGATGGTCGGTCTCGATATCCGCCACGGTCACGTCGAGAGCCACACGCTCGCAGATCCGGGCGGCGAGCGAGCCGTCGCCTCCGCCCAGGTCCAGCAGCGTGGCACCCGGCGTAGGCCGAAGCAGGCGGATGAAGAGGTCCGCCCGTGCCGCGTGAAAGCGTTCCCGCAACGACGCCAGAATCTTCAATCGCCGTGACCGTTACACGAGCGGCGCTCGCAGGGCGCGCTCCGCCCCGCCGCTCGTCCGCCGCGCGAACGCGAACAGGTACCAGCCGATACGTCGCGCCAGCATCCGTTCGATCGGAAGCGGGAACCACGGGAACGTGTCGTGGATCGGGAAGTGCGCACGGCGATGTCGCCGGCATCCACCGCGGCGTACGCAGCGCCGGCCTGCGCGAGACTCGACTCGCCCATGAGTATCCCTGCCGCCTCGAAATGGCTTTCGCGAATCGCCGCGCTCTGCACGCGGCACTCCCCAACAGTGGGCCACCGGCCGGCCTCGGGCAAGTGGGACCCGCCGCTCTAGCGCGGTTCAGCCGCGGGTCCGGAGCCGCACCGCCGCTCGCCGGGCTCGATTCGCGGGCGCCTACGACTCCGAAGTGACGCGGCAATCGCTCCAGAAGCCACACGTCCCTACCCTTGCATCCCATCCACCATCGATTATGATCGCTGCTCACACCCGTGCCGGGTGCAGCCGGGCGGCCGGTGCCGAGGGGCGGCCGGGACGCCGGGAGATGCGAGCACGGGCGCTTCAGGCGCTTTCAGGACACGGGACGAGGTCGTGACGCAGGGAAGCCACGAGCCGATCCGGCGCGGTTGCCGTTCGTGCGCCGGATCGTGTCGCTGAACCAGGCCGGCGCGGGCCGCCGCGGTGACGAGCAGATCGAAGGGGTTGCGGATCGCCGCCGTCGCGCTTGCCGCGGCGGCGGTGTGGTTCTGGGCGGATGCGTTGGCCTGGCCGGCGCGTGTCCTCGTCGTCGTGCTGATCGTGCTCCTGCCGCCGCTGGCCGCGGGGGAGGCGACGCGGGCGGAACTCGGGATGCCGTCCGTGCCGCGACTCCGGGTCTACCTGACCTCCGCGGTGGTGCTCGCCGTGCTGGCGGCGCTGGCGCTGGTGGCGGGACTCCTCGGCGGGCTCGGCGTCCGCGGGCTCGGGCTGGCGCCGCTCGCACTGTCCGCTCTCCTGCGCTGGACGGCGGCGCTGCTCGCCGTCATGCTCCTCCTCGTCTGGCTGTGGCGGAAGGCCGGCGCCCGCGAGAGCCCGACCCTCCGCCAGCTCCTCCCTCGCACGACCGGCGAGCGCCTCGGCTTCCTCATCCTCGCTCTCGCCGCCGGCGCGGGCGAGGAGCTGGTCTTCAGGGGATTCCTGCCGGCCGCACTCGTCATGGCCGGCGCTCCGACCGCACTCGCGGTGGGCGTCGCC
Organism: Longimicrobiales bacterium; assembly: GCA_036381495.1. GTDB lineage: Bacteria > Gemmatimonadota > Gemmatimonadetes > Longimicrobiales > RSA9 > DASVCS01. The sequence continues at coordinate 37,198 of DASVCS010000089.1, forward strand.
GCCATCGTCTTCGGCCTGCTCCACGCGTACCAGCGGCGCGCGGGGATGCTCCGCGCGACCATCCTCGGCCTCCTCCTGACCGTGCCGCTCCTCGCCACGGGGAGCCTGTTCCCTTCCATAGCCGCGCACGTCCTCTACGACGCGGTCGCCGGCATGTGGATGGGGCGCCGGGGGCGCCCCGGGCTGGGGCTAGGGCTGGGGCTGGGGCTGGGGCGTGCCCGGGAGGGGGTGCGGTGGTGGGGAGGACGGCCCGGGGGGGACTGGGAGCTGGATGGGAACGGCCGGGAACGGGAGCGGGAGCGGGAACGTCTACGTTTACGGAATCGGCGCCTCTGCGGCGCCGACGGGAGCGGGAGCGGAAACGTTCGCGGGATCGGGATCGCGGGGCAGCGATCACGCGCACGCGCACCCGCTCGCGCTCGCGCACGGCACAGACACTCCCGCGCTCCTTGCGGCGCCCGGGTCTTCGGTGTACGTTCGGTCCCATGGAGCAGCCGCTGCTGTTTCCGAGTCTCGAGGCGGCGGTGCCGGCCGAGTCGTTGCTCGAGTTCCGGAGCGATGTCGAGTTCCGGGAGCTGGCGTCGCGGCGGGCGCTGAACCGCTACCGCGGCGGCCGGATGCCGTTCACGTACACGCTGAACCCGTACCGCGGGTGCGAGTTCGGGTGCGGCTACTGCTATGCGCGCTACACGCACGAGTACCTGGGGCGGGAGCGGCAGGAGGCGTGGGAGCGCGAGATCCTGGTGAAGACGGAGCTCGCGCAGGCGTTGCGCGCGGAGTTGCGGCCGGGTTTGCTGTGTGGACAGGAGATCGCGATCGGCACGGCCACGGATCCGTATCAGCCGGCAGAGCGGCGCTACGGCGTGACGCGTTCGGTGCTCGAAGAGCTGGCCCGTCACCGGGGGCTCAGCGTCTCGATCACGACGAAGTCGCCGCTGGTGGTCCGGGACCTCGACGTGCTCCGGACACTGGATGAGCGGGGCGAGCTGTCGATTCAGGTCTCGCTGATCTCGTTGGACCGGCATCTGCTCCGGCGTCTCGAGCCGCGCGCGCCGACGCCGGAACGGCGGCTCTGGGCGATCGAGCGGCTGGCGGCGGCGGGGCTGCGCGTCGGGCTGTTCCTGATGCCGATCCTACCGGCGATCGTGGACCGGCCGGCGGCGCTCGACGCGCTGGTCCGCCGGGCCGCCGAGGCCGGGGCGCGTTTCGTGGTGCCGGACACGCTCTTCCTTCGCTCCTCGGCGCGGCGGAGCTTCCTGCCGATTGTCGAGCGGGACTTCCCCGATCACGCGGACCGGTACCACCGGTGGTACCACCGCTCCGCGTACGCGCCGGCGGAATACCGGCAGCGGGTGAGGCGGCTGGTCCGGCGGCTCGCGCGGAAGTACGGGTTGGGCGGCGGCCGCACGCGCGCGGAGGGCGACGCCGGCGGTGGACAGCTCGCGCTGCCGCTGTGAGTCGAGCGGCGGGTGCGCGTGCGCGCCGCTGCTGCGCTTCACGGCGATCCGCCGCATTGACGGCTAGAGCATTTCCTCCGCCGGTTCGGAGTTGCGTGTCCGCCCGCTACGGACCTGCGGCCGAAGTGCGCGACTCCGAACTGATGCGACAGCCGCTCTAAACGCTCGCCCCCGGCAGTCCTTCACCGCCGCTTCCGTTTCCGGGTGTTCGGGAGCGGTTGTCGTGTCACTTCAGGGTCGTACGTGTCCACGAACCGAGCGCAGCGAGCGGCCGCGCGGCTCCGAACCCACGGGTGAACCGCTCCAGCCGCACCCATGGCGGCGCCCGCCGCGCCGCGCTCACCCCGCCAGCGTCGCGCCGAAGCCGGCTTCCTCGACCACCCGAATCAGTCGGTCCACGGTGACCTCGTCGTCATCGCAGTCCACCTCGGCGCAGCGCTCCTCGTGGTTCGCGACGGCGCCGTAGACGCCGGGCTCGGCGCGGAGCGCGCGCTCGACGCGGGCCTCGTCATCGGCATCCTTCATCCCATCGACGCAGAGCAGGACCGTAGGCATGGCACGATCGACCTGCGTTTACGGTGGAACTGGCCGGTCGGGCCGGCTGCCCGCCCCGGCGAGGCGTGCCAACCTCATGCACGGAAGCCGCCGGCCGACGCGGAAGCCCCGCCGGGGCAAGCGGCGGACCGGGTGTGCGCGGCGCTGCGTCCGTTCACTCGGCTCCCGTCGGCGCGCCGGTGACGCCGAGGTAGATGTAACCGTCCACAAGGTCACGGAGCCGGTAGTCGTCGGGCCGGAGCGTGAGCCCGAGGCCCGGCGCGCCGACCTCGAGGATCGGGCGATGCAGGAAATCGAAGCGGTCGTCGACCCGCAGGGCGAACGGCGCCGTGATCTCCGGCAGGTTCCGTCGCAGCAGCTCGGCGACGCGCGTCGAGCGGAACGCGGCGACGGCGGTGTACGCCGCAGAACCGCCCGCGCCATCGGTCAGGATCGAGAACACCTCGCCCGGATGCCGGCTGCGCAGCCGCGCCCCGAGCCAGGTCACGGCGCGCGGCGCGCCACCGCCCACGCTCAGCTCCGCACCGCCCATCTTCAAGGCATGATAGCCACCCACGAAGACGAGCGCACGCGCCCCCGGATCGCCACGCAGCACCTGACGCTCGATGCGCTCGGCCATGTACGTGTCCCGGCGCGCGAAGAGCGCGGCCGCCGCCGCCGGCGGGAGCGCACGCTCCGGCGGCCAACCGGGGAGATCGGCGGCGAGGATCCGGATCCGCCGGCCCGGCGCGAACCCATGGTTCAGCCGCCAGACCCGGCGATAGATCTCGAGGAACTCGCGCGGCGCACCGCCGGCACCCAGTGTCCGCGGGTGCAGCAACAGTGGCGTCACGTCCTCCTGCGCGCCCGCCAGGTACGCATCGATCACCGGCTGCAACGCCGCGTCCACTTCCAGCACGACGACATCGAGCCCCGGCCCGCGCGCCAGCGCCTCGATCGCATCGGCCGCCAACCGCTTCGGCGCCGCCGCCGCGTGGACATCTCCCAGGACCACCACCCGGCGCGCGCGCCCGGCGGCCACGACGAGGTCGAGCGGCGCGAGCCGCCCGGTCCGCGCGTAGTCGATCAGCCCCGCGACGCCTGCGGGATCGGCGTGCACTCGCAGCAGCATTGCGCCGGCCATGATGAGCAGCAGCGCAGCCAGCGTCGCCAGTTTCCCGGGTGTCATCCTGAACTGGACCCGGCGCAGACGCCGGCGCGCGCGGCGGCGATTCGGTCGTGCGGAACGGCGCAATCTTGCCTCCGACTTCGGCAGCGGCGCATTCGTGCGGTACAGTACATGCAAACGGGGGACCGGCGGCACGCGTCGACACGTGCGCGCGCCGTCGCGACCATTGCGATCCAACCGCGGCAACTCGTCACCGGGACCGGGTCATGATGGGCATCCTGCAGACCGCCGCCATGTTGCAGGCCGTGGCGGCCGACACCGGTGGGACCGCGATCGGCGCGGTCCGCGACAAAGCGGCGGAGCTGACGTCGCTGATCTCGCTCTCCGACCTGGTTCTGGTCGTCCTCATCCTCGTGGGCACGCACTATCTCATCGCGCTGATCTCGCTGTCGGCGCGGCTCACGACGGCGCGTCTGCCGCGGCAGCGGCTGGTCCTGATGCAGTTCCTGCCGGTGCTGAGTATTTCGTTGTGGCTTCTCAGTTTCTACGTCATCGTGGTGGGGGTTTTCAGTCCATCGCGGGAGTCGTTGATCGCGTTCGCGGCGACGGCGGGGATCGGATTGGGGTTCGCGGCGCAGGATGTGTTGAAGAACATCTTCGGCGGGATCGTGATCGTGATCGATCGTCCGTTCCAGGTGGGCGATCTCGTGGATGTGGCGGAGTACCACGGCGAGGTGGTGAGCATCGGGCTGAGGGCGACGCGGTTGCGGACACGGCACGGCGCGGTGGTCTCGGTGCCGAACTCGCAGATGGTGAGTCAGCCGGTGAGCAACGCGAACGACGGCGCGCTGCACTGCATGGTGCGGATCGATTTGCGGCTCCCGGCGCTGGTGGACGAGGTGCGGGTGCGGGAGCTGTGCTACGAGGCGGCGGCGACGTCGCCGTACGTGTATCCGGCGGAGCCGATCGAGGTGCGCATCGAGGACGAGTTCCGGGAGACGTTCCTGACGCGGGTGCAGATCCGGGCGCACGTCTACGACCATCGGCTGGAAGTGGCGTTCATCTCGGACGTGACGGAGCGCGCGAAGCGGGCGTTCCGGGAGGCGGGTCTGCTGCCGCCCGAGATGGCGCTGGGACTGGACGAGGACGAAGCGCGCAAGTTCTTCGTCCCTGGTGATGCGCTGAGCCGTGGAGGTCCGGCATGAGCCACGCGGTCGCGGATCCGTTCTCATCGGTCGCGGTCTTCGGCGACCTCGCCGATGGCTTCGAGGAGGTGCTGGGCTCGCTGCGGCGGCCGTTCGAGTCGGCGGTGGATGCGCATGCGGTGCGACTTCTCGAATGGATCGAGGCGGTGCACCGCGCGTCCGTGACGCGGCTGGCGTGGGTCGAAGCGGATGCCGCGGAGGTCGGTGCGGGCGATGACGACCGGTGGCGCGCGTTCGCCGCGACGGTCGAGGATGCGCGTCGCGCGTACGCGGAGGAAGTGGTCGAGGCGCTCGACGCGGGCGACGCGATGGCCGCGGGTGGACGGGGCGACGACATCGTGGCGCCGCTGCTCGTCGCCGTGGACGCCATGGGCGATGGGTTTCCGGGCTCGGTGCGCGTGCGCCAGGTCGAGGCGCGGTTCCGGCGTCAGCCGATGGACTCTCCACGGATCCGCGTGCTCAAGGCGGGGAAACGGTTGCTGCGGCCGCTCCGCAAGCGTTGGCTGCGGACGGTCCCGGTGGCCGATGTGGTGGCGTATCAGGCGTGCGTCTTCGAGGCGGAGTCCGCGGGCGCGTTCGCCGATCTGGCGCGGCTGCGGATCCGGGCGGCGACGGCGATCTACCGGATCTTCCGCGCGACTTCCGACGCGCTCGAAGCCGCGCGCACTACGGCGCTGGATGCGGCGCCCGCCGAGCGCGGCGACGCACTGGCGAGCATGCTGAAGGCGCGGCAGGACGAGCTCGAAGAGAGTACGCACGTGCTGCGGGAGGAGATCCGGGGCGATGCGGACCGGATCCGCGCGACGCTGGCGACGGCGACGCGGTCGGCGCGGGCGTCGCTCGAAGCCACACTCGAAACCATCGGCACCATCGAGCGGCGGTCCCGCACGGTCTCGCCCGCGCGGCGCGCCCGGTTCCGCGACCGCATCCGCGAGCGCGCACTCGACATTGCCGAGGGGTGGGAACGCTACGACGCGGGGCTGCTCGATTCGCTCCGGGCGGAGGCGGAGACCACGGCGGTCGCCGCGGCGGCGCGCGCGGCCGCGATCCGCGCGGCTGCCGTGGTGCGCGACTCGATCGATGCGCGGCTACGCACTCCGATCCAGTCGCTGCGCGATGCGCTGAGCGGCGCGCAGGACCGCGCCGCCGAGCTGTTCGCCTCGGGCCGCGAACCGACCGAGGTCCTCCCCGAGCTGGATGGCATGATCCAGAAGGCGTTCTCGGCCGGGCGCGAACTCCTGGATGAACGGGCGAGCGCGTGGAAGGAGGTCTGGGCGCCGATCACCGCACTCCGCGAGGAGGTCGCCCGGCTCCCGTCGACAGTGGCCGAGTCCCGCGACCTGCGCCTCTTCTCGCTCGAGCGCCTGCCGGACGCGCCGGGCGATGTCGCCGCCCGCGAGGCGCCGCTCCGGCGCTTCGTGGCGGGTTCCTGCCAGGCGCGCGTCGGACGCGACATCGTGGCGCTGCTCCAGACCGCCGGCGCCGAGCTGGATGCGGCGCGCGCCGAGTTGCAGCGGCTCCGGCAGGCGGTGGCGTTCAACGTGGCCGCCGCGCTGCGCGGCGCCGGCCGCGAGGCCGATCGCCCGACACCGGCGGCGGAGCTGGTTTCCGGCGTGCTCCAGCGCGCCGTCGGCCGGCTCGACGGGCTGCTCGAGGCGACCGTCACGCTCGAAGAGTCCGTCGCCTTCGGCGTCGCCCGGCTGGTCGATGATGCCATGGCCGAGATGGCCGCGACGGTGCGAGCGTGCAACGCCGCGGACATCCGGCAGATCGTGCTCGCGGAAGAGACGAAGGCGCGACTCGACTCGTCGCTCGCGACCGGGCGGCGGGCGACGGTCCGCGCACTCGCCGCGATCCGCGAGGCCGCGGGGAGTGGAGGGACCCGCGTTCGCGTCGCCTGGGACCGCGCGGCGGCACGACTCGGCATGGCGCCCATCGAGAAGAGCACGATCCTCTCCTCCCTCGATGCCGCCGAACTCGACGAGCGGATCACCGCGAACCTGCCACTGGTCTACCGCCAGCTCTTCGCGCTCGCGCCGCTCGAATGGGACGACTTCCTGGTCGGCCGCGAAGCCGAACTCGAAAGGATCCGGCACGCCTTCGAGCGGTGGAAGGAGGGACACCCGACGTCGCTCGCGCTCTACGGCGAGAAGGGGAGCGGCAAGACGACGCTCCTCAACGCCGCGTGGCGCACCGTCCTGGCCGGCTTCCCCGTCACACCCCTCGACCTGCGCGGGACACCGCGCACGGCGGACGCGCTCGTCGCGCGGCTGGCCGCCCTCCTCGGCGCCGTCGGCGCACGCTCCTTCGCCGACCTCGCCGCCCACGTACACCGCGATGAACGACGCATCGTCATCATCGAGGACGCGCACGGCCTCTTCCTGCGCACTGTCGGCGGCTTCGCCCTGCTCCGCGAACTGCTGGCCCTCATTGCCGCCACCAACCGCCAGATCTTCTGGGTCGTCACCATGGAGGAACACGCGTGGCGCTACCTGCACCGCGTCCTCGCGATCCAGGACCACTTCACCTTCGAGATCGACACCACGAACCTGCCGCCGGACCTGCTCCAGACGGCGATCCTCCAGCGCCACCACGTGAGCGGCTTCGCGATCCGCTTCGAGCCCGACGAGCGCCTGCGCGGCAGTCGCCGCTACCGCCGCCTCACCGGCGAGCGCGCGCGCCAGGAGGAGACGCAACGCGTTTTCTTCGAACAACTCGCGCGCATCGCCGAGGGGAACGTCTTCCTCGCGCTCTACCACTGGCTCCGGTCGATCGCCGCCGTCGAAGAACACACGCTCGTCTTCCGCGCGCCCCGCCTCATCGACACGAGCTTCCTCGAACGGCTCCCGCTCGACACGCTCCACACGATTGCCGCCGCGATCCAGCACGGCGGCCTCACCGTGGACGACCACGCCGCCGTGTTCCAGAGGCCGCCGCTCGACAGCCGGCTCCTCCTCTCCGCACTCGCCGACGGCCACCTGCTCGTCCCCGACGCCGACGGCCGCTACACCGTCAACAAGGTGTTGTACCGGCCGTTCGTGCGGCTGCTCAAGGCGAAGAACGTGTTTTGAGGGGGCGCCCTTCGGGCGCCCGGGCTAGGGCTGGGGCTGGGGCTAGGGAGTGCCCGGGAGGCGGTGTGGTGGAGGGGAGGACGGCCCGGGGAGGGGCGGGAGCTGGAGGGGAACGGCCGGGAGCGGGAGCGGCGGCTGCGCCGCCTGGAGCGGGAACGTTTACGTTTACGGGATACGGGCCGCGCACCCGCACGCTGGCGCTCGCGCACCCGCACGCGCACGACCACCTTGATCCGGCGCGGCATGGGGCGTCGCTTCGACCCCATGGACTCGCCGGGCCGCTCGCGTTATCTTAGCGGGATCCCGGAACCCGAAACGACGGTCTTGAACGGTGACGCGGCCGTGTGGTCGCGTCTTACCGGGCTTCTCTCCCCCGGCGCTGGACCGGCGCCGTTCCCGTGGTGGCCCTTTGTCATCGCAGGCTGGCATCCGTGTGTCGTCGTTGCCGGCCGGCGGTACAACCCGAAAGGGAGGGAATGCCATGTTCGACGCCCTGATCCAAGCCCTGCCGCCGGAGTGGCGGCCCGCGGGGGAGTTCCTGCTGGGGCTCATCGCCTGGATCCCTGAGTGGCAGCGGGCGGTGATCGAGACGGTGTGGTGGCCCGGCGGTCCGTTGCAGGCGATGGTCGCCACCCGCGTATTCATTCTGCTTCCCGCGCTCTTGATGGTGGTCGGCATCTGGTCGACCATGGTCTCGGTGTACACGCTGCCGTTCCGTGCCCATCGGGGGGAGTATCTGCGGACGCTGGCGCTGACGTGGTGGGATGCGGGCCGGACGGTATGGCTGTTCTGGGTCGGGTTCGCGCGGTTGACGATCGTGCTGCTCGGCTGGGTGTGGGGGACGTTGCGGTACGGTACGCTGCTGTTGATCCGGATCGCGCGGGAGCTGGTGGCCTCGCCGTTCGCGGCGCTCGATTGGACGTCGCGGCGGTACTTCAAGCCGGGCGTGCCGTGGCTCGCGTTCCTGCTGACGGTGCTGTGGTCGGCGATCGAGGCGTCGATCTTCACGTTCACGCTGCGGCCCACGCTGTCGGAGGTGTTCTACGACCTGACGGGGACGGCCACGCACCCGGCGGTGATCACGCCGATCCTGTTCCTCTTCCTGTTCATGCTGATCGCGGGGAGCTTCGCGTCCGTGCAGGTGTTGGGCGAGGCGGTCGCGGGGCGGAAGGTGAAGCAGATCGTGCAGATGGTGGTGATCGAGTTCATCGTCATGTTCTTCGAGGTCTTCTTCCTGTACCGCGAGCTGGTCGACGCGGCGGTCCCGTGGATCGCGCAGCAGACGGGCGGCGAGGTGCGGCTCGGGTTGTTCGGCACGCTGGCGATCGCGTGCTGCGGCTGGATCGGGATCCGTGCGATGACGTGGTTCCTCTTCGGCCGGTTCGGCACGCCGGCGTTGCTGGCGGTCCTCTCGCGCCAGACGATCACGATCGAAGGCGCGGACGCGGCGGTCGCGGAGCCGGCGCGACACGAGAGCGGCTGGTGGAAGGGGATCATCCAGGACTTCAAGCGCGAGCGCGACTGGTTCCAGCAGAAGGGCCGCGAGTTGGCCGATCTGGCTGCGCTGCCGCCGCTCCAGGTGCTGGCCGGCGCGATCAACTTCTGCCTGGTCGTCGTCCTCTCGCAGCCGGTCTTCTCGCTGCCGTTCAAGGACCTGGAGGAGGCGATGGCGCGCCTGCCGCTGGCCCGCGAGCGCGCGGAATCGCCCGCGCGCGGCCGCGGACTGAAGGCCGCTGCCGCCCCGTCGGAGGCGTAGCGCCATGGACAGGCAAGCCATGCATCCGGGCTCCGGCATCCAGGCCGCCCCGGCCCGATGCCGCCCCGCGCCGGGCGTAGCGCGACGCCGGTGCGCAGAGGCGGACGTCCGCGAACACGACCGGCGAGCGGCCCCGGCGATGCAGTGTTCCGCCGGCCGGCACGGGGCGGAGCGCGCGCGTCGGCGGTTCGGCGCGGCCCGCCGCCTGGGCGCGTGGCGGCACGCCGGACCGTTCGGTCGCGCCGTCGCCCTCCTGCTGCTCACGGCCGTCGCCGGGTGCTCGCTGGATGCGCCGGCCAATCCGCCGCCGCGCACCACGATCGTGATCGGCGTCGACGTGAGCGGCTCGTTCCGCTCGACCGGCCATTACGATGACGCGCTATCCTTCACCGCGCGCTACATCTACGGCCACATGAACGGCCTGGGCGGGTTGGAAGTGCCGCGCGCGCTCTTCGTCGGCGCGATCGGCGGCGAGGAACCCGGCGAGCCGCAGGCGTTCCATCCGATCCACGACTTCCGTGGCCACTCGGTCGCCGAGATCGAGAAGGACCTGCGCGAGTGGTTCCAGCCCGACGACCGGTTCACGGACTTCAACGCGTTCTTCCGGCGCGCCGCGACCCTCGTCAAACGGCAGAACCTGACGCTCGCGCCGATCACGCTCGTCGTGCTGAGCGATGGCGTGCCGGACCTCACCGCCCGCGGCGCCGGCCGCCGCACACAGGTGGACGACCCCGCGCGCTACGAGGGCATCGAGCTCGGCGACCTCGAGTACCTCGCGCGCAACGTCACGGTCCGGCTGCTCTACCCCGACCCGCCCGTGGCCGTCGCCTGGGAACGACACGTGCCCCGCGGCCGCGTCCGCCTCTGGACCGTCGACCACGTGGTCATGGCCGGCTGGCACGAGCAGATGCTCCCTGACTCGGCCGTCGAAGCGCAGGACGCGCTGTGGAAATGGGTGCGGGATAACGTGGATTTCCGGGTGCGGCGGAGTCTGTTCTGAGGGCGGCGCCGGAGGCGCCGCCGGGCTGGGGCTGGGGCTGGGGCTGGGGTGTTCCCGGGAGGGGGTGTGGTGGAGGGGGGAAGGCCCCGGCATGGCCGGGAACTGCCGGGAGCGGGAGCGGCGGCTGCGCCGCCTGGAGCGGGAGCGTTTACGTTTACGGGGGGCGGGAGCGGGGCGGCGGGGTTGCGCTGAGCGGGTGCGCAGCGCTGCCACGGGGAGTGACGGGCGGGGTCGCCGGCCGCACGGTGGCCCCGTTCGTGCCGCCGCAACCGGTTGACCGGGTGGCGCTTCGCGGGTATATTTCGTGGTCTGGAGAGGCCATTCCCGCGTAGCTCAGTTGGTAGAGCAGACGGCTGTTAACCGTCGGGTCGCAGGTTCGAGTCCTGCCGCGGGAGCTGAACCGAGGGCGTAAGCCCCTATCGGACCTGCGCGTCCCCGAAGTCGCGATCGAGTTGCGATTTCGGGGACGCGCTTTTGCGTTTGGGCGTGACCGCGGTTGCTCACGCGTGACGTCGACACACAATGGTCGGCGGGGGGTGAACCCTTCCGCCTCCGCAGCCGATTCCCGGGAACGAGACCTTTGCTCACGGAGCGCTTCACGACTATCGTCACGGGCGTGGAGGCTGGAATGCGCTCCTCGCGAAAAGCGCCGGGCCGATCCCCCGGCACCTGCCGAGTAGGGACGAAGGTGCGTCGCGGTGCGTCTCGCGCGGCCTGCCGAAAGGTTGCACGAACACGCCGCGGACGCATTCGACGTCTTTGGTCAACCCGTGGACAACGAATGAAATCCTTGCTGCGGTGCGCGCCTGCCCATAGCTCCCTGCTGCGGTGCGCGCCTGCCCATAGCTGGAGTACGACGCGCCGGCCGCGGAGCGTCGTCGCGCGGAGCGGGCTGCTTCACGTTACGCTGCTGTTGGTGCCCTTCGGCTGGAGCGGCTGCACGGGTGAGCCGCCACGTGAGGACGCGGCCGTAGCCCCGCCGGACACCGTCACTGCGGAACAGGCGTGGACGATCGGAACGCTCGATGGCCCGCCCGAGGAGATCCTCGGAGACGTAACGGGCGTCACCGTGGGGCCTCGCGGCGAAGTCTACGTGGCGGACCGTCTCGGCTCGACCGTGCGCGCATTCGATGCGTCCGGCTCGTTCCTGGGGACGGTGGGCTCGGAGGGTAGGGGCCCGGGGGAGTTCGTCTGGCCGAACGATCTCACGTTCGACCCGCAGGGTCGCCTCTATGTTCGGGATGCATACCGACTGACGGTATTCGGCTATCGCTCGGGAGGCGCGTTCGCCGATTCGGTGCTGTACATCATCCCGTTGGGCGGGGTCGCAAGCCCCTGGTCGGCCCGCGGGAAGACCGATGGGACCCGGTACTACTATCCCAATTACCTGTACCGGAACGGCGAGCGCCTGCGATACTTCTACATCGTATACGACTCCGCAGGCGCCACGGGGGACACGATCGCTGTGCCCGCGCTCCCCACGTCGCGCTACCTGGGACGTGCGTCCTACCTGATCAGCAATGAGGGTGGGCGAGTGTTGGACGGTGTCAATCTCGCTCCCTTCGAGCCTCGTGCGAGCTGGGACATCACTGCCGAGGGCACCATATACACCGCGCGCGGCGATGCATACGAAGTGGTGTCCTGGACCTCGTCGGGCGATACGCTGCGTGTCGTGAGCCTGCCGAGGTCTCCGCGCCCCGTGCCGGAATCGGCGGCTCGGGACAGCGCTCGGGCATTCGACGCGAGGCTGGATTCCATTCCCGTTCCGCTCGATCGCGTGATGGGGATGTCCGAGGCCGCGCGCACCCGTTCCCTCCCGGATGTCCTGCCGGAGATCATCGGATTGCAGATCGGCGCTGCGGGGAACCTGTGGCTGAGGCGATGGCCGGCGTCGGATGGACCGAGCCGTACCTATTTCGATGTCCTGAGCCCGACGGGCCGACCCGCTCGGACCGTGATTCTGCCGGCGGCCGTCCTCGCCGATCCGCCACCGTTCGTTTCGAACGAGTTGGTCGTCGGCGTGCTGCGGGACCCGGAAACGGACGTCGAACGGGTCGCGCTGTTTCGATTGCCGCCGCCGTGAGGCTGGCGCGAGCGTGTCGATGGCCGGGCGGAGCGCGGTCCCCGAGCCCGCCGACCCATGGCCGAGAAGAAGGTCCTCTCCGAGCGCGACATCTGCACGAAGTACATCACGCCCGCCCTGACGAGTGACGCGGTCGGCCCCGCGCGCTAGATTCGATCTGTCCAGTCTGGACGGATTGGAGGGTGAAGGGCCAGATGCGTAAGTGGATGCTGGAAGACGCGGAGAACCGGTTCAGCGAGGTCGTCCGGCGCGCCGAGGCGCACGATCCGCAGCTTATGACACGGAACGGATACGACGTCGTCGCGCCGAGCGTGGAAGATTACGCGCGCCTGGCAGGGCCGGAGAGTCTCGTGGACTTCCTGAGGAACTCGCCGCTGGCCGAAGCGTTGAAGGAAGGCGACCTCGACCTGGAGCGCCGCCGGGATTTCGGCCGTGACCTCTCCGACGACGCGATCGCCGCGGAGTTCGAGGGCCTCGAGGCGCGCGACCCCGTCCGACCGCCGTCGGCGTCGTGATCTCGCCGCGTCCCTTCCTCGCCGGCGCCATGGCGGCGCTGGCCGCACCGCGACACCTGGGAGGCGAGCGCCTGAAGCGGCTGCTGGAGGCGGATGCCGCCGGGGAGCTGCGGCCCGGGGAGCGGGCGGCCGTCCGGACCGCCCACCGCGCGCTCCGTGTCCTCAGCCGACTCCCGCTCTCGCCCTGGCGGAACACCTGTCTGTACCGTTCCGTTGCGGGGTGCCTGGCGGTCCGCCGGCTGGGCGGCGCGGCGACGCTGCGCCTGGGTGCGCGGCGCGACCCCGAAACGGGCGAGGTGGTGGCGCACGCGTGGCTCGAGGGGTACCCCGACGAGCCCGCGCCCGGCGCCGGCTACCGCGTGCTCGGGACCGGGGCGAGCGGATGAGCGTGGCGACGGCCGCGCTCGGCTGCGCGCTCCTCGAGGACGGCTCGCTCCGCCTCGTCGCCGACGAGGCCGCGGCGCCGCAGGTACGCCACTGGCTGCCGCGCCTCCCGCTCGGGCTCGACCGCCCCGACGGGTCGGGCGCGGTGATCGAGGTGACGGTGCGACCGGCGCCGCGCGGCGCGCCGCCAGGGCGCCCCACCCTGGCGCTCGAGCCGGTCGAGGCGTGGATCCCGGAACCGGAGGGGCGCATCGCCCTCGTCGCGCGTGACGGCGGCGTCGCCGGCGAGGTCGACCTCGGGCGCCTCCAGGCGACAGTCGCCTTGACGCCCGACGCCGCGCGGCCCGTCGCCACGCCGGCCGAGCCGCGCAACGCGGCCGTCTTCTCGGCGCTCACCCTCGCGTCGGCGCTGCTGCTCAACCGCATGCGCCGCGCACTGCTGCACGCCGCCGCCATCGTCGCGCCCGACGGGGGCGCATGGCTGCTCGTCGGCGACGCCTTCGCCGGCAAGACGACGACGACGGTCAACCTCATCCGCAGCGGGTGGGACTACATCTCCGATGACCACGTCGTGCTCGGCCGCGCGCCGGACGGCGCCATCGTCGTCGAGGGGTGGCCCCGCGCCTTCCACCTGGACCGCGGCTACGCCGCCGGCGTCCCGCTCGGCGAGCGCGACCCGGTGGAACCCACTGACTTCGGGCCCGGCGCCTGGCGCCGCAGCGCGCGGCTCGCCGGCGTCCTCTTCCCACGCGTCGTCGCCGAACGGCCGACGGCAACGTCGCCCGCCACCGCGGCCGACGCGCTGACGCTCCTGATCCGGCAGAGCCCGTGGCTCCTCGCCGACCGCGCGACGGCCCGCGACGTCCTCTCCCTGCTCACCGACTCCGTCTCCCGCGCCGCGTTCCACCTCCGTCTCGGCCGCGACAGCTACCGCGATCCGGCGCGCCTGCTCGATGCGCTGTCCGCGGCGGTCGGCGCGGGCTGAGCGCCTCCAATCTCACGGGGCCGGAGCATTCCGGCACGGCTCGCACCGGACCGGCGGAGGACGGCACCGCGGCAACGACACTCTTGCGTCGCTCGGGGCGGCGTGTGCACCCTGTTTTCGACAATGTCGAAATTGCGGCGGACCGCCGGAGCGAGCCCATGAGTCTCGGAGAGCTGCAACAACTCGTGATGCTGGCCGTCGTTCGGCTGGGCGACGGGGCCTACGGCGCGGCGATCCGTGACGAGCTCGCCCGTGTCGCCGGGCGGAGGGTCTCGGTGCAGACCGTCTGGGTCACGCTCGTGCGGCTGGAAGAGCAGGGCCTCACCGCTTCGACGGAGGTCGCCGCTCCGGAAGGAGGCCGGGCGCGCCGGACCTTCCGGCTCACGCCGGCCGGGTGGAGGGCGCTCGAGGAGGCGCGGGCCTCGATGGCGCGGATGTGGGAGGGGGTGGTGCGGCCGTGAGTGAGCGGCGCGGCGGCCCGCCCCGCCCGATCCGTCGGGTGCTCGCCCGCCTCTTCCCCGGGCCGAGGGGTGCGGAGGTCCTCGAGGATCTTGGCGACGAGTATTCGGCCGTCCGCGAGCGGTACCCCCGCTATTTCGCCATGACCGTCGCCATCCTCCTGAGCGTCCTGGGCACCGTCCTGCTCCTCTCCGCGGCGGGCATCCACGCGCTCACGTCGCTCACCGTCACGCGGCGCCGCAAGGAGATCGGCGTGCGCGTCGCACTCGGCGCCCGCCCGGGCCGCCTGCTGGCGAGCATCTTCGCGCGCGCCGCCTGGCAGCTCGGTCTCGGCGGACTCCTCGGCGCCCTCCTCGGCGGGGCGCTGCTCGTCGGCAACGGAGGCGCCGGGCCGGAGGCGGCGCTCTTCCTGGGCGGCGTCGTCGCGCTGATGCTGATCACGGGGCTGCTGGCCGCCGTGGGACCCGCGCGGCGCGGGCTCGGGATCCAGCCGATGGAGGCGTTGAAGGAGGACTGACGAGCCGCAGCGAAGCGGTCAGCCGCCCCCGTCGCCGGACGGCCGCAGGATGAGGCAGGTCGTCGTCGCGTGGGCGTAGATCCGACCCGCGTCGTCGACCACGCGCGCCTCGGCCGTCGCCACGCGCGAACCGACGTGGACGGCGCTGCCCTCGCACCGCACCCGACCCATGCCGGCCCGGAGCGGGCGCACGAAGTTCACCTTCACCTCGAGCGTGGTGTATCCCACCCCCTTCGGCAGGAGCGAATGCACCGCGCATCCCATGGCGGTGTCGGCGAGCGCCGCGGTGAAGCCGCCGTGGACCACGCCCAGCGGGTTGTAGTGGTACTCCTGGGGCTCGGCGGCGAAGACGGCGCGGCCCTCCTCCACCTCGATCGCCTCGATGCCGAGCGTGCGCATCATCGGAGGTTCCGGCAGTTCGCCGCTGCCGATCGCTCGCAGAAAGTCGAGGCCGCTCAGCGATGGCGCCGCCCTGCCGAAGGGGGCGGGGTCCTCCCATATGATCGTGCGACTCCGCGTGGTCTCCATGACGCCTCTCTCATACTGGATTCAGTTGATCCGATCATCTTCGGAACGGGCGAGCGGCATTCGCGAACGGACCCCGCGAACGTGGTATCACACTCGTCCGATTGTGGCCGCGATCCCCGCGATGCGGAGATCGCGCGTTCCTCAGATGACCGGGGTCGCCGGGAGCTCGGCGTGGAGGACTCCCGCCACGGTGCGGAGCCCCCGGCGCAGGTCGTCGCGACTCGCCGGTCCCGTCAGCGAGAGGCGAACCGCATCGCCGGCGTGCTCACGGCTCACGGCGAACGTCGCCGCACTGGACACCGCGACACCCCGGCGCTCGCACTCCAGCGTGAAATCCGCCGCGCTCCAGCCGCGCGGCAACGGCAGCCATACGTGGTATGCGTTGGGCGCACTGCGATAGGAGTCACGGCCCAGCTCCTCCGCGGCGATCGCCTGCCTCGCGGCCGCTTCCTGCCGCTTGCGGAGCGCGGTCGCCGCCGCCGTCCCATCCTCGATCCACCTCGCGCCCACCTCCGCCATCAGGGGAGGCGCCATCCAGGTCGTCGCCCAGAGGAGGTGCCCCACCCGTTCGGCCCGCCCGGGCGGCGTAACGAGGAACGCGACTCGGAGCCCGCCCGCCACGACCTTCGACAGACTCAGGATCGTATACGTGATGTCAGGCGCGATCGTGGCGAACGCCGGCGGCGGGTCCGGGTGGAGCAGGCGGTGGACCTCATCCTCGATGATCGCGACGCCGTGCTCTCGCGCGATCGCCGCGATCTCGTCCTTCCGATCTTCCCCGAGCACCGCCGCCGTCGGGTTCTGGATCGTCGGGATGGTGTAGAGGGCGCGAGGCCGTCGGCTCTCGCACAGGCTCCGGAACGCATCGGGCAGCATGCCTTCCTCATCCATCGGCACCCCGACCAAACGAAGATGCTGAGCCGCAGCCAACGCCTTCAGCCCCGGGTACGTGACCGGTTCCGCCAGTAGACAGTCACCCGGCTGACAAACGGTGCCGAGCACGACCGTCATGGCATGCTGGGCACCCACGCAGACCACGATACGGTCCTCCTCGACGGTGATCCCCTGGTGCTCCGCCCACTGCCGCCCCGCCGACCGGTGACGCCGGTGTCCGACATTCGGTCCGTACTCGAGAAACCGATGCAGGTCCGCCCGTAGAGAAAGCTCCCGGAGCGCCGCGCCCAGGTCCGGATCCAATCCATAGAGCGGCCACGTCAGGGCGAGGTCCGTCCCACCGGTGGTCCCGCCGCCGAACCGGTCCTCCGCCGGCCGACGTCCGGCGAACGTGCCACGGCCCACCTCGCCGTACACGAGGCCCCGCCTCTCGGCTTCCGCGTACGCGCGCGTGACCGTGCCCAACGAGATCCCGAGGGCACGCGCGAGCTTCCGCTGCGGAGGAAGCTTCTCTCCGGTTTGCAGACGCCCCTCCGCGAGATCGCGTTCGATGGCGCTGACCAGCGCGAGGTACACCGGCTCGGCAGCGCCGAGCGTCGGACGCCAGAATGTCACAGTGACAATATTACTATTGTCTCCATCATTGCATTATTGTATCTTGCCGGTGAACAATCCGCAACAGCGACGGCGAGGAGGCAGCATGGAGATCCGGTCGATGTCGGTCTTCCTGCCGTACTACGAGGGAATCCGGGAGCGGACCCGTCGAGTGGTCCGGCTGATCCCGGACGAACGGATCGAGTGGCGGGCGGCGGAGGGGCGGTTCAGCTTCGGGGACCTGGTCCGCCATCTCGCCGCGATGGAGCGCTATATGTTCGCCGAGAACGTGGCCGGCCGGCCGTCGCGCTACCCTGGTCACGGTCCCGAGCTCGCGGAGGGAGCGGCGGCGGTGCGTCGGTACCTCGACGCCATGCACGAGGAGTCGCTGGAGATCTTTCGAAGTCTGACCGAAGAGGATCTGGCCGGCCGGTGTACGACGCCGGCCGGCGCCTCGATCACGAAATGGAAATGGCTCCGCGCGATGGTCGAGCACGAGGTCCATCATCGCGGGCAAATCTATTTCATGCTGGGGATGATCGGGGTGGCGACTCCGCCGGTCTTCGGTCTCACGTCGGAACAGGTGAGGGAGCATTCCCTGCCGCTCGACTGACGCGGTGGCTCCTCAGGGAGCGGTCCCCGGGGATGGGTGCGGCGTATTCCGTATCATACCACGTCGGCGGGGTCCGTTCGTGAATCGTCCTCTGGGCGAGGGCGGGCGCGGGCGCGAGGGAGGCGGCCCGGACGTCGCGGGCGGGGCTCAAGCGTCGAGGGCGTGGATCAGGCAGCCCCGCCTCGCGCCCGCGCCCGCCCGTTCCGAAGACGATCGATCAACCGAATCCGGTATCGCACACGGCAGCATGACCGACGGCGCCGCTTCCGATGGCGGCAGGTTCGAATGAACCGGAAAGCGAGGCGTACCCGATGACGATCAACGGCCTCCAACTCCTCTTCGACTACGGCTACTGGGCGAACGAAAGGCTGTTCCGCGTGGTCTCGCGGCTCACGCCGGAGGAGTTCGGACGGTCCGTGGCCGGGAGCTACGGGTCCGTCAGGAACACGCTGGTCCATGCCCTGAGCACGGAATGGGGCTGGCTCGAGCGGTGTGGCGGCCCGGCGCGCGGACCGCGTCTCGAGCCCGATGCCTACCCGACGGCGGAGTCGCTCATCTCCGACTGGCGCCGGGTGGAAGGCTACGTGCGCGGATACCTGGCCGGGCTCGAGGACGAGGACCTGGCCCGTGACATCGCCTACCAGGGAGCCGGAGGCGCGAGCCGCTCGATGCCGATGGGCGAATTGCTGCACCATGCGGTCAACCACGGCATCCACTACCGAGGGCAGGTCGCACTGCTGTTGAGGGAGCTCGGTCATGCGCCGGGCAACGTCGACCTGTTGTTCTACTACGCCGACAAGCGCGGTGTCCCGGCATGGTGAGCCATGCCGTGCAGCGCCGCGATCTCGTCGCGTGCATCGGGCGGCGCGCCGCCGGTCGGCCGCCGAGGCCGTCGAGCGGGCCGTAGCGGTGGGTGCGGTCGAGAGCCGGAACGTCTTCGTCGAGCGCGCCCTGATTCGGGGACGTAGAGCGGTCGTCCCGTCACTTCGGAGTCGTAGGCACCCGCGGACCGAGCGCGGCGAGGGGCCGCGCGGCTCCGAACCCGCGGGTGAACGGCTCTGCGGAACTCCGGCCTCGATGCGTCTACGTATGCGTCTGCCGGCTCCACCCCCGGGCCCGCCTCTTGCTCCACCCCCTCCCGCCACCCCGCCGCCCGGGCGTGGCCATGCCGGCGCGTCGGCGCCGATGCCGGCGCACAGGCGCCACCGCCACCGGACCGGCGCCACTGCCGCCACCGCGGCGGCGCTGCCACCCTCGCACTGCCGCCACCACCGCCGGAGAGACGCCCATGACCGTACTCGTCGCCACGCAAAGTGAAATCCTCGCCCTCGACGGCGTCGGGGCGATGATGCAGATGCTGCACCCGACAACGGGCCTGGACGACCAGCGCCCCACCTGCCTGGCGGCGGACCCACGGGTCCCGGGCCGGGCGTGGTGCGGGACGGACCGGGGCGGGGTGTTCCGCAGCGACGATGGCGGCGCATCGTGGCGCAACGTCGGGCTTCGCGACCTGCGCATCACGGCCCTCACGGCGGACCCGGCCGAGGATGACGTCGTGTGGGTCGGGACGGAGCCCAGCGCGGTGTGGCGGTCGGGCGATGGCGGGCGCACGTGGGAGCCGACGCGCGACCTCGAGGAGCTGCCATCGTCTTCCGAGTGGTCGTTCCCGCCGCGGCCGGAGACGCACCACGTGCGCTGGATCGCCGGCGACCCGGGCCGGCCGGGGCGGCTCTGGGTCGCGATCGAGGCGGGCGCGCTGGTCTCCACGGTCGACGGCGGACGGAGCTGGCGCGACCGCGTGGCCGGCGGACCGTGGGACACGCACGAGCTGGCCATCCACCCCGAACGGCCCGAGACGCTGCGCGTCGCCGCCGGGGACGGGTACTTCGAGAGCCACGACGGCGGAGCCACGTGGGAGACGCCGGAGACGGGCCTGGACGTCGGCTACCTGCGCAGCGTCGCCATCGACCCGGGGCGGCCCGATGTCGTCGTGGTGTCCGCCGCCTCGCACGCGCACGCGGCGTACGTGGCCGGCGCGTCCGACGGCCGTCTCTACCGCCGCGAAGGGCGCGGTCGCTGGCAGCGCGTGCTCGGCGGGTGGCCGGAGCCGCCGAACACCATCGCGCCGCTGCTGCGCGCCGGCGCCACGACGGGCGAGCTCTGGGCGGCCGATGAGCGCGGCATCCACCACTCCAATGACGGCGGCGCGAGCTGGCGACAGGCCGCCGCGTACCCGTCGGCGCCGCGTCATCTCCGAGGGCTCGCCGTCGTCCGGCCGACGGGGTCGTGAGCGAGGCGTGACCGCGAACGGGGTGGTCCAGACGGTGCACGCGCACGGCGCCGTCGTGGGGCCGCAGCTTGTTCACGCCGACCGGCAGACGCGTTCCCGGAATCACCCCAGCTCCGCGATCGCCGCGAGCGTCCGCTCGACCTCTTCCGGCGAGTTCAGCAGCCCTGGCGCGAGCCGGGCGTGCGACGGCGTGTAGGGCGCCTCGCTGGCGACGATCTTCCGCTCGCGGAGCCGCCGCACCACGTCCGCCGGCGACATCCCCCGCACGTCGAAGCACACGATGCCGGCGGAGAGCGCGTCGTCCATGGGCGTGTACAGGCGGACGTGACGCATGCGGGCGAGCCCCTGCTTGGTCTGGCGGGCGAGGAGGTGGATCCGCTCGGCGACGTCGCCTTTGCCCAGCTCCCGTTGGAAACGGAACGCCTCCGTCAGCGCCCACTGGTGCTCGAACGCCTTGAAGCCGCCCGGCGACATGCGGGGGCCCCACCCCTCCTGCCGCGAGAAGGTGGGGATCGTGGGCGCGACCGTCGCCTGCGCGCGCGGCGCGCCCCAGAGGATGCCGGTGCCGCGGGGGCCGAAGAGCCATTTGTGGGTCCCGGCCATGAAGAAGTCGCAGCCCAATTCCGGCAGGTCGTCCGGCTCCACGGCGAGCCCGTGCACGCCGTCGAGGCAGTAGAGGAGCCGGTCCGCCTCGCCGCGGCCGGCGTTGGCCTCCGCCACGACCCGCGCGATCTCCCGCGACGGGAGCTTGAGCCCGGTGCCGGAGTGCACCCACGTGAACGCCAGCGCGCGGGTTTCGGGGCGGATCGCCTGCCGCACACGCGCCACGATCTCCTCGGCCGTGGCGCTCGCTGCGTCATCGTAGAGGCGAATGCGACGCACGGCGGCGCCGCTGCGGGCGGCCTTGTAGTTCAGCGCCTCGTGGGTGACGAAGTAGTCGTGCTCGGTGGTGAGCAGCTCCTGGCCCGCCCGGACGGCCATGCCGTTGTAGACCAGGGCGATGGCCATGGTGGTGCTGTCCGTGAGCGCCACGTCCGCGGCGTCCACGCCGAGGTAGTCGGCCGCGGCGGCGCGCGCCGCGGCCTCGCCGTCCTCGAAGTGGTCGTCCACGTAGATGCCGGGGTTCTCATCCAGGCCGCGGCGGTGCTCGCGGATGCGCTTGCGCACGGGCTCCGGGTGCGATGCGATGAGCAGGCCCGCCATGTGGATCCAATCCTCGGCGGCGAGGAAGCGGGCGCGGACCTCCTCCCAGCGTCCCTCGGTGCGGCGGCGACGCGGGGTGCGCTCGTCGCCGCAGGCGGTGAGGCGGGTGGCGGCCAGTGCACTGCCGGCGACGACGAGGAACTGCCTGCGGTCCATATCTCCTTCGCTGAGGTCTCGATCCGGCAAGGGAGGGACCACGTTCGCGAGCGGCCGGCCGATCAGACGCCGCAGGTCGAGCTCGTGAGCGTCGAGGGCGCGACGAAGACGAGCGGCAGTGACGCCGGAATCGCTCTCAGGGTCTCACCCCGCGTCCGCCCCCTCGAGCGCCCGAACGTACCGCTCCGCCGACCGCATCACCGCCGCCTTCGCGTCCACCAGGATGTCGTGCTGCCACCACGCCCCGTAGATGCGGTCGAAGGCGTAGGGCTCGACGGCTGCGGCCATTCGGCCCGCATGTGTGAAAAACGTGCGGCCAGTGGTGAACGCGAAACGTCGACGGCCCGCTACTCCACCCTCAGCGTCTCCATCGGATCCGTCCGCGCGGCGCTCCTGGCGGGAAGCCAGCTCGACAGCAGTGCCACGAACAGGAGGACGAGTACGCTCAGGATGAACGTACCGGCGTCCCGCGCGTCGATGTCGGCGATGAAGCTGTCGAGGATGCGGCCGGAGAGCCAGGCGCCGGCGCTGCCGAGAGTCGCGCCCGCCAGCGCCAGGCCCAATCCGCGGCTCAGGACGGAGCGCTCGATGCGGGTCGCGGTGGCACCCACGGCGAGGCGGATGCCGAGTTCGCGGCGGCGCACGCGGACGGTGTAGAGCAGTGTTCCGGCGAGGCCGCCGGAGACGAGGAGCAGTGCGATGGTCGCGAACGCGCCGAAGAGGCCGGAGATGAAGCGAGCGCTCGCGGTGGCGGCCGTGGCCCACGCGTCCATCGACTGGACGACGGGCACGGGCAGGTCCGGCTCGACGCGCCAGACGGCCTCGGCCAGGGCGCGCGGCAGCCCCGCTTGCGGGCCGTCCGTCAGAACGGCCATGTGCGCGCGCATCGGCACGTAGGGGATCGTGCTCGCGGGGATGTAGGCGGCGGGGCCGTGGTCCTGGTCCGGCCCGTAGTGGCGGTTGTCGGCCACCACGCCCACGATCGTGTAGCTCGTGCCGGCGATGGTCATGGGCTGGCCGAGGGCGTCGGCCGAGGAGCCGAAGACGTTGACGGCGAGCGGCTCCGAGACGACGGCGGCGACCCCGGCGGCCGAGCCCGTGCCGGAGCCCGCCTGCGCACGAACCTCGGCGCGCGTCCACGTCCGGCCGGCCACGACGAGGAGCTGGAAGAGGTCGAAGTAGTCCGCGTCCACGGGGTGCAGGGCGACGCGACGCTCGACCTCGTCGCCGGGGAAGTCGGGCGAGGTGCGCCAGCAGCAGTGATTGCCGCCGACGAACTCGAGCGGCATCGTGAGGCCGAACGAGGCCGCACGCACGCCGGGCACGGCCGCGAGCGACTCGCGAATCCCCTGGATGCGCCGGTTCCACTCGTCGGGCGTTTCGATTTCGGCAAGCGTGAGCGGGAGCGTCCAGACGTTCTCCGTCCGGAAGCCGAGGTCCACTGCGTTCAGCTCGGCGAACGCGCGGATCAGCCAGCCCGCGTGGGCGGCCAGCACCAGCGACAGCGCGACTTCGGCGACGACGAGTGCGTGCCGGAGCGCGTGCGCGCGCCGCGTCGGCGTGCTCCCCCGCGCCGCCGGCTGCAACGGGTTCTCCCCGCCGCGGACGGCCAGCCGCAGCGCGGGGAGGAGACCGAAGAGGAGCGACGTCGCCAGACCTACGGCCACGGCGAATGCCAGCACCCGTGGATCCATCGAGATCGCCTCCATGCGCGGGAGCGAGCGGGGTCCGAACGCGCGGAATGCGCCGATCCCGGCCGCGGCCAGGCACGCTCCGACGACCGCCCCGGCCAACCCCACCATCAGGCTCTCGATAGCGATCTGGCGCGCGATCACCCCGGCACCCGCGCCCAGCGCGCGTCGCACGGACATCTCCCGGGCGCGCTCCACGCCGCGGGCGAGGAACAGGTGGGCCACGTTGACGCACGCCACCAGCAGCAGCAGCGCGACGGCGCCGAAGACCACACCGAGGCCGGACCGCACGCCGCCTACCGTTGCATCCAGCAGCGGCGTGACGGGGAGCGGCGCCGGCGTCCCATCGTCCAGGCGGAACTGCTCCGGCACCTCCTCCGCGCGCCGCGCCGCCACCGCGTCCGCCTCGGCCTGCGCCTGCGCAACGGTGACGCCGGGTGCCAGACGGGCGGCCACCGCCAGCACCGAGTAGGCGTCGCTCCGGAACATCTCCTCGTCCCAATCGACCGCTCGCCAGAAGTCGGCGCCGCCCTGAATCCCCTCCGGCGGCACGAACGACGCGTCCACGACGCCCACGACCACGCGCGGGATTCCGTCGATCCGGACCGTCCGGCCCACCACGCCGGGGTCCCGCCCGAACAGGCGCACCCACGCGCCGTGCGAGAGCACCACGCCCCCGCCCGTCTCGGAGTCGCTCGCCACCAGGAGGCGGCCCACGGCGGGGCGCGCGCCGAACAGGGGGAAGAACTCCCGCGTGACCTGCGCCTCCCGGACTCGGATCGGCTCGGTCCCACCCGTGAGATTGGCATCGTCCGTGTAGATCCCGGCCAGCGACTCGAACGCACGCATCCCCGCCAGCCGCTCGAACGTCGGCCCGGAATGGCTGCCCTCCTCGATCTTTACCAGCCGCTCCGCCGCCGGGTACGGCAGCGGCCGCAGTACCACGTGGTCCACCACCGAGAAGATCGCCGTGACCGCGCCGACGCCCACCCCCAGCAGCAGGACCACGCTCCACGTGAACGCCGGCCTCCTCGCCAGGCTCCGGACGCCGTGCCGCACCGCGCTCCACACTCCGTACATTCCGTCCCCCTTTCGCCGCGCACGGCCGCGGCCCGCGCTCAGATGGTCCGTCCACTCCAGCACGACCACGCCCGGCAGTGCGCCGAACGAGACCAGAAGCACCCGCAGGCGACGCCCCGCGGTACCCGCGGCGCCATACAACGCCGCGAACGCCGCCGCGATCTCGTCGCG
Organism: Longimicrobiales bacterium; assembly: GCA_036381495.1. Lineage (GTDB taxonomy): Bacteria > Gemmatimonadota > Gemmatimonadetes > Longimicrobiales > RSA9 > DASVCS01. The sequence continues at coordinate 61,513 of DASVCS010000089.1, forward strand.
TTCCTCCGGAGGCACACCGCGCGGCAGTAGCCCCAGCAGCGCCCGGTAGAGCTTCGCCGCCGTCACGGCGTGCGCCCCCGCCGCCCCGCCAGCGCCGGCCGCACCCGCGACAGCACGCCTTCCAGCCGCTCGACCTCCGCCCGCAGCACCGCCCGGCCCCGAGGCGTCAGCCGGTACCGGCGACGGTTCTGCTCCCCCTCGCCGCCGCCCTCCGCGGCCGGCGCATCCTCCACCCACCCATCCCGTCGCATCCGCCGCAGCACCCGGTACAGATTTCCCGGATCCAGCAGCGGCCCGCACTCCTCCTCGACGGCCTTGATGATGCCGTAGCCGTGCAGCGGCCCATCGGCCAGGGCGGACATCACCAGCAGGTCGCGCGGTGCCAGCGGTATCGAAGAATTCATCGGGATCTCGGCTGGAGGACGACTATCTGTCGTTTGACAGTATGCTGCGCGCGAGCGGAGCGCAAGGGGATGGCGCTCGACGGGTCGGTCGCCTTCCACCACCCCCACCCTTGCGTCTCCCCGGCCACGGCCCCATCTTGCCGCGGATTTGATAATGATTCTCAAACTCAGACAGGAAGGCCATGCGACATATACGCGGCGTCACGGCCGGGATCACGCTATGCGCCGGCCTCATCATGGCGGCGGCAACGCCCGCCGCCACCCCGCGCCTTGCGGCCCAGGAACCCACCGCGACGATCACCGGCACCGTGCGGGACGCGCAGGGCCAGGCCGTGGTCGGCGCAACGGTGGTGGCGCGGGGGGCGGTCGAGCGCGACGCGGTGACGGACCGGGCCGGGGCGTTCCGGCTGGGGCCGATCCCGGCGGGGACGTACACGCTGCGCGTGGAGGCGATCGGGTTCCGGAGCGTGGAGCGGGAGGTCGTCGCCCGGGGTGGCGCGGCGTCGTTCGAGCTGGTGCTCGAGGAGGCGCCGATCTCGCTCGCCCCGCTCGAGGTCCTGGCGACGACGCGTGCGGGCACGAGCGCTGCATCGCTGCCGGTGAAGGTGGATGTGATCGGGGCGCCGGAGCTGGCGCTCCAGCAGAGCCTGGCGTCGGCTCCGACGGAGCTGCTCTCGAACCTGATCCCGAGTTTCTCGCCGGCGCGGCAGAAGCTGACCAGTACGGGCGAGAGCTTCCGGGGTCGCCGGCCGCTCTTCCTGATCGACGGCGTGCCGCAGTCGAACCCGCTGCGTGACGGGCACCGCGATGCCTTCACGATCGACATGGAGGTGATCGAGCGGGTCGAGGTCGTCTTCGGCGCGAACGCGGTCCAGGGGCTGGGCGCGACTGGGGGCATCATCAACTACGTCACCGTGAGTCCGCCGCTCACGGGCGAGCTGGAGCAGCGGGCGTCGCTCACGACGACGAGCGACGACGGCTTCGACGGGGACGGGTTCGGGTGGCGCGCCAGCTATCTGGCGGCCAAGCGGTTCGGGAACTTCGACGCGGTGGGCTCGATCAGCTACGCACACCGGGGGCTCCAGTACGACGGCAAGGATCGCCCGATCGCGATCGACAACGTGCAGGGCGACGTCGCCGATTCGCACAGCCACGACTTCTTCGCGAAGCTCGGCTGGGAGCCGGTGCCGGGGCAGCGCCTCGAGCTCATGGTCAACGACTTCCTGCTCGAGCAGGAGGGCGACTTCTCGATGATCGAGGGCGACCGCGCGGCGGGCGTTCCGGCGATCTCGGTCGCGGGCGATCCCGAGGGGATCGAGCCGATCAACGACGTCACGACGGTCTCGCTCGATTACGAGAACTCGGGCTTCGGCGGCGGGTCGCTCTCGGCCAAGGCGTACATCCAGGACTTCCGGGCGTTGTACGGCGGCGGGCGCTTCGCCATCTTCCAGGACCCGCTGCTCGCGCCGGTCGGCGAGCTCTTCGACCAATCGGAGAACAATTCCGAGAAGATCGGCACGCGCCTGACCTACGCGCGGAGGCGGCTGGGGCGGGCGCCCCTCGACCTCATCACCGGCTTCGACTTCCTGCGGGACAAGACGTTCCAGCGGCTGGCGCTCACGGACCGGAACTGGGTGCCCGTGACGAAGTTCGTCAACTATGCGCCCTTCCTCCAGCTCGATCTCGAGGCGGCCGAGTGGCTCTCGCTCTCCGGCGGCCTGCGTTGGGAGATCGCCCACCTCGATGTCCCGACCTTCACGACGCTCGCCGGGAACCGCGAGGACTTCCAGCGGATCGAGGTGGAGGGCGGCAGTCCGAGCTTCGATGAGCCGCTCTTCAACATTGGCGGCGTCGTCACGCCGATCGAGGGGCTTCGCTTCTACGGCACGCTGTCGCAGGCGTACACGATGCCGGATGTCGGCCGGGTCCTGCGCGGCGTGTCGGAGGAGGGCACGG
>DASVCS010000090.1:0-30881 GCA_036381495.1 Longimicrobiales bacterium
GAAGTCCTGGACCATCCGCACCAGCGAATCGTAGACCGCCACATCCCCGTGCGGGTGGTACTTGCCCAGAACCTCCCCCACCACCGTCGCGCTCTTCTTGTACGCACGGTTCGGCACCAGCCCCAACTCGTGCATCGCATAGAGGATCCGCCGGTGCACCGGCTTGAGCCCATCGCGCACGTCCGGCAGCGCGCGCTGCACGATCACGCTCATCGAGTAGTCCAGAAACGACTGCCTCATCTCGTCCTCGATGAGGCGCGGAAGAACCTTCTCGTCTCGCTGCTCGGAGCTGGACATCCGTACGGTCCTGAATCGGGGGAATCATCACGGTCGCGCCCCCGCTCGGAGGGCACGGCGTACTACCCCGAAAGGGCGGAGTGGTGCCGTGATTCGCGCGGAAACGGATGAGGGAACGGCGAGGTGTGCGGACGGTGCCGACGGCGTCGGATCACCCCGCCCGGCCGGTGCCGTGGCGACCGCTCCGGCCACTCCGGGGTACAGAGGACGGATCGCGGAGAATTGGAAAGGAGAGCCGGGCCCTCATGCTGAGCAAACTGCTGTTCATCTTCGTCGCCGTCCCCTTCCTCGAGCTCGCCATCCTGGTGAAGCTCGGGACCGTGGTCGGCGTCTGGCCGACCCTCGCGCTCGTGCTCGGCACCGGCGCGCTCGGCGCCGTACTGGCACGCAGCCAGGGGACGCGGGTGCTGCGCGAGATCCAGGCCGAGCTCGCGGCCGGACGCATGCCGGCGGGCCGGCTCCTGGACGGCGCGATGATCCTGGCGGGCGGCATCCTGTTGCTCACGCCCGGACTCCTGAGCGACCTGTCCGGGCTCGCGCTGCTCGTGCCGCTCACCCGGACATGGTTCAAACGGAAGCTGCGCAACCGCTTCGAGCGGATGCTCCGCGCCGGCCAGGTGAGCGTCGTCACGGTCGTGCGGTGACGGGGCGGAGCAGTGGATCATCGGACGCGCGGCCGGGCCCGGCCCGATTCGCCGGCCGGAGCCGCGGCACGATGCATCCGGGGCCATACTATCTCGAGACGCCTGTTCCGCGCCGTGTCCAGATCCCGATCACGCCGCAGGCGGCGTTTCTCCGGGCGTAAATACCGGGTGCCTGGCTTGCGCCGTGGTAGACCTCGATGCCCTCGACATCGGCGGGATCGACCAACTCGATCGCGTCTCTCGCCTCGCGCATCGGGTGACGTGACAGCGCGGGGCGCGTGAGCGGCACGCCGTCCAGATAGACCATGGGTGGGCACCCCCAGCGGCGCACGTACAGGTACCCGGCACCCACTCGGACGCCGGCCTGGCCGAGCAGTTCGGTCAATGTACGCTGCGAGCGCCGCTCGATCTGTTCGCGCGTGATGAACGTGCCGACCCCCTCCTCCATGCGTTGGTAGAACCCGGCCAGGACGCCGCGGCGATGGGTCGTCACCAGGATCGAATCCAGTGCGATCGCGTGTCCGCCCAGCCGAACCAAGACCTCGACCACATCATCATCACTCATCGGCACGGTACCTCGCGCAGTGTCGTAGGCGATGTGCGAGACCTCGAGCGCGAACGAGCCGGGAGGCACGTCCGCAAACACGAAACGACCATCCCCGTCGGTCAGCCCCGTCCGTTCGAGCTCCGGGAGCCGCACCACCGCGCCGGCAATCGGCTGATCGGTGTCGGTCTCGATCACGCGGCCCACGATGCGTCCCCCCTGTTCCCTACCGGGCTCGAGCGGGATCTCACGGTCGATGCGATCGCTGCCGGTGAGAATGTCATCCATGCCCGGCACGCGGATCACCTCGACGGATTCGGCACCCGCCGTGATCTCCACGTTCCGCAATTCGACCAGCGTGGCGCGGATCCAGCTTCGGATGGTACCAGGCGAGCCGATAGCGCCCCTCCGGGACGTCGGTCAGCCGAAACACACCTTCCGCATCCGTCGTCGTCGCGTACGTCGTGCCGGACAGGTAAACGCGTGCGCCGGCGATCGGGATCCCCCGAGGTCAGACGCCCGCGTAGCGCGCCCCGGGGCGCGGCGAACCGCCGGACCGTGCCCGGGCCGCGGGACTCGACAACCTCTCCGCTGCTCTCCCGGATCCGAATCGCCACACGCGCGCCCGTCTCCGCGGCGATGACCGGGCGGGGCATCCGGATCGCCCAGCGGCGTACGATCCAGGCGCCGCTGTCCAGCTCCTCGAACTCCAATCGACCTCCCCAGGAAACGTCGCCGGGGAGACCTGCCCGGAGATCCACGTAACGGAACTCCAACCAGCGCAACGCGGCCGTTTCCGAATCGAGCCAGAGCACGCCCTCCGTCTCGCTCAGTCCATCGCGGGCGGGGACCGGTTCGAAGGCGAGGCCGACGAGGCCGCTGTCGCCGGGGACGGCCCGGAAACAGTGCCCCGCAAGGAACGCATCCGAGAGGAGAACGTGGGCATCCGGGGCGTAGTAGAACGTCGTGTCGGCTTCAGCCCGGACAAAGCCCCGCCGCATCAGCTCTTCGGCCGGTGGGCTGCGGAACGGGTAGTTCCCCGAGACTCGCAGCGGCCGTACGTTCTCGGACAGCACGACACCGGTCTCCGGATCGATCTCGCGCTGGGACAACCGCAAGAGGAAGAACACGAACGGCGCGTCTTCGGTGAGAGACACCGCCGTCAACGCCTTCCTCGCCTCCGTCCAGAGCCGGTACACGTCCGCCGAGGCGTCAGCGAGCGTGGCGCAGCGCTGCTCGACCCGAACGGTGATCCCCTCGAGCGAGAGCGGTTGGATCGACACCGTCAACGTCTGCTCGATCGTTTGGCCGGCCGCGAGGTCGAAGAAGGGAAAGTACGTACTCTCGTAGCCGATCATCTCGACGAGGAGCCGGTATCGTCCCGGCTCCCCGGCCCGAAGCATGAATCGGCCGTCCGCTCCCGCCAGGGGGCGTTCGCCCGGCGGGCCCCGCTCTCGTCGAGCAGCACGACGAGGCCACCCACCAGCGGTTCGTGCGAACCCGCCGTCCGGACCGTGCCACGGATGACCTGCGCGCTGGCAGGCGCCGCGACGAGGAAGACCCCCAGCATGATGCCACAAGCACTGAAGCGCGAAGTCATCAGATCCCTCCTCGAGCACCGATGTGCGTCAGCGGCTCACTATGCCCGCCCTGGATATGCGCCCACCCATCGCGAGCTGAAGCGGTCGTCGCGTCACTCCGGAGTCGCAGCCGCCGGCGAACCGAGCGCGGCGAGCGGCCGCGCGGCTCCGAACCCGCGGGCGCGCCGCTCTAGAGTCGGCCAATCGCGCTGTCGAGAATCATCTCCGACGGTATCGAGCAGGTCACCGCCGTACAGCGACTCCGGCCGATCATCGGCGAGCGACAGATGGTAGATGCGATGGGGGGCAGCCAACGAGAGTATCAAAGAACTGGTCGATTCAATCCATGTCGGGCCACCCCCACAAGAACGCCATCACTCGGCCTCCCGGTTGCCGGGACAGGCAACCGACCGTGCACCCATGCCCGTTGCGCATCGAACAGATGCAGAGCCACCGCCCGGGCACCCCTCACTCGTCCCGCAACAGACGCGCCGCGACCTCCGCACGCGAGTGGACCCCCAGCTTCAGCAGGACCGTCTCCGTGTGATGCCGGGCCGTGTGCGGACTGATCCACAGCGCCGAGGCGATCGCGGCGTTGGACTTGCCCCGCGCCAGTAGCCGCGCCACCGCCACCTGCCGCGGCGTCAGGCCGTACCTCTCCTGGAGCACTGCATCGGAAGGAAGATCGCGGGCCTGCCGCTCGACCAGCACCAGGATGCACGGCGCCGCCGACCCACCGGCCTCGAGGTAGCTCCCGCACACCCGGTACTCGCCCCGCGCCGTCCAGACATCGCGGACCACGGGACCATCCGGCAACCGCTGGACCTCGTGCGACCGCTGGCGCGCCAACTCGCTCAACGTGTCGGCCACCCGCTCCGCCTCCCGCCGCAACCGCTCCCGCTGCGGGTCCAGCTCCAGCATCCGCCGCAGCTCGCGGTTCGCGTGCAACGGCCGCCCCCCCACATCGAACAGGAGGACCCCGACGACCAGCGCATCCAGCACCGGCAGGATCCCCGTCCCCAAACCCACCGGCCGCCGCCACGCCTCCAGCCCCGCACGGAACGCCGGTACCAGCACCCGCAGCAACTCGTGCGCACGCCGGCCGAAACGCCGTCCCGAACGACGCTCGTGATAGAAGGACACACCGGCCAGCCCACTCTCGTCCTCGACCGTCAGACCCACCGCGTCGTAGAGCCGATGCGGGACGACGAACTCGTTGTAATACGCGCTCCGCCGCAACTCCTCCCGGCTCCACAACAGCCGCCGGCTCCACACCTGCACGCCCAGCTCCCTCCGCCGCACCCGCAACCCCACATCCAGCGCCCAGTAGTGCCGCTCGTACGCCCGCAGCGCCGACGGATCCACCGCCTCCCCACACAACATGGGCCCTCCCCGCCCCGGCAGCATGAACGAGGCCGCATCCGCCCCCAGCAGCCCGCACAGCTCCCGGTTCACCCGGCTCTGCCACCGCGCCACATCCTCATGCAGCAACGGCGAGAGCAGCGTCCGCATCGCCGACCTCAGCCGGGCCAGATCGCTCCTGGATTCTCGACCGATACCGGCCTCCCATCCACGGGTCCCGCACTCCGGACGGCTCCAGCGCCGGGGCGCCCCATGTATGTGACATCCCGCCCCGCGCACGCAAGCTTTTCGTCGTGCACCACGGACCCACCGCGACCACACTCCGTCGATTTGGGACAAATTACCCATGTACACCTGGCATTTGTCCCATATTGTTATTCTCGTGCGGCGATGCCGTGCATGAGCGTGTGCTGGCCCGAGCGGGGGACATGGGGCTCGGACGGACCGGCCGCCGATCGCGACGGCACGCCGACACGCGGTGGACACGGCACTTCGACGATGACCTCCCCGGAGTGGCTCGGCTCGAGCGAGTCGGCCGATACCCCCAACACCCTACCAAGGAGGGATCATGCGTGCAGTCGCAGAGAAGAGGCGTGCCGGAAGGCACCGGATGGGCGTGGGGATGCCGTTGGCGTTCCTGGGGTTGGCGATGTTGCTCGTGGGATCGGCGTGTGAGCGTGGTCCGGCGAGTCCGACCGAGGGGCCGACGGCGCGGTACGATCGTGGGCCGGGGAAGGGCGGCACGCAGCCGCCGTTCGACTTCGACGATGATTTCTATCTGGCGAACGGGGTGGATCCGTCGAAGATCCTGATCCGTGTGGGCACGCCGGCGCGGCCCTCGTCGGTGTGGACGATCGACGATTCGAATGAGGACCCGGCGCGCAACGACGTGCGGATCCTGGAGACGAACGGCGGCTTCGACAATTCGGGGCATCACGTCTTCTTCACGATCAACGGGGTTCTGTTGCCGGACGCGTTCACGGATGATGAGGCCGGTGAGGAGGCGCGGGAGGTCGCGAACGAGTTCCGGGTGTTCATCTTCCCGAGGAAGCAGGCGGACGGCACGTTCAACCTGACGGTGGCGCCGCAGGATCGTCGGCAGGACAATCTCTTCGACACGCGGGGCGGATACTTTTCGAACGACCCGCTCCAGCTCTGGGTGATCGAGTTCGTGATGTGGACGGACGCGGCGTTCAACACGCCGGAGGGTCGGGCCGCGCTGGCGGATCTGGCGGAGGAGAACGGCCTCTCGGCCGATGGCACGCCGGTCGTCACGGACGTCGGCGACATCGAGGATCTGGTCGACGACGGCTTCGTCGAGCTCATCGAGCGGGCGAAGGACGGGAGCGAGGGGTTCCCGTGGGTGATCTGCAACATCATCCCGGATCCGCGGGACGGCGCGATCGCGGAAGATGCGTTCCTGGTGCTGGTTCCGAACGCGGATGGCACGGATGTCACGCCGTCGCTGCGCGATGACTTCGAGTGCCTCCAGGAGGACGGCGACTTCTGCGAGGACGACTGATCCTTCTCGCGCGGGGCCGGACGGGGTCTCCCGTCCGGCCCTTTCCTACCGTTCCAACCCTTCCAGCACCGCCCAGGCGAGCAGTGGGATCATGATCTCGTGGTGGCCCGTGATCTGGTAGCCCCGGCCGCCGCCGGTGCGGGTCGGCCGTTCGACGACGTTCACGCGGGGCCGGTAATGCCGGAGCATGTCGAAGTCGGCGGCGACGAAGGCGCGCGGGCGGCCAGCATTCACGTTGCGGCAGACGGTCAGCGCCTTGAGGAAGACCTCCGGCATGACGACGGCGGAGCCGAGGTTGAGGACGACGCCGCCTTCGAGCCGTTCCAGGTGAGCGGCGAGGCGGCGGAAGTCGGTGTGGCTGGTGCGTCCGATGGCGGCGCCGTCGGCGGCGGGGTGCTGGTGGATGATGTCGGCGCCGAGTGCGACGTGGACGGTGAAGCCGATCCCGGCGCGGCGGGCGGCGAGGAGGAGCGAGTGCTCGGGGTGCGCGAGGTCGTCGCGGCTTTCGAGGTCGCGACCGAGTGCTTCGCCGAGCCCGCGGTCGTGCCGTGCCCCCTCGGTGATCGCCTCGTTCATCCCGCGGCCGGTCTCTTCGGCCATGCCGAACGTTCCGTCGGCCAGCCCCGCCTCGACATCCTCGCTCGTTCCGCCCCACCGCGCCATCTCGTAGTCGTGGATCACGGCCGAGCCGTTCGACGCCAGGTGCGTGATGACGCCGCGTTCGACCAGCTCGATCAGGACGGGCCCGAGCCCCGTCTTGACGACGTGTCCACCGAGCATGCAGACCACGGCGCGGCGGTTGCGGGCCGCGGCGACCACGGCATCGACCACGGCGCGGAAGCTGCGGGCTTCGAGGATGTCCGGGAGCGAGTCGAAGAAAGCGCGGAAGCTGCGGTCGCCGGCCGGCGGGCGGGCGAACGCCTCGGCCCGCACTTTGTTGGGCCGGCCCGCCACCGGGATGGTGCGGATGCGCGAGAGGTCCAGCGCGTCGGGCTCGCTCACGTGCCCAGGTTGGCGGCGGTCAGCGGCACGCCCGGCGTGTAGGACTTGAGATAGAGGTTGAGGTGCCCGAGGACCGGGACCTTCGACCGCATCTGGATGAGCAGCCGCTGCGCATCATCGGTGAAGTAGACCTCCGCCTCGCCGCCCTCGCCGAAGAGCCCGTCCGTCTGGATGATCGGCTGCACCACGATCGTCTCGAACGTCCCGACCGGCACGGTCACCGTCTCCTTGCGCAAGACCTTGATGACGACCGGGTTGCCGTCCTTCTTGTAGTACCGGTTCAGCGTGTAGGTCTCGCCGACTTCGAGCGGCAGCGTGCGCACGTAGTAGAGGAACGAGACGTCGTCCAGCGGCATGTCCGTGGCCAGCTCGCCGGAACCGTCGCGGTCCAGACGGATCCAGCGTCCCTCCTCCGGGATGAACTCGATGATCCTGTGGCGCTCGTAGTTGACCTCTTTCTGGTCCTGCTTGAACCGCCGCGCGATCAGGTTCGAAACGCCGAGCCACGATTCCATGCGGTCGTCGACCTTCGCGAAGAGGATGCCGCCTTCGAGATCGAAGCGCAGGTGGTAGCTCGGCCAGCCGCGGATCGTGTCGATCCCCATCACCTCCATGGAGCCTTCGCCGACCTCGCCGAAGACACCCACCGTGACCTCGTACTCGAGACGTTCACCCGGACCGAACGGGACCGGCGCGATCTTCGGCGCCGCGGCCATGCGCGTCTGCGCAGCAGCGCCCCCGGCCACCGCCGCGAGCACCGCGAACCCGATCGGAAGGATCCAGTACGCTCTCCTCGAATTCCACTCGAACATCTTCAACCTTCACCTGTGGAACCGGCGGATCCCTGCTCGGCTCGTTCCGCGGACCCGTTACCCCGGGGGCGCCCCCGGGTTCGCCGCCGCCCTCCGCGACGGCCGCCTCTGCGTGTGCGCGGCCGTTCCGCGCCGGCCTCCGAGGTCGCGGCCGCGGCGGCCGGCTGCCTCCGGCGCGGCCTCCGCGGCCGCTCGTCCCGCTCTTCCCCGCCGGCGCCTGTCGCCGGGCCGCCGCCGGCCTCGTCCGCCGTGGCATGTCCGGCGCCGTTCGCGCGCAGGAACCGGACGAACTCCCGTCCAGTCTCGAGGGGCCGGAAGCGTGTGGCGCGGCGGCGGCGGTGATAGCGGACCGGGACGGGCGCCTCATCGACACGACGCGCGTACGGGAGCACGGCGCGTAGCAGGCCGGCATTCGCGAACCAGCCGTCCCATTCGAGGAGGGGGCGGCCGTCGCGCGCCTGGAAGACCTTGCGGAGGATGATGATGCGGTAGGCGCGGAAGCCGGAGAGCGGATCCGTGACCTCGGCGGGCCAGTGCGCGCGCCGGAGCAGGAGGCCGAAGGCCGTGCGAGCCCAGCGGACGGTGCGGGGCGCGTCGTCGCGTGCGAGCCGGATGGCGCCGGTCACGACGTCGGCGCCGCCCTCGATGCGCTTGACGAGTGTGGGGATCTCGTCGGGCTCTTCCGTGAAGTCCGCCTGGAGCGTGACGGCGATGTCGCGCTTGGGGTAGTTGGATCGGCGCGCGGCTTCGCGGAGCATCAGTTCGAGCGAGGCGGCGTAGCCGATGCGGCGCTCGTTGCGGTGGACGGTCAGCGGCAGGATGCGCGTGTACGGCTGGAGGATCTCGGGGGTGGCATCGGTCGAGGCGTCGTCGGTGACGAGGATCTGGTAGTCCCGCGGAAAATCCGCCATGACCTGGCGGATCTTCCAGAGCAGGACGCCGACGGTCCGCTCCTCGTTGTAAGTCGGGATACAGATGTAAATCAAGGTCGCTCCGGCGGTTCCGAATCGTTCCTCAGCGCCTCCGCGGCTCGTCCGCGTCCGGGGAGGTTATACCGGGCGCTCCGATCGCCTGTTCCTCGCGGGGCCGGGTCTTCCACCGTCGATGATGCCAGAAGTACTGTCCGGGCGCGGCGCGGATCGCGGTTTCCAGCCGGTGCGTGAATGCGGCGGTGATCCGGTCGACGACGTCTTCGAGCGGGCCGTCGCGGTCCACGGTGATCTCTTCGAGGCGGATGTGGTAGCGTCCGTCCGGCTGTCGCGGCGCGGTCCCGAGGAAGACGGCGGCGCCCGTGCGCAGGGCGAGGAGCGCCGGCCCTCTGTGGGTCGAGGCGGAGCGTCCGAAGAAGGGGACGAACGCGCCGGCGCGCCGGGCGTCCTGGTCGGCGACGAAGGCGAGGACGCGGCCGCGGCGGAGTGCGCGCAGGCCGAGCCGGGTCGCGTCGCGCCGTTCGATGACGCGCATTCCCAGTCGCTCGCGCGCCTGGACGATCCGACGATCGAAGAGCGGGTTGGACTGGCGCTGTGCCACCACGTCGATCGGCACGCCGCGGGCGGCGAGTGCTGCGCCGCCCAGTTCCCAGTTGCCGAGGTGGCCGGTGACGAGGACGAGGCCGCGCCCGCGCCCGAGCGCGGCCTGGAAGGCGTCGAGTCCGTCCACCTCGGTGCACGCGATGACGGCGGCGCGATCGAGCGAGGACAGTCGGAGCAGTGCCATGGCCTCGCGCCCCAGGTGCGCGTAGGCGGCGGCCGCGGTCGCACGGATCCAGCGTTCGGGTTTTTCGGGGAACGCCAGCCGCAGGTGTCGCTCGACGTCGTGCCGCCGGATCCCGAGCGGCCGGTACGCGATGCGTCCGAGCAGAGCGCCGAAGCGGCCGGCGGCATCGCCCGGGAGGCGGCCCAACAGCGCGGCGCAGCGGACGGCGAGGTCTTCGATCCGGTGCGCCACCGTGGGGCGGCGTTCCGTGCTCATCGGCTCCCGCTCAGACCCATGCCAATTTTACGGCCAACAGCAGGAATCCGACGAGGACGCCCAGCGCCAACTGGTACTCGCGGTGCCCGAAGTAGCGCCGGAGCAGGAACTGTGTGGGATGCGGCTCCGCCGGCCGGTACGCCCGCAACTGCGGGAAGAAGATCGGTACGTGCGCGACGTATTCGCGGAACCGGTCACCGAAGAGGCGTTCGAGCTCGCGCTCCTCGGCGCGCATGGTCGGGCCGTAGACGACGGCGAAGCAGGCCAGGAAGAGGACGACGAGGAGGATCGATCCGCCGGCCGTCGCCAACCCGAGCCCGACGAAGAACGATCCCAGGTAGAGCGGGTTCCGTGTGTACGCGTACGGGCCGCCCGTCGTGAGGACCTGTTTCTTGCGGATCGTCCCCGATGCCCACGCGCGGAGCAGGCCGCCGATGATGGCGAGCGCTGCGCCGATGCCGATCAGCTTGGGCGTCGGGTGCGCCACGAGGAGGAACACGGGGGCGAGCCCCCAGGCGGCCTTGAGCCGGACACGACGCAGAAGGCTCATGGATCGTTTCGGTGCGTGGAAGGTTCCGGACCGGGCCACGGGTCCGCCGTGGATTCCGGTCCGCGGCGCCGTGCCGGCCGGCACCGGAGCCCGGACCTCACCGGTCCCCTGTCGATGCCGCGACGCGCTCCGCGTCTGCCGCATCCGTCGTGAGTTCCTGCCCGAATTGGAGATCGTAGAGGCGGCGGTAGATGCCGCGGCGCTCCATCAGTTCGTCGTGTGTACCCTGTTCGGCAATGCGGCCGTCGTGCAGTACGAGGATCCGGTCCGCGCGGCGGATGGTCGAGAGCCGGTGCGCGATCACGAAGACGGTCCGCCCGACGAGCAGTTCCTCCATCGCGCGCTGCACCAGGCGTTCGGACTCCGTATCCAGCGCACTCGTCGCCTCATCGAAGATCAGGATCGCCGGATCGCGGAGCATCGCGCGCGCGATCGCGATCCGCTGCCGCTGTCCCCCCGACAGCCGCGTGCCTCTCTCGCCCAGCAGGGTGTCGTAGCCCTCGGGCAATCCGATGATGAACTCGTGCGCGTGTGCCGCGCGCGCGGCGCGCTCGACCGCCTCATCCGAGACGGAATCCAGCCCGTAGGCGATGTTGGCGCGTACCGTGTCGTGGAAGAGCACGGTCTCCTGCGTCACGATCCCCAGCCGCGAACGGAACGAGGCGATGTTGTAGTCCCGCAGGTCGATCCCATCGACCAGGATCCGGCCGGCGGTCGGGTCGTAGAAGCGGGCGACAAGGTCGACGAGCGTGGTCTTCCCGGCGCCGCTCGGACCGACCAGCGCCACCACGTCGCCCGCCGCGGCTTCGAGCGTGATGCCCCGGAGCACGGGGCGATCCGGCGTGTAGGCGAAGCTCACGGCTTCGAAGCGGATCGACTCGCTCACGCCCGTGAAGCGCCGCGCGCCCTTGCGGTCGTGGATCTCGATCGGCGCATCGAGGAACTCGAAGACGCGCTCCGCGCCGACCAGCCCGGGCTGGACCACGGACGGGAACTTCGACACCCACTTGAGCGGCTGGTAGAGCCGGAGCGCGATCCCCAGGAACGTGATGAACGTCGTGGCATCGAGCGTCTGCTCGACCAGGACCATCCGGCTGCCGTACCAGAGGAGCAGGACGGTGCCGATCGCGCCCATCATCTCGTTCATCGGGCTGACCAGCGCGCGCAGCCGTTCCGTGCGCACGAACGACTTGAAGTAGATCCAGGTGAGCCGCCGGAACCGGTCACGCTCGAAGCCCTCGGCCGCCGCGGCCTTGACCACGCGGATCCCGCTCACCGTCTCTTGCAGATGCGACGAGACCTCGCCCCCGAGGTCGAGCACGCGCCGGTCGCCGCGGCGCAGCCGCTTCCGGATCCGCGCCCAGATGCCGAACATCCCCGGCACGATCACGAGCGAGATGACCGTCAGTTCGAACGAGATCGTGATGAGCACGGCCACGGACGCGATGATCTGGAAGACCGAAGTCGCGAACTGCGACGCGTTCTTCGTGACCAGCGACCGGAGCTGGTCCACGTCCGATGTCAGGCGCGTGATGATCTGGCCGACCTTGGTACTGCCGAAGAAGCGCAGATCGAGATCGAGCAGGTGGTCGTAGACCTGAACCCGCAGGTCCCGCGTGACCGCCTGCTCGAGGCGCACGACCAGGTACTGTCGCAGGAAGTCGCAGACGTTCTTGAGGAGGAAGACCCCGAGGATGAACAGGTTGATGCCGATCAGCAGATCCGCCGGGGGCGCATCCGCCGGGACGACCCACCCGAGAGTGTGATCCAGCACCCACTGGATCTTCGGTTCGTCGCCCCCCACTTCGAGCGGCGCCTCTCCGAAGAGGAGCTTCAGGAAGGGGATCAGCATCAGCAGGCTGAACGCGTCCAGCGCGGCGAAGGCCACCATCGCGAGCGCCGCGGCGACGAGCACGCCGCTGTAGGGCGCCAGGTACCGGAGGATGCGGCGGTAGAGCGACATGGCGCCGTCAGCGACCGGTGTGTCGGGCCCTGCCGGGCGATGCGGCGGCCGCCCGACGCGCCGCCGGCGGATGCGCGTCCATCACCGCGCGGGATGCCGGCCGACTCATGACCGGGCCGACCGGGGCGTCAGCACCGCGACCGGCAGGATCATCTCCTCCGGGCTCACGCCGCCGTGCAGGAAGGAGCCGCGATAGCGCGCCTGGTATTCGCGCAGTTTGGTCGGGTAGACGAAGAAACGGTCTTCGAGCGCCAGCAGGTAGTTCGTCGACAACGGCCCCGGCGGGAAACGGAGCACGCGCTCATCATTGATCGCGAAGACGGCCGACGGCTCCTCGGCGCGCAGGTCCTGCCCGAACTTGTAACGCAGGTTGCTGGTCGCATCCCGGCGGGCGAACACGGTGACCGGGCGGTCGCACAGGATCGAGCCGTGATCCGAAGTGACCACCACCGTGACGCCCTGGGCCGCGGCCTCACGCAGCACACGCAGCGCGGCGGAGCGTTCGAACCACTGCACGGTCAGCGCGCGCAGCGCGGGCACGTCGCGCGCCACCTCGCGCAGCACCGCGGATTCGCTGCGGCCGTGCGTCATCAGATCCACGAAGTTGAAGACCATCGCCACCACGCCGCCACTCTGCAACGCGTTCCGGATGCGGCCGACGCGCTCGTCGGCATCGGCTTCCGAGAACACCTTCTCGTAGCGCACCGGGATGGCGCGGCCGCTGAGCCGTTCGAGCTGTTCGCGCAGCAACGTGTCCTCGAACGCGTTCCGGCTCCCCTCGTCCCGCTTCCACCAGCTCGGGCGCCGCCGCGCGATGTCGTCCGGAAAGAGCCCGCTGAACAGCGCATTGCGCGCGTACGGCGTCGCCGTCGGCAGGATGCTGGCGTACAATTCCTCGGAGAGATGGAAGTACGGCAACAGCAGCGGCAGCAGCGCGCGCCACTGATCCAGCCGCAGGCAATCGATGATCATGAACAGCAGCGCGCCCTCGTCGAGCCGGGGCACGAGGAAGCGCGCGACCACGTCGGTCGACAACGGCGGCCGGTCGGCTGCCGAGGCGGCGCGCGCGGTCCAGCCGGCGTACGAGCGCACGACGTAGGCCCCGAATTCGCGCCGCACATCCCCGAGCAGCGCATCCACCGTGTCGGCCAGGCCGTGCTCGCGCGCGCCGTGCAGCCGCAGATGCCACTCGGTCAGCTCCGAGTAGAGCGCGAAGTACGCCCGCCAGTCGGCGGCCTCGTCGCGCAGACGCGCGAGCACGGGGAACCGCGCGGCGAAGTCACGCGCCGTCTGCTGTTGCCGGAGCTGCATCCCCTCGAGCAGCCGCGTGACCACCGAGAGCACCTGCCGCGGACTCGCGGGCTTGACCAGGTAGTCGTCCACCTGGCGCCCCACCGCCTCGGTGAGAGTGTGGTCCTCCTCCGACTTCGTCACCATCACCACGCGCGCGTACGGCCCCTCGCGCCGCAACGTGCCGAGCAGGTCCAGACCGCGCCGCCCCGGCATCTGCTCGTCGAGCAGCACGAGGTCGTACGACTGCCTCTGGATCAACGCGAGCGCGTCATCGCCGTTCGTCGTCGTGTCGACGTGGTATCCCCGCTGCCGCAGGAAAAGAAGGTGGGGCTCGAAGAGCTCCACCTCGTCGTCGACCCACAGGATGCGCTTCGGCGTCGTCTGCATGCTCGCAAAGGTACGCCGGCCCTGGGAGAGCGTCAATTCTATAGATGGGCGCCTGCGGCGCCCGGGCTGGGGTGCGGTGGTGGGGAGGACGGCCCGAGGGAGGGGCGGGAGCTGGAGGGGAACGGCCGGGAGCGGGAGCGGCGGCTGCGCCGCCTGGAGCGGGAACGTTTACGTTTACGGGGGGCCGGTGCCTCTGCGGCGCCGACGGGATCGGGTTCGGGATCGGGATCATGGGGCGGCCTTGAGGCCGCGCACGCGCACCCGCACGGAAAAGGACCAAGGGACCGCCTCACCCAGCCCCAGCCCCAGCCCCAGCCCTAGCCCGAACCGACGTACTCCCGCACGGCCTTGTCGATCTTCTCGATCACGGCTTCGACGGTGACCCGACGCATCCCGTCGGGGCGGTACTCGGCGCTGCACGGGTAGTCCTCGCCGGGGGTACGGGCGTAGCCGTCGACGACGAGGTCGCCGTACTTGCGGTAGGGGCCGTACCGCTTGGGGTTGGTGTAGCCGTAGAGGCCGACGACGGGGACGTCGAGGGCGCGGGCGATGTGGAGCGGTCCGGTGTCGGGGCTGACCACGAGGGCGCTGCCGTCGAGGAGCCAGACGAGGCGGCGGAGGTCGTCGCCGAGGGCATCCACGGGTCGTGCGGCGGTGAGGCGCAGGATCTCGTCGGCCATGCGCCGTTCGGCCGGCGCGGGGCCGCCGACCAGGATGGGGCGGAAGCCGTAATCGGTTTCGAGCGCTTCCAGCAGTCGGGCGTAGCGTTCGGGCAGCCAGTTCTTCCGGGGCCGGCTGGTCCCCACGACGACGGCGCAGGCCGGGCGGTCGAGCCGTCCGAAGAATTCGCGCTGCGCCGCGCGTTCCGCGTCGCTCAGCGTGATCCCCCATTCGGGCGGTCCGGGGTCGATCCCGAGCGCTTCGAGGAACTCGAAGTACTGGTCCTGCACGTGCCCGACGGGCCGCGGCGGGATGCGGTGCGTGGTGAAGAGCCAGTTCAGGTCCCGGGCGCGGGCGCGGTCGAAGCCGAGCTTGACGTCCGCACGCGCGAGCCCGGTGAGGATGCCGGCCTTGAGGTAGACCTGTAGCGCGAGGAGCAGGTCGAAACGGCGCCGCCGGAGCGCCCGCGCGGTGGCCAGCGTGGATCGTACCGCCGCGGCGCCGTGCCGCCGCTGGTAGATGACGAACTCATCCACCGCCGGATGGTTGCGGACCAGACGGTACGCCACCGGCTGGATCACCCACGTCAGCCGCGCCGTCGGGTGCGCGCGCTTGAGCGCGTTCGCCACGGGGAGGACGTGGACGGCATCGCCGAGCGCGCTCAGCATGACGATCGCGATCTCGCGCGGCGCGGCCGCCCACCGCGGGGTGACTGCCGATGACATCGACTCAGGCATCACCGGCGGCGTAGGCGGCGTGGAACGCATCACGCTCGGCACGGGAGAGCCGGCGACCCGTGCGGGTCTCCCACTTCCGTGCCGAGCGCCAGAACCGCCGCAGCATGGCCTCGCGCCGCCGGCGCGGCACCCGTTCCACCACGCGGCCGCGATCCAGATCGAGCAGGTGCGCGCGAGGTGGATCCGTCGTCCATTCGAGCAGGATGTTCTTGAGGTTCAGGTCCGGGTGGATCACGCCGCGTTCGTGCATGGCGCGGAGCAGGCCGCCGGCCGCGGCGCATGCCGATTCGCGTTCGGCGGCCGGGCGTTCCGGGCCGAACAGCACGCGCGCCAGGTCGGCGGAGTGCGGAATGTAGCGCGTCGCGAGATCCGCCCGGTACGCGGGGCCGGCGGGGTAGATCACGCCCGCCACCACCTCGGGCGAGTCGATGCCGCGGACGCGGACCGCGTGGCTGGTCCGGAGTTCGCGGACCGGCCGGGGCGCGCCGGCCCGGAGGTAGCGGTCTTCGAGGATACGCGCCACCGCGCCGCCGCGCCGGTAGTGGCGCACCACCCAGCGTCCTCCGGGCGCTGGAATGCTGTAGACCGCGCCGCGCCCCTCGAGTGGTTCGGCGTCGGCGCACGCCGCCGCGAAGGCGAAGAGCGAGCCCGCCTGTCGCAGCGCGCGGCTGGCCGGCTCGATCGCCTCGGCGCGCGCGATCAGGATCGCCTCCCCGACCCGCGTCGCGCCGTACGGCTCGGGGAGCTCGAACCGGCTCGGGATCACCCGCGCCTCCGCCGGTAGACGCCCAGCCGGAGGGGCGGCTCGACGGTCCACGAGAAGTGCAGCCGGTTCTCGATCCCGCCGACCACCACGGTGCGCGTGCGGTCGCGCGTCTTGGGGTAGTCGTGCCCGGGCCGGCTCTCGACGAGCAGCACCTCATCCGGGCCGAGCCGGGCTTCCAGCGCGCGGAGGTCTTCGAGCAACGACGCGAGCAGCGCCTGCTCCGCGGCATCCTTCACATCCCCCTCCGCCGATGCGGTGAGCGCGTGCTCCGTCACTCGTTCGAACACCTCGAAGAACTCGGCGGCCGGCATCGAGAAGGTGCCCGCCCTCCGGAACCCGATCTCGGTCATCGCCCGAGCGTCGAAGCTCGGCTCGACACTGTGGATCACGGCGCCGTACTGTCGAACGATCATCATCCTCGCTCCGTCCGCACACTGCCGGACGACGTCGCGGACCCGCCGGGCCGCGAGGCGCCCGGCGCCGCTGCGGCACCGGGCGCCCGGAAGATCGCGCCGCGCCGCGACCACGGCAAGGCGCCGGATCGGCGCGGGCGGGTGCGGGGCCGGGGCGAGCGCCTCTGCGCGCTCCGGCATCCGCGGCCGCGCCGCGCGCGGATCAGGCCCGCCACCCCACGGCTTCCGACACGTCCGGCGACGCCCTACATTGAATGGACCATGCCGTATGATCTGGTCATCATCGGCGGCGGCATCAACGGCGCCGGCGTCGCTCGGGATGCCGCCCTGCGCGGTCTGCGCGTCGCCCTCTTCGAACGCGAGGACTGGGGGGCCGGCACCACGGGCGCATCCACCCGGATGATCCACGGCGGCATCCGCTACCTCCTCTACGACGTCCCGACGACGCGCAGCTCGTCCGAGGATGCCGCACGCGTCCGCCGGATCGCGCCGCACCTCACCTTCCGCATCCCGTTCCTCTGGCCGCTCTTCCGCCACGGCTTCATGACCGAGGCCACCGAGGCGTTCCTCTCGGCGTACGACCGCTACACCCGGCTCAAGGCCGGGCTCCGCCACGCGCGCCTGACGCGCGCCGAGGCGCGCCGCATCGAGCCCGGCCTCGCCCCGGACGTCGCGGGCGCCCTGACACTGGACGAATGGGGCGTCGACACGTTTCGACTGGCGGCGCTCAACGCCCTCGCGGCCCGCGAGGCCGGCGCCGACCTCTTCCCGCACACCGACGTCGTCGACTTCCTCTTCAGTGGCCGGACCGTGCGCGGGATCCGCGTCCGCGACGGGATCGAGGGCGGCGAGCGGGATGTCGAGGCGCGCCTGGTGCTCAACGCCGGCGGCCCGTGGGCGGACCGGATCGCGGCCCGGGCGGGCGCCACGGTGCGACTCCGGCCGGGCAAGGGGATCCACGTCGTCTTCGAGCGGCGCGTGGGCAACTACGGCATGATCCTGGAAGCCGTGGACGGGCGCACGCTCTTCCTGGTGCCGCACGGCGCGGAGACGATCGTCGGGACGACCGACGACGACTACTACGGCGACCCTGCCTCGGTCGAGGCGGAAGTCACGCGTGACGAGGTCGCGTACGTGATCGAGGCCGCCGCGCGCGTCCTGCCGCAGGCCCGTGACTGGCGGCCGGTGCGGGTGTTCGCGGGCGTACGCAATACGCTCTTCGAGTGGGGTGTGGCCGCGGATGCGCTCTCGCGGCGTCACGAGGTGATCGACCACGAGGTGCGCGACGGCGTGCCCGGCCTGCTCTCGCTGGCGGGCGGCAAGCTCGCGTCGTTCCGCATGTTCGCCGAGGAGGCGACGGACCGGGTCGTCGAAAAGCTGGGCCTCGCGGTCCGTCCGTGCACGACGGGGACGCGGCCGCTTCCGGGTGCCGCGCCGGCGCCGGACTTCCGCGCCCTCGCGCGGGACGTGCCGCTGCCGCCCGCGGCGCTCGAGCGCATCTGGCGACGCCTCGGCGACCGTATCGCCATGGTGTTCGACGGCGCGGGACCCGCGGATCTGACACCGGTCTGCCGCGCGGAGTCCGTCACGGTCGCGGAGATCCGCTACGCGATCGACGTCGAGGGGTGCCGCACGCTCGACGACCTGCGCCGCCATACCCACCTCGCGACCGGCTCGTGCGACGGCATCGACTGCGCGGCGCCGGCGGCGCACCTCCTGGCAGATGCGTTCGAGTGGACGCCGGAGCGGACGCACCGCGAACTCGAGGCCTTCCTCGAGCGCCGCTGGGCCGCGCGCCGGCCGGTGCTTCGCGGCGCGACCCTGGCACAGGAGGAGATCTGGCGGGGGGTCTACGGTCCGGAGGGGTTCGTGCGCTACGGCGCGAGCGCCGGCACCACGATCTCGGTCTGAGCCGGCGTGTAGCGCGGCGGGAGGACCACACGCAGGGCGCCGCCCGAGCCGGGCACGCACTCGACTTCGAGCTCACCGCCCAGAATGCGCGTCAACCGACGCGCCGCGCCGAGGCCGAAGCCGCGGTCCGCCGTTCCGGAGCCCGATGCCGCGGTCTCCCAAGCCGGCTCGAAGATGAGCGGCACATCGTCCGGCGCGATCTCGATGGCCGGGCCCCGCGCCTCGACGACCGCGCCGGCCGCTCCCTCGCCGCGCCGCGCGATGACTTCGACATCGCCGGCCGTGAGCCGTACCGCGTTCGAGAAGAGGTGCCACAGGATCTGGCGGAGCTTCAGCGCGTCGGTTTCGATCTCGACGGGCGTGTCCGGCGTCGACGCGTGGAGGACGACGCCCTTTTCGGTCGACATCGGTTCGACGAGCGCCACCACCTCCTGGACGGCGGCACGGACGTCGATGGGTGCGGGCCGGACGCCGTCGTCCGGGGCGTCGACGCGGGCGACGGCCAGGATCTCCTCGATCATGGCCGAGAGACGCCAGGCGCTCGCGCGGACGTGACCCAGCTTCTTCTTCTGCTCGGCGTTCAGCGGGCCGACGACCTCGGCATCCAGCAGTTCGGCGAACCCGATCACGGCGGTCAGCGGCGTCCGGAACTCGTGGGACATCATCGCGAGGAACGCCGACTTCGCTTCGCTCGCCCGCTGCGCCGCCCGGTACAGGCGCGCGTTCTCGACGGCGAACGCCGCCCGGCGCGCCAGATCCTGGGCGACGGCGAGGTCGCGCTCATCGTAGGGCCGCCGTCCGGGATCCGTGGCGATGAAGAGGATGGCGCCCAGCACCCGCCCCCGGACCTCGAGCGGCACCCCGATCGCCGCACAGGCGCCGGCCTCGCGCAGACGCCGCAACGGCTCCGACTTCGGGGGGATGCGCGCCAGCAGGTCGCCGGGGAGTTCCGGCAGCAGGACGGCCATGCCGGCGCGGAGCACCGCATCGCCGATGATGCTCTGGTCCGGCCGCGTCGCCCGCCAGTGGAAGGCCTCGACCAGCTCCGTCTCGTGCGGATCGGCGTGCACCGCCGCCACGCAGCAGATCTCCTCGTCATCTTCCAGGAGGTCGACCACGCAGCAATCCGCGAGGTAGGGGATCGCGAGCCGGGCGATGGCGTGCAGCGTCTGCTCATGGTCGAGCGACGCGGCCAGCAGCGCGCTCGCCTCGGAGAGGAACCGCTCGGCCGCCTCCGCCCGTTTCGCAGCTTCCAGTACGCGCATCGAGCCGGTGATGTCGCGGATCGACCCCACGACCCCCACGATGTCGCCATCGCAGCCCCGCAGCGGCGCGGCGTTGACGGAGAGGATGCGGTGGCTGCCGTCGGGCCGGACGACCGCCAGCTCGATGCCGTACACCGCGCGGCCCGTCCGCAGGACCTGACGATCCGGGTACGCCTCCGCGTCGAGGGGCACGCCATCCAGTGCGGTGATCCGCCAGGCGGGGTCGGCAATGGTCCGGCCGATGAGGCGGGGGCGGCTGACGCCGAGGATCCGCGCGGCCGCGGTATTGACGGAGGCGATGCGGCCGTCGAGATCGACGACCATGATTCCATCCGGCGCGATCTCGAACACGCGGCAGAGGAGTTCGGCGCTCTCCGCGGCCTGTTCGCGCAGGCGGGCGAGTTCGGCACGGCTGCGCCGCGCCTCGGCGCCGAGCCGCGCGACTGCCCGGCGTCTGCGCCGCCGGCCCCCATCCAGGGCATCGCCTGTCAAATGTCGCCAGACCGTACCGATCTTCACGGTTCTCCTCCCGAACCGTGCCACGCGGGTACCCGGCAGGGCACGCCCGCTCTCCGCGGCCGCCGCCGTGCAACTCGGGACGGAAACGCTCCGGGCCGGTATGAGGAGATTGCCACGCGGCCCGCCGTTGCCGCCCTGCGGGAGCACGTCAGTCGGTGGCGCAGCGCAGACCGCGACGTCCCTCGGGAAGTTTACGACCGTCGTCCGCCCGTCGCAACCGTGGCGCCCCGCGCGTGGCGGCCGTGGGCCGGACGGCGAGGGCGACGGCGCGGGCTCGCACGCGTCGTGCAGTTCACGCGCGATGGGGCCCGGCGGCACACGAGGCCCGCAATGCGAAGACGGCGCCGATGAACGGATTCGATGCAGTGGAGCTGGCGGACATCCACAATCACCTGGTGCCGGGCGTCGATGATGGCGCCCGGACCGTGGACGAATCGCTCCACCATCTGGTGCGTCTCGCCGCCGGCGGGATCACCCGCCTTGCGGTGAGTCCGCACCTGGATGCGCGCCTGGTCCACGAGCCGGGCGCCGCCCGCGAGCGCCTCGAGCGGCTGGCCGCGTCGTTCCGCGAACTGACTCGCGCCTGCGAAGGGCGCACCGACGTTCCGCTGCTGACCTTCGGACAGGAAGTGATGGCGCCGGATCCGGACACGGCCCGCCGGATCTGCGACGTCAGGGGCGTCGGGATCGCCGGCACACGCTACATCCTGGTCGAATTCGGCTTCGAGCTCGGCGAGGATCCGCTCGGCGTGGTGCGGGCGATGGTCGCCGCCGGCCGCCGCCCGATCGTCGCGCACCCGGAACGGTATCGCCGGGGCGACGCGCCGGTCGCGCTCGCCGAGATCCGGCGCTGGAAAGCCGCCGGTGCGCTCCTCCAGGTGAATGGCGGGAGTGTGCAGGGAAGCTACACCACGGATGCGGAGATCCTGGCCTGGCGCCTCCTTGCCGAGGGGCTCGCGGACCTCTTCTCGACGGATCATCACGCCGATGCGCGGCCGGTCTCGCCTCCCGAGATCGGGCACCTGCTCGCCCGCCACGGTGCGGGCGCCCAGGCGCGGCGGCTCCTCTCGGAGAACCCGCAGCGGATCCTGGCCGGCCGCGAGACCCTGCCCGTCGCACCGCACCGTCCGCGGCGGTCGCGCTGAGCGGCCACGAAGGCGGACCAGGCGCGCCAGCGCGGCCTTCGCATCGGTCCCGCGTCGCGCCCGCAGATCGCGAGCCCGCCGCGAACGGCCGAGCGGCTCCCAACCGCCGGGCCCGGCGCGCTACCCGCCACCGGGCGGCGGCCCGCCGAGCAGCCCCACGGGGTCTTCGGGCCACCCGTCGCGCCGTACCTCGAAGTGCAGGTGCGGCGCCGTCACCCGCCCGGTCGCGCCGGACAGCCCCACGACCTGCCGCGCCTCGACCGGATCGCCCGTCCGGACTCGCGCCTCCGAGAGGTGCGCGTAGACACTCAGCACATCACCGCCGTGGTCCACCATCACCACGATGCCGTACCCGTTCATCCGGCCGCTGTACGCCACGCGCCCCGCGGCCATTGCATGGACCGGGGTCCCGACCGGGAGCGGGATGTCCACGCCGTGGTGGATGTCGGGGCGGAGCCCGTTCATCCGCAGACCGAACGGCGAGCTGATCCGCCCCGCGGCCGGCCAGTGCGGGATGCTGCACGCGCCGAGCACGAGCGTGACGGCCATGGCCGCGCACCGCGTTGCGGTCTTCCCGCCCCGCCCGCGCGACCGGCGGTGCATCCCGTGCGACCCGGGCGGGGCGCCGAGCGCGCCGCGGGATTTCCCGCGCGTCCCCGCACGCGGCGCGCCCATCGTGGCGGCCGCGCGCACGACGCCGACGTCGTCCGCCACGTCAGGCCCCGCCCGTCGCGCCGCGCACCCAGGTGTTGTCGGAGCGGTCCGCATCGGGGAACGTCTCGTCCGGATCGATCGCCACCCGCGTGACCCTGGCGGGCACGGTCACCGTCTCGGTGTGGCGCCGCGCACCGGCCAGCCAGACGTCGACCGGAACGAGGACCCGTCGCGTCTCGCCGGTCTCGGTCGTCACGACGAGCTCCACCGGCATCGGCGCCTCGCCCTGGTCCTCGACCGTGATGGCGACTCGCTCGCCGCCGCCGGCGGCCGCCTCGAGACCGACATCCACGATCGCCTGGTCGAGCGTGGCGGTCTCGTACCACCAGGGATGCCAGAACCAGTCCAGATCGCGGCCCGCGACCGATTCCACGGTGTTGAAGAAGTCCAGTGCGTACGGGTGCTTGAGGAGCCAGCGGTCGGCGTACTCGCGAAGTGCGCGGTGCAGCGTGTCCTCGCCGATCACGCCCCCGAGCGCGCGCAGCAGCGTCGCGGGCTTCGAGTACGACGCGGTGGCGAAGAGCGGATACGGCCCGAACAGGTCGGCGGGCCGCATGATCTCGACCTCGACGCCGCTGCCGGCCACGGCCAGGTACTGGCGCCGGCTCCCCTCGAACGCGTCGGCATCGGGGAAGAAGTCGTTGGTCGCGAGGTTCTCGATGTAGGTGCCGAGCCCCTCGTCCTGCCACGCGAAGCTTGATTCCTTGCTCCCCACCATCATCGGCCACCACTCGTGGGCCGTCTCGTGGTTCAGAACCGAGTACAACGTGCGGGCGTCGCCGAAGTCGCGCACGAAGACGAGCATCGGGTATTCCATCCCCCCGATCGGCCCTTCGACCGCGGTCATCCGCGGATAGATGTAGGGGTGCCAGTGCTCGGCGTGGAATTCGAGCGCGTGGCGCGTGTAGCGCGCGGCCTCGCGCCACGTCTCCGCCTCGGGACGGTAGAACGCGTAGACGGGAACGACCTCGGCCGCGCCGTCGCCGTCCGCGTCGGGGAGCCGCGCGCGCGTGGCATCCCACAGATACCGGTCGGAGGCGGCCCACGCGAAGTCACGCACGTCTTCTGCGGTGAAACGCCAGGTGAGTTGGCCGCCCGGCGTCTGCTGCGTCGCGGTCCCGGGACCGAGGTCCTCCTCCGCCACGACCCGGACGACGTCATCGGTCGAGAGCGCGGCGCGGAGCCGCTCCCGCACCCTGTCGGTCAACACTTCGTCCGGGTTCTGGAGTACGCCCGTCGCGGCCACCAGCCACCCCTCGGGGAGCGTGAGCGCCACGTCGAAGTCGCCGTACTCGAGGTAGAACTCGCCGTTGCCCAGGTACGGCCAGGCGTGCCACCCCATGACGTCGTCGTAGACCGCCACCTGCGGGTACCATTGCGCCACGTTGTAGACGACGTGGTCGATCTGTCCGGTCCGCGGCGCGCCCTCGGGCGGCACGATGAAGTCCCACTCGATGTCGATGACCGCGCTGTCGCCCGGTGCGAGCGGGCGCGGCAGACGCAGCGACATCAGCGTGCCCGCGACCTGGTACGCGCTCATCCCCGGACGCACGCCGCCGAGCGAGACGGCCTCGCGCGCCTCGACGCCGTCGACCGCCACCCGGCCGAGCGTCATCCCCCCGGTGATCGGCACCGTGCGCGTCCGCTGGACGCCCTCGCTGTACAGGTTCTGATAGAGATGGAAGACCATGACCGCCAGCGTGTCCGGCGAACGGTTGTGATAGGTGATCGTCTCGGCGCCTTGCACCCGCGCGGTCGCCGGATCGAGCTCGGCGTCGATCCGGTAATCCACTCGCTGCTGCCAGTAGCGCGGGCCGGGCCGCCCGTCCCGCGTGCGCGTCCCCCGCTCGATCGCGGCCGCGTACGCCGGCGGCACCGGCACCGGCTCGACCGCGTAGCGCACGAACGACGGGGCCGCGGCCGGCGGCGCCACCACCTCCGCCGGCCGGTCCACCGGCGCCGGCCGCCCGGGCTCCGGCGCACGACTGCACGCCGCCAGCACGACGAGCACCAAGGATCGACGAACTCCCCACCGAGGCATCGCATTCTCTCCGTTTCGGGTCTACCGTCACAACTTGCGGTCGCAGCGGCACGGCTGCAACTTTCGGGGTCCACAAGGATACACGCATGGGGGAGATGACCATGGCGACGATAGAGACAGAAAACGTGCCGCGCGGGATTCGGCCGGGGCACGTCAAGCGGCCCGCGCTGGACGAGGATGCGCTGGACCGGATCCGGCGCGAGCAGGAGAAGGCGAAGGAGCGCGAATGCGTCCGCTTCGCGTTCTACAAGGTCGACCCGGCGTGGCGGCGGCTGCCCGCCGCCGAACGCGCCGCGCACAGGGACGAGTTCGCGGCCGTCGTCGAGGAGTGGGGCCGCAAGATGATGGTCTACTCGTATTCGCTCGTGGGCGCGCGCGGCGACGTGGACATGCTGCTCTGGCAGGCCACCAAGGAGTTCGACAACCTCCACGGGCTGGCGACCGCGCTCCGCCGGACGGCGCTCGGCGCCTACCTCGAGCTGCCCTACTCGTATTTCGCGCTGACGCGGCGCTCGATCTACCTCAACCGCTACGAGGAGGAGTACCTCCGGAAGTACGGCGGTCCCGAGAACATCGAACAGGCGCGCATCGCCATCAACCCGCAAGGCTCGAAGTACCTCTTCGTCTACCCGTTCGTGAAGACGCGCGACTGGTACATGCTCCCGCACGAGGAGCGGCAGCGCCTCATGGACGAGCACATCCGCGTCGGTCACGAATGGCCGGACGTCAAACTCAACACCACCTACTCGTACGGGCTCGACGACCAGGAGTTCGTGGTCGCCTTCGAGACCGACCACATCGGCCGCTTCCTCGACCTCCTCATGGCGCTGCGCGTCACGGAGGCGAGCAAGTACACGCTGCGCGACACACCGTCGTTCACGTGTATGGCGCTGCCGATCGGCGAGTGTCTGGAGGCGCTGGGGTAGACGGCGGGAGAGGATGGCCCCGCGCACCCGCGCGGGGCCGTACCACGCGCGAACACGCCCTCCACCATCAGCGCATCTCCGCGAGCGCCGCGCGGACCCGCGATCGGCCGCCGACGGCCATGGCCCGCCGAATCGAGCAAACTCCCGCGTGCAATCCCACGCCGGCACCCACACCCTCCTGTATCGTGGCTCGTCTCTTTCTCCCCGGACCGAACTGGAGAGGTGCGGCTGACGCGCGCCGCGGGCGTGGACTACGCGCCGCCTGGTCGCCGGACGGGACCCGGATCGCGTTCGTCGGCTCGATCGAGGGACAGCAGGACATCTTCACGGTTCGCGCGGATACGAGAGGATTGACGCGGCTGACGACCGACGCCACACTGGAGTCCGCTCCCGTCTGGCGGACGCGACGGTAGCCGAGGGCGCCGCGCAGGCGAGTCATCGCCGACCGGCGCCGGCGGTCCGTGACGAGCCGCGAGCGCGAACTCGGCGTCGGATCGCTCCCCCTCTACCCGATCGAACCCGTAACGATGAGGCGACGTATGCGCATCAACCCGATCCCCGACCGGAGCGCGCTGTTTGCGCTCGTCATTCTCCTCGCGGCGGCCTGCGGCGGTGACGACGGCGATGGCCCGCCGACCGGCCCGCCGGATGGGACGGGCGCGGCCCCCACCCTCGAGCTGTCGGCCGACTCGCTCGCGTTCCACGCGCTCGGCGATTCGACCCGCGTCACGGCCGTCGTGCGCGATGCGGACGGCGACGAGATCGCGGGCGCCGCGGTGGTGTGGACGAACGTCGACCCGTCGGTCGCGACGGTGAGCGCGGCCGGCTGGGTGGTTGCGCGCGGCAACGGCACGGCCGACGTGATCGCGACCGCCGGTCGGCAGGTGGACACGGTGACCGTGGTCGTCGCACAGGTGGTCGCCACGGTCGACGTGAGCCCCGACGAGTTGTCGCTGGCGCAGGGCGACACGGCCCGGCTCGCGGTCGCCCTCGCGGATTCGAACGGCGTCGCGCTCGACTGCGCGACGCTCGAGTGCACGGCGGTCGAGTGGTCGAGTACGGACACGGTCGTCGCCACAGTCGACTCGACCGGCCTGGTGACGGTCGTGCGCGGCGGCGGGCGGGCGGACATCAGCGCGGCGGTCGGAGCCGCGAACGACCAAGCCGCGCTCACCGTGATGGACCGGTTGGCGTTCACGAGGGTCGGCATCCCGGTCATCGACGTCATCGTGATGAACGCGGACGGAAGCGATCGAACGCCGATCACGGTCGACAACGGGGGCGGCGGCTCCCCGGTCTGGTCGCCGGATGGAACCCGGATCGCGCTCCTGATCGGCGGGGATACGGCCAACGATCTCTACGTGATCGACGCAGACGGGAGCAACCGCATCCGGGTCGGTAGACGCGTCATAGACGAAACCCTGCCGTCGTGGTCACCGGACGGGTCGCAAATCGTATACGCGATCACGCGCGGCGGCCTGGATTACGATGTATACGTGGCGAATGCAGATGGGAGCGGTGAGGTCGACGTGACCGGTGCCGCGCCCGGCGCGAACCTGCACCCCGCGTGGTCGCCCGACGGTAGCCGGATCGCGTTCACCAGCTTGCGCGATGGCAACGCCGAGATCTACGTGATGAACGCCGACGGCAGCGAGCAAATCAACCTCACCCAGGCGGATTCCGCCGCCGATCGCATGCCGGCGTGGTCGCCGGACGGGACGGAGATCGCGTTCGTCAGCGACCGCGATGGCGAAGACGAGATCTACGTCATGGCCGCGGACGGCGGCGAGGCGACCCGCCTCACGGACAGCGTTGGTTTCAAGACCGCGCCCGCGTGGTCGCCGGATGGGACCCGCATCGCGTTCGTGAACGACCAGAGTATATACGGGATTTACGTGGTGGACCGCGATGGCGGCGGCGTCACCGAACTCAGCGGCGGCATCGGCGAACCGGTCTTGCCGGCGAGGCCCTCGTGGTCACCGGACGGGTCGCGAATCGCATTCACGATCGAACACGGCGCCCTGGCATACGACATATACGTGGCGAATGCAGACGGCAGCGGCGTGGTCGCGCTCACGGACACCCACACCGATGCCCTGCCCCAGTGGCGGCCGTGGCCGTAGCGCCATGCGGTTCAGCTCGCCGGGAGCCCCGCCCACCGAGGTCGGCGGGGCTCCCGCCCGCCGCCCCGTCCCGCTTGACGCGCACCGGAGTGCGGCGTAACTATCGCTGCAATGAGAGATAGCGAAGAACGGACGATCGGTGAGTTGACCATCCACATCGATCGCCTCCTCTGCGTCGGCTTCGGCGACTGCATCGAGGTGGCGCCCGAGGTGTTCGAATTCGATGCCGAGGGGATCGTCACGTTCCGGGCGGATGCCGCCGTGATCGAGCGGGAACGGCTGATCCGGGCGTGCGACGTCTGCCCGGTGGACGCGCTGAGCGCGTTCGATGAGGACGGCGACCAGCTCGTGCCCTAGGAGCGGCCGCGCTGGCATTCCACAGCGCATGAGGCTGAAATGGTCCGCCGGATCCGGAGCTACCACGAGGTCGGCGCGGCCGCGGGCGGCGACGTCCTCGAGCAGGTGCGCGCGCAGCGCCGCCGCCTCGAGGAGCGGCTGGCGCAGGTCCGCCGCGTCGTCGCGGTCGCGAGCGGCAAGGGCGGCGTCGGCAAGAGCGCGGTCACCGCGAACCTCGCCGCGACGCTCGCCGAGCGCGGCCACCGCGTCGGCGCCGTGGATGCCGACCTGAACGGGCCCTCGCTCGCCCGGATGCTCGGCGCGGCCGGCCAGCCGCTCGAAGTACGGGAGGACGGCGTGCTCCCGGCCACCGGCGCCGCCGGCGTACGCGTCATGTCGATGGACCTCCTGCTCGCCGACGACGACGCGCCGGTCCGCTGGCGCGGTCCGGGCGGGCGGGTCGCGCCGCCGGGCGCGGAGGACGCATTCGTCTGGCAGAGCACGCTCGAGACCGGCACGTTACGCGAGTTCCTCGCCGACACGCACTGGGGCGAACTGGACTGGCTGCTCATCGATGCGCCGCCCGGCACCGATCGGATCGAACGCCTGCTCGGCCTCGTCCCGCGGCTCGACGCGGTGCTCCTGGTCACGACGCCATCCGAGGCCGCGCGCTTCGTCGTCGCGAAATCGGTCCGGCTGGCGCGGGACGCGGGGGTCGCGGCGGTGGGGCTCGTCGCCAACATGTGCGCCTACGTCTGCCCGACGTGCGGCAGCGCGGCCCCACTGTTCGACGCCGACGGCGCACGCCGCCTGGCCGAGGCCGCCGCGCTGCCGCTCTGGACGGAGATCCCGTTCGACCCGCGACTCGCCGCGAGCACCGACGCCGGCGCGCCCTTCGTGCTCGGCACGCGAGATGCGCCCGCCGCTCACGCACTGCGCGCACTGGCCGACCGGCTCGAGCGCGACACGTCACACCAGGAGGCGCCGCCATGAAGTTCCTCTGTCTTGCCTGCGACGAGGTGATGCACTTCGCGGAACGCCAGCTCCCGGGCGATGGCACGCTCGCCGCGGTCTTCGGCTGCCCCGCCTGCGGTCACGAGGTCGCCATGCTCGCCAATCCCATGGAGACGCAGTTCGTCAGCAGTCTGGGGATCAAGATCGGAGGCCGCGAGGTCCCCGCGCAGCCGCTCGAGTTGGTGCGCTCGCAACTCGCGGAAGGCCGCCCCGACGCGTTCACGGACCGGGCCGCCGAAGGCGCGGCCGACGACGACGGGGCCGGAACGGCTCGCACCGGCACCGAAGATGACGGCGCGGCGGCGCGCGGCCCGGAAGCCGGCGGCGCATCCCCGCCGCGCGCCGGTACCGCGCCGCGCGTGGTGTGGAGCGATGCGGCGGTACGGCGGCTGGAGAACGTCCCCTCCTTCGTGCGCGGGATGGTCAAGCGCATCTACACGGATTACGCGCGCGACCACGGGATCGCGGAGATCACGCCCGCAGTCATGGACCGGGCGCGCACGGAGCTCGGGCTCGAGGGGATGTAGGGGTGGCGCGGAGCGCCGCGGGGCTGGGGCTGGGGCTGGGGATTGCCCGGGAGGAGGTGTGGTGGAGGGGAGGACGGCCCTGGTATGGCCGGGAACTGCCGGGAGCGGGAGCGGGAGCGGGAACGTTTACGTTTACGGGATCGGGATGGGAGCGGTCGGGAACGGAACGGGATGCGGCGCGCGCACGCGCTCGCGCCCGCGCACGCACATGAGCGCGATCGAGGCCGAAGGGCTCAGGGTGCGCTACCAGCAGCGGATCCGTGGGCCGCGGCGGTCCGCCGGCCGCGGCCCGGAATCGGTGGCGGCGCACGGGATCCGGGACGTCGATCTGGTGGTCGAACCGGGCGAGGTCGTCGGTGTGCTCGGGCCCAACGGCGCGGGGAAGAGTACGCTCGTGCGGGTGCTGGCCACCGCGCTCCGGCCGGATGCCGGCCGGCTCCGGCTGCTCGGTGCGCCCGCGGTCCCGCCGGCGCCGGCGCTACGCCGCCGGATCGGCTTCGCCGATGCCGAGCCGGTCCACTTCGATGCACTGTCCGGCCGAGAGAACGCGCTGTTCTTCGCCCGTGCCGCAGGGCTGGACCGCGGCGCCGCCGAGGCCGCCATCGCCACGCTCTTCGGACGCTTCGACCTCGCGCGCGACGGCGGCCGCACCGCCGGCGCGTACTCGAGCGGGATGCGCCGGAAGCTGCTCCTCATCCAGGCGCTTGCGCACGCGCCGGCGCTCGTCGTCCTGGACGAGCCGACGGTCGGCCTCGACCCTCCGTCACACGCCGCACTGCACGAAGTCCTGCGCGATCGCGCCGGGGCCGGCGCGGCCATCGTCCTCGCGACGCACGACGTCGCCGCCGCGGCGCGCCTCTGCGACCGCGTCGTCTTCCTGCACGACGGACGCAAGGTCCTCGAAGGCGCGCCGGATGCGCTCATCCGGCGCTTCTCGGCCGGCACCCGCATCGATGTGCGCGTGCAGGCCGCCCATACACCCGACATCCGCCTGCCGGATGCCGAACTCGTCGAGGCGGAGCCCGGCCGGCTCCTGCTCCGATCCCGCGCCGGGACCGCGATCCTGCCGGAACTCTGCGCCGCCCTCCTGCGAGCCGGCGCCGGCATCGAGGCGATCCACGTCCTCGAGCCGGACCTGGCCGACGTCTTTCGGGCGGCCACGGGCCGGGCGATCGAGGGCGAGCGCCGGGGCTCGAACTAGGGATGGAGCCGGGGAATATCCGCGAAGTGGAGCGGGGGACGCTCACGCGCGCGCGCCGCACGGCACGGCCGTGGCTCGTCGTCTGGGGCATCGAATGGCGCATCGCGGGCGCACGCCGCCGCCTCTTCGCTCTGAATACGGCCATCCCCCTCGTGCTCGTGCTGCCCGTCGCACTCGGCGGTGCGCCCGCCGGCCACGCGGCCGCCGTCTACGCCGTCCTCTTCGTCCTCTTCGGCACCTTCGGCGCGGCCATCCCGCTCATCCGCGATGCCGGCGACGGGATCCTCCGCCGCATCGCGCTCACGGGTCTGCCGCCGCGCCATCTCCTCGGCGAGCGACTGCTCGCCCAGACGCTACTCGACACCGCCCAGCTCCTCCCCGCCCTCGCCGTCATCGCCACGACCGGCCACGCCGATACGGCGACGCTCCTCGCGCTCCCCGCCATCCTCGGCGCCGCGCTCATCGCCGCCAACGCGCTCGGGACCTGCATCGCCGCACTCGCCCGATCCCTCGCCGAAACCGCACTCTTCGCCGCCGTCGCAGCGCTCCTCGCACTCCACGGCGCCGGCGTGTTCCGCACCCCCACACCCGGATCGGTCGGCGCCTGGATCGAACGCGCCATCCCGTTCCGCTACCTCCATGAGACGCTCCTGCGC
>DASVCS010000091.1:0-1638 GCA_036381495.1 Longimicrobiales bacterium
GAGGTGATGCTGGAGCGCGCGGCGTACAGCCGGGAGCTGGACGAGCGTGGCATCGACCCGCGCCGTGAGGAGTGGCGCCACGTCCGCGAGGCGGTGCAGCGCAGGCGACACGGCGCCTGAACGAGAAGCGCCCCGCTCGCCACCGTGGGGACGGGAGACGGTGGCACACACAACCTAGGAGGAGACCGATGTTCACAACGACGACGATGCTGGAGCGCAGGTCGGTGGGAGTGGTCGAGGTGCGGGTGCGGCACGAAGACGATGACACCGAGGGCGCACTGCTGGGCTACTTCCCGCCGGACGTACTGCCCGACCTCGCGCGCCTGCTGGGCCGCGAGACGACGTACTTCGCCGACACCGACAGCGGGCCGTCGTACGACAAGCCGCCCGCGACGCAGTTCGTCGTGTCGGGCGGCCGTGTCTACTACGAGATGATCTTCGGCGTGTGAAGCAAGACAACGCCCCGCTCGCTGCGTGCTTGGGGAGCGTGCCAGCGAGCGGGGCACCGGGCCCGGCGGTGAGACCGGGCAACTCTGAAGGATAGGAGGCGCAGCATGGCGAGTCAAGCGCAGCACACACCCAGCGCGGGAGCCGTGATGGAGAACACGTACTACAAGGTCCTCGTTGGCGGCCGCTCCTGCCACGGCGGCGACTGTGAGTACGCGCTCCCCATGCAGCGCGAGGACGGGACGTGGGAGCCGGGCGAGTGGATGCCGCCGATCGAGGGCGACCTTCAGCTCTGCGCCGCCGGCTACCACCTGACACGCGAGCCGGCCCGGTGGTGGCAGGACGGCGCCGAGTGCTATGCGGCCGAATGGGACGGCGATTACGTCGGTCAGCACGGCGACAAGATCGCCGTACGTCGGTGCCGGCTGCTCAGACGGCTGGATGCCGCCGAGCTGGCGCAAGTGCGCGTGTTCCTGGAGGGCTCGCATGAGGTGAGCGACGGATACGCGCGGGCGTACGACTCCGCGCGGGTCCGGGCGTCCGGCTCCGCGCAGGTCGAGGCGTACGACTCCGCGCAGGTCGTGGCGTCCGACTCCGCGCAGGTCGTGGCGTACGGCTCCGCGCAGGTCCGGGCGTCCGGCTCCGCGCAGGTCGTGGCGTACGACTCCGCGCGGGTCGTGGCGTCCGACTCCGCGCAGGTCGTGGCGTACGGCTCCGCGCGGGTCGAGGCGTCCGGCTCCGCGCAGGTCGAGGCGTCCGGCTCCGCGCAGGTCGTGGCGTACGACTCCGCGCAGGTCGAGGCGTCCGACTCCGCGCAGGTCGTGGCGTACGGCTCCGCGCAGGTCGTGGCGTACGGCTCCGCGCAGGTCCGGGCGTACGGCTCCGCGCGGGTCGTGGCGTACGGCTCCGCGCGGGTCCGGGCGTACGACTCCGCGCGGGTCCGGGCGTCCGGCTCCGCGCAGGTCGAGGCGTCCGACTCCGCGCAGGTCGTGGCGCACGGCTCCGCGCAGGTCCGGGCGTCCGGCTCCGCGCAGGTCGAGGCGTCCGGCTCCGCGCTCGTGCACACCACTCACGCATGGGGCGATCCGACGATCACGGTCGATGGGTACGCCGTGTGGGTGGATCACCGACACGGGGCGCCCGTGGTGCATGCGGTGTCGGCGGAGATGGTGCCGGTGCCGACCACCGGCC
>DASVCS010000092.1:0-1494 GCA_036381495.1 Longimicrobiales bacterium
ATGTACTGGAACATCCAGGATTTCGGCGCGCTTCGCCGGGACTACAAGTCGGACTACGGGCCGCTGATCGGGGTGATCGCGGAAGTGGTGCACCGCGCCGGTGCGGACGTCCTCTTCATCCAGGAGTTGAAGAAGGACGCGATCAACCGGGACGTGCTGAAGGCGCTGATGCGGGAGTTGTGCGCATTGCCCGAGCCGCACAACAACTGGTATTACGACTGGATCAAGGGGAGCGTTTGTGCATACGAGCCGGAGGAGGAGGAGGAAGAGGAAGTGGAGGTGGAGAGGCCGAAGTACGCCACGTCGGCCGAACTCGACTGGGACGCCGCACACCGTGAAGGGTACGCGGTGTTCTGGAATCAGAACATCGCGAAGTTCCGGGTGACGCCGGCGCCGCCGGTGGCGGAGCCGGGCGGCGGTGTGGCGGTCGCGAACACGCAGTCCGAGACGGTCCGCACGCGGGCGCTGTTCCGGTTCGGCGGAGCGGAGGTGGTAAGTTACGGGCTCGCGGTGCCGGAGGGCGGGATCGTCACGCCGCACGACCAGGCGTACGAGCTGCCGGCGGGAACGACGGCGCCGGGCATCGAGCTCGGCGCGCCGGCGAACGTGAACAGCGGCACGGTCCTGCCGCGGGGTACCCGCATCGGGGAGGGCGGCGTGAAGCTCACGGCGCAGACGTACAACCGCAAGCCGGTCGTGATCCCGGGCGGTTACACGCTGACGGAGCCGCTCACGTTGCCGGCGCCCGGCACGGTGCTGGTGCCGGAACACGCGCTGAGCCTGGTGCTGGAGGGGCGGGACACGCGGGGCGGTGGGGAGCAGCCGGCCACGATCCTCCGAACGTTCGACGCAACGCCGTTCATTCCCCGCGGGAACAACGCGCTTCAGGACCCGAACCAGTGGCAGTACCTGTACTTCACGCGAGGCACGAGGGACGGGGCCTACATGGTGGGCACCCGGCGCCCCGCCTACATCACGATCGACGTCAACATCAACGGGGCGCCGAGACCGGCGCAGCGGCTCATCCCGCTCATCGTCTACCACGCGCCTGCCCAGGGGGCCGCGTCCACGGTGGGGATGGAGCGGGCCGCGTATTCCCGGCCATTGTACCAGGCGTTTGACCATGACACCGGCAGGTGGATCGACAACGATCGCGCCGTGCTGGGCGGGGACATGAACGTGGGACTGGACACGACGGCGTTCCCGTACGACGCGTTCACGCAGCCGTTCGGCGCGGGCGGCGCGAACTGCGCCATCCGCGTGTACCGGCCGCCGCCTCCGCGGCACAATAACCCGCTGAACAAGACGACGGCGCGGCTCAGGGACTGCAACGGCGAGATCACCGTCGCGGGTACGGACAACTACCGTCACCTGGCGATCGACAACGTGTTCTACCGGGGATTCACGGAGGAGCAGGCGCCCGCGCCGGCACCGGCGGAGGTTTACGACCTGTTGGCGGCCGTGAGCGGCGCCGCCGGAGTAGCGTACAACCTC
>DASVCS010000093.1:0-117748 GCA_036381495.1 Longimicrobiales bacterium
CCTAGCCCTAGCCCTGGCGGCGCTCCGCGCCGCCCCTACTCCGCGCGCAACGCCCGCACCGGATCCACGCGTGTCGCGCGTCGTGCGGGCAGCCAACTGGCGACGGCGGCGATGGCGAGCAGGAGTGCGGCGGCGGTGGCGAGCGTCACGGGATCCGCGGGGCTGACGTCGACGAGGAGCGCCGCGATGAAGCGTGTCAGCAGGAGCGCGGCGGCGAGTCCCACGGCGATCCCGAGTGTCGCGATGCCGAAGCCGTGTCGCAGCACGCGGCGGCTCACCTCTTCGGGTGTCGCGCCGAGCGCGAGGCGGATGCCGATCTCGCGCGTGCGCAGACTCACGACGTAGGAGATGACGCCGTAGATCCCGACGGCGCCGAGGAGCAGTGCGACCGCGGAGGCGGCGGCGAGCATCAGGAGCGTGAACGACGTCCGTGCCGACGCGTGGGACAGGATCTCGTGCATGGGCCGCACGTGATACACGGGGAGTGCGGGGTCGAGGGAGTGGATCGTGCGCTGGACCGCCGCCGCGATCCGTGCCGGATCGCCGGTGGTGCGCACGACGAACGCCATGGCGTGCGGTGTCCAGCGCGCATCGCCGGCGGGGGTGACGAGCGGCGTGTAGACGGTCGGCTCGGGGAGCCGTTCGAGCGCGGTGCCGCGCACATCGCCGACCACGCCGACCACGGTGTACCAGGGTCCGGACGTCATCATGCGGACCTGCTTGCCGATGGCGTCCTCGCCGTTCCAGTACTGCTGCGCGAAGCCGCGGCTGACGACGACCTCCGTGGGGCCGCGGGCCGGGTCCGGCCGCTCGAAGGCGCGCCCCTCGACGAGCGGGATGCCGAGCGCCCGGAAGTAGCCGGCCGTGGCGTAGGTGATCGGATGGATCCCGGGGATCCCGTTCACGGGGGGACGGTCCTGCACGAACACCGCGCTGTCGCGGCGGCCCTCGAGGTCGAGCGGCAGCTTCGAGACGACGCCGGCCGCCTCGACGCCGGCAAGCGCCGAGATCTCGTCGAGCGCGCGGATGAAGAAGCGCGCCGCATCGTCCGTCGAGGGGTACGTCGCGTCCGGCAGAGCCACGCGGAACGTGAGGACGTGCGCCGGCTCGAAGCCGGGGTGCACCGCACGCAGCCGCAGGAAGCTGCGCGCCATGAGCCCGGAGCCGACGAGGAGCACGAGCGCGAGCGCGACCTGTGAGGCGACGAGCGCATTGCGCGAACGGTGACGCGCGCGTCCCGCCGTCGCCGACCGCCCCGTCTCCGCGAGCGCCGCGGCGGGCGCCACCGCGGCGGATCGCGCAGCCGCGAGCCCGCTGACGAAGAGCGCGACCAGCGTCGTCGTCGCGCATGCGAAGCCGAGCACGACGGCGTCGATGCCGACCTCCGCGAGGCGCGGAATGTCGATCCCGCCGCCGACGGCGTGGAGCATGTCGATTCCGGCCGAGGCGAGCGCCACGCCCAGTGCGCCGCCGGCCGCGGCGAGGACGAGCCCCTCCGCGAGGAACTCGGTCAGCAGCGCGCCGCGCCCCGCGCCGAGTGCCCGCCGGACCGCCAGCTCCTTCTGCCGTGCCTCGACACGCACGAGGAGCAGGTTCGCCACGTTCGCGGCGGCGATCAGGAGGACGAACGCGACCGCGGCGAGGACGACCCAGAGCACGCGGCCGATGTCGCCCACGACCACGTCGCGCAGCGGCCGCACGACGGCCTGCATGTGCGTGAGCTCGATCGCCGACGCGGTGAGCCGTCCCGGGAACGCCTCCGGGATCCGTGGCAGCAGGCTCTGGAGGTCGGCCGCCGCCGCATCGATCGAGACGCCGTCCCGGAGTCGCGCGACGGCCCGGTAGCCGAAGTTCGCCGATTCCGTCGCCGCCGGGTCGATCCCGGTCGGGAGCCAGAGGGCGACGTCCGCCGCCGGGAACCGGAAGTCGGCGGGCATGATGCCGATCACCTCGCGCGCGACGCCGTCGATCCGGACGCGGCGCCCGACGATCCCCGGATCGCTGCCGTACATCCGCTTCCAGAGACCCGCGCCGATGATCACGACGGGCGGGGCGCCCGGGCGCTCGTCGCGGTCCGTGAGGGCGCGCCCGCGGACCGGCCGGGCGTGCAGCACGGAGAACAGGCTCGCGGTGACGAACCCCGCGGAGAGACGCTCGGATTCGCCCGCCGCGTCGAGCGGCGCCACGTTCACGGCGGAGGTCCGGTAGGCGCCGACGTCGGTGAAGACGTGGTTCGCACGGCGGTAGTAGAGATAGCTGGCGTCCGACTGGTCGACGTGCGAGATCCCCGAGATCGCGAGCGTGTGCGAGAGGTCGACGAGGCGGCCCGAATCGTCGTACGGCAGCGGACGGAGCAGCACGGCGTGAACGACGCTGAAGACCGCCGTGGTCGCGCCGACCCCGAGGCCGAGCGTCAGTACGGCGGCGAGCGTGAATCCGGGCGTGCGCAGCAGCCGCCGGGCCGCCTGGCGGAGCCTCCCGTACAGCGTGAACATGGCGCCTCCACTCGCAGAGGTGGGAAGGGCGGCCGGCCGCCGATCGGCGGGTCGTGCCCGGTCCGAAATCTACGCGACCCTCACGGCGTTCGCACGCTCCCGCCCGGGCGGTTCCGCGGGGAACCGATGTCCGCCCCGCACCTGGCATGGCAAATGCACACGGTCGACGCCCCACGCCGCGAACCGGTATCGCCGACCCACGCGGAGGATCGCCATGCGGCACGCCGTCGAAACCGCCGCGCCGTCGCCGCGCCACGGGGCGCCACCGTCCGAGGACATGGTCCGGGTGCCGGGCGGCACCTTCCTCATGGGCTCCGACCGGCACTACCGGGAGGAGGCGCCCGCCCACAGAGTCGCGGTGGACGGCTTCTGGATGGACCGATTCGCGGTGACGAACGACCAGTTCCGCCGCTTCGTCGAGGCGACGGGGTACGTCACGCTCGCCGAGCGGGCGCCGGATCCGGCGGACTACCCCGGCGCGAAGCCGGAGCTGCTCGTCCCCGCTTCGGTCGTCTTCCGTTCGCCGCGGCATCGCGTGGACCTGCGGAATCACTACGACTGGTGGACGTACGTGCCCGGCGCGGACTGGCGGCATCCGCAGGGGCCGGCCAGCTCGATCGAAGGGCTCGGCGCGCACCCGGTCGTGCACGTCGCCTACGAGGATGCGGAAGCCTACGCGCGCTGGGCGGGGAAGTCGCTCCCGACCGAGGCCGAGTGGGAGTTCGCGGCGCGCGGCGGGCTCGAGGGCGCGACCTACGCCTGGGGCGACGAGTTCACGCCCGACGGCGCGTGGGTGGCGAACACCTGGCAGGGCGAGTTCCCGATCGAGAACCTCGCGCTCGACGGCTTCGCGGGGACGGCGCCGGTCGGCTCGTTCCCGCCGAACGGCTACGGGCTCTACGACATGACGGGGAACGTCTGGGAGTGGACCACGGACTGGTACCGGGAGCACGGCCGGATCGCGCGTGCCTGCTGCGCGATCCACAATCCCCGGGGCGGCGATCGCGAACGGAGCTACGACCCGCAGATGCCCGAGATCCGGATCCCGCGCAAGGTGATGAAGGGCGGCTCGTACCTGTGCGCGCCCAACTACTGCCGGCGGTACCGCCCGGCCGCGCGCATGCCGCAGCCGATCGACACCTCGACGTGCCACCTCGGGTTTCGTTGCGTCGTGCGGGTCGGGGAGGGCGACCCCGGCGGCCGCGGGACGCCGCCGCCGGTGAAATGATTCGAGGCATAGTCCTGGCACCGTGGGTCGCCAGTGCCGTGGCGGCGATGGCGTTCGCGTTCGTGCCCGCGGCCCATGCGCAGAACAGGCCCCGCCCGGATCGCGGCGACTGGGACGTCGTCGTCGGGACGTACCTCTGGGCATCCGGGCTCGACGGCCAGGTAGGCATTGGCGACAACGTGGTGGATGTCGACATCGGTTTCAGCGACGTCATCGACCACCTCGACGGCGCGCTCTTCCTCCCCATCGAGATGCGCAAGGGCCGATGGGGAGCGGTGATCGAACTGATGGCGCTTCGGCTCTCCGGCCAGCGCGGCACGCCGGGGCCGCTCTTCGATGCCGCCGAGCTGGATGTCGATCAGACGCTCATCGAGATCTCACCGCGCTACTGGCTGGTCCGGCGCGGGCCGCTCGCCGTCGATGCGCTTGCCGGAATCCGGCTCTGGCACCTCAGCTCGACGCTCACGCTCGACCCCGGCCCGGCCGCCGGCCTCCCCGACGTGCCGTTGGGGCTCGGCGAGCAGTGGGTCGACCCGATCCTCGGCGCCCGGGCGGTCGCCGACCTGGGCGGGCGGTGGCTCGTGCACGGCCGCGGTGACCTCGGCGGCTTCGGCGTCGGCTCGGACTTCACCTGGCAACTCATCGGGCTCCTCGGCTACCGCCTCAGCAGCAGCACCACGCTCCGCGCCGGCTACCGCCAGCTCGACGTGGACTTCGAGGACGAGGACGATGGGTTCCTCTACGACGTCGGCACGGGCGGCTGGATCATCGGCGTGACGATCCGGCTGTGAGCGGTGCGCCGGGACCGAAGGGCATCGGCCCCTGGACCGCCGCCGACGTTCGCATGCGCGCGCTCGGCGACCGCGACGCCTTCCCCGCCGCCGACCTCGGCGTGGTGAAGGCGTTCGCGCGGCCGAGCGCCGAGACGCCTACGACACCACGACCGTGGGAGGAAGCAATGGCCAAGGAGTTCAAGGGGAAGGTCGAGCTCGACGTCCGCGACTCGAAGCCCGATTGGGGGCCGTTCGTGCAGCCCGAGGCGCCCGAGGGCGCGCCGAACGTCCTCATGATCGTGTGGGACGATGTGGGCTACGGCGCCATGGAGATTCACGGCGGCCCCGTCGAGACGCCGACGATGCGCAGGATCGCGGACGCGGGGATCCGCTACGCGAACTTCCACACGACCGCGCTGTGTTCGCCGACCCGTTCGAGTCTGCTCACGGGGCGCAACGCCACGAGCAACAACATGGCGGTCATCACCGAGGCCGCGCAGGGGTTCCCGGGCTTCTCGGGCCGGATCCCGTTCGAGAACGGCACGATCGCCGAGGTGCTGAACGAGCGTGGCTGGAACACCTACGCGATCGGCAAGTGGCACCTCACACCGACGGAAGAGTGCGACATGTCGGCATGGAAGGCGCGGTGGCCGCTGGGCCGTGGCTTCGAGCGGTTCTACGGGTTCCTGGGCGGCGAGACGAACCAGTGGTATCCCGACCTCACCTACGACAACCATCCGATCGATCCGCCCTACTCGCCGGAAGACGGCTACCACCTTTCCAAAGATCTGGCCGATCAGGCGATCCGGTTCATCCGCGATGCGAAGTCGGTCGCGCCCGACAAACCCTGGTTCATGTACTTCTGCCCCGGCTGCGGCCACGCGCCGCACCACGTGTGGAAGGAGTGGGCGGACCGGTACAAGGGCCGCTTCGACATGGGCTACGAGGCGATCCGCGCCGACATCCTCGCGAGGCAGAAGGAGCTCGGCCTGCTGCCGGACGAGACCGAGCTGTCTCCCATCAACCCCCACGGCGAGCCGGAGCGCAAGGGCCCGCGGGGCCAGCCCTGGCCGGGGGTGGATTTCGTGCGCCCCTGGGACTCGCTCAGCGACGATGAGCGCCGCCTGTTCGCGCGCATGGCCGAGGTCTGGGCCGGCTTCGTCTCCTACACCGATCACGAGATCGGCCGGCTGATCGACGCGCTCGAGGAATTGGGACAACTCGAGAACACGATCGTCGTGGTCGTCTCCGACAACGGCGCGAGCGGCGAGGGCGGCCCCAACGGATCGTTCAACGAGAACAAGTTCTTCAACAACGTCCCGGACGACGTCCAGGAGAACCTCGCCCACATCGACGAACTGGGCGGGCCGAAGTCGTACAACCACTACAACACGGGGTGGGCATGGGCGTTCGACACGCCGTTCCCGTACTGGAAGCGCTACGCCGGTTACGAGGGCGGCACGGCCGACGTCTGCGTCGTCTCGTGGCCGAAGGGGATCGCCGCCCGCGGCGAGGTGCGCCACCAGTATCTTCACGCGATCGACATCGTGCCCACCCTCTACGAGCTGCTGGACATCCAGCCGCCGAAGGTGCTGAAGGGGTACACGCAGAGTCCGATCGAGGGCCGGAGCTTCGCGGCCACCTTCACGGACCCCAACGCGCCCGAGCGGCAGACCCAGTTCTACTCGATGCTCGGGCAGCGGGCGATCTACCACGAGGGGTGGCTGGCGTGCACGCTCCATCCGCCGCTCTCGGGCTGGGGGCATTTCGACGAAGACGAGTGGGAGCTGTACCACCTGGCCGTGGATCGCTCCCAGCTCAGGAACCTGGCGGCGGAAGAACCGGAACGACTGGAAGAACTGAAGAAGCTCTGGTTCGACAACGCCCGCATGTACCACGGCCTCCCGCTCGATGACAGGACCGCCGCCGAACTCCTCACGACGCCGCGGCCCCAGCCCGGCGTGCCGCGCGATCGCTACATCTACTATCCGAACACCGCCGACGTGCCCGAAGAGGTCGCCGTCGACATCCGGGGGCGTTCCTACACGATCGCGGCGGGCGTGACGCTGGAGTCCGCAGATGCCCGGGGTGTGCTGTTCGCGCAGGGCGGTGTCGGCGGAGGTCACAGCCTCTACCTCAAGGACGGCAAGCTCCACTACGTCTACAACTGGCTCGGCGAGCGCATCCAGACGATCGCGTCCGAGAACGGCGTCACCGAAGGCAGACACGTGCTCAGCGCGGAATTCCAGAAGACCGGCGAAGACGAGGAGACGCACGGCGCAAAGGGGAAGCTCACCCTGTTCATCGATGACGAGGCCGTGGGTGACACGGAGATCATGACCCAGCCCGGCCACTTTTCACTGACGGGCGATGGCCTGTGCGTCGGAAGGGACAGCGCATCCGGGGTCTCCCCCGACTACGACCCGCCGTTCGAGTTCGAGGGCGGCACGATCGACCGCGTCGTCGTCGACGTGACCGGCGAGGCCTATGTCGACCACGAGAAGGAGCTCCGCCGTTACCTGACCCGCGACTGATGCGACGCGCGGCGTCGTAGCGGAGTCCACCGACGCCGCGGCCCGTCAGCAGCCGGCAGCGGCGTTCACGGTGCGGCGGGGACGCGCGGATCCATGGGCCAGGGACACGTGAGTGATCATGGACGACGAACCACCGAGCGGGAAACCGAGAAGGCCCGAGCGGTCGAGCGAGACGCCCGTCCCACCGATCCCGACGGTCGATCTGTCGAAGCCGGGCGAGGCCTCCACGGAGTACTCGCGCTACCGTACCAAGCTGTCGAAGCATCGGACCGCGCTGTCCGAACACCGGACGTCGTTGTCCGAGTATCGCACCGACCTGTCGACCGCGCGCACGGAGATGTCCAGGCGCCGGACGGGCATGTCGTTTCAACGCACGCGGATGAGCGCCGACCGCACGCTGATGGCGGTGATTCGCACTTCGCTCGCCCTCATCAGCTTCGGCTTCACGATCGCCGAGGTCTTCGAAAGGCTCAGGGAGCAGGGGGTGCTGGCCAGCGCGGCGCCGGCGCGGAACTTCGGGACCGCCTTGGTCGCGCTCGGGATCCTGATGCTGGTCGGCGGCATCGTCTACCACTTGCAGTACAT
The DNA here is from genome assembly GCA_036381495.1 of Longimicrobiales bacterium. Classification (GTDB taxonomy): domain Bacteria; phylum Gemmatimonadota; class Gemmatimonadetes; order Longimicrobiales; family RSA9; genus DASVCS01. The sequence continues at coordinate 7,616 of DASVCS010000093.1, forward strand.
GTATGGCTTGCGCGCCGAGCGGAAGCGGATGACCGCGCAGGGACTGATCCACGGCGAGACCATCTTCCCGCTGTCGCTCACGTTGTTCACCGCCATCATCCTGTTGCTGATCGGCATCGCGGCGATCGTCAGTATGGTCTTCGACATCGGGCCGTTCGGCTGAAGGGTCGCTCATGGCATGATGGGACGGCAGAGCTTCCGTCCGCGATCGCCGCGTTCGGCAGCGGCTGATTCGATGGCCGGCCGGCCATGAGCGAACTGCTGATCGCCGCGGCGGAATACGCGATCCTCGTCATCGACGCGATGGCGCTCGTGGTCATCGTCATCGGCACGGTCGAGGCGTTCATTCGCGGCATCGGCGTGATGCTGTCCTCGCCGGCCGGCTACGTCGAGCGCGCGGTCTGGCTGCGCTTCGCCCGGTGGCTGGTCGCCGGCCTCACGTTCCTGCTCGCGGCGGACATCATCGAGACATTGACCGCGCCGAGCTGGAACGACATCGGGCGGCTGGCGGCGATCGCGGTGATCCGCACCTTCCTCAACTTCTTCCTCGAGCGCGACCTCGCCGAGGTCCGCGGAACGCGGCATGGGTCCGCGGCCGAATAGGAGCGACCGCGACTCGGCCGGGCAGTATGCGGACTGCGACGCCATGGTGCCGAAGGCGGTCGTCGCCGGGGAGCCCCGAGCGGCCTGCGGGCGTGGAACCGCACGGGCGGCCCGTCAGGGAGGCCGGGCGCCGGCCGGAGCCTCGAACGGATAGATGTACCTCCAATCCCGCTTCATGCTGACCACCGTCCAGCCGCGCCGGCGCGCCTCGTCGAGCGCGGCGTCCAGACGGCCGACGCGCGACTCACGGTCGTAGCAGTATTCCCGCTCGCAGTCGTCGTGGTGAACCAGCAGCATCAGATGGGCCCCCTCGCCGACGGCCGTGTACTCGAGCATCTGCCGGTCGCCATCCGAATTGCCGAACGCGGCGACCGGCCGCCGGCCGATGAACTTGTGGATGCCCACCGGCTTGCCTTCCTTGTCATCAATGAAGTCGACCTTCGGCAGGCGCACCAGCACCGGCACGCCATTGCGCAGCTCGTACTTCACCTCGATGGTGGATCCGACCACCTGTTCCGGCGGGATGCCGTAGACGCGCCCGATCCACGGGCGCATGAAGTCCTGGCCGCCGCCCGAGACGATGTACGTCCGGAAGCCGTTCGCCTTGAGGTAGCGGATCACCTCGAGCATGGGCCGATAGACCAACTCCGTGTAGCGCCGCCGGAACCGCGGATGCTTCGCGGTCGCGAGCCACTCCGACACGATCCGCTCGTATTCCCCGGGAGTCATGCCGGCGTATACCGCGGCGAGCGCGGCGATCAGCTCGGGAGACGGTTCGGACAGTGCCGTGCCGCCGTCGCCGTTCTCCAGCGCGTCTCTCACCTTCTGGTTCCGTAGCAGCTCGGGGTTCTCGCGCGCCAGCGCACGCAGACGGTCGAGCGTGAACGCGCTCTGGACGTAGGTCGGCTGTTCGGTCCAGAGCGTGCCGTCGTTGTCGAAGACCGCGATGCGGGCGTCGGGCGGAACGAAGCGGGCGCCGCCCGGCTCCGTCGCCTCGGCGACGAACGCCAGGATGCTCCGCTTCGCGGGTCCGTCGTTCCACGACGGCAGCGGGTCCTGCGAGACGTGGGCGGTCGCGCCGAACGCGAGCGCCCCTGCGGCCAACCAGCCCTGGGCCGCCCGTCCGTGCCGCGCAGGAAGCTGGGATCGGCTCATGTGGATCATCATCTGCGGCAGGCGTTTCGAGCATGACGCGGACGAGTGCAGCTTTCAGGCCGATGGCGTCGGGAGCAAGGAGCAGTGGGTGGCGGGCGCGGCGGCGCTGGACCGACGTGGTCCGCGGCCCGTCGCGGACGAGGGCACACGCCTTGCCCGGATCGTCCGGCCACGGCAAGCCGCGGATGATCTCCGCGTTCCTGATCAGTTCCGGATCGAAACGGAACGGAGTCGGCCATGACGAATCGCGACGCAACCGCCGGAGGCAAGCCGAACATCCTCGTCATCTGGGGCGATGACATCGGCATCACGAACCTGAGTTGCTACAGCGGCGGCCTGATGGGCTACCGCACGCCCAACATCGACCGCATCGCGAAGGAAGGGATGCGCTTCACGGACTCGTACGGCGAGCAGAGCTGCACGGCGGGCCGGGCCTCCTTCATCACGGGGCAGAGCGTGTACCGCACCGGGCTGTCCAAGGTCGGCGTTCCCGGCGCGACGGTCGGGTTGCAGGCGGAAGACCCGACCATTGCGGAGCTACTCAAGCCGCTCGGGTACGCCACGGGCCAGTTCGGCAAGAACCACCTGGGCGATCGCAACGAATACCTGCCGACGGTGCACGGCTTCGACGAGTTCTTCGGCAACCTCTACCATCTCAATGCCGAAGAGGAACCCGAGCTGCCGGACTATCCGGATGAGAAGGAGTTCCCCGAGTTTCGCAAGAAATTCGGCCCGCGCGGCGTGCTGCACTGCTGGGCCACGGACACCGACGACGACACGGTGGACGTGCGCTTCGGGCGCGTCGGCAAGCAGAAGATCGAGGACACCGGACCGCTCACGAAGAAGCGCATGGAGACGTGCGACGACGAGTTCGTCGCCGCCGCCAAGGACTGGATCAAACGCCAGCACGACGCGGGCCGACCGTGGTTCTGCTGGCTCAACACGACGCACATGCACCTGCGGACGCATCCGAAGCCGGAGAGCATCGGGCAGGCCGGCCGCTGGCAGTCGCCCTACCACGACACCATGATCGATCACGACAAGTTGGTGGGTGAAATGCTGGATCTGCTGGACGAGCTGGGCATCGCCGAAAACACGTTCGTGCAGTACAGCACCGACAACGGGCCGCACATGAACACCTGGCCGGATGGCGCGATGACGCCGTTCCGCAGCGAGAAGGACACCAACTGGGAGGGCGCGTTCCGCGTTCCGCTGCTGATCCGCTGGCCCGGCAAGATCCCGGCGGGCGTGGTGTCCAACGAGATCGTGCAACACCACGACTGGCTGCCGACGTTCCTCGCCATGGCCGGCGAGCCGGACATCGTGGAGAAGTGCAAGAAGGGGTACGAGGCGGCAGGGAAGACGTTCAAGGTGCACCTGGATGGCTACAACCTGCTGCCCTACCTGACCGGCAAGGAGGAGAAGAGCCCGCGCAAGGGCTTCATCTACTTCGATGACGACGGCAACCTGGTCGCGCTGCGCTACGACAACTGGAAGGTGGTCTTCATGGAGCAGCGCGCACAGGGCACGCTGCGCCTGTGGGCCGAGCCGTTCACCGTGCTGCGGCTGCCCAAGCTATTCAACCTCCGGACCGACCCGTTCGAGCGCGCCGACATCACATCGAACACGTACTACGACTGGTTCCTGGACCACGACTACATCGTGTTCGCCGCGCAACCGATCGTGACCGAGTTCATCGAGACGTTCAAGGAGTTCCCGCCGAGGCAGAAGGCGGCTACCTTCACGATCGACCAGGCGCTGGAAAAGATGGCGAGCGCCGCCAGCGGAGGCCCGTAGAGAGCCGGACTGCACCAGGCGGATGCGGAAACGGGCAAGCGCGTGAGCGCCGCGCGAATCCCACCGCCCGCCGGGTCCGGACCGGAGCCGGCACCGCCCGACCCCGGTCCCGAGCCCGCCCGCGGCGCCAGGCGGACCGTGCGGATCGAGATCTCGCCGCACACCTTCGTTCACGCCGTCATGGCGGTGCTGCTCACGATGCTGGCGCTCCGGCTCGCGCGCGAGCTGTCGACGGTGCTGCTGCTGATCGCGCTGTCGCTGTTGCTCGCAGGCGTGCTCTCGCACTTCGTCGCGCGGCTCGAGCGGATCGGAATCGGACGCGGGCTGGCCTCGGTTCTGGCGCTGCTCGTGGCCGTGTTGGTGATCGGCGGCGTGCTCGCGCTGGTCTTGCCGGCGGTGATCACGCAGACCTCGGCACTCATCGATAACCTCCCCGAGATCACGGCGCGGGCGCAGCGCGCGCTCGCGCCGTATCCCACCATCTACAACGCGATCCAGCGCCAGATCGAGCAGATCCGGCGCGATCCCTCGGAGCTGGTGACGGGCGTCGTCCGGGTCGGCGTCGACGTGCTCGGCGGCGTGGTCAGCGCGGTCCTCCTCCTCACGCTGGCGCTGTACTTCCTGATCGACGCGGAACGGGTGCGGAGTGCGGCGCTGCGCCTGACGCCGGCACGGTACCGGGAGCGGGTGGCGCGGACGATCTCGGGGGTCGGGCAGGTCGTCCGGAGCTACTTCATCGGGCAGGCCATCGTCTCCTCCATCTTCGCGACCTACACGTTCATTCTCCTGACGCTGCTGGATGTGCCGTACCCCGCGGTGCTGGCCGCACTCGCGTTCGTCCTGGATGCGATCCCCAACGTCGGCGCCACGCTGGCTACGGTGGTGCCGGCGCTCGTGGCGCTCACCGTCTCGCCGACGACGGCGCTGATCGCCGTCGTCGCGATCCAGGTCTACCAGCAGGTCGAGAACTACCTGATCTCGCCGAAGATCCTCGGCGGCCGTCTCCGCATCCCGCCGATCGCCACCCTGATCGCGATCCTGGTCGGCGCCCGGCTGCTCGGCGTGCTGGGCGTCTTCGTCGCGATCCCGATCGCCGGGATGCTCCCCGTCCTCGAGCGAATCTGGATCACCGGGGAGCCACGGGCCGGGCCGTGAGCCCGCCGATCTTGCCGGTCCCGCTCCAGGCCGTATCTTCCTGAATCCTTCCCACCCGAAGAGACAGAGGAACGCGATGATTGCGATCCGCCAGCGCTCGGGCCGGTGTTCCGGGCTCGCGCTCCGTGACGCGCGCCGGTGGGCGGCCGCCATGCTCGCCGCGGTGTGTGTGCTGGCCGCCGCCTGCGCGGTGCGCGGCGAACCCGAGACGCCGCGGCCGCGGCGCACGGCCGAGGCCGATGCCGGAGGACCGAGCGATTACGACGAAGCGATCCCGGCCGGCGCCGAGACCGACGACGGCCTCTTCACCGTGCACCGAAAGGCCGACACGCTCCTGTACGAGATCGCTGACTCGCTGTTCGGCCGCGACATGCTGCTCATCAGCCGCATCGCGGCGGTCCCCACGGACCTCGGCGGCTACATCCCCGCGGGCTACAAGGCGCACGAGCAGGTGGTGCGCTGGGAGCGGCGCGGCGACCGCGTGCTGCTGCGGAGGATCTCGTACGAGCAGGTGGCCGCCGATTCGGAGGCGATCGCGCGCTCGGTGGTCCGCAACAACTTCGCGCCCATCATTCGCGCGTTCGACGTCGAGGCGGTCGGCCCCGACGGCAACTCGGTCGTCATCGACGTGACCGGGCTGTTCACGGAGGACGTGCCGGCCATCAGCGGGCTCGACCGCGCGCAGCGCAGCCGCTACGGCGTGCGCCGGCTCGATGGCGACCGCACCTTCATCAACTACGCGCACAGCTATCCGCTCAACGTCGACGTGCGTCACACGCTGACGTTCGAGGCGACGGAGCCGCCGTCGAACCCCGATGCCGGCACGATCTCGATGGAGATGCACCAGTCCATGGTGCTGCTGCCCGAGGAGCCGATGCGGCCGCGCTACGCCGATCCGCGTGTCGGCTTCTTCACCATCGAGCGGGTGAACTTCGGGCTGAACGCGCAGAAGGCGGCGACCCAGCGCTTCATCCGACGCTGGCGTCTCGAGCCGAAGGACCCGGCGGCGTACGCCCGGGGCGAGCTCGTCGAGCCGATCAAGCCGATCGTCTACTACCTGGACCCCGCCACGCCGCCCGAGTGGCGGTCCTGCGTGCGGCAGGGGATCGAGGACTGGCAGGGGCCGTTCGAGACCGCCGGCTTCCGAAACGCGATCATCGCCAAGGATCCGCCGAGTCCGGCGGAGGACCCCGACTGGAGCGCCGAGGACGTCCGCCACTCGGTCGTGCGCTGGGCCGCGAGCATGACCCGTAACGCGCAGGGACCGAGCGTCTCCGATCCGCGCAGCGGCGAGATCATCGAGAGCGACATCGTCTGGTACCACAACCACCTGCGCAGCTATCGCAACCGACTGATGCTCGAGACCGGCGCCGCCAACCCGCTCGCCCGCTCGCTCCCGGTCGACCAGGACCTCATGTGCGAGGCCATGCGCTCCGTCATCGCCCACGAGGTCGGCCACGCGCTCGGGCTGCCGCACAACATGATCTCGAGCTCCGCCTACCCGGTCGACTCGCTGCGCTCCGCCAGCTTCGTCCGGCGCATGGGGATCGCTCCGAGCATCATGGACTATGCGCGCCAGGACTACATCGCACAGCCCGGCGACGGGCTGGAGGGCGCGGACTTCATCCGCCAGATCGGGCCCTACGACCACTACGCGATCAACTGGGGCTACCGCGTGATCCCGCAGGCGCCATCGCCCGAGGCCGAGCGTCCGATCCTCCACCGCTGGATCCTTGAAAGGGCCGACGATCCGATCTACCGCTTCGGCACGCCGAACGGCGCCGACCCCCGCGCCCAGACCGAGGACCTGGGCGACGACCCCGTGCGCGCCAGTGAGTACGGCATCGCGAACCTGAAGGTCGCGGCCGCACACCTGCTCGAGTGGACCTCCGAGCCGGGCGAGGACTACGAGGACCTCGACGAACTGTACGGCGAGCTGGTCGGGCAGTGGAACCGCTACGTCCGGCACGTCGTGACCGTCGTCGGCGGGATCTACGGCACGCGCAAGACCGCGGACCAGCCGGGACCCGTCTACGAGCCCGTGCCGCGGGAGCGCCAGAAGGCCGCCATGCGCTTCCTCGATGAACAGGTCTTCCAGACGCCGGAGTGGCTCATCGATCCCGAGATCCTGACACGGCTCGCGCCCGCCAACGGTGTCGCGGGGCTTGCCGACCGCCAGATCGGCATCCTGAACGCGCTCCTCTCGCCCGACCGCATGCAGCGGTTGGTCGAGGTCCAGGCCTACGCCCCCGGCGATGCCTATCCGCTCGCCGAGTTCTTCGATGACCTGCGCGCCGCCATCTGGACCGAACTGCCGGGCGCACGCCCGATCGACGCGCACCGGCGGGCGCTCCAGCGCGGATACCTGGAACGAATCGCGGAGCTGCTCGAAGATCCCGAGGAGGAGGCGGCCTCGCGCTTCGGCCGCGGCAGCGACGTCGACGTCGCCCGCTCCGACATCCGGCCGCTCGCCCGCGCGCAACTCCGCGAGATCCGCGAGCTGGCCGACCGTGCCGCCGCGCGCACGGGGGACCCCATGACGCGCGTACACCTGCGCGACGTCGTGGTCCGCATCGACCGGATCCTGGAGGGGCGGGAGGGGTGAGGGGTAGGGCGTCGGCCCTCGCGTGGCCTTCGCGCGGAGGCCGGTGTGGGATCGAGAGCGCCGCCCCGGCAAGCCCGGGGCTGTGCGTGGCATGGGTGCGCCGGCTCGCGGATTCGCGTGGGGCGGGATCCCTCTATTGGGAACGATTGCCGGGGTGAGCGGGAATGGTTCCTTATGGGGAACGATGGATGCTGGACCGCCGATCGTTCCCTCAAGGGACGGAGCCTACGACTGCCTGGCCGTGATCACGTGCCGCCTCACCCGCGCCGGCCGGGCCGCCCCGCGCTCGATCGCCGCGGCCTCGTTCTTGACCGTTGCCGCTGCGCGGGCAGGTCCGTTCCCACCGTGTGGATGAAAGGGTTGACATGACCCTCGGTGGTTTCAGATTTGAAGTATCCGAACGCCGGTAGGCCGGCATTGATGAAAGGCCCCTTCCCAGATCGCTCACGATACAGGGAAGGGGCCTGATCATTGGAGGCCGTTGCCATGAAGCGCGTCGCGGTGCTTCTCGATGGAGGTTTCGTCCTTCGCAAACTCTATCCGCTGGTGGGTCGTCGCATGCCTACTGCCGATGAGGTATGTGACTTTGCGCACCGATGCATCCATAATGCGGATGAAGCGTTGTTCCGCATCTATTTCTACCACTGCCGGCCTTGTGAGGGTACGGAGACCCACCCGCTGACCCGCGCTGCCATCGATTTCGCCCAGAGTCGTACCGCCGCGGCTATGGGCGCTTTTCTTCGTGAGATCGCCCTGAAGGACCACGTCGCGTTTCGGGCCGGGGAACTCTCGTTCGATGGTTGGGAGATCGCGCGCAAAGCAGCGAAGGATCTCATCGCGACCGGCCGTGCCGTTGCGCCCGCAGATGTCGTCCCGGACTTGAAGCAGAAGCGCGTCGACATGAAGATCGGGCTTGACGTCGCGTGGCTTGCGAGCAAGCGAATCGTCGATCGTATCCTGCTCGTCACAGGCGACAGCGACTTTGTACCCGCCATGAAGTTTGCCCGGCGCGAAGGCGTCCAAGTGGCTCTCGTCACGCTCGGCCACCGGCAAGTGAAGCATGATCTCGTCGTTCACGCCGACGAGCTCCGCGCGGTCCAGTACCCGTAGCCGCGAACTATCGAGGCAGGCTGTCACTGCCAAAACCAGTCCTCCTTCGCTCAACATTACACACCCGCCCCCTCCACCGCCGGCGCCAGCACCTTGTACATCACGGGCGTGACGATGCGGGCCAGCAGCGTGGAGGAGACCAGCCCGCCGATGATCACCCAGGCGAGCGGTGCGTAGAGCGCGTGGCCCTGGAGCGCGAGCGGCAGCAGCCCGCCGATCGCGGTGAGGCTCGTCAGCAGGATCGGGAGGAAGCGGACCTCGCCGGCGCGGCGGATCGCGTCCTCGAGCGCCATGCCCTGTGCGCGGAGCCGGTTCGTGAAGTCGACCAGCAGGATCGACGTCTTGATCTCGATGCCGATCAGCGCGACGAAGCCGATCGTGGCGGTGAACGAGAGCGTGTACCCGGCCAGGAGCAGTGCGAGGATGCCGCCCGCCGCGCCGAGCGGGATCACCGACGCGACGATCAGCGTGCTGCGGAACGTGCGGAATTCGAGCACGAGGATCCCGAGGATCATGAAGGTGGCGATGATGATCGCGCTGCCGGCGCCGCCGAAGCTCTCCTGGCGGCTCTCGACCTCGCCGGCGACCTCGATGCGGTAGCCGGCCGGCAGCTCCAGCTCGTCGAGCGCGGCGAGCGCGCGGCGCGTGACGCGGTCGGTGTTGTAGCCGGTGCGGACGTGACTGGTCACGGTGACGGCGCGCTCGCGGTCGTAGCGTTCGATCTCGGGGACGCCGGTCTCGAAGCGGACGTCGGCGATCTGCCGGAGCGGCGTGAGCGCGCCGGCGAGCGAGGCGACGTAGATGTGGTCGAGCGTGCGCGGCGATGCGCGTGACTGGCCGGCGAGCCGGACGACGATGTCGTGCGCATCGCCCGTCGCCGTGCGCAGCACGCCGGCGCGGACGCCCTCGAGTCCGAGGCGCAACGTGCGGTCGATCTCGAGCGTCGGGATCCCGAGCAGGCCGGCCTTGGCGCGGTCGATCACGACGCGCAGGTCGGTCCGTCGCAGCCGCAGCGGGTTGTGGACGTACCGCGTGCCGTCGACGCTCTTCAGGACGCGCTCGACTCGCCCGGCGAGGGTGCGGAGCGTGTCGAGGTCGGGGCCCTGGATGCGCAGTGCGATCGGCGCGTCGATCGGCGGGCCGTTCTCGAATTCGTGCAGCTCGATTCTCGCACCCGGGTAGGTGGCCAGCTCCGTCCGCAGGCTGTCGAGCAGGATCGGCGTCTCATGCGGGTCGTAGGAGTCGAGCACCACGAAGAGCTGGCCGACGCGCGGGTCGTCGCGCCGCGGGAAGAGATTGTAGTAGATGCGCGGGTTGTCGCGGCCCACGGAGGTGAAGATCGCGGCGACCTCGTCGCGCCGGCCGATCACCCGCTCGGCGAAGCGCGCGGCGGCGTCCGTCGCCTCGATGCTCGCGCCCTGCGGCGCGGTGATGTCGACGTAGAACTGCGGCGTCTCCGCCTTCGGGAAGAGCGAGAACCCGACGGCGGGGATGAGGAGCAGGCTGCCGGCCACGAACGCCGCCGCGCCGGCGAGCGCGAGCCGGGGATGTCGCAGCGCGATTTCCAGGATCGGCCGGTACGTGCGCTCGATCGCGCGCTCGAACGCGCGCAGGAAACGATTGCCGCCCGTCGCCGCCTCACGCGGCAGGACGAGGCTCGCGAGCCACGGGATGATCGTGAGCGAGACGAAGAGCGACGCGAGCACGGTGTAGATGACGGCGGCCGGAAGCGAGCGGATGTAGTTGCCGGGACCGCCGGGGAGGAAGAGGAGCGGGACGAACGCGAAGACGAGCGTCGCCGTGGCGCCCAGGACCGCGACGGCGATCTGCCGCGTCGCCTCGATCGCGGCCGCACGCCGTGAACGGCCCTCGCGCAGGAACCGCGTGATGTTCTCGACAACCACGATCGAGTCGTCGACCAGGAGTCCCAGCGCGATCACGCCGCCGACGATCGAGAGCTGGTTGATCGTGAAGCCGGTGAGGTGGAGCAGCGTCACGCCCAGCGCGAGCGAGAGCGGGATCGAGACCATGACGATCCCGGCCGCGCGCAGCCCCAGCGGCAGCAGCGTGAGCGCGACCAGGCCGATCGCGATCATGAAGTCGTGACGCAGCCGGTCGAGCCGCCGGTCGACGTTCTGCGCCTGGTCGAAGCCGCGCGCGAGCGTGATGTTCGCCGGCAGCTCGCGCTCGAACGCATCGAGCGCCGCCCACACGCGGTCGCGCACATCGCCGATCCGCTGCCCCTCCTGCTGCGTGACCGTCACGAACACCGCCCGCTTCCCGTCGAATCGCGCGCGGTACGTCGAGTCGGCGTAGCTCCACCGGACGTCCGCGACGTCGCCGACGCGCACGAGCTGGCCGCCCGCGGCCCGCAGCACCGTCCCCCGGATCTCGTCCAGCGATGCGTAGCTGCCGCTCGCGCGCACGTTGAAGTGCCGTGCGCCGGCCTCGAGCGCGCCGGCGGGCAGGTCGACGCTCTCCCCGCCGATCGCGCGGAGCACGACCGCCGGCGGCAGCCCGAGCGCCGCGAGGCGGCCGAGATCGAGCCCGACGGCGACCTGCCGCTCCGGCACGCCCCACCGCTCCGCATCCCGCACGCCCGGCAGCGCGTCCAGCCGGTCGGTCAGCCGCTCGGCGACATCGTCGAGCACGTGGTACGGCGCGGTCTCGCTCACCAGCGCGAGCTGCGCGATCGCGACGTCGAGCGTCGAGCCCCGGACCACCGTGACACGCGACAGCGCGTCCGGGAGCGAGGGCCGCACGGCGTTGAGCTGGCGCAGGACTTCGTCGTACTTCTCGTCCGCGTCCTCATCGGCGTCGAACTGGATGAACACCGTCGCCAGCCCATCGACCATGCGGCTCTCGATCGACTCCACCTTCTCCAACTCATCGAGCGCATCTTCGATGTCCCGCACGACCAGCCGCTCGAGGTCGGCCGGGCTCGCGCCCGGAAACGCGACCACGACCGTGAACGCCGGGAAATCCAGCGGCGGGTCCTCGCCGCGCGGGATGCTGTTCCAGGAGCTGAGCCCCAACGCCGCGAGCATCACGAAGATGATGACCGTGAACTGATAGTTCCGAATGGGGAATTCGAGCAGTCTCATCGGGACACCACCACGGCCGCGCCGTCGTTCAGGTACGCCGCGCCCGCGGTAACGACGGACGCGACGCCGTCGAGCCCCGCCGCGATCGCGACGCGGTCACCGGCGAGGAAGTCGATGGTGACCTCCCGCCGCTCGGCGCTGCGGCCGTCGGCCGCGAGCGCGTAGACCGTGCCGCGCGAGCCGTCCGCCTCGAGCAGCGCTTCGACCGGGATGAGCTTCGCGAGCGTCGGGGTCGAGGAGCGGATCTCCGCCGTACCGACCAGCCCCGAGACCAGATCGTCCGCCGCCGGCAACGCGATCTCGACAAGGTACGTCCCCGTCCCGGGCTGGGCGGCCGTGCCGACCTGGGTGACCGTGCCGTGGAGCCGGCGATCGGGGAGCGCCTCGAAGCGGACGTCGGCCGCGTCGCCCTCGCGCACGCGCACGACGTCGCGATCCGCGAGCCCGACCCGTAGCACGCTGCCGCGTGCACGGCTCGCCAGCACGAGCACCGGCTCGCCCGGCGCGACCAGCTCGCCCGGCTCCTTGTGGCGCCGCAGGACCACGCCGTCGGACGGCGCGACGACCACCGCGAACCGGCGGTTGAAGAGCGTGCGCTCCAGCTCGGCGCGCGCGACCGCCGCCGCCGTCTCCGCGTCCTGGAGCCGCGCGAGCGGGACGACGCTGTCGGCGTAGAGTCGTCGCGCACGCGCGTACGCCCGCTCGGCCTGCTCCGCCGCGGAACGCGCGCGCGCCACCGCGGCATCGATCTCGCCCAGCTCGAGCGCCGCCAGCGTCTGGCCGGCGCGTACGACCGCACCCGCGTCCACGTCGATCCGGTCGATGATCCCACCGACCTTGAACGAGAGCGCGACCTCCTCCTTCGCGCCGAGCGTGCCGGTGCCGACGATCGGCCGGGTGATCTCGCGGATCACGATCGGCGCGACGCGCACCGGTACGGGTGGCGGCTCCTCCGGCTCCGGGATGCCCTCCGCCTGCCCACCGGTGCAGGCGGCCACGAGCGACAGCAATGGAACCACGAACGACTTCCGGGTGCGGCGAGTCATGGCATCCTCCTCGTTTCGATCGCGCGCAGCGCCGCCGCGCGCTCCAGCTCGATGTATCGTGTGGCGTAGCGGTACAGCGTCAGGGAGCGGTTCAGCTCGGCGGCGGTGAGCGCCGTGCGCGCGTCGATCAGCTCGACCTGGCTCGCGACGCCCTCTTCGTAGCGCCGGCTTACCAACGCGTAGGCGCTCCGCGCGGCGGCCAGCCGGTCCTCCGCGGCGCCCAGCGCCGCGCGCGCGACGGCCGCGGCGTCATAGGCGCGCAACACCTCCACCCGCACCTTGCCGGCGATCTCACGGCGCTGCGCGCGCAGCCGGGCCGCCTCCGCGCGCGCCGCGTCCAGGCGCGCGGCGTTGCCCCCGCCGTTGAACGGACTCCAGGAGAGGATCACCGAGCCGACCAGGAAGTCGGTTTCGCCGTCGAAACGGAGCTCGCGGCCCTGCACGCCGTAGTCGAGCGCAACCGCGAGCCGCGGCAGGAACGCCGCGGACGCGGCCCGCGCGCCGGCGTCCGCGGCCTCCGCGGCCGCGTCTAGCCGCGCGAGCTCCTCCCGCCGCGCCAGCGCATGCTGGACCGCGGCCTCGCGGCTCACCGGCAGCGCACGCAGAAACGCCGAATCGGGGACCAGATCGAGCGGCGCCTCGAGCGGTCGGCCCACGAGCCGGTTCAGCTCGCGCACCGCCGAGGCCGCTTCCACACGCGCCTCCATCAGCCGCTGCTCGACCTCGCTGCGGTCCGCGCGCGCACGGAACAGCACCGCCGGCGTACTCTCGCCCGCCTCCACCCGCCGCTGCGCGACCCGCTCGCTCTCCCGCACCCGCGCGAGCGTCGCCTCGTAGATCCGCACGACGCTCCGCGCCGATGCCGCCGCCAGATACGCGGACTGCACCTGCGCGGCGAGCCTGCGCGCGAAACCGCGCCGCGCCGCACGCTCCGCCGCACTCCGATGCACCGCCGCCGCATGGTTCGCCCAACTCGCAGGATCCAACACCGGCTGCGTCAGCCGCAGCCGCGACTCGTGGCGCTGCGGCAGCGTGATCTCCAGGTCGGTCGGAAAGCGCGACGTCCCGGTCAGCTCGTTCAGCGCGGCGTACGCCGGGTTCACGAACTCCCCCAGGTTCAGCGCGCCCCGCTGCTCGCTGTAGCGCGACTCCAGCCGGAGCTGGGGGAGCAACCGCGCCCGCGCCTGCCGCACCCCCGCCGCCACCCGCTGCTCCGCGTACCACTCCGCCTCGAGCCCCGGGTTGTTCCGCAGCGCCTCCGCGACGAGTCCGCCCAGCGGGTCCGGCTCCTGCGCATTCGCGTCGCCCCCACCACCAGCCAGCGCGAGCCCGGCCAGTACGACGCCGATCCTGGCCAGCGCTCCCGCCCCTTCTCGTTGACCTAACATTGACATGAGACCTAACGGTGTTAAGCGTCGGCGCAAAAAAAAGATGTGTTCATCGTGGCAACATTCCGCGCCGGATGGTTTCGCGCAGGCGCGCAGCCGTCGCGCGTACGTCGCGGAGGTCGATCGAGTCCCGGCCGCAGCCGGCAATGTGGATCGAGACGAGCCCGTGCATGGCGCCCCACAGCATCTGGGCGACCTCATCGGGGTCGTCATACTCGGGACTGAAGTAGCCGCCGGCGATCGCCTCCGCACAGGTGTCGCGCAGGAACGCGTACACCGTTTCCGGTGGCTCCCCACCGCCGGCTTCGTGGTCCGGTATCGTGCCAGGGCGCTCGGTCATGAAGAGGAAGCGGTACTGCATCGGGTTCTCGAGCGCGAAGTCCACATAGGCCGCTCCGATCCGTTCCAGACGTTCGACTGGATCTTCGATCCTGCCGATCCGCTGGAACGCCTCCACGAAGGGGCCGAAATCGGCGACGCACAGTTCACGCAGCAGCGCTTCCTTGTTCCGGAAGTGGTGATAGATGGCCGTCGGCGTGAACTCGATGCGGTCCGCTACGGCACGCATGGTGGTCGTCTCGTAGCCGCATTGCACGAACAGGTCGCGGGCGGCGTCGAGGATGCGCTGCCGGGTCTCGGCGCATTCGCGTTGTCGTCGTTCCTTGCTCCCCATGGTGCCTCCTAACCGCGCTAGAATATCTAACGCCGTTAGGTCGCGCAAGGGGGTCGTAGCACGCGCCGCTCCGGGGGCGCACGACGTCGCTCCATCCGCTCGGCGTCGCAGGCGCCCGGGTCAGCGCTCGCGCGCCATGGGCGGGATGCTCTGATCCGCCGTCCGGACCGCGCGTTCGATCCACAGGTCGTAGGCGAGCACGCCGAGGAGCATGAGCAGCGGTACGGTCAGCAGCATCCCGAGCGGGCCGAAGAGCCGGCCGAAGAGGACGATGCCGAACAGCACGAGCGCCGGGTGGAGCCGCGCCGTCCCGCTGACGATCAGGGGCCAGACGATGTAGCTCTGGATGAGCTGGATCACCGACCACGCCGCGCCGACCGCGACCGCCTTCGCGGGCGAGTCCATCAGCGCGACCAGGAGGCCGGGAGTCACCGCGACCGTCGGCCCGAGGAAGGGGACGAGTTCGCCCAGACCCATGAGGATGCCGAGCGCGAGCGGGAAGCGCACGTCCAGCGCGAAGTACATGAGCGAGCCGGCCGTCGCCACCAGGGAGACGGAGATGGCGAGCGCCAGGATGAATCGGCGGAGCTGGTGCGCGAGGTCGTAGAGCACCTCGCGCACGACGTCGCGCCGCTCTTCCGGGAAGAGGCGCAGCGCCGGCACCAGGAGCTGGTCGTTGGGGCGGGCCAGGAAGAAGACCGCACCAAGGAAGATCAGGAACAGCAGGAAGCCGTAACGAACGAGTCGGCGCGCCACGCCGACCACGGCATCGCGGGCCAGCGGCTGCCCGATGGGCGCACTCAGATCCACGCCCAATGCCCCGGCGACCCCCGCGAGCTCCCGCCGCACGTAGTCCAGCAACGCCGGCAGCGCCGCGCGCAGTCCGCGCACCTCGCCCGCGAGCGGCCCGGAGAGGAAGAGCAGAAACGCGGCGAGCGCGGCGGCCATGACGAGTCCCGCCAGGATCGCGCCGAGCCACCGCGGCGCGGGGAGCCGCTCGACGACCGGATTCCACGCGACCGCCAGGATCGCCGCCGCGTAGAAGGCGAGCAACAGCTCGAAGATGGGACGGAAGAAGAGCAGGAGCAGGGCCGCCACGGCGAGCAGCCCTGCCGTTTTGTAGAGGTCCGTCGC
The DNA here is from genome assembly GCA_036381495.1 of Longimicrobiales bacterium. Classification (GTDB taxonomy): domain Bacteria; phylum Gemmatimonadota; class Gemmatimonadetes; order Longimicrobiales; family RSA9; genus DASVCS01. Next base: position 23,386 of record DASVCS010000093.1, read on the forward strand.
TTGCAGACGCGCCCACCACCCGGGCGCGCGGCGCTCGATCGCAGCCATGTCGCTCGAGGGACGCGGCCCGAGAACGGGCGGGGACGCCGATGGCACGCTCGCGCAAGGTGCATACCGGTCCCGCATCGCCCCACCCCTTGACACCCACGCGCTCACCCCGTACCCATACCCCTCACACTCTATGGGGAGAGGCCGCATGGACGACGAGCGGATGGAACTGATCAAAGGCACGCTCGACGTGCTGATCCTGCGGACGCTGGCAGGGGAGCCGATGCACGGGTACGGGATCTCGCAGTGGATCCGGAACCGGACCGGGGACACGCTGGCCGTGCAGGATGCCGCGTTGTACCAGGCGTTGCGGCGGCTGGAGCGGAAGGGGTGGGTGGAGGCGGAGTGGGGGTTGTCGGAGAACAACCGCCGGGCGCGGTACTACACGTTGACGCCTGCCGGTCGGAAGCGTTTGGGTGCGGAGGTGCGGGCGTGGCGGCGGTACGCGGAAGCGGTTTCACAGGTGCTCGAGCCGTTGATGGGGGAGGGCTGAATGGCGCCGCATCGGAAATTGCCGCGGGGCCTGCGCTGGCCGTGGCGCAGTCGTGAGCGGATCGCGAACGAGGTGGACGAGGAGATCTCGTTCCATCTCGAGATGCGGACCGAGGCGCTGATCCGGAGTGGGGTGCCGCCGAGGGAGGCGCGGGAGCGCGCGTTGCGGGAGTTCGGCGACATCGGCGCGTTACGTCGCTCGTTGCGGCGCGCCGATGCGGAGGTGGAGCGGCGGCGGCGGTGGTGGGCGTGGTTCGCGGAGGTGCGGCAGGATGTCGGCTTCGCCGTGCGTTCGTTCCGGCGCACCCCGGGTTTCACGGCGGTCGCGCTGGCGACGCTGGCGCTCGGGATCGGCGCGTCGGTGGCGATCTTCACGGTCGTGAACGCCATCGTGCTGCGGCCGTTGCCGTACCCGGAGCCGGATCGGCTGGTGCGCATCTCGCCCGGACAGAACTTCAACATCGCGCTGGTGGACGCGATCGCCGAGGGCGCGCCGTCGCTCGATGCGGTGACGGGGCTCTCGTTGTGGGGGCTCACGCTGACCGGCCGGGGCGAGCCGGTGCAATTGAACGCGCAGTTCGTGGATGCGGATTTCTTCCGCGTCTTCGGGGTCCAGCCGGCGCTGGGCCGGCCGTTCCGGCCGGACGAGCGGGATCCCGCTCGGTCCGATGTCGTGCTCCTGAGCCACGCGCTCTGGGAGGGGCGCTTCGGCGGCGATCCGGGGATCATCGGCGAGCGAATCGAGCTGGACGGCTCGGGCCACCGGACCCGGCGGGTGATCGGCGTGATGCCGGCGGATTTCACGCCGCCGCTCGCGCCGGCCGGAGAGCGGATCGACGTATGGGCGCCGCTCAGCCGCGCACCCGGCCGGACCATTGCGACGGACAGTACCTGGTACGTGAACCAGGTGGTCGCCCGACTCGCGCCGGGCGCGACGGTCGAGCGCGCGGCGGCCGAGGTCCGCGTCACGATGGCGCGGGTCCGCGCGGAGTACGGCAACCTGATCGGCAAGGAGCGCGTGCGTACGGCGGGTGCATCGGGCCTGCTCGAGTCGATGGTGGGCGACGTCCGCGGTACGCTCTGGACGCTGCTCGCCGCCGTCGCCCTCGTCCTGCTCCTCGCCTGCGCGAACCTCGCCAACCTCCTGCTCGCGCGCGGCGACCGGCGCCGGCAGGAGTTGGCCGTCCGGAGCGCGCTCGGCGCGGCGCGCGGCCGACTCGTGCGGGCGCTGCTCGCGGAGAGCGCCGTGCTCGCGCTGGTCGGAGGCGCGGCCGGCCTCGTGCTGGCGCGCATCATCCCGGCCGTCCTCCGCGTCGCCGACGCCTCCGGTCTGCCGCGCGTCGGCGAGCTCGGGATCGACCTGCGCGTGCTTGGCTTCGCGTTCGCCGCGAGCCTGGCCTCCGTTCTCTGCTTCGGGCTCCTCCCCGCATTGCTCGCGAGCGGCGGCAACCCGCGCGACGACCTCGCCGGCGCCGGCCGCGCCCGCGGCCGCACCCGTTCGGGGCGCCGAATCGGCGCCGCACTCATCGCCGGCGAAGTCGCGCTGGCGATGGTACTGGTCACGGGCGCCGGCCTGCTCCTGAGCAGCCTGTACGCGCTCCGCTCCGTCGATCCCGGCCTCGACACGAGCGACGTCCTCGCGCTCGAGCTCGCGCCGCCGCCCGCCGAGTACGGCGGCGACCGCGCCCGCATCTTCTACGACCAGGTCCGCGAGCGCTTCGCCGCGCTCCCCGGCGTGCGCAGCGTCGGCGCGATCCAACTCCTCCCGTTCACGACCAATAACTGGTCGTTCCCGTATCTCGCCGAGGGGCACGCACCGCCGGCGGGCGAGCCGCTGCCGACCGCCAACTTCCGCGTGGTCACGCCCGGCTACTTCGATGCCGTCGACGTCCCGCTCCTCGCCGGGCGGCGCATCGATGAACGCGACCGCGCGGATGGCGAGGCCGTCGGCATCATCAACCGCACGCTCGCCGAGCGGCTCTGGCCGGGCGAGGACGCCGTCGGCCGGACGATCCGCTTGTTCGGCAGCAATCCGTTCCGCGTCATCGGCGTGGTCGGCGACGTCCGCCAGCACTCGCTCGACGTCGAACCGCGACCCGAGATCTACTTCCCGCTCACGCAGTGGCCGCTCGCCTCGATGGTCGTGATGCTCGAGACCGACGGTGATCCGGCCGCGCTCGCCGCCATGGCACGCCGCGCCGTCCGCGCCATCGACGACGACGTCCCGATCACCGACGCCCGGCCGCTCGATGACGTGCTCGGCCAGTCCATGGCGCGCCGCCGCTTCTTCGCCGGCGTCCTCACCTTCTTCGGCGCCCTCGCCCTGATCCTCGGCGCCGTGGGCGTCTACGGCGTCACGGCGTACGCCGTCGGCGCACGCCTCCCCGAATTCGGCGTGCGTATGGCGCTCGGCGCCACACCCCGCCGCGTCCTGCGCGACGCGCACCTCTCCGGCCTCGCGCCGGTGCTCCTCGGGCTCGCCGTCGGGACGGCCGGCGCACTCGCCGCGAACCGGCTGCTCACCAGCCTGCTCTACGGCGTCGGCGCCGGGGATCCGCTCACACTCGCCGGCGCCGCGCTCGTGCTCGGCAGCGTCACGGCGCTCGCGAGCTGGCTGCCGGCGCGGCGGGTCGGCCGCGTGGATCCGGTGACCGTGCTGCGGGCGGAGTAGGGCGGCGGTCGCGGGAGTACGGCGCTCGGTGCGGCGGGGAAGGGGGCGCCCGCGCGCCGCACTCCGGAGCCGCACTCCGGGAGCCGCGCGCGAAGGGTCTCGAGCCATGCCCCGTCGAAACCGTCCCCGCGCCGCCTCGCCTTTTGCGCCGGGCGAGCGTATCATACCTCGACGCGGCCGGCCTCGCTCGTACCGGTCGCGGCTCGCGTCGCGCGCGCCGTGCCTTCAAGCGGCGCGACGCGCCGCTTGACCCGGAACCGTTCGCCCGCGGCTGGAGCGGTTCGTTCGCGCATCCGGAGCCGCTCCCCCGCATACGCCACGCGTCCGGCCGGCGGGCGCGTCTCCGGAACGATGCGTCAGCGGCTCCAGAAACGCCGGCCACGGTGATGGCGACCCCGATGTCCGGTCGGCGAGGACCAGAGCATTCCCACGCGGCTATGGAACCGCCCCGCTTGGACCCGCATCCTGCGATACCGGCCCCGCACCATGGCGCCGGACGCGCAGGGATTGGAGGTGCCCCTATGTCCGTGCCCCTGCCCACGCGGCGGTGCTTCACCGTCGACGAATACTACCGCATGACCGAGGTCGGCATCCTGGGCGCCGATGAGCGCGTCGAGCTGATCGAGGGTGAAATCGTCGAGATGGCGTCCATTGGTAGCCGACACGCCGCGTGTGTGAACCGTTTCACCCGCATCTTCGTGCGGGGCGTGGGGGAAGCCGCGCTGGTCGCCATCCAGAACCCGGTTCGCCTCAGCGATCTCTCGGAGCCCGTGCCGGACGTGGCGGTATTGCGGCCACGACCGGACGACTACGCGGAAGCGCACCCCGGCCCCTCGGACGTGCTGCTGCTGGTGGAGGTGGCGGACTCGACGGTGAGCTACGATCGGGACCGGAAAGCGCCGCTCTACGCGGTCGCCGGGATCGCTGAGTACTGGCTGGTCGATGTCGTCGCCGCCGCGGTCGAGGTGTACCGGCGCCCGTCTGCCGGTGGCTACGAGGAGGTGGACACGTACCGCGAGGGCGATACCCTGCGCCCCATCGCCTTCCCGGAGCTCGCCGTGCCGGTCGTGGAGGTCCTGCCCGCAGCACCGTGAGCGGGCGCGCGAGCCGGCGCGTTCCGGGCGACCGGCTCGGCGTGCCCGTCACGGGCGGCGACCACGACATCGGGCGCCGCCCGCCTTCCGAAGCCTGGCCCCACGAGGAGGACGAGGGGCCGAGCTTCCGCCGCCGCGACACGCGTGATCCGAAGCTTCCTCTTCGGCGTGAGCCCGCTCGACCCGGCCACGTTCCTGGGCGTGCCTCGCGTCCTCGCCGCCGCCGCGCCCGCCCGTACCACGGCCCGCATCGACCCAGTCCGCGCGCTGAAGGTCTGAGCGGTCCGCACTGAACGTCTGAGCCAGGTCCGGGGCCACGTCCACGGTTGGCGCCCGGGCCGAGGCTGCGGGGCCGAAGGGCCGAGGCTCAGGCTGAACGCGCCCGGGAAGAGCACACACGCCCACCCGCACGCGCTCGTGCACCCGCACGATACCGATCCCGGCCTCCCGGTCCGGCGCTCTCCGCCCCACCGACCTTGACCGCCGCCGCATCGCCCCGCATTTTGTCCATCCGTTTCATGGCAAAACGGAGCTATGCGCGCGTTCGTGTCCCTGACGATCCTTTGCGTCGCCGGCTGTGGCGCTGGTGATGCCGAGACGCACTCCGCCGATGCCGGGCCGGCCGCCGAATGGTCGGCGCGGTCGACGGCCGGCGTGCCCGTGCGCGTGGCGCCGGAGCCGAACCCGCCGAGCATCGGCCGCCTACGTCTGCGGATCACGGTCGCGGACTCCGCGGTCGAGGCGCCCGGACTCACCGTCGACCTCGTCTCGCCCACGATGCCGCTGCACGGGATCACGCGGTTTCCGGCCACCCGCATCGCGCCGGGCCGCTACAGCGTGGATGCGGAGATCCCGATGGAGGGGCCGTGGTCCATCTACGTGAACCTCGACGACGGCGGAAACACGGCGTTGTTCGACTTCGATGTCGCGGCGCCCGGGACGCAGGCCGCGGGCGCCGCGGATGCCATGCGAATCCAGGCGACTCCGGGCGTCGTGGACGATTCCGCGCACCCCGAGCCGCACCACGCCGGCGCCGGCCACCTGCGCTGACGCCGGAACCCCTGGCCGGGCGACCATTGTCCGGCCGCATCGTTTCACCCCTGATGGAGGTGTAGCATGCGTAGCACGATCCTCGCGCTCGCGTTCCTCGGATACGGCCTCGCCGGGGCCGGCACGGCCGCGGCCCAGCAGGCCAAGAAGGCCGCCGATGACGCGCAACCCGTTTCGTTCACCGCGCACGTGATCGACCTTTCGTGCAACTTCATGCAGGGCGCGAGCGGCGACGGCCACCGCTCCTGCGCGCAGGCGTGCGCCAGCAAGGGGCAGCCGCTGGCGCTGATGACCGACGACGGCCAGTTCTACCTGCCGATCAACCAGGGGATGGGAAGCGACGGCGAGAACGCCCGGCTCGCCGAGTTCGCGGAGCAGTCCGTCAAGGTCACGGGCAAGGTGATCAAGCGGGCGGGGATGAACGCGCTCCTCATCGAGTCGATCACCGGAGCGTAGATCGAGCGGACAACACCGCCGACGCAGGATCCACGACGGGGCCGGGCGCTGAGTCCGACCCCGTCGCCGTCTCTTCGGCCGGCCCGCCGTTGCGCCTCCGGCACGGCGCGACTCATCTTCCCGCGGGAGACCGGACGCGAGGTCCGGCCCGGAATCACGTCGCGGGAGGAAGGGGATGGCGGTCCGCCGGTTCGTGGTGGCCGGACTCGGCAACTTCGGGTCCGGCCTGGTCGAGATGCTCCACGCGCGCGGACACGACGTCATCGCCGTCGACATCGACGAGGCGAAGGTCCTGCGCATGAAGCCGTTCGCGTCCCGTGCCGTCGCGCTGGACGCCACCGACCCGGAGGCGCTCGAGCGGATCGGCGCGGGTCAGGCCGATGCCGCCATCGTCAGCCTCGGCGACGACCTCGCCGCGAGCGTGCTCGCCGTCATGGCGCTGAGCGACCTCGGCGTCCCCGAGGTCTACGCCAAGGCCTTCAGCGTGGATCACGCCAAGGTCCTCGACCGGATCGGCGTCACCGAAGTCATCCGGCCCGAGCGCGAGACCGCGTTTCGCCTCGCCCGCCGCCTCTCGATGCGCCTCCTCAACTACACGCCGATCGCGCCCGGCTACAGCCTCCAGGAAATGGCCACGCCGGACGAGTTCATCGGCAAGACGCTCCTCGAACTGCGACTCCCGCAGCGCTTCGGCGTCGCCGTCGTCGCCATTCACGACGTGCTCCGGGACGAGATGCACGTCGTCCCCCCGGCCGACTACGTCCTCAAGGACTCCGACACCCTGACCCTCGTCGGCGGCGACGACACCTTGGCCGAGCTGGCGCGGATGGTCGGTGAATGACCGCTCAGCCGTCCGCCAGCGGGTCCACCGTCGCGGGATGTCGCTGCCGCTCCGCCATCGGCGGCTTCCGTAGCTTCGGCACCGCCGGGATCCCCAACGCGACGTCCCCCGAGCCGATGTCCTTCGTGGCCACCGCCATCGCGCCCAGCATCGCGTCCGGCGCCAGGTGGACCCCCGCCAGCACCGTCGCGTGGTAGGTCACCCGCACCCCATCCCCCAGCACCGTCGCCGGCGTCTCCACATCCCGGGCATCCCCCAGCGCGTGCGTGTGGCTGTAGATGTTCGCGTAATCCGCGATCGAGACCCGGTTCCCCAGCCGGATCCCGCCACGATCGTCGAGCAGCACGTGGCGGTGCACCACCACGTCATCGCCCACCTCGACGTTGTAGCCGAACGAGAACTTCACGAAATGAAAACACTTGAAGTTCCGGCCGCACCGCCGGAAGATGTGCCGCGCCAGCAGCCGCCGGAACTTCACCCCAAGGTGCACGTTCTCCCCCAGCGGGCTCTTGTCGAACATCTCCCACAGCCAGAGCAGCGGCTTCACCGGACGGTACCGCTCGACATCCAGCTCCGCATAGTATTCCGGCTCGAGCGTCACGTTGCGGGGGTCCATCTGGAGCAGCGCCACCCGCGTCGCCTCGGGCAGCTCGCGCGGGTCCGCCTCCACGTACTGCGGATAGTAGATCTCGGTCAACACGCGGCGGCACAGCTCGGCCCGGTCGCAACCGGGATCGGCCAACGCATCCGACAGCGCCCCGAGCCAGCGATCGTACGCCCGCGCCGCCGGATCCGAGATCCCCACCGGCCTCAACGGAAGAAACGCCATAGCACTCTCACCTCCATCCGCCACACCGTTCGCTGTTCACGAGACCCGCGCCGCGTCCCCCGGCTTCGGCACGGCCCCCTCGCCACGACGCCCGTCGGCCACGCTCGGCCGGATCGCGGCGCTGCAGCCGCTCCCGTTCCATCAAGCTAGGCCGCCGTCGGGGCGAGTGTCAACGAAAGCGTGATCCTCGCTCTTGACATTGCCACGCGGCGGGCGTACATCGGGTGCGAATGAGATCCATTCTCATCCGCCCGGCGCCTCGGCCGGGTGACGGTTCACGGAGTCGAGGGGAGAGATCAATGCGGAGGAGTCGGAACCGGAGTCGAGCGGTCATCGGGATCGTGGCGGCCGGTCTGATCACGGCCTGGCCGGGTGCGGCGCGGGCGCAGCAGACGCCGAGCGATTCGCTGCGGCAGCAGGTGGAGGCGCTGTTGCGGCGCGTGGAAGAGTTGGAGTTGAAGCTTGCCGAGCAGGAAGCGTTGCTGGCGGCGCAGGCGGAGCAGGCGATGCGTGCCGAGGAGGCGCAGGGGCAGGCTGCGTACGCCTATGCGGGTGCCGAGTCGGACCAGCGGCTGCGGCGGACGTCGGGGATCTACAGTCGGCCGTTCGTGGCGCGATTCGGGCAGGGCACGGCGGTGGGCGGCTACGTGGACCTGGAGTTCGAGGCCGAGCCGGAGGAAGGGGAGGTCTCGTTCGAGCAGAAGCGGTTCATCCCGTTCCTGTTCGCGGAGATCACGGACCGCGTGCACTTCGGTGCGGAGATCGAGTTCGAGGAAGGCGGCGAGGAGGTCGGCGTCGAGTTCGCCGCCATGGACGTGGCGTTGAAGGACTGGCTGAACGTGCGCGGCGGTCTGGTACTCTCGCCGCTCGGCAAGTTCAACCTGATCCACGACTCGCCGGTCAATGACCTGACCGCGCGGCCGCTGGTCGATCAGCGGGTCATCCCGACGACGCTGTCCGAAGCCGGCATCGGCCTGTTCGGCACGCTCTATCCGTCGGATCTGTCGGTGTTGACCTACGAGGCGTACCTGGTGAACGGCTTCGACCAGGGGATCGTGTTCGACGATGACGGCACGCTGCGGCTGCGGCCGGACCTTCCGAGTGGCCGGGTCGGCGCGGAGGAGGACAACAACGCCAACAAGGCCGTCGTGGCGCGCATCGCCTACTCGCCGATCCTGGGGCTGGAAGTCGGCGGCTCGATCCACACGGGCGTCTACGCTCCCGGCGATGACGCGGTGCGGGATGCGCTGGGACTCGTGGGCGACGAGCGGCTCACCATCCTCGCGCTCGACGGGATCTTCAGTCGCGGCCCGTTCGAGTTGCTGGGCGAGTTCGCCCGCGCATCGATGGACGTGCCCGCTGCGCTGCCCGAGGTGCAGCAGGGCTACTACGTGCAGGGCAACTACCACTTCGGCCGCGGCCTGGTGTCGATGTTCCCGAACTCCATCTTCACCGCCGTCGTGCGCTGGGATGACATCGACCTCGGCACCGAGCGCGATGGCGACGTGTCACGCCGCCTCACCTTCGGCCTCAACTGGCGGCCGGTCGAGCAGACCGTCTTCAAGTTCGACGCCGCCGGCGACTGGGAATTCGATGCCGGAGAAACGGAGATCGAGCCCAAGCTCTTCTTCTCGCTCGCGACGTATTTCTGAGGCGGAACTCGGCGGGGACGCGCACGACAGGGGGTCGAACCGCTCATGCTCACGCTGCACAGGCTGAACCTGGGTTACCGGTTCCTCTACACCGGTGTGCTCCTCTTCATGACGGCGGGGACGGTGGTCCACGGCGTCCACCAGCACGCGCGCGCCGGCATCCTGCCCGACCACGTCGCCGCCTGGTACCGCGGCAACGCCGATGACCCGGCCGCCACCGTCCTGCTCTTCCCCCGCCCGCTCGAGGAAGTCGTCGCGGACGTCTGGCTGACGCTCACCACCTACACCTTCGCCCTCCTCATCTTCGGAGCCATCCTCTACCGCAGCGACGCCGCGCCCACCACGCGCGCCGCGCTCATCACCGCCTACGCACTCGGCGGCCTCGCCGCCGCGGCGGCGCCGCCACTCATCCGCTACGTCTCGCCCCGCTTCGCGCTCCTGGATTCCGCCGCGTTCCTCGTCCTCCCCGCGCTCGCACTGGTCATGACCGCTCTGGCGCTGCGCGACATGTGGCTCCGGCGCGCGGCCGGCCCGCGCGTCGACCCCGGCCGCGCCGTGTAGTGCGCGGACCCGCGCCCCCGCGCCCGCTTCTTGCGGGCGCGGGGGCGCCTCTTTAGACTGAGACTCAGTCTCATCCAGGGTGCACGATGCGGAGAACGATCCCGGGCAGAACAGGCGGACTCATGGCGCTGGCGGCGCTGGTGATGGCGTGCCTTCCGACGACGGCGCGGGCGCAGGCGCGCGGCGGGCCGGAGCCGGGCGATGCGCAGGTGTTGTTGACGGCCGAGCAGGCGCTGCTCGAGATCTTCCCGGAGGCGAGGGGGGTGGCGGTGCGGGAGTGGCGGCCGACGCCCGCGGAGCGGGCGTCGCTCGAGCAACGCCTGAGCCGCCGGTTGTACGAGCCGGCGTATCGAATTCTGCTGGTCTACGACGACTCGATCCGGTTTCGCGGCTACGCGCTCGTGACGGAGGAGCGGGGCAAGTACCGGCCGATCACGTTCATGGTGGGGATCACGCCCGGTCTGGAGGTGCGGGATGCCGCGGTGATGGTGTACCGCGAGAGCCGGGGCGGGGCGGTGCGCCGCAAGCGCTTTCTGACGCAGTATCGTGGGAAGACGCTGGAGGATCCGATCCGCATCAACCAGGACATCATCAACATCAGCGGCGCGACCATCTCGGTGCGGTCGATGAACGCCGGGGTCCGGAAGGCGCTGGCGGTGGTCACGGCCGCGTTCGGCGGGGCGCCGCCGCCGGGGCGACCGTCGGACCTGCGGCCGGTGGCGAGTTTGCGGTGACGCAATTCTACACCTACCGTGGCTTCTCCCTGCGTCGTGCGACGTTGCCGACGAAGGTGCTGATCAGTGCGTTCCTGGCGACGGTGGCGCTGGCCGTCGCGGTCGGTGTGGTGAACTACCGGCTGCGGACGGGGCTCGTGCCGGCCGGCGCGGCGCGCTGGTACCGGGGGAATGCGGACGCGGCGGACCCTGCCGCGCCGCTCCTCTTCGAGAAGACGCCGCTCGAACTGCTGGACGCCACGCACCCGCACCTGTTCGGCCAGGCCTTCCTTTTCTTCATCCTCTGTCACCTCTTCGCGCTCACGCCCGTGCGGCCGCGCTTCAAGCTGGGCATCTACATCGCCGCGTTCCTCAGTGTGGTGGTGGACTCGGCTTCGCCGTGGCTGATCCGCTACGTCTCGCCGCTCTTCGGGGTTCTCCAGGTGGCCGGCACGGCGGTGATGGTCGTCGTGTTCCTGATCCTGGTCTGGGTGCCGCTGAAGGAGATGTGGCTGACGCCGCGCGGGGCGGTGGAGCCCAGGAAAGTCGAAGTCTAGAGCCACCCGCCCACCGCTTCGGATTCGCGGATCCCGGTCTCGAGCGCGCCACGGGCGCCCGAACGGCTCCGAACGGGTGGACGAGACGGTCCGGCGGAAGAGGGGCGCACGCTCATCGAATGATCGCGGGATGAAGGATGCATGAGGATCGCCGGCTCCGGCTCCTGACCGCCGCGCTCGCCCTCACGGCGGCGTGCACGCCGGCCGCGTCGATGCCGGGGACACCGGGAACCGGGACGCGATCGCGGGCGCTGGTCCCACCGCCGCTCCGACGCGTCTGGCCGGTGATGGGCACGCTGCTCGACATCACCGTGTGGGAGGCCGACACGACGCGGGCCCTGCGGGCGCTCGCCGCGGCGCGCGGTGCCGTCTTCCGCATCGATACGCTCGTGTCGACGTACCGGCCGGAGAGCGAGCTGTCGCGGGTGAACCGGAGCGCCGGCTCGGGCCGGGCGACGGCGCTGTCCGCGGAGACGGCCGCGGTGCTCGAGGCGGCGCTCCGCTACGCCGCCGCCACGGGCGGCGCACTGGATGTGACGGTCGGTCCGGTCGTCGACGTGTGGGGCTTCTACCGCGAGGAAGGGACGATTCCGCCGCCGGCCGCCCTCGATTCGGCACGCGCGCTGGTCGGCTACACGCGCATCGTCTACGACCCCGCCACCCGTTCGGTCCGTCTGCCGCTCCCGGGGATGCGCCTCGACTTCGGGGCCATTGCCAAGGGCTACGCGGTCGATCGGGGTGTCGAGGCGCTGCGAGCGGCCGGGATCCGGCGCGGCATGGTCGACCTCGGCGGGAACATACGCGTGTTCGGCACGCCGCCGAACGGATCGACCTGGGCGATCGGACTCCGCGATCCGCGACGCCCGCAGGAGGTCTTCGCCATCATCGACGTCGACAGCGGCGCGATCGCCACATCGGGTGACTACGAACGCTTCTTCGTGCGCGACGGCGTTCGCTACGCGCACATCATCGACCCGCGCACGGGCCGGCCGGCCCGCGGCATTGCGAGCGTCTCGGTCGTGGCGCCGACGGGGATCGCCAGCGACGCGCTCTCGACGGCGCTCTTCGTGCTGGGACCGGAGGCGGGGCGGCCCGTCGCCGCGGCGTTCGACGGGGTCGACGCCGTGTGGGTGCGGCGTCCCGCGCCGACCGGCGGAGCGGGAGCGCCGGAGATCGACCGCGGCGACGTCGTCTGGACCGACGGACTCGAGGACCGCATCGAACTCGTCGGAATGGGACCGGATCGCGACGGTGAGGGTATTCCTCCTCGAGCGACCGGCGGGCCTCGACCGATGTCGATGCCGCACCGTTCTTGGGTCGCCGGGTCGAGTCGCTACGCCGGCACTCCTGTCCGAGGGACGAAGTGATGCACGATGTCATGCGCAAGCGCCTCTGGCGCAAGCTCGAGGCGCTTCCCGACGAACGGCTGTACCAGGTCCTCGACTTCATCGAGTTCCTGGAATCGAAGTACGCGCCCGGACGCGCGCCGGAGCCCGACAGGCTCCAGCGATTCGCCGAGCGGGTCGAAGATGGCATGCGTGCGCGCGCCGTCGCACCGCGCATCATGCGGCGCACCGTCGGATGGCTCGGCACGGCAGGGCGGGTGGTCGACGGCTTCACGAGCGCGGGGCGCAAGCTGCTCCGCGAGCTGGATGCCGTGGCGCGGCCGACCGATGGCGCCGGCGCGGCCGCGAGCAGCGGCGGCGGCCCGGCGGCCCGGCGTGCAACGGTTCCGGCCGCGCCCGCCCTCGAGAGCACGCCGCGTCCCGAGCCGCGCGAGTAGGCCGTGCCAGGGAAGGCGATCCTCCGACGACGGAAGTCGCGGCGCGCACGCCTCGCGGTCGCGGCGCTCATCGCGCACATTCCCAGCTTCCTGCGACTCCTCTACCGCCTCCTGCGCGACCGCCGCATCTCGCGGCTCGACAAGGCGCTGCTCGGCGCCACCGTCGCCTACGTCCTCACGCCCGCCGACCTGATCCCCGACTTCCTGGCGTTCCTCGGGAGGGTCGACGACCTCTACCTGCTCGCGCTCGTACTGAATCGACTCCTCCTCCGCGCCGGACCCGACCTCCTCTTCGACCACTGGGACGGCAGCCCGCGCGCACTCGAGTTCCTCCTCGACCGCCTCGACCAGATCGGCGCACTCGTCCCCGCACCCGTGCGCCTGCTCCTGCGAGGCCGCGCGCAAACGCCCTGACCGCGTTGCTTGACGCGACATCCGACGCGCGCTATCTTCCAATATGGAACGGCGAACGTTCATAGAAACCCGTACAACGACGCCCGCGGTTGGCCGGTGCGGACCCCCGCGCCCCGACGCCGCGGGCTTCGCGCATCTATAAGGGGACGCCCATGATCGATACGGATCGCCACCCCCGCTTCGCGGGCCTTGGCCTCACTTTTGACGATGTCCTGATGGTCCCCGATTACTCGGAGGTCCATCCGCGCGACACTCGCGTCGACACACGGCTGACCAACACCATCGGCCTCGCGGTGCCGCTCCTCTCCGCCGCCATGGACACCGTGACGGAGTCCCGCATGGCCATTGCCATGGCGCGAGAGGGGGGGATCGGCATCATCCACAAGAACATGTCAATCGAGCGGCAGGCCGCCGAAGTCGATCGCGTCAAGCGGTCCGAGAGCGGGATGATCCTGAACCCGATCACGCTGACGCCGGAACGGCCGCTCCGTGCCGCGTTGCAGCTCATGGAGCAGTTCTCGATCAGTGGTGTTCCGATCGTGGACGAGGCGGGCACGTTGCGGGGGATCATCACGAACCGTGACCTCCAGTTCGAGTCGGACCTGGATCGGCCGATCCGCGAGGTCATGACGCGTGAGGAGCTGGTGACGGCGCCCGTCGGGACATCGCTCGAGGAGGCGGAGAAGATCCTGCACCGACACCGGATCGAGAAGCTCCCGGTGGTCGATGATTCCGGCCGACTGCACGGCCTGATCACGGTGAAGGACATCTCGAAGCGCCGGCAGTTCCCGAACGCGTGCAAGGACAGCCACGGCCGGTTGCGCGTCGGCGCGGCGATCGGAGCGTCCGCGGCGGACCTCGATCGCGCCGGCGAACTCCTGGACGCCGGCTGCGATGTGCTCGTCATCGACACGGCGCACGGTCACTCGGCCGGCGTGCTCGCGGCGCTCGAACGGACGCGGGCGCGCTTCCCGGACGCACAGATCATCGCCGGCAACGTCGGCACCGCCGAGGGTGCCCGCGCGCTCGTCGAGCGCGGCGCCAGCGCGGTCAAGGTCGGCATCGGCCCCGGCAGCATCTGCACGACTCGTGTCGTGACGGGCGTCGGCGTGCCCCAGCTCTCCGCCGTCATGGAGGCCGTCCGCGGCGTCGAGGACCGCGTCCCGGTCATCGCCGACGGCGGCATCCGCTTCTCCGGCGACATGGTCAAGGCGCTTGCCGCCGGCGCGCACTGCGTCATGATCGGCTCACTGCTCGCGGGCACCGAGGAGAGCCCCGGCGAGAGTTTCCTCCTCGAAGGCCGGCGCTACAAGACCGTCCGCGGGATGGGCTCGCTCTCCGCCATGGAGGAGGGCTCCGCCGATCGCTACTTCCAGGAGGATGCCGCCGCCAGCCGCAAGTTCGTCCCCGAGGGGATCGAGGGACGCGTCCCCTACAAGGGCCCCGTCGCCGACGTCATCTTCCAGCTCGTCGGCGGACTCCGCAGCGGCATGGGCTACTGCGGCTGCCCCGACATCGAGGCGCTGCGCACGCGCACCCGCTTCATGCGGATCACCGGCGGGGGACTGCGCGAGTCGCATCCGCACGATGTCGTGATCACGCGGGAAGCGCCCAACTACCACATGTGACGAAAGCCCGATCGTAAATCCGAAGTCGTTGCGTGGCACGATGCTGCGGCCGATCGGCGCCCGAAGCGGCGCCTCGGCCGGCACGCTCCTTGCCCTCCGCGCCCGGACGGTCCGGGACGCAACCCTACACGATCGGGCGCATGATCTCCAGGCAGGACATCCAGCGGCTCCTCCACGTGGCGGACGCCATGGGACCCGTGCTCTCCGTCTTCCTCGACATGTCCGTCAATTCGGAGAACAAGCGGACGTACATGGTCTTCCTGAACCAGGAGCGTAGCCGGCACGGGGAGCTGGACAGCGACCGCGACGCGCATCACCGGGAGGCGATCGGTGCCGCGCTGGAACGGGTCGAGCGCTGGATCGCCGATTCGTTCGAGGAGGCGAACAAGGGTGTCGCGGTCTACACGGTGATCGGCGGTGACTGGCTCGAGGGGCTCCAGTTCCCGGTGTCCGTCCGCAACCGCGTCGAGATCTCGGACCGGCCCGTCATCGGTCCTCTGGCGCAGGTGGTCGAGAGTCATCCGCGGCACGGCGTCATCCTGGTGGATCGCGAGCACCTCCGGCTGATCGGCGTCGTACTCGGCGAGCCCGTCATCGAGCACGAGGTCCGGACCGAGCCGTACCCGGCCCCGCACGCGCTGAAGCGGGGTGGCTACTCGGCCAAGGACTACCAGAAACGAAAGGCCGAGGAGGTCCGCCACTTCTTCAAGGAGTTCGCCCTCGAGGCCACCGAGTTCGACCGGCGCTACCGCCCCGATGACCTCGTGTTGCTGGGCACGGCGGACAACGTCAGGCGTTTCACCGAATTCCTGCCGCAGCAGCTTCGCGCCAAGGTCGTCCACACCGCGCACGCGCCGATCGCGGCCGGGGCCGCCGAGGTGCTCGAGCGTCTGGCGCCGTTCTTCCGGGAGCAGCTCCGGCGCGGTGAAGAGGAGGTCGTCGGATTGCTGCACGAGCGCGTCCGCCAGGCGCACCTGGCCGTCGCCGGATTCCGCCGCACGCTCGAAGAGCTCCAGGAGGCCCAGGTCGAGCTCCTCGTCCTCCCGCGCGATGGCCGGCACCTCGGCGCTCGCTGCCTCCGGTGCGGCTTCCACGTCGCGGGCACCGCCTCCGCCTGCCCGTACTGCCGCGGCACGCTCCGCGACGGCGTCGACCTCGTCGAGGCCATGATCGGCCTCGCCGAAGAACAGAATGTGACCGTCCGGTTCGTCGAGCCGCCGGCGCTGGTCGACCTCGACGGCGTCGGCGCGCTGCTCCGCTTCTAGAACCGCCCGCGCCGCGCTTGACACGGGCCACCGCCGGCGCCTACCTTGTACGCCGCCCGTCGAGCCTCTCCCACAAATTGAAACGTTCCTTCGAACCGGGGTGCTTGCGCCGTGGCTGGTCTGTCGACTCTGGACGCGAGCGCGTGCGATCTCCTGCGTAGCCAGCTGGAGGCACTGGATAGCATCGCCTGCGCGGTCGTCGATGAAGGCGAGGAAGCCATCTGGCTCATCTGTGAGCCGGACGCGGAACGTGAACCGATCGAGGTCGCCGTACGACGGGTCCTCACCGAGTGCGACCTCGATCCCGATGCCGTGCCCATCCGGATTGCGGTCCGCCCGGACGGCACCCGCCGTAGGGTCCGCTTCGACGGCATCGAGCGCGACACGGGAACGCCCGGCGCCCTCGGCGTCCGTGTGCGGCTGGACTGGAACGGCAAGGTCTTCGTCGGCGAGGCGGCCGGCGAGACGGGCGCCGCGATCGAACTGCGGACGGCGGCCGCGGCGGCGCTCGACGCACTCGGACATCTGCTCGGCGACGCCGCCGCGTTCCGCCTCATCGGCGTCAAACAGATCCGCGCGTTCGATGCCGATCTCATTGTCGTCTCCGTCCACCGGACGAGTCCGGAGATCCAGCGCTTCGTCGGTGCGGTCCTCGTACCCTCCGACCCGCTCCAGGGCGCCGCGCTCGCCGTGTTGCACGCCCTGAACCGGATCCTCGGCAACCTCCTGCTGACCACCGATTGATCATTGGGATGAACCCACGCAGCACCCTCGCGGCTCTCGCCGTTGCCTGCGCCGCCTGCGCGCGCACGGCTCCGCCACCCGCACCCGTTCCGGAGCCCCGGCCGGTCCCGCCGCCGGTCACTCGTGATCCCATGACCGAGGCCGAGGTTCGCGCCTTCCTCGATGCCGAGCGGGACGATCGACTCGCCGCCGAACTGGCCGACCGCCGCGCCGCCGACCTCTCGGCCGCGCCCGTCGACCCCGCGGACTTCGACATCCCGATCGAGTACAACGACCGCGTCCGCTTCTGGATGGAGTACTTCCGGGATCGCCACCCGGACCGCTTCGCCGACGTCCTCGCGCGGATGGGGCGCTACCAGGAGATGATCGCCGCCCGGCTCCGCGCCCGCGGCATGCCGCAGGACCTTATCTTCCTCCCCCTCATCGAGAGCGGGTTCCTCCCCGTCGCCCGGTCGCGCGCCGGCGCCGTCGGCATGTGGCAGTTCATTGCGCCCACCGCCCGCCGCTACGGCCTCGAAGTCTCGCGCTACGTCGACGAACGCCGCGACCCCGTCGCCGCCACTGACGCGGCGCTCCGTTACCTCGACGACCTCTACCAGCGCTTCGGCGACTGGTACCTCGCCATGGCCGCATACAACGGCGGCGAGAACCGCATCGAACGGATCCTCCGGGAGCACCGGGCGGAAGCCGGCACGTCCGACTCCATCTCCTTCTGGGAGATCGGCGACGACCTGCCGCGCGAGACGCGCAACTACGTCCCCAAGTTCCTCGCCGCCGCGATCCTCTCCCGCTACCGCGACCGCTACGGCTTCGACGACGTCACGCCCGAGCCGGCCAGCGCCTTCGATACCGTGACCGTCCCCGATGCCACCGCGCTCGACGTCATCGCCCGCGCCGCCGGCACCGACCCCGGCGTCATCGAGCGGCTCAACCCTCAGTACATCCGCGGGGTGACGCCCCCGGGGCGCGCGGCCCGCGTCCGCATCCCCGCAGGCCGCGCCGAGGCCTTCGCCACCGCCTACGCGCGCATCCCGCCCAACCGCCGCGCCCACGTCCTCGACCACATCGTGGCCAGCGGCGAGACCCTCTCCGGCATCGCCCGCCGCTACGGCACCACTGTCGCGCAACTGCGCGAAGTCAACCACATCCGCGACCCCCGCACGCTCGCCATCGGACGCCGCCTCATCATTCGCTTCGATGACGATGCGCCCCCGCCCAGCGCCGACACGCCCGACCACACCCGAACCACCTACCGCGTCCGCCGCGGCGATACCCTCTGGGACATCGCACGCCGCCACGGCGTCAGCGTCGACGAGCTCCGCGCCTGGAACGACCTCCCCGCCTCCGGCACCATCAAGCCCGGACAGGTCCTCGTCCTCCACGATGCCGTCCGCGTCATCGTCCACCGCGTCCGCCCCGGCGACACCCTCTGGGACATCGCCCGCCAGCACGGGACCACCGCCGACGCCGTCATCGAGTGGAACGGCCTGGACGAGGACGCCGTGATCCGCCCCGGCGAACGCCTCGAAGTGCCCATCCGGCAATGATCCCGCCGCGGGATCCACGCCAATGAGCCTCGACCTCGGCCTCGCCCGACCCCAGTCCCGGGCACGACCTCGACCCTAGGGCGGTTCGCCGGCGGATTCGGAGCCACGCGGCTGCTCGCCGCGCTCGGTTCGCGAGAGCGGGCGACTCCGAAATGACGCGACAACCGCTCTAGCCCCGCCCGTGACCTGGCGCTCGCCCCGCGCCGCCTGATCCCGATCCCCGACCCGATCTCCAGCCCGCATCGCCCGAAGGGCGCCGCCCGGTACGCCCCTTGCCACATATCTAGGCGTCCCGCGCAGGAACATATGTAGTTACGGGACGTAAGACCTGCGACGAGAGGCCGGAAACCACGATGTAACAACAAGTTCGAACCGATGCACCGCAGGGGTCATGAGAGAATTCGGTGACAAAGCGATGATACGCCTCGGGATCGCGGTACTGCTCGCGCTTGTGGGGATCTGGGCGTTGACCGGACGCGAGCGTACCACGGTCGAGGAGGCGCCCGTCGAGGAGATCCTGGCCACTGCGGCCGAGGCGCCGGAGGTGAGCGCACAGGGGGATCTGGCGTCGCAGGACACGGCGGGGAAGGTGGTGTGGGACCTTCGGCCGGCGTGGAACGATCGGGTCGAGTTCTGGATCGACTTTCTGACGGGGGAGAACCGGGACAAGACGCGGCTGTGGCTGGAGCGCGTGGGGCGCTACGGGCCGATGATTCGCGCGGCGTTGCGGGAGCGGGGGATGCCGGAAGACTTGTTGTATCTGGCGATGATCGAGAGCGGACTCTCGCCGCGGGCGTATTCGCGCGCGAACGCATCGGGGCTGTGGCAGTTCATTTCGGAGACGGGGCGGCGTTACGGTCTCGAGGTCTCCGGCTATGTGGATGAACGGCGGGACCCGATCGAGGCGACGCGCGCGGCACTGGATTACCTCGAGGACCTTTACGACCAGTTCGGGAGCTGGTATCTCGCGGCTGCGGCGTACAACACGGGCGAGAACCGGGTGGAGCGGATCCTGAGGCAGCGGGCGGGTGGCGCGCGCGGGGATGATGCCCTGTTCTGGAAGATCGATCAGTACCTTCCGCGCGAGACGCGGGACTATGTGCCGCTGATGCTCGCGGCGGGCCACATCGCGAAGGAGCCGGAGAAGTACGGCTTCAAGGGTCTCGAGCTCCAGCGCCCGCTACGCTTCGATACCGTGCGGGTGCCGGGCGCCACGTCGCTGCGGGCGGTGGCGAAGGCGGCCGAGGTGGATTACGACGTGATC
Organism: Longimicrobiales bacterium; assembly: GCA_036381495.1. Classification (GTDB taxonomy): domain Bacteria; phylum Gemmatimonadota; class Gemmatimonadetes; order Longimicrobiales; family RSA9; genus DASVCS01. Next base: position 42,995 of record DASVCS010000093.1, read on the forward strand.
AAGCAACTCAATCCACACCTGGTGCGGGGCACCACGCCGCCGGACCGGCCATGGGCCGTCCGTCTGCCGCCGGGCCGGCGGAGGGTCTTCGCGAACAACTTCGCCCGGATGGACAGGGAGGAGCGTATGGCGCTGCTCGACCACGTCGTCCGCCGTGGCGAGACCCTCAGTCACATTGCGCGGCGCTACGGCACCACGGTGCGCGCGCTCCAGGAGGCCAACGGCTGGCTCGATCCGCGGCGACTCGCGGTGGGGCAGCGCATCCGGGTCCCCGTCGCCGGAACCTTCGGTCGGGCCGAATGGCGGTACTACCTGGTGCGTCGCGGAGACTCGCTCTGGGCGATCTCCCGCCGCTACGGCGTGAGCGTCCGCCAGCTCCAGGCATGGAACGACCTTGGCCGCCGCAGCAGGATCCTCCCCGGCCAGCGCCTCCGCATCCGGACCTGATCGGCTGGCGCGGCTCCTGCGTTCCCCCGGATCCAGGGATCGGCCGTTCGCCGGAGTGGAGCCATGCACTGGGTCAGGATCACGAAACCCCGATACGACCAGTCCCGGCGCCACGCAGGCCGGGTCGGCGAGGTCGTGGGACACTGGGGACCCGAGAACAGCGCCGACGGCCGCAACGGTTATCTCGTCGAATTCCCCGGCGGTGAGATCGTCGGCGTCACCCACGAGGAGGTCGAGGTCGTCGAGGCGCCCGACCGGCCCGAGCCGATCGGCGACAGCGAAGACGAGCGCGGCGCCGGGCTGTCGCCCGACGCCGCGCCATGATCCGCAACCCGCCTACCTCTCGCGGCGGGGCCCTGCCACAAGAATCGCCCCGCTCGCGTACGGTTTCCGCTAGTTCCCCAACACCGCCCGCGCGTACCCGTTCGCGGGATCACCGCCCTCCCGCCGGATCTGGTCCACCGTCCCCGGACCCCGGTTGTACGCCAGGAGCGCGAGCCGCAGATTCCCGTCGTACTTGTCCAGCATCAGCCGCAGATACCGGAAGCCCAGCCGCAGATTCGTCTCCCGCTCGAACAGGTCCTTGTACTTCAGCGACGGGTTCAGCCCGTACGCCGTCCGCGGCATTACCTGCGTCAACCCCACGGCACCCACCGGACTCACCGCCCGGCTGTAGAAACCACTCTCCACGCTGATCAGCCGGTAGGCCAGCCCCGGATCGATCCCCTCCGCCAGCGCGATGTCGTAAATCGACTGCGCCAGGTCCGCCGGGATCTGGTACTGCTTCGAATACTCGATGATGCTCTTCACCCGCCCCAACTCGAGCCGCGCCAGCTCCAACTCGCCCTGCCGCGCGCTCAACTCCACCTCCGTCGCCCGCAACTGATGCCGCAACTCGATGTCCGCCAGCGGCGAATTCGGCATCGTCGCCGCGTGCACCCCCAACAAGAACGCCACACCCGCGAGCAGCATCGCCCGCAGCGACCGCCGCAACACCGCACCCACCTCCCCCAGGCGCCGGCGCCAGCGGCTCGTCGTCTCCTGTTCCCACTGTAGAAGGGCCGATGACATAGCTTTCATTCTCCTGTCTGCGGCCAATATGGTCAACACCAGGTTCAGATGAAGTCTGCGTCGGAATCCTGGCCCTGTTCAGCAAGCCACGTGCCACGACGCGACCCCCGCAACGCATCCTTCAATGCGACAACCAGATTCATGGTTCAACCCGCCCCGCGGCCGCCGCCGTCTCCGCCGCTCCCGCGCTGCACATCCGCCCCCGCCGTGCCCCCGTCCGGGGCATCCGCGCCCCACTCCCCACTCCGTCCCCCCGCCTTGTGCAGTAAAGTGATGCCCTCCAGCCGCATTCCACGGTCCAGCGCCTTCAGCATGTCGTACGCCGTGAGCAGTGCGACGGTCACGGCGGTCAGAGCTTCCATCTCGACGCCGGTCCGGTCGGTGATGCGGGCCGTGGCGGTAGCGCGGAGTCCGGGGATCTCGGGATCGGGCTCGATCTCGACATCAATGCTCGAGAGGGCGAGCGTGTGACAAAGGGGGATGAGGTCGGCTGTCTTCTTGGCAGCCTGGATCCCGGCGATTCTGGCGACGGTGAGCGGATCGCCCTTGGGGTTGCGTCCGGCGAGGAGCGCGGAGAGTGTCCGGGGCGCCATGACCAGGCGGCCTTGGGCCGAAGCGGTGCGGGCGGTCGGCGACTTGTGGCCGACGTCGACCATCCGAGGCCGGCCGGCCTCGTCCTGGTGTGTCAACCGGGGAACGGCCATGCTGGTAATCTAGCGGTGCAGGGGGCGGTGGGCCAGATCTCGCGGTGCGAGTTGCCGGTGCAGGGTGTGGAGGAGCCAGGCGAGGATGAGTTGGGGGTTGACGTTACCGTGGGCGAGGGTGGCTGCCTCGTCGACGCTGCGGAGTGCGTCGGGAACGGCGGCCGCGGCATCGGGGAGTCTGCGGACCAGGTCGGTGAGGAAGTCGAGGGCGTCGTGATTGACGACGAGGGCTTCGGCGCCGCTGGCGGCGGCGGCCAGGTCGCGGAGCCAGAGGCGGAGGAAGTCGAGGGTATCGGAGAAGAGGCCCCGCGCGCCGGCCGTCGGCGTGGCGTGGGCGAGGGCGAGGCGCGGGATCTCCGAGTCGGTGGTGGCGGCGGCGAGGAGATCGCGGGCGCGGCGGCGGAGCGTCTCGAGGGGCCCGGGCTCATCGCCCGCGGGGAGGAAGCCGAGGGCCTGGCCGATGGACCCCTGCGCGAGCCGGGCGGCGGAGCGCGCAGCGGCTTCCGGAGCGCCGTGCTGGTCGATGAGGAACCGGGCGACGACGTCCTCGCCGAGGGGGCGCAACCGGATGGGGAGCAGCCGGGAGCGGATGGTCGGGAGCAGTGCGTCCGGATCGGCGGCGGTGAGGATGAAGATCGCGTCCGCGGGCGGCTCTTCGAGGATCTTGAGCAGGGCGTTGGCGGCCTCGGGGCTGGCCTCCTGGGGGACGAGCCGTTCGGCATCGCCGATCAGGAAGACTTTTCGCGCGCCGATGGCGGGGCGGGCGTGGGCATGGCCGCGGAGGGTCTGGATCTGTGCCAGGAAGAAGCCGACGGGCTCCGCCGCGGGCGCCGTGGGTCGAAGCGGCTCGGCGCGGCGTGCCTCGAGCTCGGCGGCGCGAGCCTCTTCGAGCGCATCGGCGAGCTTGTCGGGCCCACTGACGCGCTTGGGCCGGGCGAGCGGGAAGAACCAGTGGACGTCCGGGTGTTCGAGACGGAGCACGAGGCGGCACGGTTGGCAGGCGCCACACGGCTCTGTCTCCCGGGGCGCGGTACAGACGATTCGCTGCGCGAGCCAGAGACCGAGGCGCTGCTTGCCGATCCCGGCCGGCCCGTGGAGGAGGAGCGAGCCTGGCAGCGTGTTTTCGAGGGTGGCGCGGCCGAGCGCGAGGCGGACGGCGTCGTGGCCCTCGAGCGGGCGGAGCTCGCTCACTGTCCGGCGCGGGCGCGGAGCCAGTTGAGCGGGTCGACCGGTTCCGGGATGCCGTTGTCGATCGGCGCACGGACCTGGAACTCGACGTGGGGCCCCTCCGGCGTCCGCTCGCCGCCGACCGTGCCGATGACCTGGCCGGCGATGATCTGCTGGCCGGTCTGGACACGGACCGTGCCCAGGTAGAGGTAGAGCGTGTAATAGCCGCCTCCGTGGCTGACCATCACGGACGGGCCGTATCCCTCGAACGGTCCGGCCATCATCACGGTCCCGGCTTCCACGGCGCGGACCGGCGTGCCCGGCGGGGCGCCGATGCCGATGCCGTTCCAGCGAAGGAGAACGCCGTTCGGCTTGCGTTGCGGACCGAAGCGGTAGACGAGTCGGCCGTCGACGGGCCAATCGAGGGCGCCGAGGTCGCTCGTCGTGATCGTGCCCTCCGGCGCGGGCTCGCCGCTGGCGGCGACACGGCGGCGTTCCTCCTCCTTGCGCTTCCGTTCGAGATCGGCGATGACGTCGGTCAGGCGCGCTTCGTCCCGCGCGAGCTGTGCCAGACGACCCTCGGCCTGGCGCTCACGCGCCCGAAACCGGCGGAGCGCGAGCTGCTGCTCCCGTTCGAGCGTCTGAAGGCGCGCGAACTCGTCCAGCTTCTCGGCGCGCAGCCGCTGGAGTTGGCCGAGATCGGCAACCAACTCCTGCTCCTGTGCGGCCAGTTGGCGTTCGAGTTCACCGACCTCCTCGAGTAGCGCGCGGTCGTAGCGCGCGATCAGGTGCAGGTACTTGTAGCGGGTGAGGAGGTCGCCGAAGCTCTTGGCGCTCAGGAGTACGCGCACGGCGTGGAGCGGGCCGCGCTTGTAGATGGATCGCAGTCGTCGGCGAAGCACGATCTTCCGCTCCGTCAGCCGGTCCCGCGTGCGGATGAGCCGTCCCGTCGTCTCGTGCGCCGCCGCCGCCAGCGTTGCCGATTGGAACTCGAGTTCGCGGAGCGCATCGGCCGAGATCTTCGCCCGGCGTTCGATGTTTTCCAGGCGTCCGCTGACATCGCTCACGCGGCTGCGCAGATCCTGCATCTCCCGCTGGAGCTCCTCGCGCTCCTTGCGGATCTCCTCGAGGCGGAGCTGGCTCTCGCGGAGCTCGTGGTGCAGCGAGTCCTGCGCGCTCGCGGCCGCGGCCGTGGCGAGCAGCAGAGTGGTGCAGAGGCCGGCGTACACCGCGGCGGGCCGCGCGTGCACCCGCCGCCACGCCGCGCTCGCCGGAGCCGCGCCGCGCCGGCGCGGGCGCCGCACCCGGAGACCTCGGTGCCCGCCCGACATCACAACTCCCGAAGGTGATGCCGCACCGCGCCCGCGCTGGCCAGCACGCCGAGGATCCCGCCGCTCGCGACGCCGGCCGCAACCCAGAGGTCGGGCATCCATTCGAGCTGGAATACGGCGTCGCGAAAGACGGCGTACACCGCGTACGTCAAGCCGAGTGCGAGCGCTGCGCCGAGCAGTCCGGTCATCAGGCCCTCGGCCAGGAACGGTCGGCGGACGAAGCCGTTCGTGGCGCCGACGAGTTGCATGATCGCGATCTCGTCGCGGCGCGCGAAGATCGCCATGCGCACGGCCGCGGCGATGATGAGCACCGCGACGGCGGCGAACGCACCCCCCACGACGAAGGCCGTGGCACCCGCGATCTGCCGCAACAGGTGGATCTTGTCGATCCAGTCCCGGCCGTAGGTGATCTCCTCGACGAAGCCGTAGTCCGCGATCCGGGCCGCGACGGCTTCGACGATCGCCGGACTCCGCCACCCCGGCCGGAGCCGGATCTCGAACGACGCGGGGAGCGGATTCACTTCGAGGCCCGTGAAGAGCGAACGGAACTCGGGCAACTCCTGGCGGGCGATCTCGAGCGCCTCCGCGCGCGAGATGTGGATCGCTTCCAGCACCTCCGGAAATGCCCGGATCTCCGTGAGCGCCAGCTCGACGGCGTCCGGCGGCGCGTCGTCACGCAGATAGGCGACGATCTCGACCCGGGACTCGATGTCGTCGAGCACGCGGCGGATGTTGTGGGCGGCAAGGCCGAACAGCCCGACCACGAAGAGCGAGAGCCCGATCATCGCGGCGGAGAGGCCGGTCAGCACCGGCGCCCGGCGAAAGGCGGCCAACGCCTCGCGAAGTGCGTGCGGCATCAGTCGCTCCCTCGCGCGGAATCATAGACCACGGCGCCGTGGTCCAGCTCGATGACCCGGGCGTTCGGCGTGGACCGCACCAGATCCAGGTCGTGCGTCGCCATGACGACCGCCGTCCCCGCCGCGTTGATCGCGCGGAACAGCTCCATCACGCCGCGGGAGGCGCGTTCGTCGAGATTGCCCGTCGGCTCGTCCGCCAGCAGGACGATCGGATCGTGCGCCAGCGCGCGGGCGATCGCCGTCCGCTGCTGCTCGCCTCCCGAGAGTTCGTGCGGGTACGCACCGGCGCGGCTCGAGAGGCCGACCTGCGCAAGCAGCCGCGCCACGCGCGCGCGGATCACCGATCGACGGGCCCCCGTCACTTCCAGTGCGAACGCGACGTTCTCCGCCGCGGTTCGGTTCGGCAGGAGGCGGAAGTCCTGGAGCACGAATCCGACCTTGCGTCGCAGGATCGCGATCTCGCGTTGCCGGATCTTCGTCGATGAATACCCGCTCACCCGGACCTCGCCCTCGCTCGGGCGCTCGACCATGTGGATCAGGCGCAGGATCGTGGACTTCCCGGCACCGCTGTGCCCCGTCAGGAAGCAGAACTCACCCTTCCGCACCTCGAACGAGACGTCGTTCAACGCGGGGCCGGACCGCGCGTACGCCTTCGTGACGCGCTCGAAGCGGATCATGCGTCCGATCCGCGGCCTCGGGGCCACCGGGATGCCAGCCGAGCCGCCAGGCGCACCGCTTCCAGCATCGACGAAGGGTCGGCCGCACCGCGCCCCGCGATGTCCAGAGCCGTGCCGTGGTCCGGTGATGTGCGCACGAACGGGAGTCCCACCGTCAGGTTCACTCCATGACCGAATGAGGCGGTCTTGAACGCCGCCATCCCCACATCGTGATAGGGCGCGAGGACGGCATCGAACTCGCCGCGCAGCGCCCGCACGAAGACGGTGTCGGCCGGGACCGGGCCGGTCGCCGCGATCCCCGCCTCGCGTAGCCGATCGCGAGCAGGCATCAGCACGCGCACCTCCTCGTCCCCGAACAAGCCGCCGTCGGAGGCGTGCGGATTGACCGCGCACAGCGCGATCCGCGGCCGATCGATCGCCCAGCCGCGCCGCAAACCCTCTGCCGTCAGCCGCCCCTGCTCGACCAACAGGTCGGTGGTGAGCGCCGAGGGCACATCGGCGAGCGGGATGTGCGTGGTCGCGAGCACCACGCGGAGCGGCCCGCCCGACAGCGTCGCCTCCGCGACCATCATCATCGCGACCCGCACACCCCCGGCTCGCGCGGCGAGCATCTCCGTATGGCCGGGAAAATCGAAGCCACCCGCGTGTAATGCGGCCTTGTCGATCGGCGCCGTGACGAGCGCGTCGACCTCGCCCTCAAGAGCGAGGCCCGCCGCGATGTCGATCGCTCGGCCTGCGAGTGCACCCGCACGCGCCGCGTCGCCGTCACTCCAGCGACCGACCGGGATGAATTCGTCGGCGGCCGCTTCCGCACCCGTCCCCTCGGGACCGATGAAGATCAGCCGCGGACGACCCGGCTCCCGCGCCAGCGACCGCGCCGCCGCGGCCGCCACCTCCGGGCCGATGCCGCGAGGGTCGCCAAGCGTGACCGCGAGTCTCATCCGCCCCGGCGTGGATCAGATCCGCAGATCCACGTAGGTGCGCTCACGCAACTCGCGCAGCACCTCCTCGACCAGCCGTTGTCGCTCGATCGCGCTCCGGACCATCGCCCGGAGCTGCGGGTCATCCCACGAATACTCGCCCGATTCGTTGAATTCCGTGATCCGGATCACCACCCACTGCCCCGGACCGCCATTCTGATCCGGCAACAGGAACGGGTCGAGCACCGCACCTTCCTTCGGATCGGCCAACGCCGTGGCGTAGGGCCCCTCGAGCTGGTCGATCGGGATCGGCCCGACACGCGGCGGAAGCGGACCGCCACCCCCCTGGAGGAACGGATTTCCGTACTCTGCGACGAGCGTGTCGAGCGGCGTCCCCGCGCGCATCTTCTCGGCCACCTCGCGAGCGGTGGCCGCGGCCCGCTCCACGTCCTCCGGCGTCATTTCCGGCGTGATCAGGATGTGGCGCGCCTGACGTTCGGGACCCTTGACCTTCTCGACCTTGATGATGTGGAACCCGAACATGGTCTCGACGACGTTGCTGATGGCGCCCGGGGGCAGCGCGAAGGCGACGCGGGCGAACGCGGGGACCATCCGTTCGGGGCGGAACCAGCCGAGATCGCCGCCGCGCTCGCGCGTGCCGGGGTCGTCCGAGTAGCGCTTGGCGAGGCGTTCGAATTCCTCGCCCTCGCGGAGCCGCCGTAGCAGGTCTTCGGCCTCCGCCCGCGCAGCGGCGCGGGCGGAATCGCTCGCCCGTGGCGGCACGACGACCTGTTCGAACGAGATCGTGGCGGGTTGCTCGGCGAACTCGGCGCGGTGCGTCTCGAAGTATTCTCGCGCCTCGGCTTCCGTTACGGGTGGGGGCTTGCGGGTGGTCTGTAGCTGGCTCTTGTACCGGTCGACCATCCCCTGGCGGCGGATCAGGTTGGCGAGCTCCGCCCGGTACTCGGCGAGCGTGAGTCCGCGTTGCTCGCGAAGCGCCGCCTCGAGCGCGCCCTCACCGCCGAACGCCTGGCTCTGCCGGCTGATCTGGTCGTCGACCATCTGGTCGACCTCCTCGTCGGACACCGTGATCGAGTCGCGGATCGCGGCCTGCAACAGCAGCAGCTCGTTGATGCGCGCCTCCAGCGCCCGCTGGTAGAGCGCATCCAGTGTTTCGGGATCGGTGGGCATCGGCCGGCCGGAGGCGGCGACCATACGCAGCACCTCCTCGGCGAGATCCGTCTGGAGCACCACGCTGTCGCCCACGACCGCGACCACGCGGTCGACGACCTGACCGGCCGGCACGGTCGTCGAACCCGGCGCCGCATCCTGGGCGGCGAGTGGTGCCACGCCCCAGATCGACGCGGCGAGCAGTGCGGCGGAAAACCCTCGTAATGTCATGGTACCGATGCACATGCAAGAAACGGTCGGGGCCGGCGCTGACCGCACCGGCCCCGGATAATATCCCCTCGATCGTTGGGTGTTCCTGCCGCTTGCGCGCCGTTACCGCCTCGTTGCCGGAGTTTCGCGCGCGGACGCCGTGAGGGCCGCCGGTTCGCGACCGACCCGGAACGGGCGGGCCAAGTTCGCTAGCGGCTCGAGTCCGGTGCCGGCGGTTGCGCCGGTGTCGGCGCGCCCGCGGGTGGCGCGACCGCTCGCCGCGCCTGAAGCTGATCGACCACGCGGGTGAAGGCGCGATCGAAGACTTCGGCATCGCCGTCCTCGCGCAGCGAAAACGAGAGCGGACCGAGCCCGAGGATCTGTGCGTCTCCGCGGATCACAGCGGTCAGGAACCCGCCGACGCGGCGCTCGATGGCCTGAGCCACCGTCTCGCCCTCCTGCGGTGTGACGTCGCCGAGTCCGCGGTTGCGCGCCGCCGTGACGAGTTGTGTGCGCATCCCATCGGCGAGCGAATCGCGCTCGGCCTGCGTCACTTCGATGCCGTCTTCGCGGGCCTCTTCCAACAGGATTTCGTGCGTGGCGATCCCACGGAGCACGTTCTCGAGCGCCTGGTCCGTCATCGACGCGAGCCGTGCCCGGTCGTTGGGTGACGTGCGGGTGCGGAGGAACGCCAGGTACTCCTCCGCGGTGAAGTCACCGCCCTGGTACGAAACCAGCGCCCGCGAGGCTGCGCGGCCACTCAACGCCAAGGTCGGCTTGCGTGCGAGATCCCGGGCCACCTGGAAGGCGCCCTCCTCGATACTCACGCCGAGCGGGTCCGTCAACTGCTTCATGTACGCTTCCGAGGCCTCAGCCAACCGCTGCGACTGGACCTGCTGCCGGAACTGATCCTTGACCTCCGCGAATTCCGGCGCCTTCCGCTCCTCGACCTTGATCACGTGATAACCGAAGGCCGTCTCGACGACATCGCTGATCTCCCCGACATCGAGCGCGAACGCGGCTTCATCGAAGGGGGCGACCATGCGGCCGCGGCCGAAGAAGCCGAGGTCGCCACCTTTCTCGGCACTCCCCGGATCCTCGCTGTACTGCCGCGCCAACTCGGCGAAATCGGCGCCCGCGACCGCTTGTGCCCGCAGCTCGCGCGCGCGCTCGAGCACGCTGTCACGGACCTCGGGCGGTGCACCGGGATCCACCCGCAACAGGATGTGGCGCGCGCGGATCTGGAGCCCCGGCTGCTGCTCTTCGTAGAGCTGGCGCAACTGTTCGTCGGTCAACGCGGTGTCCGCATTGACTACCTTCCGGTTCAGCTCCTCGAGCATCCGGTTCTCGATCATCGGGTCGATGAGAGGCGCGACGTCCAGCGATGCCAACGTCGAGTCCTCGTGGACTGCGGTGGCCAGGAGCACGTAGTCGACCCACAGGTTGGCGACGGCTTCGACGACCTCGGGCTCGGCCGGCAGCCGCGGATCCTGGAGCAGCAGCCCCGTCGCCTCGTCCACGGTCAGCTCGAGGCCTCCCGCTCGCGCGACCACGTCCGTGTGCGCGGTCATCGCCTGCCTGAGGCCGTCGCAGCCGGCGAACACCGTCAGGGCCGCAAGTGCGCCGAACGCCGCGAGTCTCGTCATGTCAGTACAATTCCCGGTTTCGAGCCGAAATGAGCGCGAAGAGCGCTGTAGAATGGCCTGCCTACCCCGATTGCGCAAGGACGGTTCCGGCTCGCGCACGCCGCTCACGCCGCGCGCGCGTGCTGTGCGATCAGCAGTTCGAGGGCATGCGTGAGCGTGGCGAGGAGCGGCTCGGCGCCGCACCGGCGGAGCACCAGCGAGAGTGGCATGGCGCGCCGCACCTCGACCTCGATCTGTCGATCCCGGAGCGCGCCCTCGAGCGCCGCGAGGCGCGGCACGGCGCCGTCACGGAAGTTGATGCGCGCCTCATCGCCGCGCACCGAGATCCGCTCGACGCCCAGCTCTGCGCCGAGCAACCGGAGCGCCGCGCTCGACAGGAGCGTCTCGACGCTCGGCGGCGGAGGGCCGAAGCGGTCGCGCAGTTCGTCGCGCAGCGCGTCGATCCGGCCCACCTCCTCGACCCGCGAGAGGCGCCGGTAGAGGTGGAGCTTCTGCGATGGCTCCGGGACGTAGTCGTCCGGCAGGTACGCCGCGCCTTCGAGCGAGATCTCCGGCGGTGGATACCGCTCTGCCTCCGCGGCACCCCGGAGCCGGCGCACGGTCTGCTCGAGCAGACGCGTGTAGGTGTCCAGCCCCACCGCGTGCACGAAGCCGGATTGCTCCGAGCCCAGGATGTTGCCCGCTCCCCGGAGTTCGAGGTCCTTGAGCGCTATGGCGTATCCGCTGCCCAGTTCGGTGAAGTGCTCGAGGATGCGCAGTCGCTTCTCGGCCTCGTCGGTCACCTCGTCGGGCGTGAGCAGATAGCAGTACGCGCGGTGGTGCGATCGCCCGACGCGCCCCCGGATCTGGTAGAGCTGCGCCAGCCCGAACTGGTCCGCCCGGTCGACGATCAGCGTGTTGGCCGACGGCACGTCCAGTCCGTTCTCGATGATCGCGGTCGTGACCAGGATCCGCAGTTCGCCCTCGATGAAGCGGCGCATCACGTCATCCAGCGCCGCGGCCGCGAGCTGCCCGTGCGCGATGCCGAGCGGCGCGTCCGGCACCAGCCGCCGCACGCGCTCCGCCACTGCGCCAATGCTCTGCACGCGGTTGTGGAGGAAGAAGACCTGGCCGCCGCGGTCCAGCTCACGGCGTAGCGCATCTTCGAGCAGCTCATCGGCCCACGGCACGACGTGCGTGATGATCGGCATGCGGTCGCGTGGAGGCGTGCGGATCAGCGACAGGTCGCGCAGCCCGGCGATCGAGAGGTGCAGCGTGCGCGGGATCGGCGTCGCCGTCAGTGTCAGGACGTCGATGTTCTTCTTCAGCTCCTTGAAGCGCTCCTTGTGCCGGACGCCGAAGCGCTGTTCCTCATCCACGATGAGGAGGCCGAGATCCTTGAGCACGACATCCGGCTCGAGCAGCCGGTGCGTCCCGATCACGATGTCGACCGCGCCGGCGGCGAGCTCCGCGAGGATCTGCGTCTGCTCGCGCGGGGTGCGGAACCGGGACAGCGCCTCGACCCGGACCGGGTAGTCTGCCAGCCGCTGGCGGAACGTGTGCAGGTGCTGTTCGACCAGGATCGTGGTCGGCGCCAGGACGGCGACCTGTTTGCCGTCCTGTACCGCCTTGAACGCGGCGCGGATCGCGACCTCGGTCTTGCCGTAGCCCACGTCACCGCAGAGGAGCCGGTCCATCGGGCGCGGCGATTCCATGTCGGCCTTGATGTCGGCGATCGCCTGGCGCTGGTCCGGCGTGTCCTCGTAGAGGAAGCTGGATTCCATCTCCTTCTGCCAGCGCGTGTCGGGACGGAACGCGTGCCCCTGGGCGAGCTGGCGAGCCGCGTAGATTTCGAGCAGTTCGGTGGCCATCGCCTGGATGGCCTTCTCGGTCTTCGTGCGCAGCGTGCGCCAGCTCTTGCCGCCGATCTTGTGGACGCGCGGCGGCTGCGACTCGGCGCGGTCGGGGACCCAGCGTTCGACGAGGTCGAGACGGTAGACCGGCACCCGCAGCATCTCTCCACCGGCGTATTCGATCGCGAGCGTCTCGATCTCTTCGGACGCATCGCCGGGGCCCGCCTGCGATGCGGCCGTCCCGATCCGCACGCGCTCGAGGCCGACGAATCGACCGATTCCGTGATCGAGGTGGACCACGTAGTCGCCGGGGCGGAGCTGCGCCAGGCTCTCGAGCGCGACTGCGCCGCGGAAGCGGCGGCCGCGCCGGAGGCGTCGCGCGCGCCGGAAGATTTCGTGATCCGTCAGTACGCGGAGCGGCGGCTCGGCGCCTTCCAGCACGAAGCCGCGGGCGAGGGCACCGAGCGCGATGGTGGTGCGCGGCGGGATCGCGCCATCCTCGGCCAGGATCTCTTCGAGCCGCTCGACCTGGCCGGCGTTGTCGCAGAGGATGACCGTGTCTTCGCCGCGCGCCGCACCGGCGAGCAGCAGATCGCGGAGCCGGCCCATGTCGCGGTCGACGCCCTCGGCTTCCCGGCCGCGGAAGCGCACGTGGGCCGTTGCGGGCGGCGAGAGTACCAGGCGGCCGAGCGCCTCCAGGCGCGCTGCGGCGTCCGCCGGCGCGAGGAACAGCTCGTCCGCGGGTTCCGGCCGTCCGCCGCGCCGCCGCTCCGCCTGCTGAAGGTGCAGCACCTGGGACCACGTGCGCTCGAATTCGCTTGCATCGGCGCCTTCGAGCGCGAGCACCAGCGCGTCGCGGGGGAGCACATCGAGCAGGGAACGGCGCACGCGCGCCGCACCGTCGTGGCCGTCCCGGGCGGCGCGGAGATCGACCGGGAGGATGTCGGCCGCACCCACCTCATCGGTCGACCGCTGGTCGAGGATGTCGAAGCGGCGGATGGACACGATCTCGTCGCCCCAGAACTCGATGCGAACCGGCTCGGCGGTACCGAATCCGTACAGGTCGAGGATCCCGCCGCGCACGGCGTACTCGCCGACTCCTTCGACCAGCGGCGTCCGCGTGAAGCCGAGCCCGTCGAGCCGGTCGGTCAACTCCTGCAATCGGTACTGCTGGCCCGTCGCGAGCGAAAGGCGCAGCTCGGCCAGGTCGGACGGAATCTCGGCCCGCTCCTGGAGCGCCCGCATGGTGGTCACCAGCACGCGGATGCGGCCGGCCAGCAGCGCTTCGAGCGCCTCCACGCGCAGGCCGCTCACCTCGATGTGCGGCTCTTCGCCCTCGTAGGGGAGCGCCTCCCGCTGCGGGTAGAGCCGGACCCGGCCCTCGCCGAGCAGCGATGCGAGGTCCGCCTCCGCCGCCTCCGCCTCGACGGGGTTCGGCGCCACCATCACCCACATGCGGTGGGGCTCCGCCTCGGCCAGTCCGGCCATGAGCAGCGCGGGCGCCGAGCCCGACAGGCCGGCCAGGCGCAACGCCGCCCCTCGTCCGGGCAGGCGCCCGAGCAGTTCGCCGAACGCCGGCTGGCGCCGCATCGCCTGGATCAGAGCGGGATGTGCCACGGTCAGGAGGTTCGGGGTTGCGGCCGTTTCGCGCCGGCGCCCGCTCCCACGCCGCCCGTGCGGCCGGCCGCGGCGACCAGCCCCTCGAGCAGGAGTACCGCCAGCGCGAGCAGGAGGAACGGACGCCAGGCCTCACGGCCGAGCCGTTCCCGGAACACGGCATCCGCCCAGTCGCCGGCGTCCCGGACGACGTCCAGGCGCCACCCCGCGAGAGCGTCGCGCAGTCCGGCCTCATCCAGACGCTCCAGCTCGGACTCGCGCGCAGGCGGGTTGACGGCGAACGCGGTGATCGGCCGGTCCCCGGCGAGCACGTGGTAGACGCCGGGCGCGCCCGGCACGCGATACTCGCCGCCCGATGGCGCGGGCTCGGTCACGCCATCGGGCCGCGCCACCGCGGTGGCCTCGGGCGGGAGCTGGAAGACCTCACCCGGCTGCGCGCGTGCGCCCTCCGGCGCGGCCGCCGCCCACGCGCCGATGAGGCGGTCGAGAAGCGGCACCATCGCGGGAGATGTCGCCAGCCCACCCTCTTCCGTCGAGAGCGGCGAGGCGACCAGCAGGTAGCGGCCACCCCCGGCACGCTCGCCCCGGACGACCCACGGCGCACCATCACGCAGGCGGAGCAGCACCGAGTCCGTGCCGACCTCGGCGCCGGGCTCGATCGGGTAGGACCGCCCGATCCGCACGTCGCCGAGCGCATCGAGCAGCGCATCGTTCTCCTCTCCCACGGCGATGCGCGCCTCGCCCGCGGCCGTGGGCGGAGCGAAGCGCCAGGGGATCCCGGCCGCCGCCAGCCGGCGGTTGACGGCGGGGATCTCGAGCGGCGCCGCCGGGGCGAGGACCACGACCGTGCGTCCCTCCCGGAGCGCCTCGAGACCGGCGCCCGCCGGCGCGAGCAGGATCTCGGCCTCGGCCGCAGGCACTCGCCTTAGCCGGCCGGCATCGGCGAGCACATCCAGCGCCTCCTCCACGAACGGGAGCGGCTCCGTCGGCGCGACCGTCGGCGGCGGCTGCACATGGACCACGAAGTAACGCCGGTCATCCCCGCGGAGCGCATCCGGATCCAGCTCGACCCATCCGGATACGAGCGCCGTCGACCGGCCGGGGAAGGGGAGGATCGCGGTCGCCCCCGTCGCGGTCACATCCGCGGCGCTGATCCGGTTCTCGATCGCGAGGCGCACGGCCACCGTGTCCGCCGGCGGCGGTCCCGCGATTCGCGCCGCCACCGTCGAACGCTCGCCCGCCCGCGGCGGAATGCCGCCGCCGATCTCGACGCCGGTCACTGCACGGTTCCGCGGCGTCTCGGTCCGCGGCTGCCAGACGATGACGGGCGGCCCCTGCGCATCCTCCGCGGCGGTCGCGGTGAAGCCCGTCGCCTGGAGATCGCTCAGGAGATGGATCTCCGTCGCCCGCCCATCGGCGCCCGCGGCCAGGAGCGCGCGGGCGCGGGCCAGCGCGGCATCCAGGTCCGCCGCGCCCGCGACCACCTCCGTCTCGCGGACACGTGCCAGCGTCGCCGCGGCGCCGCCGGGCACCGCGGGCTCCCACGGAGCGCCCGCGCGGATCAACCAGAAGCGGTCGTCGGGCCCCGCCTGCTCGAGCGTCTCGGTCGCCCGCTGCTTGAGCAGGTCCAGCACGCGCCGGTCGCCGACCACGAGCCCACTGCTCAGCGAGTTGTCCAGCACGATCGCGACGGCGGTCGGCTCGTGACCCGTCCCGATGCTCCGCAGGAGCGGACGCGCGGCCGCCAGCGCCAGCAACGCGAGCGCCGCGACGCGCAGCGCGAGCAGCAGGAGCTGCCGCAACCGGATGCGCCGAGCACTCTCCTTCTCCGCTCGACGCAGGTAGCGCAGCGCGGGAAAGACCACACGCGGACCCTGTTGCCGCTGGAACAGGTGCAGGATCAGTGGGACCGCCGCCGCGGCCGCCAGGAACAGCAGCATCGGGCTGAGAAACCCCATCATCCCAGCTTCTCCCGCTTGCGGAGGTACGCCCGCAACGCGTGCACCATGGCCTCGTTCGTCTCGATCACCACGTAGTCGATCCCGGGTCCGGCCAGCGTCTGTTTCCACTCGGCCAGCGCCCGACTCACCGCGTTGCGGTACTCCGTCCGGAGGTCCGCCACGCTGACGGGCAACTCCTCACCCGTCTCCGGGTCGACGAACCGGGCGTCGCCGAGGCCCGGCAGCTCCCGCTCCCCCGGATCCAGGAGGTGGAAGACGAGGACCTCGTGACCGCGATGGCGCAGGAAGCGGAGCGCGAGTCGCGTCGCGTCGGGGTCGACGAGCAGGTCCGAGAACAGGACCACGAGCCCGCGACGATGCAGCCGGCCCGCGATGTCGCGCAGCGCGTTGGCCGCCTCCGTCCGACCGCTCGCCTCGATCGTCCCGAGCGCACGTACCAGCTCGTACCAGTGGCGCCGGCCTCCGCGCGGCGCGATGTGCGCCCGGATCTGCTCGTCGAAGCCGATCAACCCGACCGCATCACCCTGCCGCAGCAGGAGCAGCGCGAGACTCGCCGCGAGCTGCTTGGCGTACCACAACTTGGGCGGAAGATCTCCCGGCGCGGACGACCACGCCATGGACCCACTCGCATCCAGCAGGAAATACGCCCGCAGATTGGTCTCCTCCTCGAACTGCTTGATATAGTACCGATCCGAGCGGCCGTACATGCGCCAGTCGATGTAGCGCAGGTCGTCACCCGGCTGGTACGCGCGGTGCTCGGCGAACTCGACGGAGAAACCCCGGTGCGGCGACCGGTGTAGCCCCGCGAGGAATCCCTCGACCACCTGGCGCGCCACGAACTCGAGGCCGCCGAGTCCGGCCAGTTCCTGCGGCTTCAGCAGATCGGGTCGCGGTACTCCGCCGGGTGCGTGGATGGTACTTCCGTTCATGCGGCACAGCCTGTTCGTGATCGCGCTCCGGGGGCCTCCCGGAGATCCGGTCCGCGTGGTCTACCCCGCGCCCGCGCCGAAGATCGCGCGGGCGGTGGTGCATGCGCGCGACGCGCGCTATCTTCCCGCGGCCGGAACGGTCCCGGCCGTCGGGCGAGGCGAAGCAAGGGCCAGGCCGTGGTTCGTCCGAACAGAGGAGAGCTTGACGTGACGCGATACACTTCCGGTCTTCTGCTCCTGGCCGTCACCGCCTGCGCGAGTCCGGCGGTCGAGCCGGCAAACATCGCCCCGGCCGATGCATCGGCCGGGCCGGCGGCCGCAGCCGCCACCATCACGCCGGCGGACTTCGCCCGCCACATCGGATTCCTCGCGAGCGATGCGTTGCGCGGCCGCGACACGCCGAGTCCCGGGCTGGACCAGGCCGCCGAATACGTCGCCGATCATTTCGAGCGACTGGGGCTCCGGCCCGCCGGCGTGGACGGGACCTACTTCCAACGCTACCCGCTCCAGCGGCGCGCACTGGACGTGGACGGGACTCGCCTCGAGCTCGCCACGGCCTCCGAACGCCCGGCGCTGGATTACGGCACCGACTTCTTCGCTGTCGCGGGCGTCCCCGACAGCGCGAGCGGAACCCCCGTCTTCACCGGCACCGACGTCGGGCGCCGCGATGCGCCCGGCGCCCTCCGCGGCCGCGTCGCCACCCTCTACCTGCCCGGCCTGCCCACGAGCCGCAGCTTCGGGCGCACCGCCGAGCGCCTGCGCGTGGCGGCGGGCGAGGAGGGCGCCATCGCCGTCCTCTTCATCCTCGATCCGCGATTCCCGACCGAGATGGTCGCCCAGGTCGCGGAACTGAGCGCGACGCCGCGCGGCTGGCAGCTCGGCGCCGTCGAGGGGCCGCCCGCCTTCTTCCTTCGGTACGACCCGGCGCGCGCCGTGTTCCGCGCCGCAGGCCTGGATCTCGACCGCCTGCGCCAGCGAGCCGAGCAGGGACCGATCACGCCCGTGCCGATTCCCGGCGTGACCGCCCGCTTCGCCGCGCCCGTCCGCATCCTCGAAGAGCACCGGCCGCCCAACGTCGTCGCGGTGCTCCCCGGCAGCGACCCGGCGCTGCGCGACACCTACGTCGTCTTCAGCGCCCACATGGACCACGTCGGCGTGGGACGCCCCGACGCGACCGGTGACTCGATCTACAACGGCGCGGATGACAACGCGTCGGGGACCTCCGCGCTGCTCGAAGTCGCCGAAGCCTTCGCCGCCCTCGACGTGCCGCCGGCGCGCTCGCTCCTCTTCCTCGCCGTCAGCGGCGAGGAGAAGGGGCTCCTCGGTTCGTCGTACTTCACGGACCACCCGACGGTCCCGCTCGACGCGATCGTCGCGGACCTCAACGTGGACATGATCGGGCGGAACGCGCCGGACAGCATCGTGGTCATCGGACAGGAGTACTCGTCGCTCGGCCCGCTCGTCCACGAGGT
Source organism: Longimicrobiales bacterium (assembly GCA_036381495.1). Lineage (GTDB taxonomy): Bacteria > Gemmatimonadota > Gemmatimonadetes > Longimicrobiales > RSA9 > DASVCS01. Next base: position 61,006 of record DASVCS010000093.1, read on the forward strand.
GGCCGCGGCGCATCCCGACCTGGGACTCACGGTCTCCGAGGACCTCTGGCCCGAGGAGCGGTTCTTCTTCCGCAGCGACCACTTCAACTTTGCGCGCAAGGACATCCCGGCGCTCTTCTTCTTCGCCGGAACGCACGAGGACTACCATCGACCCTCCGATGAGCCGGAGAAGATCGACAGGGCCAAGGCCGCCCGCGTCGCGAAGTTGATCTTCTACACCGCCCACGAGATCGCGATGCGGCCGGAGCCGCCTCAGTGGACCGAGGAGGGGTTGCGCGAGGTGCACAGGCTGACGGGAGGGCGGTGAGCGAGGCGGCCGCCCCCCGGCGGCCGCCTCGAACTGCGTCGAGTTCACGGCACATCCGCCGCATCGCGGTCCGCCGCGACTGCGAGCCGGCGGGAACCGCGAGCCGGAGCCGGTCGGGGGAGCGAACGGCCCGGCCGAACCTTAAAACGAGAAACCGCGGAGAGGTGCAATGTCGTTCCCCGCTACGATTCTGTTGCTCGCCGGCCTGGTGAGCGCGGTGCTGGTCCCGATGTTCATCGGACACGGCCTGGCCGAACGCGATGGCGGCGCCATCCTGGCCGGGCTCGGCATGGGCGTCATCGCCGCCGTCCTCATCTTCCTCTTCTCCCGCTTCGTCCGGGGCGGCGGCGAGGAACGGATGCCGCGGGCGGGATAGCACCACGCCAACGACGCGGGCCCCGGGACCGGTTGGTCCCGGGGCCCGGCGGCCCCGCGCTCCACGCCTGCGGCGCGCTCGGTTTCCCCCGCGCGGCAACGTTCGCGGGACCACGGCTCAGAAGCCGATCACCTCCAGCCCGAGGCTCCCGGCGTAGCCGGTGCCCGCGGCGAACCGCTCGCCGTAGTGCAACGGATTGAAGCCCGGCCCGGCGGCGGCATTGCTGCCGGTGGCCCGGCTCGCGGCCGCGGAGAGCCGGATGGGACCGAGCTGCCAACTCGTGCCGAGGGAGACGGCGGAAGCGCCATCGAGCGAGCTGGCATAGCCCCCGCGGATGGTCCAGAAGCTCAGCAGCGGGAGGCGCTGCTCGAGGCCGACCGCGAGGTACTGCGGCCAACCGGTGTACAGGTCGCCCTCGCCCTGCGTGGTGCTCAGCGTCGCGCCGAGCGCCGTGCCCCCGTGCTGGTACGCCGCGCCGACCCGGACGACCCGCGGAAAGAACGCCTCGGTGAAGAGGTTGTCCACCACTTCGTACGCAGCGATCGGCGCGGCCGTGGGATCGAAGGAGCGCGGCTCGAGACGTTCCTCGAAGTCCTGGAGACCGACCTCTCCGATCTCACTCCCCGCGAACTCGTCGCCGCTCAGCACGAGGCCGTCGTCCCAGGTCATGCGCTGCCACACGTTCTCGATCGCGAGCCCGATGGTCAGGCCGGGGAAGGGCTGCGCGGCGGCGCCGATGTCCACGCCGTATCCGGTCCCCACGTCCGAGCGGATCCCCAGCGCCGTGAGGTAGATCTCCTGCCCGTCGAGGTCCACCCTCGGCTCGAAGATGCGGCCGCGTTCGAGCCGGTGGCCGAGCACGTAACGCGCGGTCACGCCGACGCTGACGGGAAACGGGAGCAGCAACGGGAGCGTGTGGCCGTACGCCGCGCTGACCGTCGTGTAGACGGCATCACGGAAGGCCGTGTTGCCGACCCGGTACTCGCCGATCCGGTCGTGGTCCACATCGCCGTACTGCCGGGCGTACAGCACCAGGTCGACCAGCTCCTTGCCGATGCTGCTCCCGACCAGCGCCGTCGACGACACGCCGACCGCGACCGGGCCCACGCTCAGGCTGGCCCAGGGGATGTGCACGTCTCCGCGCATCTCCATCCCGGTCTCCGGAATCTGTGCGAGCAGATCCTCCCGGTCCTGGTCCGCAATGTTCTCGCCCTGACCCCAGACGTCCGTCATGTCCAGGAGCGATGGGCCGAGCATGGTTCCCGCGAAGTTCAGCCGCGGCAGCCCGACGGACCACGCCGGGCCGTCGGGGAGCCCCAGGTTGGCGGGGTTCCAGTCGAGCGCCTCGTGCCCCCGCGCCAGCCCCAGGTACGCGCCCGCCAACCCCGCACCCCGCACCGACGCGTCGAACTGCCCGTGGGCCGGCCGCGCCACGGCCACCGGCAGTGCGGCCGCCAACAGGATTCCCATGCATCGTCTCATCGTTCACTCGCTCTCTCGATCGTGCCTACGAGGCGCGCGTCATCGTGATGACCACCCAGACCTTCCCCTGCTCGACACCGCCACCCGTGGTCTCCAGCTCGATCGTCGTTTCGGGAAGCACCAGCTCGAGGTGGTCCGGCGTCGCGGTGTACTGCAGCACCACCGGGCCGTCCGGCGTCTGCGACAGCGTGAGCGTCGTGCCGTCCACCTCGAACTCCGTCGGCACCGGCTCCTCGCCGCCGAGCGTGCCCGTGACGATGTCGTAGCCGACCTCCTTGCTCGTCACGCTCAGGCCTGCGCGCACCCGCAGCACGCCATCCACCCGGATCTGCCCCTCGACCGTGGAACTCGCTCCGTCGAAGCTGAGCGACGCCTCGATGCTCGCCCCGATCGCTCCGAGTCGGCCCGCAAAGCGCTCCACGAGGTTCGGACTCACGTACGCGCGGACCGGCCCGTCCGGACCCACGCACGAGCTCGTGTCCGGTCCGCAGGAGACCGTGTACGTGACACGGTCCTCCGCCCACGGGCGGAGCGCCTGCACCGCGGCGGGCGCCGTGAGGAACAACGGCCCGCCGGACGCGACGTCCCGCGGATCACCCGACTGCACGGCGAGCATGGGCGCGACCCGGACGCCGACCGTGCCGAGCCGCCTCAGATCCGCCCGCAGGATCCCCGCGTTCAGGTCCAGTGTCCCGACATCCCGATAGGACGGCACGCCATCCACGACGTCGACCACCGCCAGTGCGAGCAACTCGTCATCCGTGAAATCGGACGGCTCGAAACTCAGACCGATCCCGGCGGGCTCCTCCAGCCGCTGCCCCTCCGGAGCCAGACCGAAGACCGTGCCCGGGACGACGTCTCCTTCGATCGTCGCTCCGACCTCCGCCCCGGACAGCGGCGTGACCATCACCTCGACCGCCTCGCCCAGCGCGCCGGCGGGGATGTCGAGAGAAAGGCCGGCCGGCGTGCTCACCGTCCCACCCGATTCGTCGATCGTGCGGCTGACCGGGTCCGCCGGATCGAGCGCGAACGGCGTTCCCTGCTCGTCCTGACTGCACGCCGCTGCCAACAGCGCGGCGCACAACACGGCGCGCGCGGGTCCGTTCCGTCATTGGAATGAGCCTCCTGTATCTGGGGGGCAGGCGAAGGACGCTCTCCGAAATGGGACCGCCCGGGGATCGCGGCGGTCTGCATCGACGCAACACTCGCGCCCCGTGCGGCTTCCGGTGTCCACGCGAGTATCGGCGCGCGCCGGACGCGACTTGACCACGGCCCGTCCGCGGCGCGAACGGGTTCCGCCCTGATCGTCGGCCGGCGATCAGGGGAGCGCGTACGAGGCCGCCAGCATTCCGATCCAGTGGTGCGCGCCGCCCGCCGCGCGAAACGCGCCGGCCAGGTCCACGCGCGCACGGCCGAACGCGGCGCCGAGTCCGCCGGCGAGCTGGAGCCCGCCCGTGAGGACGGCGGCGCCGGCCCGTGCCCGGAGCCGGGGATCCACCTCGATGGCGGCGCCGATCCCGAGGTGCGTGGCGGCCTGGGCGCTCATCCAGTCGTGGCTCGGACCCAGGCGCTGCCGGAGATCGGCGGAAAGGAGGAGGTCCGGCCGCGGCCGCGCGGCGAACCCCAGCGCCAGGGCCGGACGGAAGCGGAACGCCGAGAGGAAGTCGGCCGCGCTCCGCCGCAGCGTCGCCGGCGCCTCGGAAAGCATCCCGACGGCGAAGTTCGCGTGGATCGTGTCGTGACCGAACGCCAGCTCACCCGGCCGGTACGTCAGCGTCGACCGGTCCCAGGAGAACGAGTGGACCGCGTTGCGCAGAACCACTCCGGCGGTGTACGGGCCGCCCTGCCACGCCAGCCCCACGTCGATGCCTAGCCCCACCCCGTGGTTCAGCCCCGCCGCATCCGTCTGGATGATCGGGAACGCGATCCCGACGCCGAGCGGGTCCTTCGCGATGACGCTACCGGCGTCCCAGCCGTGGGCGAGCATGTGCCCGATCGTATACTTCAACGTCGCGCCGACCGCGAGATGTTGCTCGGGGAACGCGCCGATCCGGAACGCGAGTGGGCGGGCGTAGCCGAGCGCGATCGTCGACGTCGCGGCGACGCTCGCGTTCGAGCCGCTCAGCACGAGGTCGCGCGGCTCTCCCGTCCGCCCTGCATTGCCGAACAGCAACAGCTCCGCGGCGTCCGGCGTGAGATGCAACCCGCCCGCGAGGGTCGTCGAGACCTGAACGCCGATGCGGCCGACGCTCATCGATAGATACGTGACGTCCGCGCCGAACGAGCCCGCCTGCGCGCCCGCCGCGCTGATCCGTTCCAGCCACGCGCGCTTCGTCGGCTCGGGGATCAGCCTCGCCTCGAAATCGCCCAGCTCGCCGACGCCGATCGGCCCGAGGCCCAGACCGCCCCGGATCCCGAGCAACTCGACCGAGAAACGCGCGCCGTCCGGCATCGCCAGCCCGGCCGGGTTCCACGCCAGCGCGTCGTGGCCCCGCGCGAGTGCCGTGAAGTTGTCGCCCAACCCGAGCGCCCGTGCGCTGGCGCTCGGCAACTGCGCCGGCGCGGGCCGCGCCGCCGCCGCCACGAGCGCCAGCACCGCCGCACGAATCCGCATCGACGGCATCAACCGCCCTCCGGGCCCACGACCAGCTCGATCCGGCTCCCGATCATCACGGACTGCTGCGGCCGCAATGTGAGCAAACCCGCGCTCGAGCTCAGGACCCCCGTCGCCGAAAGCACGACGCTGTCCCGGCCCAGGATCCCGCGCAACTCCTCGCCGGTGAAATCGATCCGCTGTGTCGCCTCCCCGGGCGTGATCACGAACGGCTTGGTCGTCTGCATCTGCGGGGTGGCGACTTCGAGTGAGAACGTGCCGCCCGCGGAGAAGGGGTTCATGATGTCGAGCACGAACGCGCCCCGCCGCGCGTGCGTCGTGAAGTTCGGGTCCACGCCGGCGACGTCCAACTCGACCGGGCGGGTCGTGATCTCTTTCGCGGCGAACCGTACAACCACTTCCGTCGCGCCCACCTCGAACGGGAACACCTCTACCCCGAACACGCGACTCGTGTCGATCCGCACGGAATCCCCGGCGGGAGATTCGATGTGGATGGAAACCACCACCGCGTCCTTGATGGTGGCCGCCACCCACGGGATCTCGAACCGCGTCGTCGCGTCGGTCGGAAACGCCTCGTCCTCGCCATCGAGCGTGTCCGCGGCCAGGACGGTGCCCCCGGTCATCACCGTGGATACGATCCGGCCCCGCGCCGCCCCACCCGGTCGCACCGGGTCGAAGCCCAGGCCGTTCGTCAGATCGATCACGACCTCACCGGCCGCCATGCTCACCGACAGCAGATCGCGCGGCAGCGCCAGCGCGGCCCTGATCGTGAACGCGAACCCCGGCTTCGGCACACGCGCGCCGTGCAACGGCCCGCACGTGCCGCACAGCTCCGCCAGCGTCGTCGAGAGGTCCGCCCCCGCGACGGAAGCCCGGAACTCGCTCCTGTCCTCCGTCACCCGCACCCTCGACGGCAGGAAGGCTCCGATCGGCACCTCGGTCCGCGTCAACGGCGCGATCCACATCGTCTCCCACTTCGGCGGTTCCGTGGGAATGTCGCACGCGGCCGTCACTGCCACCATGGCGGCCAGAAGAGGGCGATACCGGTGCCGCATGTCGGAATGAACTCCTACTCCGGAGGGCGCTACCGCGGGAACAGCATGCCGCAGGTTACCAGATCCCGGCGGGCCGGTCAATAGCCGCGACTGCCGGCGGCGCCTCATCCTCCGGTCCGTCCGGCCCACGGACCCGCCCGATCCGCGGCCGCCGCACGGCCCGCCGTGGAGCCGCTCCACGTCCCGCCGCCGATTGATCGGGACGCCGAAACCGGCTATATTTCAACATTTATGGCGGAATCTACTGAGGCTGGAAACGGCGTGCGTCTGGATCGCATTCGCAACTTCTGCATCGTCGCCCACATTGATCACGGCAAGTCGACGCTGGCCGATCGCCTGCTCGAACGGACCGGGACGCTCCAGCAGCGGCAGATGCGCGAGCAGGTGCTGGACGACATCGATCTCGAGCGCGAGCGCGGGATCACCATCAAGCTGCACGCGGTCCGGATGACGTACCACGCGGCCGATGGCGAGGCGTACGAGCTGAACCTGATCGACACGCCGGGGCACGTGGACTTCACCTACGAGGTCTCGCGGTCGTTGGCGGCGTGCGAGGGCGCGGTGCTGGTGGTCGACGCGAGCCAGGGCGTGCAGGCGCAGACGCTGTCAAACCTGTTCCTCGCCATGGATGCGGGGCTCGAGATCATCCCGGTCCTGAACAAGATCGATCTGCCGGGCGCGGAGCCGGAGCGGCGGCGCGACGAGCTGGTCGACCTGCTGGGCGTCGATCCGGAAGAGGTGCTTCTGGTCTCCGCAAAGGAGGGGATCGGCGTGGACGCCCTCCTCGAGACGATCGTGCGACGGATCCCGCCGCCCCGCGGCAACGCCGATGCGCCGCTGCGGGCCCTCATCTTCGACTCGTACTACGACAAGTACCAGGGCGCGATTCCGAGCATCCGGGTGGTGGACGGTCGCCTCCGGGCGGGAATGCGCATCGCCTTCGGCGCCAATGACGCGGTCTACGAGGTGGACGAGGTGGGCGCACTGCGGTTGGGGAAGGTCCCGCAGCCGGAGCTGGGGCCGGGACAGGTCGGCTACCTGACCGCAGCGATCAAGCGGGTGAGCGACACGCGCGTCGGCGACACCATCCTCGACGCCGACGACCGCGCGGCGGAGCTGCTCCCCGGCTACCGCGAGGTCCGGCCCATGGTCTTCAGCGGGCTCTACCCCACGGATGCGGACCAGTACGAAGAGCTGCGGGATGCGCTCGAGAAGCTCAAGCTCAACGATGCCAGTCTCTTCTACGAGCCCGAGAGCTCGAAGGCGCTGGGCTTCGGCTTCCGCTGCGGATTCCTCGGACTGCTGCACATGGAGATCGTGCAGGAGCGGCTCGAGCGGGAGTTCGCGCTCGACCTGATCACGACGGTCCCGAACGTCGAATACCATGTACGACTCACCGACGGCACCCGGATCGAGATCGAAAACCCGACCGCGCTGCCGGACCGCTCGCGGATCCAGGCGATCGAGGAGCCGTACGTGCGGGCGCGCATCCTCTGCCCGTCCGAGTTCATCGGCAACGTCCAGAAGCTCTGCCACGAACGCCGCGGCGAGTTCAAGTCGATGCACTACCCGGATCCGGCACGCATCGAGTTCGTCTACGAACTCCCCCTCGCCGAGATCGTGCTCGACTTCTACGATCGGCTCAAGGGTTCGACGCGCGGCTACGCCTCGCTCGACTGGGAACCGCTCGACTACCGCGCCAATGATCTCGTCCGGCTGGACATGCTCATCAACGGTGACCCCGTGGACGCGTTCAGCGTGATCATCCACCGGGACAAGGCGTACGAGTACGGCCGCGAGATCGCGGAGAAGCTGAAGGAGCTGATCCCGCGCCAGCTCTTCGAAGTCGCGATCCAGGCGGCGATCGGCACGAAGGTCATCGCCCGCGAGACGATCCGGCCGCTCCGCAAGAACGTGACGGCCAAGTGCTACGGCGGCGACATCACGCGCAAGCGCAAACTCCTCGAGAAGCAGCGGGAGGGAAAGAAGCGGATGAAGCAGGTCGGGACGGTCGAGATCCCACAGGAGGCGTTTCTCGCGGTCCTGAAGGTCGGGGGATGAGGTGGACGTCGCCGTCATCCTCTCGACGTACGAATGGCCCCGGGCGCTCGAGCTATCGCTGTGGGGATACGCCGTCCAGTCGTACCGCGACTTCCAGATCGTCATCGCCGACGACGGGTCCGGCCCGGAGACCCGCGCACTCATCGAACGGATGCGTCGCCAGACGGGGCTCGATCTGGTCCACGTCTGGCAGGAGGACCGGGGATTCCGCAAGAGCGAGATCCTGAACCGGGCGATCCTGGCGGCCGAGCGCGAATACCTCATCTTCTCGGATGGCGACACGATCCCGCGGCGCGACCTCGTCGAGCGCCACGTCGCACTGGCCGAGCCCGGCCGCTTCCTCGCCGGGGGGTACGTCAAGCTGCCGGCCGACGTGAGCGCGCGCATCACGGTGGACGACGTGAGGAGCGGCCGCGCCGTCGAACTGGGCTGGCTGCGCGCGCAGGGGTTGCGGCCGGGCCGGCGCGCGCTACGCTTTGCGCGGTCGCTGCGCTGGGGCACGGTCCTCGACCACCTGACGCCCACGCCGCCGCGGTGGCACGGCAACAACGCCTCGACCTGGCGCGAATACCTCCTGGCCGTCAACGGCTTCGACATGGAGATGGGGTACGGCGGCCAGGATGCGGCGCTGGGCGACCGTCTCGAGAACCTCGGGATCCGACCCAAGCGCATCCGCTACCGGGCGCCGGCGGTGCACCTGTATCACGAGCGTCCCTGGCGGGATCCGGAGGGCGTGCGCCGCAACCTGGCGATCCGGCAGCGGATCCGCGAGCGCGGCGAGACACGGGCGCCGCGCGGCATCGCGGAGCTGGATCGCCCGGCGACGCCGGAGCCGCCGGTCCCGTCGGCGCCCGGGTCCGCGGCGCCCGATGGTACGGACAGGGCCCCGCAACTCTGAACGACCCCGAGCGGCGCTCGCCGTCCTGACGACCCGGCAACCCGCTTCGTCGGCCGCATGATCAGAGGGGAAGCGGCGTCGCCTGCCCCCGCACCTGGTCGTAGATCCGTTCCAACGCGGCCGTCTGCCGCCGCAAATCGAAGTTCTCGACGATGTGCGCGCGTGCCGCGGCGGACATCCGATCGCGGAGTTCCGCATCGGCCAGGATCGCGGTCAGATGCGCGGCGAGCGCATCTTCGTCGCGCTCCGGTGCGACGAACCCGGTTTCGCCGTGCACGACGGATTCGGCCGCCCCGCCGGACCGGAAAGTGACCACGGGAATCCCCGACGCCTGCGCCTCGACGATCACCATGCCCAACCCCTCCGCATCCCCGTTTTCCGCGACCACGCTCGGCGCGCACAGCAACGTCGCCCGGCGCATCAGCGCCTGGACCTGATCCGGCGTCCGGACACCGAGGAAACGGCACCGGATGCCGAGGCGCCCGGCCTCCGCTTCGAGCTGCGAGCGCAGCCCTCCATCGCCTGCGACGACGAGTTCCGCGTCCGGAACCGCCCGCTGGACCCGCGGCATCGCGCGGATCAGGTGGATCAGCCCCTTCTTCGGGACGAGCCGGCCGACGAACAGGATCTGCGACGACGCCCGCGACTCCGCGGGGGCCGGCACGAAGCGCTCCGTGTCCACGCCGATGTAGTGGACCGTCAGCTTCTCCGCCGGGCAGCCGGCCTCCCGCAATCGCCCCGCAATGAACTCCGAGACGGCGATGATCCGGTCGGCCGCCGCGAAGATCCGCTCGCGGCGGCGCCGATCCGCCGCCGTGGTCCGCTCGACCGTGATGTCCATTCCGTGGTACGTGACGATGAGCGGGAGGTCGAACGTCCGGGCGATCGGCAGCGCTACGGCGGCGTTCACGCCGAAGTGCACGTGGAGCAGGACGGGCCGGCGGGCGCCGAGTTCACCGCGCCAGCGCGGCGCCACCCAGCCGAACGCCTTGAGCGCACCCTTGGCGAGTCCCGGGAACCGGGCATGCTCCGCCAGGACGACCCGGTCGTGGCCCGCGAGGTAGTGCGCGCCTGCGCCGGCGCACTGGTAGCCGACGAATACCGGGCGGTAGCGCGAGAGCGCGCCGCCCTGCGCCGCGATGAAGGTTTCCGACCACGGCAGCAGCCGCTTGCGGAAAATCAGCACCGCCGGCCGGTCGTCCCCCGCCGCGGCCGTACCCCGCATCACGAGCGCGTCGCCACGTGCCGGTCCAGCCCCGCGATCGCCCGGGTCCGCCGCGCCGCCGCCGTCTCCCGCCGGATCTCACGGTTGCGCTCGAGCGTCGCCGCGTCCCGGTACGCGCGCTCGTGGTGCAGATGGACCACCACCGCGCGGTGACGGATCTGCTTCCCGCGGACCCCGGCGTTCTCGAGCCGCTCGCCGAACTCGCGGTCCAGACCGCCGTAGCCCATCCGCTCCTCGAAGCCGTTCACCGCCACGACGTCGGTCCGCCACGCCGACGCGTTGTGACCGTTCCATGTCGGCCGCGTCGGAGTGAGTCGGTCCAGCAGGCGTGCGGTCCGATGGCCGAGCGCGAGCCGCAAGAGCCGGCGCGATCGCGGCGCGCCCGCGGAGCGTAGCCAGCGATAATCCGTCGCGCGTTCGGCGAGCACGTCTTCACGCGTGATGCGATGCGACGTCTCGGGTGGTAGCTTCACGTAGCCACCCGAGAGGAAACGGCCGGGCTCGGCCAACGCCCGGTGCACAGCCAGGAAATCCCGTCGCGGGATGCAATCGCCATCGGTGAAGACCAGGTAATCGCCGCGGGACGCGAGGATCGCCGCGTTCAGGATCGTGCACTTGCGGAAGCCACGATCGGCGTGCCAGATGTGGTGGACCGGAACGCCGACCACCGGGCGCATGGCCTCGATCATCGCCCGCGTCTCGGGCCCCGAGCCATCATCGGCCACGAGGATCTCGAATTCGCGCAACGTCTGGCGGGCGAAGCCGCTAAGACATTTCTCCAGCCACGCCGGCTGGTTGTAGGTCGTGATGATGACCGAAACGAGCATGTTACCGGTTCTGCGCCAGGGAGCCGGACCGCTGCGTCCCGGCGGTCGGCCGGCGCGCCGGGTGTCCGGGGCGATGGCCCGGACCCCGATACCGGGCGAGCCAACGGCGGTCGCGGATGTTAAGTTAGGGCCGGTGGCCCGGCCGGACAACGGGGCCGGGCGGTGGAAAGGCGGATGCGACGGTGCACCGGGTCGGATGGAGAGTGAGTGCAGATGAGTTCGGAGCATCCACACAAATGGCTGATCGGCGTCGATCTCGGCGGGACGAACATCGTGGTCGGCGTCCTGCCGATCGACGGCGGGGACGTCCTCGCGCTTCGCGCGCAGCCCACCGATGCGCAACGTGGGGCGAAGTTCGTCGTGGACCGGATCGTTTCCATGATCGAGGAGTCGATCGGCGAGGTGCTGGCCGAATTCGGCGGCACGCGCGAGGACTTCGCCGGGGTCGGCATCGGTTCGCCGGGGCCGTTGGACCGAAAGACCGGGACGGTGATCAACACGCCCAACCTCGGGTGGCGCAACTTCCCGTTGCGGGACCTGATCGCGAACGCGGTGGGGCTGCCCGCCACGCTGGACAACGACGCGAACTGCGCGACGTACGGCGAGTGGTGGCTCGGCGCGGGGCGCGATGTCGATACACTGGTCGGGCTGACGCTGGGGACCGGCATCGGCGGCGGGATCGTGCTGAACGGTGAGATCTTCCACGGCGTCAGCGATGCGGCGGGCGAGATCGGCCACATGACCATCGATTCGACGGGGCGGAAGTGCAAGTGCGGCAACTACGGCTGCCTCGAGGCATACGCGTCCGGACCCGCGATCGCGGCACGTGCGGTCGAGGGAATCGAGACGGGCGCTGAGAGCGTGCTGCCGGACCTGGTCGGCGGCCGGCTCGAAGAGATCACCGCCGCAACGGTGTACGAGGCCGTCGTTCTCGGCGATCCCTATGCCAACGAGGTGATGAAGGAGACGGCGAAGTTCCTGGGTGCCGGAGTGGCCAACATCATCAACGTGCTGAACCCGGCTATGGTCGTGATCGCCGGCGGTGTGACGCGAGCCGGAGACCATCTATTCGTGCCGTTGCGCACGGAGGTCCGCCGGCGGGCCTTCCGCAGCGCGGAGGAGGCGTGCCAGATCGTGTCGGCGCGGCTCACGGGCACCGCGGGCGTGATCGGCGCGGCCGCGGTGTTCAAGAAGGAGACCTGGGGCAGGGTCTAGACGTCGGCATCATGCCACGACTCGGAGTGATCGGAACCATGGTCTGGGATCGGATCTATGCGCGCGACGGGCGCACGGAACCGGTCGAGGAATGGGGCGGCATCTCGTACGCCCTCGCCGCCCTGGCCGCCGGTCGCCCCGCCGGCTGGGATGTCGTGCCCATCCTCAAGATCGGCCGGGACCTCGAAGAACGGGCGCTGCGATTCCTCCGCACGCTGCCGGGATTGGACCTCGAGCCCGGCGTGCGTTTCGTGCCCGAGCCGAACAATCGGGTCGAGCTGCGCTACGAGGACCGTACGCGCCGCTGCGAACGGTTGATCGGCGGCGTGCCCGGATGGAACTGGACCGAGCTCGAACCAGTGGTCCGGTCCCTGGATGCGCTCTACGTCAACTTCATCTCGGGCTTCGAGATGGACCTCGAGGCCGCGATCCTGTTGCGGCTGGGCTTTGCGGGGCCGATCTACACCGACCTGCACTCGCTCTTCCTGGGCGTGCTCCCCGGCGGCCAACGGGCGTATCGGCCGCTCGTCTCGTGGCGCGAGTGGCTGCGCTGCTTCGACGTCGTACAGGTCAACGAGGACGAGCTCGCGTGCCTCGCCCAGGCGTGGGGCGATCCGTGGCGGTTCGCAGCCGAAGTGGTGGGCGAGGAGCCGCGGTTGCTCCTCGTCACGCTCGGCGCGCGCGGAGCGGCATACGTGGCATCACCGGCGTTCCGCGCCGATCCACGCTCGTGGCGCACGCCGGGACTCGCGGTCACACGCTCGCTGGGCGCGCCGGGCACCGTTCGGAGCGAGCTGATCGCGGCCGAGCAGGGGGACCTCGACGGGGACCCCACCGGCTGCGGCGATGTCTGGGGCGCCACGTGTTACGCCCGGCTGCTGGGCGGCGCCGACCTCGAGACCGCGATGCGCGCGGCCAACCGGGCGGCTGCCCGCAAGGTCCTGCACCGCGGCGCGACGGGCCTCCACCTCTTCCTGCAAGGTAGGATCGCGACGTGAAGGTGATCACCCTCCCTCCCTCCCTCGAGGAGCGGACGTTCGACCCCATCGTCCAGGCCGTCGCCGGGGCGGATGGCGACCGGCCCCTCTTCGATGCACGGCACCTGCGCTGGGTGGACCCCTACGGGATCATCGGCCTCCTCGTCCTGGCTGAGTGGGCGGCTCGGGAGGGCCGGCAACCCCGTCTCCAGCTCCCGGACTCGCCCGACGTCACGAGCTACCTGTCGCGCATGGGCTTCTTCGAGCACGCCACGTCGCTCTTCGAGTTCCATGGCGGCGTCCGGCGGCCGCGGACTCGCGGCCGCTCCGAGGTGCTCCTCGAGGTCACCGCCATCCGCTCCTATGATGACGTCCACGCCGTGGTCGACCGGGTCAATGCGCAGGCCCAGGCCATCCTGACGCAGCAGCTCGCGTACCCGGGGGCCGAGGCGTTCCAGTTCGGCGTCCTCCTCTCCGAGGTCTGCCAGAACATCCTCGAGCACGCCCAGGCGCCGGGATGGGTGGCCGTCCAGACGTACAGCCGCACGCCCCGGCTCGACCGCCGGACGGTCAAGCTTGCCGTCATGGATCTCGGCGTGGGCTTCAAGGGCTCGCTCGCCAGCGCGCACGCCGCCCGCTTCGGCAAGGAATGGAGCGATGTCGCGGCGCTCGAAGCCGCCTTCATCCATGGCATGACACGCTTTCACGACCCCGGCCGGGGGCAGGGGCTGAAGCAGATGCGCAAACAGGTCGGCCGCTGGGGCGGGAAGGTCTCGATCCGCAGCGGCACGGCACGGATCGCCGATGTTCCCGAATGGGACGACGCCGCGCCCCTCGAGGAACGACTCCCGTTCCTGCCCGGCGCGCAGATCGGCATCATCCTGCCCGCCCGCGGAGGCGATCCCGAGCGGCAGGGCCGCACGGGGGCGCCGCGGTGAGCTACGGACCGGAGCCGCTGGTCCCGCTTCGGTTCGACCTCTCGCGCCTGGTGCGCCGCTCGGTGGCGAGCCTCTACTCGCACCTGGTCACGCGGCCGACCGGTCAGGCGCTTCGCCTCGGCATCGAGAGCCAGATCGGAGAGACCGGCGCCGTCTGTCTCTCCGTGCTCGACTTCGGCCAGGTCGCGGTTCTCGACTACAGCTGCGCCGACGAGGCCGTCGCCAAGCTCATCCTCCGTTACCAGCGCGACGACCGGCCCGCCGATGCGTACTTCCTCGCCCGGGGCGTGGGCGAGCGGCACCGCGAGACCATCGAAGCCGTTCTCGCGCGGTACGGCCTGGCGCTGGTCATCGAGGAGAACGGCGGGGGCGCGACGTTGATCGGAGAGGTCTCCGCCATCGAGCGCGCGGTCTGGACCGCGCTCGAAGAACTGCGGCAGGCGGATGCGGCGCGCATTGCGGAACGCATTGCAGCGGCGGAATCCGACGTGGCCTCGGCGCTGGACTCGCTCACCCGGCGCCGTGTGCTGCTCCGCCGCGAGCGACCCCGGGCCTTCGTCGCGTTGAGTGGGGTGGCGCCCGCCGGTTAGAGCGGCTCGCCCGCGGGTTCGGAGACGCGTGGCCGCCCACTGCGCTGATGCCGCGGGTGCGTGCGACTCCGGAGATGAGGCGACGACCGCTCTAGTCGCGGAGCCCCAGCACCACGACGCGGTTGCTGGCCTGGAGCGCCGCCAGCGCCGAGGCGGCCTCGACGCCGATGTCGACGGCGTGGGCCCCCGCCAGATCGATGGGCCGGCGCCCGAGCCGCGAAGAGACGGCACGCGCCGAAACCACGGCGTACTCCCGGTTGAGGGCCCGAACCGTGCCGGCCGCGTCCAGTTCGAGGCGCACGGCGCCGCGACACGCCTCGGTGGCGGCACCCAGCGCGGCGGCGGCCGCCGCGCGGACCCGTCCCTGCGCGCCCTCGAGCTCCTCCGCGACGCCGACGAACTCATCGCCCAGCCATGAAATGCGAACGCGCACCTGCACCCGCCCGCCGCGACTCGACGACTCGGTCCCGAGATAGACCAATCTCGGCTCCGCTGCCGCGACCGGTGCGGTGCCATTGCCGGTCACGCGCGGTTCCGGGACCGGTAGCACGCGAGCGGGCGGCACCGCCTGCCGTGGCGACGGCTCCTGCCTCCACGCCTCCTCCACCACCGGCGCGGCCCCCGGGATGACGTCCGCGGGCCGCGGTTCCGCAGGCCGCTCGGCGAGCTGTGCGATGCTGATCACACGCTGGTCGACCGGAACGCCGAGGCGATCTTCGAGCAACCCGCGGACATCCCGCGCGAGGTCCGCCGGGTTCGGCCCGGCGGCGACCAGCAGGTGAACCTCCCGCGGATGGCCGTTGATGTCTTCCCGCACGAAGGCGCCGAGCACGGAAGGGAGCTCGCGCAACGTCGCCTCGGCCGCCTCCTTCGTGTGGACTTTCTTCATGGTTCCAGGATCGGTGGAAGATCGATAACGCCGGGGAAGGATGGGACCGCGGTGGCCTCTGCGTCAAGCCGAGCCCGCGCCGGCGCGCGTTGCCGGGACCCGGGGAGGCGCCGTAGCTTGTCCGCGGCACGACGATTGCTCATGGCGCACCACGTTCCAGCACTTTCCTCCCTTCCAGAGCCGGGGAAAAGGGGATGACAGGCGTGATCATGGCCGGCGGGTTCGGGACCCGCCTCAAGCCGCTCACGATCCACCGTCCGAAGCCGATGGTGCCGGTCGCGAACCGGCCGATCATGGAATACACCGTCGATCTGCTGAGGCGCCATGACATCACCGACCTCGTCGCGATCCTGTATTTCCAGCCCGAATCCATTGTTTCCCATTTCGGCGACGGCACGGCGTTCGGCGTACGTATGCGCTATGCAACGGCCGATGCGGACTACGGCACGGCCGGTGCGGTGCGCAACGCGAGCGACTTGATCGGCGGTGAACGCATCCTGGTCATCAGTGGGGATGTGCTCACCGACTTCGACCTCGCCGCGATCGTGCGGTCGCACGATGCCCGGCGGGCGGAGGCCACCATCGCGCTGACGCCCGTCGAGGATCCGCTCGCCTTCGGGATCGTCATCGCGGATCCGGAGACGGGCGAGATCGAGCGGTTCCTCGAGAAGCCGACGTGGGGCGAGGTCTTCAGCGATACCATCAATACCGGGATCTACGTGCTCGAGCCGACGGCGCTCGAGCGCGTGCCGCCCGCCACGAACGTCGACTTCTCGAAGGACCTCTTCCCGCAGATGCTCCAGGAGCGTGCGCGGCTACACGGCTACATCGCGCAGGGATACTGGCGCGACGTCGGCAACCTCAACGAGTACCGGCGCGCAAGCGATGATGTCCTGGCCGGCCGCGTCGACATCGCGCTCCGGGGCGAGAGACGGCAGGTCGGTGAGGCCGTCCTTTACGGCGAGCGTGGTGCGAGCGTGGCCAGGGATGTCGTGCTCGGCGGCGGCGTCGTGCTCGGACCCAACGTCGAGGTCGGCCGCGGTGCCGTGCTCGAGAACGTCGTCGTGGGAGCGGGAACCCGCATTGGCGAGGGCGCCGAACTGCGCGACGTCGTGCTCTGGGAAGGGTGCGACATCGGAGTGGGCGCGCGGTTGAGCGAGACGATCTGCGCCGGCCGGGTACGGATCGGGGAGGGCGCACTCGTACGCGAACAATGCATCCTCTCGGACCGCTCGGAGGTCGGGCCGTTCGCCGTGGTCGGACCGAACGTCAAGGTCTGGCCCGACAAGGTGGTCGAGGAGCGCGCGGTCCTGACGCATTCGCTGATCTGGGGCGAGGCGTGGGAGCGGAGCCTGTTCCACGGCGCGCGCGTGAGCGGGATCCCGAACGCCGAGCTGGCTCCGGAAATTGCGAGCCGGCTCGGCGGTGCCTACGGCGCGGTCCTCGGCCCGACGGCGTACGTCGCCACGTCGCGCGACTCCGATCGCGCCTCGCGCATGATCAACCGCGCGCTCATCACCGGGTTCCTCTCCGTGGGCATCAACGTCGAGGACCTGCGGGAGATGCCGATTCCCGTGGTGCGTCACGCCGTGAACCACGGCCGTGAGGCCGGCGGCATTCACGTCCGGCGTTCACCCTTCGACCCCAAGGTGGTGGACATCCTCTTCTTCGATGCGGACGGTCGCGATCTGCCGCCGGCCAAGACGCAATCGATCGAGCGCCTCTTCGCCCGGGAAGACTTCCCACGCGCCGGGCCGGAGGGCACCGGCGATCTGAACTTCCCCACGCGCGTCGTCGAGGGCTATCGCGAGCACTTCCTCTCCGAGGTCGATCGCGACCTCATCGCGGAGCGGGGCTTCACACTCGTCGTCGACTTCGCCTACGGTACGACGGCCGAAGTCTTCCCCGGGCTGCTGGGTGCGCTCGAGACCGAGACGGTCGGCCTGGATGCCTATGCCGCGCCCGGCCGCCTCTCGCGCAGTGAGGAAGAGTTCAAAGCCGCACTGGCGCGCCTCGGCGGCATCGTCCGGTCGATCGACGCTGACCTGGGCCTGTGGATCGATCCGGGCGGCGAGGTCATCCATCTGGTCGATGATGCGGGCCGGCCGCTCTCGCCCGAACGCGCCCAGGCCGTCTTCGTCGGACTCGCCCTCGAGTACCTCGGCGTCCGGCGCGTCGCCATCCCCGTCACCAGCCCGGCGGTCGTCGCCCGCATCATCCGCGAGCGTGGAGCGGAACTCCAGTGGACGAAGACCGAACACCACGCAATGATGGCCTCGGCGAATGCCGCGGACCTGGTGGCGGGCGCCCGCGGCGAGTTCATCTTTCCGCACTTCATCCCGGCCTATGACGGGATGTTCGCCGCGGTGCAACTGCTGGAGGCGATCGCGCGGTCGGGCGTCCGCCTGCGCGAGGAAGCCGATCGCTATCCGCCGATCTACATCCTTCAGGACCGCGTCGCTTGCCCCTGGGGTCGAAAGGGAGCGGTGATGCGACGGCTCATCGAGGCCACGGAGGGCGAGGACCGCCAGCTCGTCGACGGCGTCAAGATCTGGTGCGGCCCGACCGAGTGGGTCCTCATCATCCCGCACTCGCACAAGCCGTACTTCGTCCTCACCGCCGAGGGCGCAACCGAGGAGCGCGCGCTCGCTCTTCTAACCGAATATGCCACGAGAGTGGAGGCATGGCGTGATGAAGCGTGAAGATCCGATCGAATGGTCGAAGGCCGGGCGGTCGACGCGTGCCGTGCACGCCGGCACCGCGCAGCACGAACCGGGTGCGCCCGTGGTCAGCCCGATCGTCCCGAGCGCGACGTTCTACAACGACGTCGAGCCCACCGGCGAGGTGAGATACACGCGGTACGGCACCAACCCGAATCACCTCGTGCTCGCCGAGAAGCTCGCGGCGCTCGAGGGCGCGGAGGCCGCGCTCGCCGTGGGGAGCGGGATGGCCGCCATGGCGCTCGCCTTGCTCGCGCTCACGCGGACCGGCGACCACATCGTGGCGGCACGGACGCTCTATGGGGGCACCGCCACGCTGTTGCTGCGGGATTTCCCGCGACTCGGCATCGAGACCACCTTCGTCGATCGGGACGAACAGTGGGCAGAGGCGATCCGGCCGCAAACCCGCGCACTCCTCGTCGAGATCCCGGTCAACCCGACGCTCCGCATCCCCGACATCCGGCCGCTGGCGCGCCTCGCCGCCGAGCACGGCATCCCGCTCGTCGTGGATGCCACCTTCGCGACGCCGATCAACTTCCGGCCGCTCGAACACGGCGCGACCGTCGTCATTCACAGCGCGACGAAATACCTCGGCGGCCATTCGGACCTGACCGCCGGGAGCGTCGCCGGACCGGCCGATCTCATTGCGGAAATCCGCGAGAAGCTGAAGAGCTTCGGCGCGAGCCTGGATCCTCACGCGGCCTGGCTGCTCGAGCGGGGCATCAAGACGCTGGCCCTGCGCGTCGAGCGGCAGAACGCCACGGCACTCGAGCTCGCCGGTTGGCTCGAAACGCATCCCGCGGTCGCGGCCGTGCACTACCCCGGCCTCGCGACGCACCCGGATCACCTCATCGCGCGGGAACTCTTCGATGGCTTCGGCGGGATGCTCGCCATGGTGGTGCGCGGCGGTGATGATGCGGCGGTCCGCGTGCTCCGCCGGCTCCGACTCATAAGCGTGGCGCCGAGTCTCGGCGGTGTCGAAACGCTGGTCTCGATGCCCCGGTTCACCTCTCACGCTGGGCTCTCGATGGAGGAGCGCCGCGCCCTCGGAATCGCGGAGGGCTTCATCCGTTTCTCGATCGGCATCGAAGATCCTGCCGACCTCCGCGCGGAACTGGCCGCGGCGCTCGGCCCGGAGGCGTGATGGCCGCCGATCGCCCTCGTCGCGATCGGCGTCGCGACGACCGGCGCTCGGATGACGTCCGTCTGGCGGACTTCACGATCCCGGAGATGCGCAAGGCGCTGCTGACGGCCGGTCTGCTCCTGGCGATCTTCCTTCTGTTCGCCTACATGGTCGCGGACGTGGCCGTGGCCGTGGTCGCGGGCGTCGTGCTGGGCGTGTACGCCATCCCGTTTCACCGCTGGCTGGGCCGGCGGCTCCACACGGATCGTGTCGCGGCGATCGTCACCATCACGCTGGTCACTGTGCCGTTGCTTGCGATCCTGATCTACAGTTGGGTCGAGATCGCGGGCGCCGCCGCCTACATGGAAGCAAACCGCGCGGCGGTGGCCGAGCGCCTGACCATCGCACTGCGCCGGGTCCCGTTCGCGCACCGCATCGCGGTCGAGCAAGACCTCTCCCGCTGGGTGATCGCCCTCGGCGAACGGACGGCGTTCGTGCTCGATGAGGTGCGCGATGCGTTCGACATCCTGGTCATCTCGGTCGCGGTGTTCCTCTTCACGGTCTATTACATCCTCACCGACCACCGCCGGATCCTGCGCTACATCAGACGGAAGATCCCGGGTCGCTACCGCGATCTTTCCCGGCAGGTGAGCGCCAACATCCGGGCCGTGGTCTACGGGGCGCTCTACGCCACCTTTCTGGTTCAACTCCTCAAGGCCGCAGTGGTTCTCTCGATGAACCTGCTCTGGGACATCCCGCTCGCCGTGGTGTTGAGCATCGTCGCGTTCTTCATCGGGTTCTTCCCGATCGTCGGATCGTGGGTCATCTACCTGTCGGTCGCGCTCTACCTGGCGGTCTTCCGGAACGACATCATGGGCGCCGCCGCCATGGCGCTCATCGGCTTCACGGTCAACACGGTATTCCTCTCGATGTACGTGAGGCCGAAGATCGCCGCTGAGAAGTCCCACGTGCTGAACTTCTACTGGATGTTCATTGCCCTGGTGACCGGCGTCTACACCTTCGGGTTGGTCGGCATCATTGTCGGGCCGGTGTTGATCGGCGTGCTCAAGGCCATCTTCGACACGGTGACGGGTGATGGAACGCCCGTCCGCTTGGAGGCGCCATCGGAGGCGGCCTACCGCCGGCGCGCCGCCGGATAGGCGGCCACCGCTTCGCTACGGCAGCTCGCCCGTACCGGCCCCCGGCGGAGCGCTGCACGCCCGGCGCCCGACCCGCGCACGGACCGCTCCAGGCCATCGAGGCGGGGCAGCCGCCGGCCGGTGAACGTGCGGGCGCCGCGTGGGTACACCCAGAGGCGAATCGGGTCGGTCCAGCGCGCGCGGCTGCATTGCGTCCGTCGGCGCGGCGGATCGGGCGTGTCATTCGCGCCTCATCGGACGGACAGAGAACGGAACGGAAGGCGGGACGGGATCGTGCAGGAATCGGTGGAACTGGCGGTGATCGGCGGTGGACCATCCGGACTGAGCGTGGGCGTCGCGGCCCGTCGCCACGGCCTCGGATGCGTGATCTTCGAGAAGGGGTGTCTCACCCGCTGCATCGCCGGCTACCCGGTCTACGGGCACTTCTTCAGTACGGCGGACAAACTCGAACTCGGCGGGCTGCCGTTCATCATCACCGATGACAAGCCGACGCGGCGGGACGCGCTCAAGTACTATCGCCGGGTGGTCGAACACTTCGCGCTCGACGTCCGGCAGTACGAGGAGGTCGTCGACGTCCGGCCTGCGGACGACGGTTTCACTGTCGTGACACGCCGTATCGACGGTTCCCAGGAAAGCTATTCGGCACGGCGCGTGGTGGTGGCGACCGGGTACTGGGACACGCCGAACCTCCTCGGGATCCCGGGGGAGGACCTGCCGAAGGTGACCCATTACTACCGCGAAGCGCTCCCGTTTTTCGGGCAGGATTGCCTGGTCATCGGCGGCGGGAACTCCGCGGTCGAGGCGGCGCTCGATCTCTATCGGTCCGGCGCGCGCGTGACGATGGTCCATTTCGCCGACCGGCTCGACAGCGGCGTGAAGCCATGGGTTCTCCCGGACATCAACGGCCGGATCCAGAAGGGGGAGATCGCCGTTCACTGGCGGACACGCGTGATCGAGATCCGCCCGCGCACCGTACGCCTCCGCTCCGAGGCCGATGGCCGCACCGAGGAGATCAAGAACGATTTCGTGTTCGCGATGACCGGCTATACGCCCGATCCATGGCTCCTGCGCGAGTTGGGGGTCGGTTTCGACCCGGAGACCGGGATCCCCAACCACGACCCGGAGACCATGGAGACGGACGTCCCGGGTGTCTTCATTGCGGGCGTGGTCGCGGGCGGCAACCGTCCCAACAAGATCTTCATCGAGAACGCCCGTGAGCATGGTCCCCGCATCGTCGCGGCGATCCGGGCGGCGGCCGCCGCTCCCAGCGCGCCGGCCGGCTCGAGCGTTCCAACCGCCCGGTGACATGCGGGCCGCTCACCGCGTCACGGCTCACCACGGCCTGGACGGCAAGGTCGGCACGCCTGTAGCCACCGGGAGGGGCGCGGGCGGGATCAACGCTCGATGCGCATGTCGATGATCGGCGGGTGCTGGAGCGTGTGCTCGACCGTGCAGTGCCGCGCGACACGGAGCGCGGCATCCCCACGAGCGGGTGAGAGGCCCGGCCACCGGACGGCAACGTCGTAGCGCCCCACCCGGAACGGGTCGTCGACGTAATACCACGAGATGGCAACCTCGAGGGGATCGATCGATAGCCCGGCCTGTAGCGCCCAACTGGCCAGGACCGACACCGTGCACGTCGCCAGGGAGGCGGCGAGCATGTGCAACGGCGAGAAGTGGAGTCCGGCGGCCGGGGGCTCGACCTCGAGCCCCTCACCCGCCGCCTGGACGCGGAGCGACTGCTCGCCGTCCAGGAGAATGCGCATTCGGGATCAACCCTCCAGCCACTTCCGCTCCGCCCGCTCGAGGCGCTTGTGACGGGGCGCCAGGAAGCGGACGATGATGTAGCCCACGAGTACGATCGGCGCCACCTTGAACAGCAGGAATCCTGCCAACGCCCACGCGATCGAGAAGAGGATCCCCACGACGGCGAGAACCACCGCGAGCGCGACCACGCCGACCAGCCCGATCAGGAAGAGGACCGCCAGCGACTCGATCATGAATCCCTCCCACAGTTCCGAGGTTCAGTTCAACCAGTGCACGTCGACCGAGCCGAGCGCGCCGCTGATATCGAGAGTGAGGTGATGCTCCGCCTCTTCCCAGTCCAGGGAGTAGTAGGCATCCCCACGTTTGACCAACTCCTGCGAATCGAACGACACGAGGAACGTGTCCTTGTCGACCCGGAGCCCCACCCCGCGCGGGATGCGCAGCGTGAGCGCACCGAGCCCCATCTCGACTTTGCACGCCAGATCCCGCCGCCAGGCGCCCGAGAAGTCGAGTACGATCTCGCCGGCACCGCCGGAAACCGAGAGCTGCTCGGCGTTCGCGTTGCCGAGCCCGATGATCTGCATCGCGGCAGCACCGGCCTTGACCGTCAACCCCTCCAGCCGCTCCGGGTTCTGTTGCGAGAATCGTAGCCGCGTGTCGCTCGCACCGGTCGAGATGGCGGCGCGGCGGATACGGAGTCCACCGAGCTCGATGTCGGCATCGACGGCGCCCATCTCGAAGTCGAGGTCGAGCGGGACATTCGGCCCGAGGGCGAGTTCGAGGCGGCCGGCATCATCATCGATCTCGCCGGTCCAGACATGCGCCCCTCCACCGTCGATGCCGACGGTCAACAGGCCGGCTTTGTAGTCGTGGAGCGGGCGGAACGTGTCCGCATCGTAGCGGATGGTCGAGCGGTAGAGCGTGCCGGATTCGGCCGCGCCGACCTCGATCTTGCCCATGCCGAATCGGACGCGGACGCGCAGCTCCTGTTCGCCGGCGCGCTGCCGGCGGTTCGTGAGGGTGCGCCAATCCTGCGCATCGGCATCGGCGACCGTGGCGAAGATGGCGAGCGCCACGGTGAGCCCGCGCAACAGGTTAGACATGCGATTCCTCCTCGAAGACGTCGCCGATGTTCACATCGGGCGCAGTCGGCCGTGCCGAGACCGGCGGCGTGGTCCCGCCGCGGGAGAGGAGCACGGCGCCGAAGCCGATGGTGAACGCGGCCCAGGTCAGGACGACGGCGAGGAACGTGAGGAGTCCCTTGATGAAATCGAGCCAGGGGCCGGCCATGTGGACCACGTTCGCCGCGACGAACAGAGCGAGGAGCAGACCGGTGCCGGTCAGGACGTAATAGTAGGAATTGGCGCGTTTGAACCAGTCTCCTCCGTGGAACCGCCGTTCGGCGAGCGCCTCGCCGGCGGCGTGGCCGACGGCGAGATAGCCGAAGAGAACCGCGAGGATGACCGCGACGGGGAAGAGCGGTACCCAGACGAGCAGCAGCGGCAGTCCGACCACCGAGATCGTCAGCACGATGATGCCCAGCAGGAACGCCGGCAGGACCAGGAACCCGCCCGCGAGGCCGACCAGGCCGGAGCGGAGCGTGGCGTGGCGGACCGTGTCGGCCACGCCTTCGATGTAGCGTCGGCCGAAGAAGACGGCGACGAAGCCGAGTCCGACGAGGACTGCGTAGATCGCGATGATCGAAAAGATGTCGGCGATCGCTTGCCCGACGCGACGGAAGGGGCGCGTCCAGGGGGGTCGGCGGTCGCGATCGAGTCTCGCGAGCGTCTCGTGGAGCTGTTCAAGGGAATCGGCGCGATCCCGGAGCTCGGCCTCGAGTTCCTCGATCCGCGCCTGGTAGCGTTCCACCGATTGGCCGATGCCGGTCCCGGGGACGGGGATGTCCGGGGCGGGGATGTCCGGGGCCGGGAGGGGGCGCGCGGCAGGCGCCGCGGCGACTGGCGCGACCCGGCCGGCCAGCGCGGATTCGAGCTCGGCATCGAGAGTTTCGCCCGCGCCGTCGCCGGGCGCCTGCCAGTCCGTGAGCAGGCCGCCGAGGTCGCGGGCGGGCGCCGCCATGGCGCTGCGCAGGAGCGTGCGCCACGCCTGGTCGAGCTGGCCGTTTCGGGGCGCGGCGCCGACGTCGCGGCCGTCCACCCACACGCGTCCATCGCGAATGGCGAAGCTGCGCTCGGTACCGTCTTCGAACTCGAGCCGGAGTTCGGCCTCCGTACGAGACAGTTCGACGGCGCTGGAAAGGAGGCCGGCCGGACCCACGGCTTGCGCGCTCGGCGTGGGTTCCTGCGTCATGGCGGTACCGGCCAAGGCGCCCGAGAGCGCCAGCGCGGCGACCAGCGACATGACGACTTTCCGGTTAGAAGCAATACGTCCCATAGGTCTTTTCCCGCGTCGAAGAGCGGAACAGATTCTGATAGAGGATCCACGCCGATCCGGCCGTCACGGTCGCGACCAGCGCGGCCGCCGCACCCAACTCTCCGAGGCCGAACCCGGCAGGCAGTGCGCTGGCCCACTCCCAGAGTCGCAGCGCAATGTTGCTCTCGATGACGGCCGTGCCTGCGCGAGCGGCCAGCGACATGGCTGCATCGGCGGTCCGGTCGCGCACGAGCATCCAGAGGCCGTGCATCGTGAAGCGGGGTTGCGAGAGGAGCCACGCGGTCACGCCGCCCGCGCCGAGCACGGGGAGCGAGAGGATGGCCGTCACCAGCGCCCACCCGGTCGTCCCGCTGGGAACCCACCGGCGCAGCCATGCGGCCACGCGGAGCGTCCACGGCTGCCGGATCTGGACGCCCGCCATGATCCGATCGGCGAACCCGGGCGTGGGCGCCAGCCGGGGGAGTGCACCGAGCGCCGCGAAGAGCGCGCGCAGCTCATCCACCTCGGACTGGCAGCGGATGCAGGAGACCAGGTGCGACTCCAGCACCGCGCGATCCGAACCGTCGAGCGAATCCTCGACGTACGCTTCGAGGCGATCAGAGGCCGGGTGCAGCATATCCATACTCAAGCGGATGCTCCATGCCGGGGGTTCGTGTTTCCGTACGCGCCGCCGATGCCAAGGGTTTCAGCAGCGGAGGTGCGCGAGCCGCTTACGTAGTTCATTGCGACCACGGTGGATGAACGTTTTGACCGTGCCGAGGGGAAGCTCCATGATCTCGGCGATTTCCTCGTAGGGGCGGCCCTCGACGTGCCAGAGGAGTATGGCGGTCCGGTATTCGGGCCGGATCTGGGCGATGGCTTGCTCGATCTCATGGCCAAGCTCGCGGCTGGCGGTGTATTCTTCGGGAGTCTCGTCGTTCCCGACCGCGACGATCCTGCTCGCGGCGATCGCTTCCTCGGTCGTGGCATGTGGCGAGCCGTCGAGCGAGAGCGTGTTCAATTCCTTCTTGCGGATCTGATCGATCGCGGTGTTGTGGGCGATGCGGAAGATCCACGAGCTGAACTTGTGGGCGGGGTCGTAGCGATCGAGCGCGTTCAGCACCTTGATGAAGGTCTCCTGCGCCAGATCCTCGGCCAGCTCACGGTCGCGGACGAGCCGATAGATCAGCGAGATGACCGGACGTTCGTAACGGCCGATCAACTCGCGGTACGCCGCCTCGTGGCCTTCTCGGGCCCGGGCGATCACCTCCGGGTCGGTCAGTTGTTTGTAATCCACGTTGTCCGCGCAGCTGTGCGGCCGACTCATCCCGCGCCCAATACGTGGCCCCTGTGGCCGGGGTTTCAACCCCCGACCTTGATCGCCGCGGCGCGAGGCGCTACGTTGCGCCGCCGCATTCTACGACACCGGAGCAATTTACGCGATGCCGAGACCCCCTGCCGGCGTGCTTCCCTCTGCCGAGGAGAAGGCGGCAGCCGTCCGCCGGATGTTCGGTGCGATCGCGCCGCGATACGACCTGCTCAACCACGTATTGAGCCTGAACATCGACCGGCGTTGGCGCCGTCGCGCGGTGGACCGGTTGCTGGATGGCCGGGCGCCGCACGGCACCTACCTGGATGCGTGCGCGGGGACGCTCGACCTGGCGCTCGAACTCGCGGGCCGGCGTGGTTTTCAGGGGCGAGTCGTCGCCGCGGATTTCGCGCTTGCCATGCTCGAGCGCGGGACGCCCAAGGCCCGTGGCCGACCTGTCGCACCCACGTGTGCGGACGCGCTGCGGTTGCCGTTTTCCGACGCGACTTTCGACGGCATCACGGTCGGTTTCGGTATCCGCAACCTGGCGGACCTCGACGAGGGGTTGCGGGAACTTGCCCGCGTCTCGAAGCCGGACGGCCGCCTCGTCGTGCTCGAATTCACGACGCCGGTGCGCCCGTCGGTCCGCGCTCTCTACCTGGCGTACTTCACGCGCGTGCTGCCGTGGATCGGCAGGATCGTCTCTCGTCATGCGAGCGCCTACGCGTACCTCCCGGCGTCGGTGCTCGACTTCCCGCCGCCGGCTGCGCTGGCGGCGCGGATGACTTCCGCCGGCTTCCGTGATGTGGCGTGGGAGCCACTGACGGGCGGGATCGCGGCGCTCCACGTGGGCGTCCGCGGACCGTAGTTGCGTAGCGGGACCGAGTCGGCGCCCGCGGAAACGGGATCGAGCGGCAGAGGGGCGGCGGGCGATGGGCGCGAGCGGGCTCGCGAGCGGATCGGGGAAGGGATCGTGATCCGGCGGGTCCGGCATCAACCCCTGCGCAGCGCGGCTCCCGCGGCGTGGTATCCACACATGCCGTGAACGCCGCCGCCCGGCGGGGTCGATGCCGAGCAGAGATAGAGCCCGGGCACGGGTGTGGCGTAGGGCACGCGGCGGGCTACGGGTCGGAAGAACGTCTGCAACAGCGTGTTCGCGCCGCCGGCGATGTCGCCGCCGACGAGGTTGGCGTCGTGGGACTCGAGCGACGCCGTGTTCATGGTGCTGCGCGCGAGGATCAGGTCACGGAACCCCGGCGCGAAGCGCTCGACCTGGGCCTCGATCGCCGCGGTCATGTCGGTGGTCGATCCATGTGGCACGTGACAGTACGCCCAGGCCGTGTGCCGTCCATCCGGCGCCCGCGTCGGGTCGACCAGGCTCGGTTGTGCGAGGAGCACGAACGGGCGCTCGGAGTGCTTGCCGTTCCAGGCCGCGGCCTCCGCCGCGGCCACTTCCGCGAACGTACCCCCAAGGTGGATGGTGCCGGCCCGGGTGCACGCGCGGGCGGTCCACGGGATCGGCCCAGCCAACGCCCAGTCGATCTTGAACACGCCCGGCCCGTAGCGGAACGCCTCGAGTCGGCGGCGGTAGGCGGCCCGGAATCGCGCGCCGGCGATGCGGAGGAGTTGTCGCGGCGTGACGTCCAGGAGGACGTGTCGCGTGGCCGGGAGCTCATCCAGGTGGTGGACGGGCGCGTCGGTGATCACCTCGGCACCGAGGGTGTGCAGGTAGGCGAGGAGGGCATCCGCGATGCGCTGGGAGCCGCCGCGGGCGAAGGGCCATCCGACGGCATGGGCGGCCACGGCGAGGACGAGTCCGAAGGCGGCGGTGGGTGGGGCATCGAGGGGCGCGAGCGAGTGGGCGGCGAGGCCGGCGAAGAGGCCGCGGGCGCGTTCGCCCGCGAACATGCTGCGGGCGAGGCCTTCCGCGGAGCGGAGTCCGCGGAGGCCGAAGCGGGCGAGGAGAAAGGGATGCGCGGGACGGTGCAGCGGCGCGAGGATCTCATCGAAGAGGCGTTCCCAGTGCGCGACGAACGGCGCGACCAGCCGGACGTAGGTCTTCGTGTCCGTCGCATCCAGGGTGTGAGCGGTCTCGGTGATCGAGCGTTCGAGCACAGCGGCGGTACCATCGTCGAATGGATGGGCGAGAGGCGCCGGTGGATGGACCCATTCGAGGCCATACTCGGCGAGGGGCAGTGTGCGGAAGAAGGGAGAGGCGGCGGCGAGCGGATGGACCGCCGAGCAGATATCGTGGAGAAACCCGGGGAGCGTCAGCTCGGCGGAGCGGGTGCCGCCGCCGGCGACGGGGCACGCCTCCAGGACGCGCACGTGTCGGCCGCTCTGTGCGAGCCGGATCGCCGCGGCGAGGCCGTTGGGGCCCGAGCCGACGATCAGTGCATCAGGCGCGGTCACGCGGCAGCTCCGAGGCGCCAGTGGGGTCCGCGACTTTTGAATCCGCGAAGGCGGGCGGGCCACTCGATGGGAGCGGCTGGTCGTGTGCCGACCTGCGGCGTGCAAAGCCGCAGCCAGGGCGCCGGCCGCCGGGGGAGTCCAGCGCGCGCCATGCTGTTCGCGCACGCGGCGGGGTCGCGCGGCGGTGATACGGACCGGTTTGCGTGGTCTTCTGCTCCACGACGGCCGTGGCGTACGGCATTTCTACCCGGCACGGGCGGCGGTTTCGGCGCGGTGGTGTTCCGGCGGCGGCGAACACGATAGCATCGGCGCCCGGACGGGGCAAACCGGAGCGCCCGTTGCGCGATGCGGTGCGTCTCGGCATCTTCGCCGCGGTATCCCTCCTTTCACCGCAGGTGGAGATTCATGGAGCAGCTTCTACGGGACTGGAACGGCGAGAGCGTCGTGATCCGGTACGATCGGCCGACCGATGCGTGGATTTTCATCGCGATCCACGACCGGACGTTGGGGATGGCGATGGGAGGGTGCAGGTTGAAGATCTATCCATCGGCGCGGGATGGGCTGCGCGACGCACTCCGGCTGGCCGAGGGGATGACGTTCAAGTGGGCGGCGATCGATTTTCCGTTCGGGGGCGGCAAGGCGGTGCTGGCGCCTGCGCGGCCGCTGGGGCCGGAGG
The DNA here is from genome assembly GCA_036381495.1 of Longimicrobiales bacterium. Taxonomy (GTDB): domain Bacteria; phylum Gemmatimonadota; class Gemmatimonadetes; order Longimicrobiales; family RSA9; genus DASVCS01. The sequence continues at coordinate 90,000 of DASVCS010000093.1, forward strand.
AGCGCGAGGGGCTGTTGCTGCGGTTCGGCGACCTCGTCGAGTCGTTGGGCGGGGCGTACGGCACGGGTGTGGACCTGGGGACGGCTCCCGTGGACATGGATGTGGTGGGGCGGCGGACGTCACGGGTTTTCGGGCGATCGCCGGAACACGGCGGCGCGGGAGATCCAGGCATCTACACGGCGCTCGGCGTGCTGGCGGGGATCCGTGCGGCGTGTGCGGCGGTCTTCGATTCGACATCGCTCGAGGGGCGGCGCGTCCTGGTCCAGGGGGTCGGCGGCGTGGGTGCGCCGCTGGCGCGCGGGCTGGCAGAAGCGGGTGCGCGGGTGCTGGTGACGGACGCGCTCCCGCAGCGTGCCATCGACGTGGCGGGCGAGGTGGGCGCGGAGGTGGTCGCGCCGGAATCGGCGTACGAAACGGCGTGTGACATCTTCTCGCCGTGCGCGATCGGCGGAGTTCTCAACGCCCGCAGCATCCCGCGCCTGCGTTGCCGGATCGTGGCCGGCTCGGCGAACAACCAGCTCGAGGAGGAAGCGGACGCGGTGCGGCTGCACGAGCGTGGGATCCTGTACGCGCCGGACTTCGTGGTCAATGCCGGCGGCGCGATCGCGCACGGCGCATTGGAGATGCTTGGCTGGAGTCGGGATCGCGTGGAGGCGCGGGTGAAGGCGATCGGCGAGACCCTCGCCGAGATCTTCGCCGATGCGGAGCGGCGGGCGGAGTCGCCGCTTCCGGGCGCGATCAGCCGTGCGGAACGAGTTCTCGGGGCGGCGCGGCGGGGAACCCGCGACGCGGCAGCCGGGTAGCGCAGGGCCGCGCACAGCGAACCAGCGGGGGGGAATGAACGCAACGTCCGCGATGCTCGAGCCCCGGGCGGCGTCCGCCGTGGGCGCCGCGATTCGTTGCCAGGGGCTGGTGAAGCGGTACGGTGATCTGACGGCCGTCGACGGTCTGGAGTTGGAGGTCCGGCCCGGCGAGTGTTTCGGGCTGTTGGGGCCGAACGGGGCGGGGAAGACCACGACGATCGAGATCCTGGAAGGGCTCTCGACGGCGGACAGTGGCGTGGTCGAGCTGTTCGGCCTGAGCTGGGAGCGGGATGCGCGTGCGCTCCGGGAGCGGATCGGGATCCAACTCCAGGAGACGCGTCTGCCGGCGAAGCTCACCGTCGAGGAGGTGGTCCGACTGTTCCGGAGCTTCTACAGGCGGGGCAGGTCCGTGGCCGACGCGCTCGAGGCCGTGCGGCTCACGGAGAAGCGGAGCACGTTGGTTTCACAGCTTTCCGGCGGACAGCAGCAGCGGCTGGGGCTGGCGTGCGCGCTTGTGGGTGCGCCGGACCTGCTCTTCCTGGATGAGCCGACCACGGGTCTCGACCCTCAATCCCGCCGCGCGCTGTGGGAGTTGGTCGAAGGGTTTCGCGCGAGCGGCGGCACGGTGCTCCTCACGACGCATTACATGGAGGAGGCGGCGCGGCTTTGCGACCGTGTCGCGATCATGGACCACGGTCGAATCCTGGCGCTGGACACGCCGGATGCGTTGATCGCATCGCTGGGGGCGGAGCACGTGGTCGAGTTCGCGCTCGCGGATGGCGTGTCGGTCCCCGCCTCCGTGTGGCTGGAGATTCCCGGCGTGACCGGCGCCCGCCACGCGGAGGGCCGGATCGCGCTCACGGTCCGCGAGGTACACACCGCGGTTCCCGCGCTGCTGGATGTCGTCAGACGGCGCGGCGCCGCGCTCGCCCGGCTGAGCACGCACCACGCGACGCTCGAGGATGTCTTCGTGACGCTCACCGGACGACGGCTGCGCGATGGGTAGCTTCCGCGGCGCGCCGTTGGTGCAACTCACGCTCGCGCGACTCCGCGAGTACGGGCGCGAGCGGGAGATGGTCTTCTGGACGTTCTTCTTCCCCGTGCTCATGGCGTTGGGGCTCGGCATCGCGTTCGGCGGCGAGGGAGCGGAACGGATCGCGATCGGGATCGAGGCCGGTTCGGGCGCACAGGCACTGGCCGCGGAGCTGCGCTCGGCGCCGCGGTTGGATGTCCGCGTGGTCGAGGCGGCGGTCGGCCGGGACGCGCTCCGGCACGGCGACATCGCGCTGATGATCGTGCCCGGCGACACGGGCGTGACGTATCGCTACGATCCGACGCGGCCGGAGAGTCGCCTCGCGCGGCTCGAGGCCGATGATGCGCTCCAACGCGCGGCCGGCCGGGAGGATGCGACCCTCACGGCGGATGATCCGGTCACGGAGCGTGGGTCCCGCTACATCGACTTCCTGATCCCGGGTCTCATCGGCTTGAACCTGCTGAGTACCGGGCTGTGGGGCGTGGGTTATGCGCTGGTCCAGATGCGGACGGGCAAGTTGCTCAAGCGGCTGGCGGCCACGCCAATGCGGCGCAGCGACTTCCTCCTCTCGTTCATCCTGGCGCGGCTCGTCTTCCTGGTCGGGGAGCTGACGGTGCTGCTCGGGTTCGCGCGGCTGTTCTTCCACGTGACGAGCCGGGGTTCGCTCGGCGCGGTAGCGGTGATCAGCGTGCTCGGCGCGTTCACGTTCACCGGGCTCGGCCTGCTGGTGGCGAGTCGGTCCCGGACAATGGAAGGGGTGGCCGGCCTGATGAACGTGGCATCGATTCCCATGTGGATCCTGTCCGGCGTCTTCTTCTCCGCTGACCACTTCCCGGATGTGGTGCAGCCGTTCATCCGTGCACTGCCACTGACCGCCGTCGTGGATGCGTTGCGCGCGGTGATGATCGACGGCGCGTCGCTCCTTGCGACGGCAGGACCGCTGGCGATCCTGACCGCGTGGGGCGCGGCATCGTTCGCCGGCGCCCTCGCGGTCTTCCGGTGGCAGTAGTTCGGCTCAGCCCCCTCCCAGACTCTGCTGGACCTGTTGTGCCTGGCTGAGATGCGAGGCGACCGTGGCACGGAGCCACCGGAGGTAGTCTTCCATCCGGCGGTGGCGCGCGCTCGGGATGAGGGCCCCGTCGAGGGTCTGGAGCAGCCAGCGGTGTTGCTCGATCTGGTTCGCGATGTACATGCGGTCGAAATCCGTGCCCGAGCGCGCCTGGAGCGACTCCATCGCGCGGCCCGTGTTGGTTTCGAGTTGCCGGGTCGTCGGCGTGGGCGCCGGCTGGATGTCGAGGTTGCCGACGACGGCGGCGAGCCGCCGGTTCGCCTCCGTGTGATCGGAGAGCATCTGCTGGGCGAAGCGGCGGACGGCGGGATTCGATGTCTCGGCCAACGCGAGATTGGCCGTCTGGATCTCGCCGGTGTTCGCGGTCGAGGCGATCGACGCGATGTTGGCGTCGGTCAGGACCGTGCCGGCGGGCTGGGCGCCGGTCTCGGTGCGGGGTGACGCGCAGGCGCCGAACCAACCTGCGGTGAGCAGGATGAGACACGGGAGAGTCGGGCGCGACGCCCGGCGCAGGTGCAGTTGCAACATGACGTCCTCCGTGGATGCGGGACTTCGCGTTCCGCTGCGGCCAAGCGCCGCGGAACACCCCGGCGCATGCAAGATGGATGCACGAGAAGTCGCCGTGGTGGCGGCCGGCCGCGCACGGGGCGTTGTTCGGGCGCGGCGTTCGCTCTAGATTCTCCCGCCATGACGACTCAGAACCTAGGATCGTTCCTCGACGACCTGGAGCGTCGAGATGAGCTGGTCCGGATCCGGGAGCCGGTGGCGACGCGGCTCGAGATCGCGGAGATCGCCGACCGCGTGATGAAGATGCCGGGCGGCGGCAAGGCGCTGATCTTCGAGCGGCCCGTGCTCGCGGACGGCAGCGAGAGCGAGATCCCGGTGGCGATCAACATCTTCGGCTCGTGGAAGCGCATGGCGCTCGCACTGGGCGTCGAGGATGTCGCCGAGCACGCGGCGCGCATCGCGGAGTTGCTCCAGCCGGAGATCCCGCAGGGCTTCTGGGCGAAGGTGCAGATGCTGCCGAAGTTCGCCGAGCTGGCGAAGGTGCCGCCGCGGCCGTACAAGGGGAAGGCGCCGTGTCAGGAAGTGGTGATTGAGGGCGAAGCGGTGGACCTCGGTCGGATCCCGGTGCTGACGTCCTGGCCGGGTGATGCGGGCCCGTTCATCACGATGCCGATGGTCGTCACGCGGGATCCGGAGACCGGTGTGCAGAACGTCGGGTGCTACCGGATGCAGGTCACGGGACCGCGCACGACGTTCATGCACTGGCAGCGCCACAAGGGCGGTGCAGCGCATTATCGCAAGTACCGCGAGCGCGGGGAGCGGATGCCGGTCGCGGTGGTGCTCGGGGCCGATCCGACCACGATGTACACACCGACCGCGCCGTTGCCGCCGGGGATCGACGAGTATCTCTTCAGCGGCTTCCTGCGGCGGGCGCCGCTGCTGACCACGGTGACGGAGGCGGGGCTCCGGATCCCGGCGCATGCGGAGATCGTGCTCGAGGGCTACGTGGATCCGGCCGAGCCGCCGGGACCGGAGGGGCCGTTCGGCGATCACACGGGATTCTACACGCCGGTCGACCTGTTCCCGGTCTTTCACGTCGAGCGGATCACGCGGCGTGAGGCCGCGATCTACCCGGCAACGATCGTGGGCCGGCCGCCCATGGAAGACTACTACCTTGGCGGCGCGACGGAGCGGATCTTCCTGCCGCTCCTCCGGATGACGATGCCCGAGGTGGTCGACTACCACATGCCGGCGGAAGGCATCTTCCACAACCTGGTCTTCGTGAGCATCCGCAAGGAATACCCGGGCCATGCGCAGAAGGTGATGAACGGCCTCTGGGGCCAGGGATTGATGAGCCTGGCCAAGGTGATCGTGGTGGTGGACCATTTCATCGATGTGAAGCGGCCGGCGGAGGTGTGGTGGTACGCGCTCAACAACATCGACCCCGAGCGCGACATCCACTTCACGCGCGGGCCGGCCGACGATCTGGATCACGCAGCGCGCGGGCCGGCATTCGGCTCGAAGATGGGGATCGACGGCACGCGGAAATGGCCCGAAGAGGGCTTCGACCGGGTGTGGCCGGAGCTGATCGAGATGGATGCGGCGGTCCGGGAGAAGATCGACGCGCTCTGGCCGAAGTTGGGGCTCGGATGAGCGGCGGCGCCGATACGCAGCGTCCGGACGGCATGGATCGGGGCGTGGCGGGGCCCGGTACGGCCGGGGCAGCGCCGTTGCGGCGCGAGGGACAGACGTTCGGCGGGGAGTCGCTGCTGGCGCGGTACGCCAGCTTCGTCAAGCTCCCGCACACGCTCTTCGCGTTGCCGTTCGCGGGGGTGGGCGTGGTGTGGGGCGCGGCCGTCCACCCACAGGGGATCACTGCGGCACGCGTCGGCTGGGTCGCCGTGGCCTTCACGGCGGCGCGCTTCGCGGCGATGGGGTTCAACCGCATTGTCGATCGACATTACGATGCATTGAATCCGCGGACGCGGCTCCGCGAGCTGCCGACCGGCAGGCTGAGCGTGCGGCAGGCGGCGGTCTCGGTGGCGGTCGCGGCGGCGGTCTTCATCTTCGCCGCGTGGCGGCTGAACCCGCTCTGCGGCTGGCTCTCGCCGGTCGCGTTGGCGTGGGTGCTCTTCTACTCGTACACCAAGCGCTTCACGGCGTGGGCGCACGCGGCGCTGGGGTTGTCGCTCGGGATCGCGCCGGCCGGTGCGTACCTGGCGGCCACGGGCGCATGGAGCGACCCGTGGTACGCACTGGTGATCCTTGCCGCCGCGGTGACGTGTTGGGTGGCCGGGTTCGACGTGATCTACGCCGTCCAGGACGAGGCGTTCGACCGCGCCCACGGGCTGCACTCGATTCCGGCGCGACTGGGTACGGTCCGGGCGCTGCGACTCGCGCGGCTGCTGCACTTCCTGGCCGTCGTCGCCTTCTTCTCGATCTGGGCGCTCGGCGTCTTCCCCGTGCATTGGCTTTATCTGACGGGCGTGGGCGTGATGGCGATGCTCCTGCACCTCGAGCATGCGCCGTTGCGGAGGCCGGTGCCGGAACGGCTCGATCCGGTGCGGATCGACCGTGCGTTCTTCCGGGCGAACGCGCAGGTCTCCGCGGCGTTCTTCCTGTTCACCCTGTTCGATCGGATCCTGGCGCCGTGAGCGAATCCGGAAGCGGTGAGCCGCGGCAGGACGCGCCGGTGGTCCTCGCGATCACGGGCGCCTCGGGGGCGCCGTACGGCGTCCGTCTGCTCGAGGTCCTGAACGCCGCGGGCGTACCGGTCCGGCTCGTGGTCTCCGAGACCGGCTGGCGACTGCTCCGGGAGGAGGAGGGGATCGCCGACGAGGCCGCGCTGCGCGCGCGCACGGGCGATTGGAGTCGCGTGATCCTCTACCCCGATGGCGACCGCGGGGCGACGCCGGCCTCGGGCTCAGCGCCGTCGCGGGGGATGGTGATCTGTCCATGCTCGATGGGGACGCTGGCGAGCATCGCGCAGGGGACGACGCGGTCGCTCGTCGAACGGGCGGCCGACGTGTGCCTCAAGGAGCGGCGACCGTTGATCCTGGTACCGCGGGAGGCGCCGTACTCGACGATCCATCTCGAGAACATGCTCCGCCTGGGTCGAGCCGGCGCCGTGATCCTGCCGGCCTCACCCGGATTCTACCACCGGCCATCCACGATCGCCGAATTGGTCGACTTCATCGTGGGGCGTATCACGGCACACCTCGGTCTCGAGCTCGAGATCGGGCCCCGCTGGCGGAGCGGAGAGCCGACGCAACGGCATGGCCACGCGGCTGGGTCTGATCAGTGACACGCACGGCCGCCTGAGGCCGGAAGTCTTCGACCACTTCCACGGCGTCGACCGGATCATCCACGCCGGCGACATCGGGTCGCCCGAGATCCTGATCGAACTGGAAGCGCTCGCGCCGGTCACGGCGGTCTGGGGCAACACCGACGGCTTCGAGGTGCGGGCACGGGTGCCCGAGACCGCCACGCTCGAGCTGGAGGGCCGGCGGCTGGTGCTCGTCCACGGACATCAGTATGGATCTCCGCATCCCGCCGCACTCCGCGGCGCTCATCCGGAGGCGGACATCATCATCTTCGGCCACACGCACCGGGCACTCGTGGACCGGGAGGACGGCACGCTGGTGGTGAATCCCGGCGCGGCGGGCGCCGCACGCTTCGGGATCGCGCCATCGCTCGCGCGGCTCACGCTCACCGCGACCGGCGAGGCTGTACGCGTGATCGAGATCGGCGGCTGATCCCGAGCCCGGGTGCACCCTTCGCGTTTCGAGTTTCCCGCCCCGCGCCGGGAACGGGTGGGGACGCGCACGAATCGGAACCGAAACACGCTGTGATCAGCGGGCCTGGTATGGGCCCCCGGGGTGCTTCGGACCGATTCGACCTACTCGATGCGAGCCAGCGTGTGGGTGTAGCGGTCGCAGCAGGGGTCGATCAGGAGCAGCGTGTCCGTGGCCGCGAGTCGCGCGGTCTGATGGTCGATTCCGGGGTCGAAGGGGAAGATGGAGAGCGGGTGGGCGTAATGCAGGCGGAGGCTCGGAGGCGCGTTCGCGGTCGTTTTCGGGACCGCGTCCAGTATCAGCCGGTCCTGGCGTCGGTCATCGCGATAGATGTCGACGGTCCCATCTCGCTGGAAGTAGAAGATCGCGCTGAAGCCCTCGGAGGCCGGGTCCATCCGGATGCCGGTGATGCCGCCGGTCGAGGAGATCCAGCGCCAGGGCCCGTGAAGCGGACGGCGCGACGATTGGGCGGCCGGGGCGGTGCATGCGTCGGCGCGGAGCGCGGCGAGCAGGACTGCTGTGGCGAGGAGGATGCGTTGCATCGCGTTCGCGGCGGCTCGGGTGTGCGGGCGTCCGCGCCGGGTCGCGGATCGCCGGTGCGGGGTCCCCTCGGGCTGGAACCGCGAACCTCGTGCCCGACGTGCGCGCGCGGGGGCGGTCGGCACCCCTGGGGGCCGCGCCGGTGGTCGGCCGGCGGAGCACGGGCAGGCGGCGTGCGGCCGCTCCGAGCGGCGAACCGAAGCGTTCACGCGGATCCGCGCTCATGCGGTCCGGAGCGTGATGGAAGGTGCGTCCGGCGGCGTAGTGCGAGCGCGCTCCCCGGGGTGCAGGCGGAACCAGCGCGCGATCAGCAGGATCTCGGCGACTCGGTCGGGCTCGACGGCCAGGGAGGACGGGTCGGGCGCGCGGAACACCTGCCGTGCTCGTGCGGCGAGGCGTTGGTGGTCGGCGGGGCTGTGCGGGAGCGGCAGCTCGTCCCGAATGGTGCCGCGACGGATCAGGTACACCCGAGCGTCGCCCGCGTGACCCGGGACGGTGTAGAGGAACGACAGGTCTTCAATCGCGCCACGGAGCGCGAGCAGTTCCTGGCGGACGGCTTCGAGGCGCGCAATGCGGTCGCGGAGCGACGCGGCGTACTCGAACTGGAGCCGTTCCGCGGCGGCGTGCATCCGTTCGCGGAGGAGCTGGAGCGGGCGGTCGGCATCGCCTTCGAGGAACCTGCGTGCGAGTTCGACCTGTTCGGCGTATGAACTTCGGGTGCATCCGGCGGCGCAGGGCGCGAGGCAGCGGCGGAGCTCGGGGCGTATGCACCGGGGCGGCGGCTGGTAGCCGAACAGATCGATCTGGTCGGCAAACCGGATCGGAGTCGAGGCGGTGCAGTCGCGGAGCTGGAGCACGTCCGCGATCTCGCGGACCGCGTCGTGCACGCGGCGCTGTCCCCGGAACGGACCGTAGTAGAGCGCGCCATCCTCGGAGACGGTGCCGGTCACGAGCAGGCGCGGCGCGGCCTCGCGCGTCAATTTGATGAAACAGTGTTGGCGATCACGTTTGTGCTCGACGTTGTACAGCGGCCGCCAGCGCCGGATCTGTTGGAGCTCGCCGAGGAGCGCCGCGAATTCGCTCGGCGTGTAGTCCCACTCGATGCGCCGGGTGTTGGCAATGATCTCGGCGGCCTTTTCGCCGCGCGGGGCGCGGAAGTACGAGAGCAGGCGCGTGCGGATGCGGATCGATTTGCCGACGTAGAGCACGCTGTCCTCCGGTCCGAGCATGCGATAGATGCCCGGCCGGTTCTCCGCGTGGGCGCGGATGTGGGCGCGTAGCCTCTGCCGGTGGCCGGCGCGCGGTGCGGCTGCCGCGGGGCTCTGGCGAGCGCCCGGCGGCGTCGCGGTTGGACCGGCCGGATGGCGTGGCGCATCGAGACGGGCGGGGGCGTCGGCCGACATCTCGCCTCAGCGTTGGCAGTGCGGGCAGAAGAACGCGGAGCGATTGCTCAGCACGAGTCGCTCGATCGGAGTGCCGCAGACGGGGCAAGGGCGCCCGGCACGACCGTAGACGCGCAGTCGAGGCTCGAAGCCGCCCTCTTCGCCGCTGGCATCGCGGTAATCGCTGAACGTGGTGCCGCGTGCGGTGATCGCCTCTTCGAGCACGTCCCGGAGCGCGTCACGGAGACGCGAGGCCTCGGACCGGGTGAGCGAATTCGCGGGACGCGCCGGGTGGATGCCGGCACGGAAGAGCGCCTCGTTCGCGTAGATGTTCCCGATCCCGGCGACGTGCCGCTGATCCAGCAGCCAGTTGCGGATGGGCGACCGCGAAGCCCGGGTCAGTGCGTGCAGGCGGTCGGCCGTGAACGTCTTCGAGAGGGGTTCGACGCCGAGCGCGCGATCCCGTTCCGCCCACGACTCGGGCGTGTGCAGCTCGATGCGGCCGAAGCGGCGGACGTCATCGTAGAGGATCTCGCGGCCATCGTCCAGAGAGAAGCGGACGGCCACGTGGCGCATCCCTTGGGCGCGCGGCGAGTCACTGACGATGAGTCGCCCCGTCATCCCGAGATTGACCACCAGCCGCTCGTCGTCATCGAGCGTGAAGACGACGTTCTTGCCGCGCCGGCCGACGCCGGTGATCCGACGTCCCCGGAGTCCGGCCGCGAGCGTGGCGGCCGTCAGGGGCGCGGCAAGCACGTCCGCGTGGCGGACCCGAACATGCGTGATGGCGCGACCTGCGACGCGACGTCGCAGATCGCGGACAATGGTTTCCGCTTCAGGGAGCTCCGGCATGACGTTCCAGCTCCCGCCAGCCGATGTCCCGGCGGTACTGCTTTCCTTCGAAGGTGATGGCCTCCGCCGCGGCGCGGCTGCGTTCCGCGGCGGAGGCGATGTCCGGCGCGACGGCGGTCACCGCGAGGACGCGGCCGCCGCTGGTCACGAGCCGGTCATCCTCGCGTGCGGTACCCGCGTGGAACACGAGGAGGTCCTCCGCCTGCGCGACGGCCGCGGGGATCGTGATCGGCGCGCCCTTCCGGTACGCGCCCGGATAGCCGGCGGCGGCCAGGACGGTGGTGAGCGCCGCGCCCTCGTGCCATTCGAGGGTGGACGTCGTGATGGTATCGCCTCGCGCGATGGCGAGCATCGGCTCGAGCAGGGAGGAACGGAGCAGCGGGAGCAGCGCCTGCGTCTCCGGATCGCCGAAGCGCGCATTGAACTCGACGACGCGCGGCCCCTCGTCGGTGAGCATGAGCCCGGCGTAGAGGAGGCCCTGGAAGGGGCGTCCGTCTTCGCGCAGCGCCGCGAGGGTCGGGAGCAGGATCTCGCGACGGATCCGCTCGATCAGTGCATCATCGATCCGGGACACGGGGGCGTAGGCGCCCATCCCGCCGGTGTTCGGTCCGGTATCGCCCTCGCCGATGCGTTTGTAGTCCTGGGCGGGGAGCATGGGCAGCGCATCGCGGCCATCGGTCAGGGCGAAGACCGACAGCTCCTCGCCCTGCATGAACGCTTCGATCACGACCTCACCGCCGGCCGCGCCGAAGGTGCGGTCGCGCAGCATGCTGCCCACCGCGCTGAGCGCCTCGGCCTCGGTTTCACAGACCACGGCGCCCTTGCCCGCAGCGAGGCCGGATGCCTTGACGACGATCGGCGCGCCGTGCTCGCGGATGAACGCCTCGGCCGGCTCCGGCTCGGTGAAGGTCTCGAATGGCGCGGTCGGCACGCCGGCCCGGCGCATGAGCGCTTTGGCGTACGCCTTGGAGGCCTCGATGGCCGTCGCCTCGCGCGAGGGGCCGAAGACGGCGAGGCCGCGGCGCACGAAGGCATCGGCGATGCCGGCGGCGAGCGGCGCCTCGGGGCCGACGACGGTGAGGTCGACACCGTTGGCGTCGGCCCAGGCGGCGAGCGCCGGGACGTCGGTCGGGTCGAGCGGGAGCGCGGTCGCCAGCTCGGCGGTGCCGCCGTTGCCGCGAGTGATGAAGAACTCGGCGGCGGGAGCATCCCGTTGCAGTTTCCAGAGGAGTGCGTGCTCCCGACCGCCGTGTCCGATGATGAGGATTTTCATACCGGCCAAAGTTAAGGCCGGCGGAACCCTTCGGCAAAGGCATCGCGTGCGCGCCGCGCGGCGTTGCCGACCTGACTGCCGACCTGGTTGACGATCGAGCGCGCGTCCTCGGCGTATGCGCGCATGGCGGCGGCCAGGTCCTCCGTGTAGGCGCGTCGTTCGTCGCCGCGCCGGCGGTAGGAGCCGCGCAGGATCCGGTCGTACTCGCCCGCCTCGATCCAGTCGCGCAGTTCGGCGGCGCGGAGGACGTGGAAGGGGTGCGTGGAAACCATGAGGTTCAGCACCTTGAAGACGGAGTCGGCGACATCTCCGCCCTGGCGGTACTCATCGGCCTGCTGGAGGAACTCGTTGAGGTCGGTCTCTTCCGGTGAGCCGCCGCCGGCGAGCTTGAGCATGGCGCGGAGCGGGGCCTCGGGGTTCTGGACGGCGAGCAGCCCGGCGCGGTCGGAGGAAAGCTCGCTCTTGCGCCCCCATTCGAGGAGCGCGATGAGGACGGCGCGCGCGGCGAGGCCGACGATCGGGAAGCCCTGCTGCGCGAGGCGGATGAGGATCACGGTCATCGTGCGGTAGAGCACGTGTCCGGACAGGATGTGGCCCAGCTCGTGGCCGAGGATGTAGCTCAGCTCCTCCTCGTCCAGCAGGGCTACGGCGCCGGAATTGAGGACGATGAAGGGCCGGTTCATGCCGTACGCCCCGGCGTTGACGAGGGGCGTCTGTGAGATGAACAGCTCGTAGTGCTCGGGCGAATCGAGCGTCTCGAGCACTTCGAGATAGCGCTGGTGGATGCGGGGGAACTGCTTCTCCGAGACGCGGACGGCGTTCGCCTGGAACGCCAGCCGGATCGGTTTCTCACCGAACAGGCCGAAGATCTTCTTCAGGATTTCGTCGAAGCCGGGGACGCGCCGGAGCGCCGCGAGCGCCGCGCGGTCGGCGGGGTGTTCCCAGGAATCCGGCGAGATCTCGTGGAGGACACGGCGTGGTGGGCGGACGTCGGTGGCATCGGGCATGGTCGTGCTCCGGGTCGAGGATCGCTGTGTGGTCGCTCGCTACGGGCGCGCGGCGGCGCGGGCGCCCGGCTCTCCGGCGTTCGCCCGAGGTGCGGCCGAGCCGACCAGACGCGACGGCTCCTCGCCCGCCAGGAGCGAGTCCACGAATGCCTGGCGTTCGACGAGGGCGTGCACTTCGGCCTCGAGCGCGTGCACCGCGTTGCGCAATGCTTCGAGGCCCTCCGGGTCCGGCTCGGCACGCTGCTCCCGCAACCGTTGCTCGAGCACCGCTGCAAGGCGCCGGCTCAACGGGAAGAGCAGGATGAACCCGCCGACGATCATTGCGAGCAGGAGCGTGAAGATCATCCCGGCCAGGGCAGTCTCATCCACGAGGGCCTCCGTGAGAATGGGCGAATGGGTACCCGTTTGCTACGGTGGCGGGGTGGGGAAGGTTTCATGTTGGGGCTGGGGCTGGGGCTAGGGCTGGGGCTGGGGATTGCCCGGGAGGGGGTGCGGTGGAGGAGGGAAGGCCCGGGCATGGCCGGGAACGGCCGGGAGCGGGAGCGGGAACGTTTACGTTTACGGGATCGGGCCGCGCACGCGCTCGCGCACGGAAAGGTGATCGGCCGGCCGAGGTCGCTGTTGTCGTGATCAATCCGCGAGCGCCTGATCGAGGTCCGCGATGAGGTCATCGGCATCCTCGATGCCGACGGAGAGGCGCACGAGGGAGTCGGTGATGCCCATGGCGGCGCGGCGTTCCGGGGGCACGGCGGCGTGCGTCTGGACGGCGGGGAGGCCGATCAGGCTCTCGACGCCGCCGAGGCTCTCGGCGAGTGCGAAGATGCGCGTGCGTTCGAGCACCTTCCGTGCGCGTTCCGCCGAGCCCAGCTCCATGCTGATCATCCCGCTGAACCCCCGCATCTGGCGGCGGGCCAGCTCGTGCTGCGGGTGAGAGGGAAGCCCCGGATAGTAGACGCGCTCGACCCGCGGATGCGCTTCGAGGAACTCCGCGATGCGCTGGCCGTTGCGGTTGTGCGCCTCCATGCGGAGGTGCAGCGTCTTGGTGCCGCGCAGGATGAGCCAGGAGTCCCACGGCCCGGGGATCGCGCCGACGGCCTTCTGCATGAAGTGGAGGTCGGCGGCGATGTCATCGTCGTTGGTCAGGACGATGCCGCCGATGACGTCCGAATGGCCGTTCAGGTACTTGGTGCTCGAGTGGACCACGATGGTCGCGCCGAGTTCGAGCGGCCGGGTGTTGTAGGGCGAGGCGAAGGTATTGTCGACGGAGAGGTGGATCCCGGCGTCGCGGGCGACGGCGGCGACGGCCGCGATGTCGCAGATGCGCATCATCGGATTCGTCGGCGTCTCGAGGTGGATCAGCCGGGTGTTGGGCCGGATCGCGCGGGTGACGTTCTCGGGGTCGCGCGTGTCGATGAACGTGAATTCGATGCCGAGCCGGGCGAGGACCTGCATGAACATGCGGGTCGTGCCGCCGTAGACGTTCTCCTCGCTGATGACGTGGTCGCCGGCGGAGAGGCGCTTGACGACGGCTTCGATGGCGGCGAGGCCGCTGGCGAAGGCGATGCCGTGCCGGGCGCCTTCGAGCGCGGCGATGTTGGCTTCCATCGCCTCGCGGGTCGGGTTCTGGACGCGAGCGTACTCGTAGCCGCCGCGGGGCTTTCCGAGCGCCTCCTGCACGTACGTGGAGGTCTGGTAGACGGGCGGCATGACGGCGCCCGTGATCGGGTCGGGCGTCTGGCCGGCGTGAACGGCGCGTGTACCGAAGTGCTGCGAGCGATCCATGGGATTCAGGTCCAAAGGACAAAGGTGTGCCAGCGCACGGCGGATAAGGTAGGCGGCCCGGTGGTGGGCGGCAACGGTTGTGCGCGGGGCCGGCGGATTCGGGTCCGCCGGTGGTCGCGCGTGGCGAGCGAGGGTGGAACGAATCCGCGGTCCCTGGTATCATGACGGGCTGCTCGGGCTGGGCTGCGCGCCTGCGCAGGAGGATCGAGGGAGGGGCTGTTGACGGAACCTTTGTTACACCACGATCGGGTCGCCGCGGCGGAAGGCGCTGCGCCGGGATGCTGGCTGTTCGTGCTCCACGGGATCTACGGCGCGGGCCGGAACTGGTCGACGGTGATGCGGCGGGTGGTGCGGGAGCGCCCGGACTGGGGCGCCGAGCTGGTGGACCTGCGGGAGCACGGCGGTTCGCGCGGTTTCGCGCCGCCACACACGCTGGCCGCGGCGGCGGATGACGTGTGGCGTCTGGCGCGGCACCTGGGTGTCGGACCGGACGCGATCCTGGGCCATTCGTTCGGTGGCAAGGTGGCGCTGCTGTACGCGCGCCGGCACGGCGGAGTCCGCCAGCTCTGGGTGGTGGACTCGACGCCCGCGGCGCGGTCGCCGGATGGGAGCGCAGTGGCCATGCTGGCGGTCCTGCGGCGCACGCCGGGCCCGTTCCCATCGCGCGATGCCGCAGTGCGTGCGCTCGAGCGGGAAGGCATCGAGCGGCCGGTTGCGCAGTGGATGGCGACGAACGTCGAGCCGGCGGATGGGGTGTACCGCTGGCGGCTGGATCTCGACGTGATGCAGGCGCTCCTCGATGACTTCTTCCGCACGGATCTCTGGGACGTCGTGGAATCGCCGCCCGTGGGGCTCGACCTGCACTTCGTGAAGGCGGAGCGGTCGAGCGTGCTGGACGCGGCGGCGTGCGCGCGGATCGAGGCCGCGGGGCGCCGGACGGGCCGGGTATTCCTGCACCGCGTGAGCGGCGGGCACTGGCTCAATGCGGACAATCCGGCCGCACTCGTGGAGTTGCTCACGAGGTCGCTGCCGGGCGCCGAGACTGTGGAGGGCTAGCGCGGCTGCCGCATCAGTCGGGAGTCGTGGGCACCGGCCGCGAGCGCACGGCGGGCGGCCGAGTCGCTTCGGACCGACGGACTAGGCGCTCTAAAACGGCTGTGGCGTCACTTCGGAGCCGTGCGCGCCCGCGGTACGAGCGCGGCGAGTGGCCGCGCGGCTGCGAACCCGCGGGTGAACCGCTCTAGACGGCCGAGCCCCGGGCTCGGGCCGAGCGGGGCGGCGGGCGGCAGGGCTCGGGAGTGGACGGGATCGGGATCCGTGGAGGATCGAGGTATGGCGTTCGAAATCCCATCGGAGTTGATGGTCAGTGTCTCCGGCGTGCGCGGGCGGGTCGGCGAGGCGTTGACGCCGGAGGTCGTCACGCGGTTCGCGGCGGCGTACGGCGCGTACATCGGCGAGGTCGCGCGGAACGGTCGACCGCGGGTGGTGGTCGGCCGGGATTCGCGGATTTCGGGGCCGATGTTCGTCCGGGCCGTGATCGCGGGGCTGCAATCGGTGGGGTGCGACGTCATCGACGTGGGACTCGCGCCGACGCCGACCACGTTGCTGGCGGTTCGGCGGCATCGTGCGGCGGGGGCGATCGTGGTGACCGCGAGCCACAACCCCGCGGAATGGAACGCGCTGAAATTCGCGTCGGCGGAGGGGATGTTCCTGGACGCCGAGCAGGCGCCGCGGATGCGGGCGTACGTGGCGGAGCGGCCGATTCCGCGAGCCGCGTGGGATGGAGTCGGAGGGGTCACGACGGATCCGGAGGCCGTGGCACGCCACCTCGAAGCGGTGCTCGCCATCCCCTACCTGGACGTGGAAGCGCTGCGCGCGCGGCGGTTCAAGGTGGCGCTGGACTGCATCCGCGGGGCGGGCGCCGTTCTGCTGCCTCCGCTGCTCGAGGCGCTGGGGTGCGAGATGATCGGGATCCATCTCGAACCGGACGGCCGTTTTCCGCGGGCGCCGGAGCCGGTCGCGGCGAATCTGGGTGAACTGGCGCAACTGGTCCGGGAGAGCGGCGCCGATGTCGGCTTCGCGACCGATCCGGATGCGGACCGGCTCTCGCTGGTGAGCGGCAGTGGCCAGGCCATCGGCGAGGACTACACGCTGGCACTCGCGAGCGCACTGGTGCTGCGCCACCGCCCGGGGCCGGTCGTGACGAACCTGTCGACGAGCCGGCTCCTCGATGACGTGGCGGCGGAGGCGGGCGTACCGCTCTACCGTGCGCCGGTGGGCGAGATCAACGTGGCGCGCCGGATGCAGGCGGTGGGCGCGGTGGTGGGGGGGGAGGGGAACGGCGGCGTGATCCTGCCCGACGCGCATCTGACGCGCGACGCGGCGGTCGCCGCCGCGCTGGTCCTGCAACTGCTGTTGGAGACGGACGTTTCGCTCGAAGCGCAGGTCGCGTCACGCCGCGCATACATCATCATGAAGGACAAGCTCCCGCGTGGCGGCGGGCCACCGGCCACGATCTACGACGAACTGGCGGGGCATCTGGATGCGCCGGAGACCGATCGCCAGGACGGACTGCGACTGGCGTGGCCGGCCGCGGCGAAATGGCTTCATATCCGTCCGTCGGGGACGGAGCCGATCCTGCGAATCATCGCCGAGGCGCCGACGGAGGGCGAGGCGCGAGAATTGATCGAGCGTGCGCGGGCCGTGGCCGAGCAGAGCGAGGCGCACACATAGATCGGTGGGCGCTTCCGCGGCGTCCGGGCAGGGTTGCGACGCGGGAGGGGACCATCCACTTTGCAACATCCGTGGTAGACCGTCCCGGTCCGCTGCGAGGGAGGAGAGATGTGTGGGATCGTAGGATATATCGGTGACCGCCCGGTCGTACCGTTGCTCCTCGAAGGGCTGCGTCGTCTCGAATACCGGGGATACGACTCGGCGGGATTGACCGTGGGGGTGGAGGATCGACTCGAGACCCGGAAGGCGGCCGGAAAGATCAGTGCGCTCGAGGGGTTGCTTCAGGACGGCGGCGCGCCGGTGGGCACGTGCGGGATCGCGCACACCCGCTGGGCGACACACGGCGCGCCGACGACGACGAATGCCCATCCACACGTGGATTGCACCGGCCAGTTCGCGGTGGTACACAACGGGATCATCGACAATGCCGGGACCTTGCGCAGGAAGCTCGAGGAGCTGGGGCACACGTTCCGGACCGAGACGGACACGGAAGTGCTGGTGCACCTGATCGAAGAGGCGTACGAAGGCTCGCTCGAGGCCGCGGTGCGTGCGGCGTTGCGTCAGGTGGAAGGCACGTACGGCATCGCGGTGCTGAGCAGCCGCGAGCCGCGGAAGATCGTGGTGGCAAGGCGGGGCAGCCCGCTGCTGCTGGGGATCGGCAAGCGGGGCGAGTACTTCGTCGCGAGCGACGTCGCGGCGATCCTCTCGCAGACGCGGCGTGTGGTCTATCTCGACGACGACGAGATGTCCGTGCTCACGCCGGAGGGGTTCGAGACGATGTCGCTGAAGGGGCGCACCGTGAGCAAGGAGATCGACCACATCTCGTGGGATCTCGATGCGATCGAACGGGGCGGCCACGAGCACTTCATGCTGAAGGAGATCTTCGAGCAGCCGGAAACGCTGCGCAACGCGATGCGCGGGCGACTGCTCGAGGAGGACGGCAACGCGAGGCTGGGCGGGGTGACGCTCTCCCGCGCCGACCTGTTGGACATCGAGCGGATCACGATCACCGCGTGCGGGACGTCGTGGCACAGTGCGCTGATCGGCGAGTACATGCTCGAAGAGATCGTTCGGCTGCCGGTCGAGGTCGAGTACGCGTCCGAGTTCCGCTATCGCAACCCGGTGGTGGACGAGAAGACGCTGGTGATCGTCATCAGCCAGTCTGGGGAGACGGCGGACACGCTGGCGGCGTTGCGGGAGGCGAAGCAGCGCGGCGCGCGCGCGATGGGGATCGTGAACGTGGTCGGCTCGACGATCGCGCGGGAATCGGACTTCGGGATCTATCTCCATGCGGGACCGGAGATCGGGGTGGCGTCGACCAAGGCGTTCACGAGCCAGGTGGCGGTCCTCGCGCTCTTCACGCTGTTGATGGGGCGGTTGCGGACGCTCTCGATCCTGCAAGGGCGCGAGATCGTGGCCGCGATGCGGAAGCTGCCCGAGCAGGTCGAGCAGGTGCTCGAGCTGAACGACGCGATCCGCGAGCTGGCGCGGACGTACAAGGATGCGACGAACTTCCTCTACCTCGGCCGCGGCTACAACTTCCCCTCGGCGCTGGAAGGCGCGCTCAAGCTGAAGGAGATCAGCTACATCCACGCCGAGGGCTACCCCGCCGCCGAGATGAAGCACGGCCCGATCGCGCTCATCGACGAGAACATGCCGGTCGTGGTGATCGCGCCGCACGACGCGGTCTACAGCAAGATCGTCTCGAACATCGAAGAGGTGAAGGCGCGGGGCGGGCGGGTGATCGCGGTCACGAGCGATGGCAACGGCGAGCTGCGGGACAAGGTCGACCACTTGATCACGATCCCGAACACCGTGGACATGCTGACGCCGATCCTGGCGACGATCCCGTTGCAGCTCCTGGCGTATCACATTGCGGTGCTTCGCGGCTGCAACGTGGACATGCCGCGGAACCTGGCGAAGTCGGTCACGGTCGAGTGACGTGTCCGGCGTTCGGCGGGCGTCGGCGCTGCGGATCGAGGTCCCCGTTCGTCGCGGGGTGGTGGGGTAGGCGTGCGGGTCGTGCTCCAGCGCGTGTCCCGCGCGCGCGTCACGGTGGAGGGCCGCACGATCGGCGCGATCGGCCGCGGCTACCTGCTGCTGGTCGGGTTCCGCGCCGAGGATGACGAGGACGTGTTGCGGTGGATGGCCGACAAGATCGTGGCGCTCCGACTCTTCCCGGATGCCGAGGGGAAGATGAACCAGGCGCTGGACGCGGTCGGCGGTGATGTTCTGGTGGTCAGTCAGTTCACGCTCTACGGCGATGCGCGCAAGGGCCGGCGTCCGAGCTTCGTCGCCGCGGCGGCCCCGGAGGTCGCGGTCCCGTTGTACGAACGTTTCGTCACACTGTTGCGGGAGCGCGCCCCCGGTGCGGTCGAGACCGGCGAGTTCGGTGCGATGATGGATGTCGAGCTGGTGAACGACGGTCCCGTCACACTGATCCTGGAGCGATGATGGCGGATTCGGCGCGGAGCGGCGCCGGGCGACGGGGGGCGGTACCTCCGCTGGTGTTGGCGTCGGGCTCGCCGCGCCGCGCACAACTCCTGGCGATGCTGGGGCTGCGTTTCGAGACGGTGCCGGCGGGGATCGAGGAGACGCCGCGGGAGGATGAGGCGCCGGCGCAGCTCGCGGAGCGCCTGGCGTGCGAGAAGGCGCGCGCGGTGGCGCGGCAACGGCCGGATGCGCTGGTGATCGGGAGCGACACGCTGGTGGTGGTGGACGGAGAGATCGTGGGGAAGCCGCGGGATCGCGATGAGGCAGTGGAGATGCTGCTGCGGCTCCAGGGCCGCGAACACCGGGTCGAGACCGGAATCGCGGTCGCGGCTCCGGATGGGCGCCTCGAGAGCTCGATCGAGGGCGTTCGCGTCCGGTTCCGGCCGTTCGACCGGGAGACGGCGGAGGCGTACGTCGCGACCGGAGAGCCGCTCGACAAGGCGGGGAGCTACGGGATCCAGGGATACGGCGCGACGCTGGTCGACTGGATCGAGGGCGACTTCTTCGCGGTGATGGGTCTGCCGATCGCGCGGATGGTGTCGCTGTTTCGCGCGCTCGGGTGGCGTTACGATTTCTCGGGGTTCGAGCCGCTGTGAGAGCGCTTCGCCACCCGGAAGCCATCCGTTGGTCGGCGGACGGCGAGCGGATCGACCTGCTGGACCAGACGCGGCTGCCGGAGGCGGAGGTGCGTCTCTCGCTCGGCTCCGCGGAAGAGGTGGCCGAGGCGATTCGCTCGATGCGGGTCCGGGGCGCGCCCGCGATCGGCATTGCGGCCGCCATGGGCATGGCGGTGGAAGCGGCGCGAAACGCGGGCGTTTCCGGCGCGGCGCTGGATGCGGCGCTGGCCGCGGGATACGATCTGCTGCTGGCCACGCGGCCGACGGCGGTCAATCTGCGGTGGGCGCTCGAGCGGATGCGACGTTGCGCCGCGGCGTCGCGACGGGATCCGCCGGCCGCGGTGGCGCGGGCGCTGCGGGAAGAGGCGACGGCGATCCTCGAGGAGGATCGGGCGATGTGCCGCCGGATCGGCGAGCATGGGCTCTCGGTGCTCCCGCCGGGGCCGGTTCGGATTCTGACGCACTGCAATGCGGGCGCGCTGGCGACGGGCGGGATGGGGACGGCGCTGGCGCCGATCTACCGGGCGCACGCGGAGGGACGCAAGGTGTGCGTCTACGCGGGCGAGACGCGACCGCTGCTCCAGGGCAGTCGGCTGACGGCGTGGGAGCTGAGCCGGGCGGGCGTGCCCGTCACGTTGCTCGCGGACACGGGAGCCGGCTCGCTCTTCGCTGCGGGGATAGTGGATGCGGTGATCGTGGGCGCGGACCGGATCGCGGGGAACGGGGACGTCGCCAATAAGGTCGGTACCTACGCGCTCGCGGTGCTCGCGCGGCATCACGGCGTGCCGTTCTACGTGGCGGCGCCGACGAGCACGCTCGATCCGGCCACGCCGACGGGCGCGGAGATCCCGATCGAGGAGCGGGACGCGGATGAGGTCCGCCGCGGCTTCGGGCGTCTGACCGCGCCGCCGACCGTACCGGTCCACACGCCGGCGTTCGACGTCACGCCGGCAACGCTGGTGACGGCGATCATCACGGATCGCGGTGTGCTGCGGCCGCCGTACGGTGCGTCGATTCGGGAAGCGCTGGAGATCTAGAGCGGCTGTCGCATCGGTCCGGAGTCGCACCCCGCCTCGCGACCTCGCCGCAGGCGGCCGAGCGGCACTGGACCGGTGGGCGAAGCGCTCAAGTCGTCGCGGGCGGTGTATTGGACCCTTCCGTCTTGCAGTTGCGCGGAGGGCAGGACGACGTCGAGGGAGGCCCCACCATGCCCAGGATTCTCGCCATTGACCAGGGGACGACCGGCACGACGTGTCTCGTGATCGACGAGCGCGGTGCCGTGCGTGGCCGTGCGTATGCGGAGTTCCCGCAATACTTTCCGGAAGCCGGCCAGGTCGAGCACGATGCGCGCGAGATCTGGGATGTGACGTTGCGCGTGGCGCGGGAGGCGGTGGCCGCGGCCGTCGGGGCGGGTGGCGCCGATGGCGCGCCGGTGGATGCGATCGGGATCACGAACCAGCGGGAGACGGTGGTGCTGTGGGACCGGGCGACGGGGGACCCCGTCCACCGCGCGATCGTGTGGCAGGACCGGCGGACGGCGGCGCGCTGCCGCGAGTTGAAGGAGGCGGGCCGGGAGGATTGGATCCGAGAGCGGACGGGGCTCGTGCTGGATCCGTACTTCTCGGCGACCAAGCTGGAATGGCTGCTCGACCACGTGCCGGGCGCCCGCGAACGAGCGGAAGCGGGCGAGTTGGCCGCGGGCACCGTGGATTCGTGGTTGATCTGGAAGCTGACGGGCGGCGCCGTGCACGCGACCGACCCGACGAACGCCTCGCGCACGCTGCTCTACGACATCGAGCGGCTGGACTGGGATGATGAGCTGCTGGCGCTGTTTCGGATCCCGCGGTCGCTGCTTCCCGAGGTCCGCCCGTCGAGCGGGAGCTTCGGCCAGACGGAGGCGGGGCTGTTCGGTGCACCGGTCCCGATCGCTGGGGTGGCGGGCGACCAGCAGGCGGCGCTGTTCGGGCAGGGGTGCTGTGCGCCGGGGCTCGCGAAGAACACGTACGGCACCGGTGCGTTCCTGCTGCTGAACACGGGGACGGAGCGGATCGTCTCCGATCGTGGCCTGTTGACCACGGTGGCGTGCGGCGCGCGCGGGGAGCCGTGCTACGCGCTGGAAGGCTCGATCTTCATTGCCGGTGCCGCCGTGCAGTGGCTCCGAGACGCGCTGGGGATCATCGCGAGCGCGCCGGAGACCGAGGCGTTGGCCCGAGAGTTGACGTCGAACGACGGGGTGTACTTCGTTCCGGCATTCGCCGGGCTCGGCGCGCCGCACTGGGAGCCGGAGGCGCGCGGCACGATCTTCGGTCTGACGCGGGGGAGCGGCCGCGCACACCTGGCGCGGGCGGCGCTCGAAGCGATGGCCTACGCCACGCGCGACGTGCTCGAGGCGATGGAGGCCGATGCCGGCGTCGAGACGAGGGAGCTCGGGGTGGATGGCGGCGCCGCGTCCAACGACTGGCTGATGCAGTTCCAGGCCGATGTGCTGGCACTGCCGGTCCGCCGGCCGCCGCTCGTCGAGACGACGGCACTCGGGGCCGCCGGGCTCGCCGGTCTGGCCACGGGCATCTGGCGGGATGCCGCGGCGTTCCGTGCGGCGCAGGCGGGCTCCGTGCGTTTCGACCCACGGATGGAAGCCGCGTCGCGGGCGGCGTTGCTCGAAGGCTGGCGGCGAGCGGTCCACGCGGCCCGGGCCTGGGCCGCGGTGCAGCCAGGGATCGGGCGCTGAAACGCACACGCGGCGGGTGGGCGTCATGAACGGTTGGATCCCCCTGGTTCTCACCTTTCACCTCTCGATCGGCGGCGGTTCCGCCGCGCCGGAACCCGACCGCTGGTTCGCCGAGGACAAGCTGAAGCATTTCTTCATGTCATTCGCCGCGACGAACCTGGCGTACGGCGCCGCGCGTACCGCGGGGCTGGGGAAGGGCGCCGCGGTGTTGGCGGCCGGGCTGGGCGCCGGCGCAGCCGGCGTGGGCAAGGAGCTGTACGACCGCGAGCACGGCGGTCCGTTCAGCCACCGCGACCTGGTCTGGGACGGGCTCGGGATCGGGGCGGGGCTGGTGCTGGCGGTGCACACGCGCTGAGTCGAAAGCGGATGGAGTTGCCGCCGCCGCTGGTCGTGGCATCCTCGCGGCTGCACGACTTCGAGTCGGGCTCGCGCCTCGAGTGGCTCGAGACGGATGGCCGGGGCGGGTATGCCGCCGGGACGGCCGTCGGCGCGAACACTCGCCGCTACCACGGCATCCTCGTTGTCGCGCGGCGGCCGCCCGCCGACCGCGTGGTCCTCCTCTCCCGTCTCGACGAAGTGATCCTCACGGCCGACGGCGAGCGCTTCGAGATCTCCGCGAACGTCTACCCGGGGGCGATCCATCCGCAGGGCCACCGCCTGCTCGAGGCGTTCGCGCTCGATCCCTGGCCGGTGTGGCGCTACCGGCTGGGTGCGCTCACGCTGACGCGCGAGCTGTTCGTAGCTCGGGACCCGGGCGTGACGGTGGTGCGGTACCGCGTGGAGGGAGGCACGGCGCGGCTGGAGCTGCGGCCCCTCATCGCCGGCCGCGAGTTCCACGCGCTGGTCGTGGAGAATGACGTGATCACGCCGTCCGTCGAGGCATCGGAACGCCGGCTGGTCCATCATCCGTATCCCGGGATCCCGCCGCTCGTCCTCTCGCACGATGGGGGCGCGTGGCGGGGCGACGGCGTTTGGGTCCACCAGACGGTCTACCCCCGCGAGACGGAGCGCGGCCTCGATGACCGCGAAGACCTGTATCGCCCGGGCGTCCTCACGGCGACGCTCGAGCCGGGCCGGGCGTGGCGCGTGGCGTGCGGCATCCACCCGGTCCCGGTGGATGCGGTGGACGGGTGGGCGGATGCCGAGCGTTGCCATCGGGCGCGCGCCGCAGCGGAGGGGCGGCGGCTGGCCGGCGCGGACCGAGAGCTGGCCACGACGGCGGCGCGTCTGGGGATGGCTGCCGAGGCGTTCCTGGTGGAACGCGAGGCGGGCTGGACCATCGTTGCCGGCTACCCCTGGTTCGCCGACTGGGGGCGCGATGCGATGATCTCCGTGCCGGGGCTCTGTCTCGCGCGCGGGCGGGTCCGCCAGGCCGTCTCCGTGCTCGAGACCTTTGCGGCGCACCTACGCGACGGGCTGATCCCAAACCGGTTCCCGGATGATGGCGGCGAGGTCCCGGACGACCACTACAACGCGGCGGATGCGTCGCTCTGGTTCATCGAAGCCGTCGCGGCGGCGGCCGATGCCGGAGGCGACGTCTCCGGGCTCTGGCCCGCCGTGCGCGCGATCCTCGCGGCGTACCGCGACGGGACGCGTTTCGGGATCGGTGCGGACGACGATGCGCTGGTGCGCCAGGGCGAACCCGGCGTGCAGCTCACATGGATGGACGCCCGGGTGGATGGGTGGGTCGTCACGCCGCGAGCGGGCAAGGCGGTCGAGGTCAACGCGCTGTGGTACAACGCGTTGCGCCGGGCCGGCGAACTCGCCCGCGCCGTCGGCGCAGATGCGGGGCTATACGTGGAGCTCGCCGATCGGGTCCGCACGTCGTTCCGGGCCTTCCAGTTCGATGGCGGCGGCTATCTCTACGACGTCATCGATGCCGCCGGCCACGCGGATGCCACGCTGCGCCCCAACCAGCTCCTGGCCGTCTCGCTCCCGTATTCGCCGCTGACCCCGGAGTGGGCGGGGCGTGTGGTGCGCGCCGTCGAGCGCGCACTGCTCATCCCGCTCGGGGTGCGTACCCTGGCACCCGACGATCCGCTGTACCGGGGCAGCTATGGCGGAAGCCAGCACGAGCGGGACGCGGCGTACCACCAGGGAACCGCGTGGCCGTGGCTCCTCGGGCCGTTCATCACCGCGTACCTGCGGGTCCATGGACGGCTCCGCGATGCGCGCGCCCGGATGCGTTCGCTCTTCGCCGCCGTGCCGGCCCACCTGGACGCGTACGGCATGGGCCAGATCGCAGAGGTGCTCGCCGGAGATCCGCCGCACGCGCCGGGAGGCTGTTTCGCCCAGGCATGGAGCTGCGCGGAGTTGCTGCGGGTCCTGCCGATGGTGGCGGCCGCGCCGGAGGCGCGTTAATCTTACGGCATGGAATCCGTGATCATTGCGCTCCTCGTCGTGGCGGCGGCCGCTGCCGTTTCCTGGCCGCTCGCGGAGCAGCGCCGCGGCCGGTGGGCGCGGCCGCCATCGCCGCTGGCTGAGGCGGCGCTGGATGAGGCGGTCGGCCGCTACCGCGTCGCGCTCCGCGCCGGCACCGTATGCAGTCGCTGCCGCTTCGCGAACCCGAGCGGCAGCCGCTTCTGCGCCGACTGCGGCCGGCGGCTGTCCGGAGCGTAGGGGGCCCGAGATGGCGCCGCGGGACGTCGTCGATCTGCGCAGCGACACGGTCACGCGACCGACGCCCGGGATGCGCGAGGCGATCGCGCACGCCGAGGTGGGCGACGACGCACTCGGGGACGATCCGACCGTGAAGCGCCTCGAGGAGCGCGTCGCCGCGCTGCTCGGCAAGGAGGCCGCGCTCTTCCTGCCGAGCGGGATCATGGCGAACCAGACGGCGATCGCGGTGCTGACGTCGCCGGGCACCGAGGTCGTGACCGACGCGACGGGCCACATCGTCGACTGGGAGGATGGGGCGCCGGCGCAGTGGTCCGGCGTGCAGCTCCGGACGGTGCCGACGCAGGATGGGTTGCTCTCGCCGGATGCGGTCGAGGCGGCGATCCGGCCGCCAGGTCCGCTCTCCCTGCGCACCTCGCTCATCTGCCTCGAGAACACGCACAACGCTGCCGGCGGACGCATTCTGCCCCTCGAGACGATGCGCGCGATCCGGCGCGTCGCCGAACGACGTGGCGTTCCCATCCATCTGGACGGCGCCCGCCTCTGGAACGCCTCCGTGGCGACGGGCACACCCGAGTCGGCATGGGCTGCCGAGGCCGACACGGTGATGGTCACGCTCTCGAAGGGGCTGGGCTGCCCGGTCGGCTCGGTCCTCGCCGCGTCGCGCACACTCATCGAAGAGGCGTGGCGGGTCCGGCGCCGGCACGGCGGCGGGATGCGCCAGGTAGGGATCCTCGCCGCGGCCGGGCTCTACGCGCTGGACCACCACCGCGATCGGCTCGAGGAGGACCACGCCCGCGCGCGCCGCCTGGCCGAACGCCTGGAGAACGTCCCCGGCATCCGGGTCGTGCCGCCGGAAACGAACATC
The DNA here is from genome assembly GCA_036381495.1 of Longimicrobiales bacterium. Taxonomy (GTDB): domain Bacteria; phylum Gemmatimonadota; class Gemmatimonadetes; order Longimicrobiales; family RSA9; genus DASVCS01. The sequence goes on from DASVCS010000093.1 coordinate 116,097, forward strand.
GTCATGCTCGACATCGAGCGCGACGACCTCGACGCCGACGGCCTCCTGGCACGGCTCGCCGAGCAGGGCGTGCTGCTCAGCCGGTTCACCGACCGCCGCGTGCGCGCGGTCACGCACCTGGACATCGACGACCGCGCGATCGAGAGGGCCGCGGATGCGGTCACGGCAGCGCTGGAGGCACGCCGCGTGGTGCGGGCGTAGGCGCGGCCGGCCACGGATCGACCGGGACCACGATTTCCGTCGCATACCCGCGGGTTCGGAGCCGCGCGGCCGCTCGCTGCGCCCGGTTCGCGGACACCTGCGACTCCGAAGTGGCGCGACAACCGCTCTGGGGATCGGACCGGGCGGATGCAGCCGTGGTGCGGCCTGCGAGCCCGCCGCCCCGCGCCATCACCGTGCCATCGTGGCACTGCCGCCGCGCCGTCGCGATCTGGTCCCATCGGCGCATTCGATCGGCCGGATTTGCGCTTGTGTTCGTGCGGAAAAGGAGCGATTCTTGGCCGTGTCGAGCAGGAACGGCGGGTTGCGCGGGGGGTAGCAACGGGGCCGGCGAGCGAGAGGCGAACGGAGTAGCGAAAACAGGCGGAGGCCATGGCAACGGTCGACATCGGTGAGGACAGGCGGAAGGCGTTGAACGTGGCGATCGCGCAGATCGAGCGGGCGCATGGAAAGGGCTCGATCATGCGGATGGGCGCGGACGGTGCGCGAGTGCAGGTCGAGGCGATTCCGACGGGCGCGATGAACCTGGACGCGGCGATCGGAATCGGCGGGATCCCGCGGGGTCGGATCAGCGAGATCTACGGTCCGGAATCCAGCGGGAAGACGACGCTGTGTCTGCACGTGATCGCGAATGCGCAGCGGAAGGGTGGCGTTGCGGCGTTCATCGACGCGGAGCACGCGCTGGACATCGAGTACGCCCGGAAGCTGGGCGTGGACGTGGAGAACCTGCTGGTGAGCCAGCCGGATACGGGCGAGCAGGCACTCGAGATCGCGGAGGTGTTGATCCGCAGCGGCGCGATCGACGTGCTGGTGATCGACTCGGTGGCGGCGCTGGTTCCGCGGGCCGAGATCGAGGGCGAGATGGGGGATTCGCACGTGGGCTTGCAGGCGCGGCTGATGAGCCAGGCGCTGCGGAAGCTGACGGGTGCGGTGAACCGTTCGCAGGCGGCGGTGATCTTCACGAACCAGATCCGCGAGAAGATCGGGGTGATGTTCGGCAATCCGGAGACAACGACCGGCGGGCGGGCGCTGAAGTTCTATGCGAGCCTGCGGCTGGACATCCGCCGGATCGGCGCGATCAAGGATGGCCAGGACCAGGTGGGCAACCGGACGCGGGTGAAGGTGGTGAAGAACAAGGTCGCGCCGCCGTTCCGGCAGGCGGAGTTCGACATCATGTTCAACGAGGGGATCAGCCACACGGGTCTGCTGATCGACCTCGGCGTCGAGCACGATGTGGTCGAGAAGTCGGGCGCGTGGTTCTCGTACGGCGATATCCGGCTCGGTCAGGGTCGCGAGAACGCGAAGCTGTTCCTGAAGGAACATCCGGAGACGGCGCAGCAGATCGAGGACCGGGTTCGCCAGCAGCTCGGCATTCGCGGGGCGCCGGTGGCGGTGGACGACGGGGACGGCGAGGTGGACTAGGCGCGGACGCG
>DASVCS010000094.1:0-1753 GCA_036381495.1 Longimicrobiales bacterium
ATCGCGCGACCGATCGCGTACCTCGCGCCGTGGCGCCTCGTCCTGATGAGCAAAGCGCCGGGCCGCACGCTGGCGGCGAGCCTCGAGGATCCGCGCCACGCCCGTCGGCGGGGTGCGGAAGCGGCCGCATGGTTGGCGCGACTGCACGGGGTCCCGCTGCCCGACCCACCGCCGGCCGGCGATCCGGCGCGCGAGGCCGGGCCGGAACGCTTCGTCCGGGAGTTGGCTGCGGCCGCTCCGGACCATGCCGCCCGGATCGACGCGCTCGGACGGCTCCTCGCCGAGGGGGGCGCGCCGCGGTCGTCGCGCGCGGTCCTGTTGCACGGGGATCTCCACCCCCGGAACGTGTTCATCGACGCGGACCGGGTGACGGTCATCGACTTCGACCACTGCACGGCAGGCGATCCCGCCGGGGACGTCGCCTACCTCGTCTCCCAGATCCAGGTCGCCGGATTCCTCCGGTTCGGCGATTTCCATTGGCATGATGCTGCCGCCCGCGCGGCGCTCGCGACGTACCTGAGGCAGCGGCCGCCGGTCGAGCCGGACGCGTTCCTGACGCGCGTGGCGCGGTACCGGGCGCGGTGGCTGCTGGAGAGCCTGCACTACGAGCTCTGCGTCGTGCGTGCGCGGCGGCCGGAGACCGTGCCCGCGTTCCTGGGCGAGGCGGAGCGATCGCTCGCGCGGGAGATGTTCGCATGAACGGGCGCGCGGCGCGCCCGTCGCACACCCCCGGCGGACGATCCCGGGACCGTCCCGCGGACGGAGACCCGCCCGCCGCCACGCCCGTCCGCCTCGCGCTCGTGCAGCACGCCAACCAGCTCGTCGTCACCGACGGATACGACCACCGCGAGGGGATCTCCGAGCTGCTGGACGCGTTCTCCGGCGTCTTCGCGCTGCACCTGCGGTACCGCATCCCTCTCAACCTGCACCTGGCCGGGACGCTGCTGGAGGCGATCGCCTGGCATCGCCCGGTGTTCTTCGCGTGGGTCCGGGCGCTCTGGCACGAGGGTCTCCTCGAGCTCCTGGGCAGCGCGCATGCCCAGAACGTCCTGCCGCTCTTCGGCGAGGAGCACAATCGCAGGCAGCTCGAGGAGCATCTTCGGGCGTACCACCGGTTCCTCGGCATCGAACCGACGGCGGTCCGGGTCTTCTGGGTGCCGGAGCGGGTGTGGGACACCCGTCGCCTGGCGCCGCTGCTGCGGAGCGCGTCGCTTCCGAACGGTGGATACCGTGCCGTCCTCATCGATGACCGCCTCGCCTACGCGCCGGGCGACGGCGGGGATGACGACGAACGCGCGCGGTTCGACCGTCGCCTGCCGCCGCCGCTCATCCGCGGGGCCGATGCCGCGAGCGACGACCTGTCCGCAGCCGCGTGCGCCGCGACGGACGCCTCGTCCGCAGACAACGACGCCGGGGCGGACGATCCATCAGCAGTCGACAATGCCGCGGCGGACGATCCATCGGCAACCGACAATGCCGGGGCGGACGATCCATCGGCAGCCGACGACGCACATCGGCGTCCCTTCCGCATCGAGGGTGGTGCCGGGCTGGTCGCGCTCCCCATCTCGACGGTGCTGCGCTATGCGATCCCCCCCGCCGGCGACGCGCACCGGGACGCGTTGCGGCGGGAGCTGTGGGAAACCGCCCGGGCCGGTCGCGACGCCCTCGCGATCTTCGGCGACGACCTGGAACGGACGGCGGGCGTGGGGCCGTGGACGACCGGCGGGTGGCGACCCGAGGCGCTTGCTCCCTA
>DASVCS010000095.1:0-25553 GCA_036381495.1 Longimicrobiales bacterium
TCTTGATCGTCGTCGTCTTGCCGGCGCCGTTCGGCCCCAGGAACCCGACGACCTCGCCCGCCGCGATGCGGAACGACACGTCCTCGACCGCGCGCACCTCGCGGTAATGGGGGTGGAAGAGCGCGCGGAACGCGCCGCCCAACCCGGGCTCCCGGACCTTCACGCGGTAGTGCTTGGTGAGTCGTTCCGCACGGATCATGGCAGGACGGTCCACATCCTCCTCCCACGGCGGCATCCTCGCCGGCCACCGCCCACGGCGGGTGGTGACGGCGCGATGAACGCACAGTCTCGGCGTCCGTGGCGTGCGGTGCAAGAAGCGGAGCGGCCGGGCCGACCGGTTGCGGCCTTCCGCGCGGCGAGCGATTATCCGGCGGGGCGCGGTGGGCGGGGGTCGCCCGACGCGTCCGTCTCACGCGCGCACCGCGGCTGCCGCGCGGAACGCGTCGCACGGGCGCGGCCGCGGCGCGTGGCCGATTCACTCGAACCGCAGGGAACCATCATGCGAACACGCCACGTCATTCGCCCCGGATCGCGCCACGGCGGCACGCGGCGCTCTCGCGCGCGCATCGCGCCGGGCCTCGTGGCCGCGGCCGCGCTGCTCGCGCCGGCACCCGCCGCCGCGCAGCAGATGGCGCAGCGCAACCCCGGCGACATCGTCGCGGCCTACCGCTCGGCCGCCGACCGGCTGATCGACGCCGCGCTGGCCGACTCGTCGGCGTACGCGCGACTGGGCGAGCTGGTCGACCGGTTCGGCCCGCGGTTCAGTGGGTCGGAGAGCCTCGAGCGCGCGATCGACTGGGTCCTCGCCGAGATGAAGGCGGACGGCCTCGAGAACGTGCGCGGCGAGCCCGTGATGGTGCCGCACTGGGTACGGGGCGAGGAGTCCGCGATGCTGGTCGAACCGCGGCCGCGCGAACTGCCGATGCTCGGGCTGGGCGGCAGCATCGGTACGCCGGCGGGCGGGATCACGGCGGAGGCGCTCGTGGTCGCGTCGTTCGAGGAGCTGGCCGCGCGCGCCGCCGAGGCCCGCGGCAAGATCGTCGTCTACGACGCGCCGTTCGTGCGCTACGGCGAGACCGTGCGCTACCGGACGGAGGGCGCGATCGAGGCGGCGCGGGTCGGCGCCGTGGCGAGTCTGGTCCGCTCGATCGCGTCGGGCTCGATGCAGAACCCGCACACCGGCGGGATGCGTTACGACCCCGAGGTCCGGAAGATCCCGCACGCCGCGATCTCGGTCGAGGACGCGATGATGCTGCATCGCATGCAGGAGCGGGGCGAGCGGATCGTGATCCGGCTCGTCATGAACGCGCGCACGCTGCCGGATGCGCCGTCACGCAACGTGGTCGCGGAGATCCGCGGCCGCGAGAAGCCCGACGAGGTCGTCGTCATCGGCGGCCACATCGATTCGTGGGATGTCGGCCAGGGCGCGATGGACGATGGCGGCGGCAGCGTCGTCGCGTGGGAAGCGGTCCGGCTCATGAAGGCGCTGGGGATGCGGCCTCGCCGCACCGTACGCGTGGTGCTGTGGACGAACGAGGAGAACGGGCTGCGCGGCGGCAACGGCTACCGCGACGCGCACACGGACGAGCTGGACCGGCACGTGCTCGCCATCGAGAGCGACGCGGGCGTCTTCGAGCCCGAGGGCTTCGGCTTCTCCGGGTCCGACGCGGCATACGCCATCGTGAGCCAGGTCGGCCGGCTCCTCGAACGGATCGGCGCCGGCCACATCAGCCGCGGCGGCGGCGGCGCGGACATCGGCCCGCTCATGCGGGAGGGCGTGCCCGGCATGGGGCTGCGCGTCGACGGCACCCGCTACTTCTGGTATCACCACAGCGACGCCGACACGCTCGACAAGCTCGACCCCCGCGAGGTCGCGCTCTGCGTCGCGACCATGGCCGTCATGGCCTACGTCATCGCCGACCTGCCGGAGCCGCTCCCCCGCGAGACGACGTAGGGGGCGGCTGCGCCGCCCCGGGCTAGGGCTGGGGCTGGGGCTCGGGCTAGGGAAGCCAGTCCGGCCGTCGGAGCGGGCCCCAACCGCCGGACGCCGGGACAGCGCTCCCCAGCCCTAGCCCTAGCCCCAGCCCTAGCCCCGCGCCGGCGCAGCCGGCGCCCACAACAAGAGTCTTGCGCTTCCGTTCTCGCCATCACATCCATAGGGACCTCGGCCGGGCGTGACCCGGCCACCCGCCGGTTCCGTGCGCGCCTCGTCTCCACAGGGCAGCCATGGACAGGGTCGTTCGCTTCATCCCCTCCCGGGGCGATGCTGCCCGCGCCGCGGTGTGCACGCTCGACCGACGCCACTCCGAGGGATCCTGCGCGCACGGCCGTCCGTGCCGAGCATCCACTGACGTCCTCCGATACGTAACGCGGACCGCGCCCCGCCCGAACACCGACCCTCGTTTCCGGCGGGGTTCGCGAAATCGCGGGGCTGCGGCAGTGATCCCGTGCGTGCCGGCGGCACGCGTCCTCTGCTCCCCGCAACCACGAGGCGGATCATGTCTCTTCATCGGGTGTTTCGTGTGCGTGTCGCGGCGGCCCACGGCTTCGCGGTCTGTCGCGCGTGCATCGCCATTGCGGCCGCGGCGGTCGCCGTTACGGGTTGCGGCGAGCGAGTGGCGGCCGGTGCGGCCACCGCGGAGGAGACGGGCGAGCCCGCCGTCGCGATGCCGGCCTCGCGGTCCATCGCGTTCGACTCGCTCTTCGTGCTCGAGCGCCGCATCCAGCTCGAAGAGCCGGACTCGGCGCTGATCACGGAGATCGTGGGACTGGACGTGGATGCGCGCGGCCGGCTCCTGGTCCCCGATCCGACGAGCGGGCAGGTTCGCGTGTACGCGCCGGATGGGCGGCTGATCCGTGCGCTTGGACGGCCGGGCAAGGGACCGGGCGAGCTGACGCAGCCGATGGGCGCGGCGTTCGATGCGGTCGGCGGCGTCTACGTCAGCGAGGTCGGCAACCCGCGGATCACTCGTTTCGATGCGTCGTTCGCACTGGACACGACGTTTCCGCTGCGGGAAGCCGACTTCGGCGCGAACCTCGAAGTCGTCGGCGGGAACGTAGTGGTGTTCGCCATGCGCACGGGGCCGGCGCCGGAGATCTACGACCTCTACGCGCGGGACGGCTCGCTGGCCGGGCGGTTCCACCCGCTCCCCGCGGCGGTGCAGCAGACGCCCTACTGGATCTCCGCCGCACGCAGCAGGCTCGCGGTTGGCGCCGCGAGCATCTTCGTTGCGAACAACCTGCTCTACCCCGTGCGCCGGTACAGCCTGACGGGCGAGCCGCTCGGCGAGATCGGCACGCCACCACCGTCGTGGCGAGCGCCGACGCGGCCGGCGCCCGGCGCCTTCGCCGGGCCGACCGCCCGCGCGGAGTTCGAGCGCTGGCGACGGACGTTCACGACCATTGCAGGGCTCGGCGTATACCAGGATTCACTCCTCCTGGTCGCCCACGAGCAACTCGATCCCGACGTCCTGGAATACGAGGAGGCGACGTACCGCGCCGATGTCTACCGGCTCGGGACAGAGCCGGTCAAGCTCTACCACGATGTTCCGCTCCCGGGGCCGCTGCTGCACGCCGGCGGCGCCGTCTATCTGCTCCTCGCCGGCCCGGGCGAATCCCGCGGCTGGACGCTCGGCCGTTACCGCCTGACCCTCGGAGGCGCCGAATGAAGGACCTACTCGCTCACCTGCGGAATTTCCGCGTACTCGCGATCCTGGCCATTGTGACCCTCGGCGTGGCGCTCCACGAGTACCGCCGGCTGCTGACCGTATACCGCGAGCACTACGAGTGGACCCGGCCCGCGCTGACCCGTCTCCTGGTGACGGATCGCCTGATCGGTGCACAACTGCCGCAGGTCGAGCTGCTCGATCTCGATGGTCGAGCCCGGCCACTGCACCGGCCGGATACGCCGGCGATCTACTGGTTCGTCAAAGTCGGCGAGTGTCCTTCCTGCCTGGGCCAGCGACTCGCCCGCTGGCACGCGCTCACGGCCGATGCCGAGCTGGCAGGTTCCATCGTGCTCGTCGGCGCATCCGTCGAGGAGGCGCGCCGCATCGCGCGCGGCGCGCACATCCGGACCGAGACGCTCGTGGACCCCGCATCGGCCGCCGTTCGGCTGCTCGGCCTCGACGCGCCATCGGTCGGTGTCGTCGTGGATGGCAGGGGCGTGGTCCTGCTGGCCGATGCCCGTTTCGCGGGCACCGCGAGCCGGTGCGGGTGGAGCTTCTTCGAGCAGGTCCGCGCCCTTTACGGCGGAGGCGACTCCGAGCGCATCCGCTTCGCGGCGAACACCCAGCCGTGATGACGCCGCCGGCAGCGCCCGTTTCGAGCGCGAGCGGCGGCAGGAGCCCGGCGGAACGGTCCGGACCGGGCAGATCCCACACCACCCTGTTCCGAGGAGGAGAGCCATGAAACAGACGGTCGCGAAGTTCCTGGGGACGGTCGTCGCGGTGGCCGGCGTGTTGTTCGCCCTCTCCGCGCTCGCCCGGGTCCCCGAGGCGGATGCGCTGGGGGACACCGGCGGCTGGGGGGAGGCGAGCTGTTTCGTCGGCTGTTGCAGCAGTTGCGCGAACGGCGGGATCTGCTGCTCCTCGCCGTTCCCGCCGTTCCCCGGCGACCCCTACCCGAGCGACCCGATCCGACGGCTGCCGTGACCCGGCGCCGGATGGGCGGCGGGTGCCCGGCTCCGCGTCGATTCGACGCCGCCCGCACCCGGCCGCCCATCCGGCGGTAGCACACGCCTCAGTTCGATGCGACCCGGATCTTCCCGCCGACCCGGCTGTAGCGCACGTCACCGCTGCCGTCCGACTCGACCGTGAAGTCGCCCTGCACATCGGCGACGCGGATGCTCCCGGAGCCGTCAACCGTGACGAGGACACTGCCCGTGACCTGCTCGACATCGATGTCGCCCGAGCCGTCGCGCAGCGTGACGGTCCCCTGGACATCGGCGATGTCGATGCTACCCGAGCCGTCGGTGATCTCGATGTCGCCGCCGATACCGGCCACCTCGACCTCGCCCGAATCGTCATCGATCACGACCGTGCCGCCGGCCCGGCGCACCGTGATCTCGCCCGAGCTGTCCTGGATGTGCAGTGGCCCGCCGACGTTCTCGACGAGGATCTCGCCCGAGCTGTCGTCGATGTCCAGTGCTCCCAGGTTGCGCGCCTCCAGCCCGCCGCTCGAATCCTCGATCCGCGTCTCGAACCCCGCCGGGACCTCGATCACGAGGTCGAGCCGTGCGTAATTGTTGCCCCACCCGCCGCCGGCATCCGGGAGCTCCGCCTCGACCCGCGCCACGGCGCCGGAAAGGTCCGTCGCGATGCGGGTCTCGTCCAGTCGGCTCTGATCGGAGGCACAGGCGCGACCGCGCACCCGGACCTCGGTCAGCCCCGTGACCCCTTCCACGCGCAGCTCGCCAGCCCGTGCAATGATGTGGAGCCGCTCGGCGCTCGTGACATCGAGTGTCGCGGCCCGCTCGGCCTCGTACTCGCAATCGGGCGCCGCAGGGGCGTGGACGAACAGAGCGGAGAACAAGAGGGAGAGGATGGCGTTCATGGGCATGCCTCCAGCCGGAATTGGCAGCAATGATGCATCGGTGAAGATGTGTCACCGGATGAGACGGCGCCAGTGCGCGTAAGGTTGGAACCTCCCGAGACGATGCCCGAACCCGAGCTGCTGTGGCGGGCCGATGATCAGGCGGCGCGCCTTGCCGAGCTGACCGCCGCCGATCCGACGGTGAAGGAGCTGCCGCTGCGCCGTGACGTCCGCTCGCTCGGCATCCTGCTCGGCGAAACGCTGAAGGAGCAGGCGGGCACGGCGTTGTTCGAGGCGGTCGAAACGCTGCGCCACCTGCTGATCCGACGGCGGGAGCTGAACGGCGGCGGAGGTGCGGCCATGCCGGGCGCGCGGCGGCCGGAGGCTGATGACCGCGGGGATGAGACGCCGCGCGGCGATGCCGGTTCAGCGGAGGATCCGGCCGAGTTGCTCGCGCGGGCGGAATCGATCGTCGCCGGCATGCCGGTCGAAGAGGCACACCGGCTGACGCGCGCCTTCGCCTTCTACTTCGAGCTGACGAACCTCGCGGAGACGAACCATCGCAAGCGGCGGCGGCGCGCGGCGGAGATCATCCCCGGCTATCCCGTCCAGCCGGGGACGTTCCGCGGCACGCTCGAACGCATGCGCGAGGCGGGCGTCGATGCGGATGGCGTGCGCGCCTGGCTGGATCGGATCGAGGTCGTACCGGTCTTCACCGCGCATCCGACGGAGGTGGCGCGGCGGACCGTGCGCTTCAAACGCGGTCGCATTGCCGAGGCGCTCGAGCGGCTGGACCGCCTGCCACTCACCGACCACGAGGCCGCGGAGCAGCAGAAGGCGATCGCGGCCGAGATCGCCGCGCTCTGGCAGACCGACGAGGTCCGCCGCCGCCGGCCGACCGTGGACGACGAGATCCGGATGGGACTCGACTACTACCGCACCGTCCTGATCGATACGCTCCCCGCGGTCTACGACGACATGGCCGCCACGTTCCACGACGTCTTCGGCAGCGCGGTCGCGCCCCGAGAGCTACCCGTCGTGGTTCGCTTCGGCTCCTGGATCGGCGGCGACCGGGACGGCAACCCTCGCGTCACGCCCGAGTCGACGCGGGATGCACTCGCGCTGGCGCGCCGCACGATCCTCGACCACTACCTGCACACGCTCGAAGCGCTGCTCGAGCGACTCTCCTCCTCGGAACGCCAGGTCCCGATCTCGGCCGAGCTGCGACGCGCGATCGACCACTACGCCGCCACGCTCACCACGCCCGATCCCACACCGCCCGCACACTCGCCCTTCGAGCCGTACCGCCGCTTCGTGACGCACCTCTGGCGGCGGCTCCGCGCCGCCCGCGACGAGCCCGGACACCACGACGCCTACCCCGATGCCGGCGCGTTCACCGCCGACCTCGCGATCATGCGCCGCAGCCTGAGCGAACACGCGGGCGACCGCATCGCGCGCCGCGCCATCGACCCGCTCATCCGCCAGGTCGAGACGTTCGGCTTCCACCTCCACACACTCGACATTCGCGAACACGCACGCGTCCACGCCCGCGCCGTCGCCGAACTGCGACACGGCGCGACAGCGCTGGATGCCGCCGGCGACACGACCGCCACCACCGGCCATGCAACCACCGGCGCGGCGGACGAGACGGCGGCCGCCCGCCGGCCGAGCGCCGAGCCGACACCGCCATCCACCCCCGCGCAGACACCGCGACCGTCCCCCGACACGATCCGCCTCCTCGACACACTCCGCACGATCGCGGAGCTGAAACGCGCCTTCCCGCCCGAGGCGATCCGTAACTACGTCATCAGCGGCGCCGCATCCGCCGACGACTGCCGCACCGTCCTGTGGCTCGCGGAACTGTGCGGCGTCAAGGTCACCGGCGATGGATCCGACCCCGGCCTGATGCCCGTCCCGCTCTTCGAGTCCATTGAAGCCCTGCGTCGCTGCCCCGACATCTGCCACGCACTCTGGACCGCGCCGGACTACCAGCCCTACCTCGACTCCTGGGGCCGCCACCAGGAGGTCATGCTCGGCTACTCCGACTCGAACAAGGACGGCGGCATGCTCACCTCGCTCTGGGAGATCTACAAGGCGCACCGCGCACTCCACCGCGTCGCGCGGGAAACGAGCGTCACCCTCCGCATCTTCCACGGACGCGGCGGCACCGTCGGCCGCGGCGGCGGCCCGACCCACCGCGCCATCACCGCACAACCGGCCGGCGCCTTCCAGGGCGCCATCCGCATCACCGAGCAGGGCGAGGTCCTGAACTGGAAGTACGCCGACCCGATCCTCGCGAGCCGCTCGCTCGAACTCATGGTCGCCGCGTCCCTCGACGCACTCGCCCGCCCCGGCGCCCGGGAAGCACCCGCCGAGGCCGCCTGGGAAGACGCGATGGAGACGCTCTCCGCAGACGCCTTCGCCTGCTACCGCGAAAGGATCGCCGACAACCCCGACATCCCCCCGTACTTCGAGGCCGCCACACCCGTCCGCGAACTCGATCTCGTCCGCATCGGGTCCCGGCCCGCACGACGCGGCGCAAGCCGCGGCCTCGGCGAACTGCGCGCCATCCCCTGGGTCTTCGGGTGGATGCAGAGCCGCCACGTGCTCCCCGCATGGTTCGGCGTCGGCCACGCACTCGAACGCTTCGCCGCCCAGGGTGAGGCGCACGAGCGCCTCCTGCGAGACATGATGCAGCACTTCCCCTTCTTCGACGACCTCATCCGCAATGTCGAGATGGGACTCGCCAAGGCCGACCTCGGCATCGCTCGCCTCTACGCCGGCCTCGTCCCCGACACCGCCATGGGCGAGCGCGTCTTCACCATGATCGAAGACGAATTCCAACGTACCATCCGCGCCGTCCTCCACGTCACCGGCCAATCCCGCGTCCTCGAAACCAACCCGGTGCTCGAACGCTCGATCCGCCTGCGCAACCCCTACGTCGACCCGATGAGCCTGATCCAGGTCGACCTGCTCCGCCGCCGCCGCGCCGGCGCGACCGATGAGCGCCTCGACGACGCACTCGCCGCGACCATCAACGGGATCGCCGCCGGGTTGCGCAACACGGGGTAGCGCGGCGACGCCCACCTCTTGACGCCTCCCGGCCCGCCTGCTAAAATCTCAACCGACTGCTGAATTTTTAGCATTCGCCCCGGTCGGGGGGTGGGTGCGGAGCCGCGAATACGGATGTTTCGAGCGGATCGACGAGATCGCGGCTGCGCCTGGGGCCGCCGGCCGGCATCACGGCCGGCCGTTTGGCGGAGCGTGCCGGCGGCATCCCAACCCTTTCCGCCCTTGAAGTGTCCAACCCGGTATCTCGGGGAAAGGAACAGCCGATGCACGCGACCGCGATCATAGCTCTGACGCTCACGCTTTGGGGTGCTGCGCCGCTGCCGCGGCAGGCGGCAACGCCCGGACCGCAATCCCTGCCCGACGTTGCGATGGCGCGGCGCGCGGATGAGCCGCCCGCGATCGACGGCCGTGCCGATGACGCGGTGTGGCGGACGGCGCCCACGTTCTCGGACTTCCGGCAGTTCGATCCGCGCATAGGGGCGGACCCGTCGCTCCGGACCGCCTTCCAGGTGGCGTACGACGACGACAACCTGTACGTCTACGTGCGCGCCTACGACCCGCACCCGGACAGCATCATGCACGCGCTGACGCGGCGGGATGTCCGGGGGCCATCGGACCAGCTCAAAGTCATCATCGACTCGTACGACGACCGTCGTTCGGGCTTCGAGTTCGCCGTCAATCCGGACGGGGTGAAGCGCGACTACGCGATGTACGACGACAGCCGGGAAGATGGGTCGTGGGACGCCGTGTGGGAAGTGGCGACGGCCGTCGATTCGCTCGGCTGGACGGCCGAGTTCCGCATCCCGCTCTCGCAGTTGCGCTACGTGGACGCGCCGAGCCACACGTTCGGCTTCGGCATCTGGCGGGACATCGAACGGTACCGGGAACGCGTCGCGTGGCCCGCGTTCGACCCGACCCAGACCGGCCTGGTCTCGCAGCTCGGCCGGTTGGCCGGCCTTGAGGGGATCCGCTCCGCGCGCGCACTCGAGCTGACACCGTACATGGTGACGAAGAACGTCACGCGCGCCGCGGGCGCCGGCGAGTTCGAGAGGGCGCAGACGGTTTCCGGCGGAGTCGACCTGAAATACGGGATCACGCCGAACGTGACACTCGATGCGACGGTGAACCCTGACTTCGGGCAGGTCGAGGCCGACCCCGCGGTGCTCAACCTGACGGCATTCGAGACGTTCTTCCCGTAGCGGCGGCCGTTCTTCGTGGAAGGGACGGGGATCTACCAGTTCGCGTTGAATTGCTACATCGTCGTGGACTGCAACACGAACGAGGGGCTCTTCTACTCGCGGCGCATTGGCCGTGCGCCGACGCTGCTCGGCGTCTACGGCGATGCCACGACGCCGACGGCGACGCCGATCCTCGCGGCGGCGAAGCTGACGGGCCGCACGGAGGGCGGTCTCTCGTTCGGCGTGCTGGATGCGCTCACGCCGCGCGTGGCGGGCGTCGATGACCGGACCGTCGAGCCGCGCACGAATTACGCGGTCTTCCGCGTTCGCCAGGACCTGCGCGGGGGCGAAGCCGGCGTGAGCTGGATCGCGACGGCCGTGAACCGGTCGCTGGACGAGTGGACCGGGCCGGTGCTCCACGGCAGTGCGTACGTGACGGGCGTGAGTTTCCGCAATCGGTTCGGCGGCGGGAACTACGAGGTGGCGGGTTCGGCCGCGGCCTCACGCGTGGCCGGCAGCCCCGAGGCGATTCTGCGGACGCAGCGCAGCGCCGTGCACTATTACCAGCAGCCGGGCGATGACCCGACGGTGGACCCCGCGCGCACCTCGCTCACGGGCCACGCCGAGCAGATCAAGTTCGGGAAATACGGCGGCGGTATCACGCGCTTCGAGACGAGCCTGATCCATCAGTCCGCCGGCTTCGAGGTCAACGACCTGGGATTCCTCCGCCGTGCGGATGTCGTGGACTGGAGCACCTGGGCCGCGCTCAACTTCTTCGCACCGCGCTGGATCTACCGGTGGGTGCGGTTCAACGCCAATCACTGGGAGACCTGGAACACCTCGGGGCTCCGGCTCGAGAACGCGTGGAACGTCAACGCGCACATGGGGCTGAAGAACAACTGGGACGTGCACGCGGGCGTCACGCTCGGCCGACTGGGCGCGAGCTTCTGTGACCGGTGCACCCGCGGCGGGCCGCCGCTCCGCTCGTCGCGCGGGATCTTTCCGTGGTTCGGCATCAACGGCGACAGCCGCCGAATGATCGTGCCATCACTGTGGATCAACCTGTCGTACACCGATGAGGGCCGCACCCGCAACGCGTCGTTCAGCCCGAGCGTTTCACTCCGCTTCTCGACCCGGTTCCAGGCCTCGATCGGCGCCGACATCACGAAAGACCACGAACACACCCAGTGGTACGGCAACATCACGGATGATGCCGGCGTGACGCATTACACGTTCGCGCACCTCGATCAGCGCACCATCGCGCTGAGCACGCGCATCAACTACACGGCCACGCCCGACCTGACCTTCGAGTTCTACGGTCAACCGTTCGTGAGCACGGGCACGTACTCGGCGTTCCGGGAGCTGAGCGCCACCCCGGGCGCCGAGTCCTACGACGATCGCTTCCAGCCGTTCGCGGCGCCCGCCGGCGCGAGCACCGCTTTCAAGTTCGCCCAGCTCCGCACCAACGCGGTGCTGCGCTGGGAGTACCGGCCGGGCTCGACCATCTACCTGGTCTGGGCACACGGCCGCCAGGCCTCCCTGGAGGACCCCTCGCACCAGTCGTGGAGCGACGACTACCGCGACCTCTTCGGCCTCCACCCCGACAACACGTTCCTCATCAAGGTCGCGTACTGGTTGAACCGGTAGGCGGTACTGCGGTGTCGGAGCCGGGGGTCGGGACCGGTGTTCCCGATCCCGACCCCCGTCCCGAACCCATCCCGGGGCGCCGGAGGCGCCCCGGGCTCGGGCTCACTACCGTTCCGGATCCAGCGCCCGGTCGATGCGGACCAACACGTCCTGGAGGTGCAGCCGCGTCGCGCGGTCCGGCGCGCGGCGGATCGCACGGGTGACCTCGCCGCGCAGCGCGACGAGTTCGCCCCGCACGAACGGCCGGATGTCCGACTGGCTGACGTCCACCTCCGTGTCCCTGTTGAAGCGCCGGAACTGCGCCGGCGGCTCCTCGGGCTCCTGGTTCAGCAGGAAGTCCATGCGCTCGATATAGCCGCGCTGGAGGTTGCGCCGGAAGACGTCGATCGAGCGGCCGCTCTCGAGCTCGCTCCAGATCGAGGCGCGCAGGTCGGCGAGCATCTCGCCCAGCGTGTACGCGTCATCCCCTTCGAGCGCACCCGCCTCGATGAGCCGCTGCAACCGCGGCGGACTCAGGACCTGATCGACGGCCCGCACCTGGAGTTGCCGGATCCGCTCGACCGCACCCGCCGGCTCGATCCGGCTCAGGATCTCCTCATCGAGCATCCATTTCGGCGTCTGGAAGACCTGCGTATCCAGGTACGCCATGGCCTCGCGCTGCGTCTCCTCGGGGACCGGCTCGTAGACCGGACCCGGCTGGTCGTAGGTCTTCCGGACGTAGTAGACGCCCCCGATGTTGGTCACCACGTGACCGAGATAGCGGTTCCACTGGCCGATCACCTGGCCGTACAGCTCCTCGAGCTGGTCGTACGGCTCGCCCTCCCGGTAGCTCCATTCGATCAGGTGCGGGATCAGCCGCTTCAGGTTCGCGATTCCGTACGTGCTCGCCTTCATCGCGTTCGCGCCGATCGCCTCGGTCAGTGAACTGGGGTCGTAGCGGCTGGGATCACCGAAGCGGTACATCGGATCGCCCTCGTGCTCCTTGACCAGCGCGTTCAGCGCCGGGCGCTCCTCCTCGGGCGTGTCCGCGCCCGGCACCGGGCCGTAGCCCCAGCGGATCGCGTAGATGTCGTACGGCCCGATCATCGGCATGAAGCACGTGTCGTCTCCGGGCTGCGCCACGTAGTTGAAGCGGGCGTAGTCCATGATCGAGGGCGCCGTGCCCATGCGGCAGGTGAAGGTGGTGCGCAGCGAGTCGACGGGGTAGGCGGCGCTCGCCTTCATGTTGTGGGGCAGCCCGAGCGTGTGGCCGACCTCGTGCGCGGCCACGAAGCTGATCAGCTTGCCCATCACCGAGTCGGCGAACTCGATGCCTCGCGCCTCCGGATTGGCTGCGGCGGTCTGGATGAAGTACCAGTTGCGCAGCAGGTTCATCACGTTGTGATACCAGCCGATGTCGCTCTCGAGGATCTCGCCCGTGCGGGGATCCGAGATGTGGGGGCCGTACGCGTTCTGGGTCTGCGACGAGAAGTAGCGGACGACGGAGTAGCGCACGTCCTCGGGGCTGAACTCGGGGTCCTCCTCGGGGGTGGGCGGGTCCTTCGCGATGATCGCGTTGCGGAAGCCCGCGGCCTCGAAGGCCTTCTGCCACATCTCGATGCCGCGCTTGATGTAGGGCCGCCACTTCATGGGCGTGGCCGGGTCGATGTAGTAGACAATGGGCTTGACGGGATCGACCACCTCGCCGCGCAGCCAGGCCGCGCGGTCGGTGGGTTCGAGCCGCCAGCGCGCGATGTAGCAGCGTTCGGCCGCCTTCTGTACATCCAGGCCGTAATCGATGTGCTCGACGCTGAAGAACCCGACGCGCTCATCGCAGAGCCGGGGCCGCATCGGGTCGGCGGGGAGCAGCACCATCGAGTGGTTCATCTCGACCGAGATGGTACCCGTCGAGGGGTTGGATGGGGGTTCCCCGGAGTTGTAGGTCAGAACGGCGCGGACCTCGACGTTCTCGGGGAAGCTCTTGGCCCAGCGCAGGAACGAGCGGTCGCGGTCGAGGCTGCGGATCTCGAAGCGTTCGCGGGTGCCGCGCGAGAGTCCGAGTGCCGGCACATCCGTGGTGTAGAGCTCGGTCGCGTCGATGACGACGCCGGCGCTGTCGGGCGTGATCGCCTCGATGTCGAAGCTCGCGATGACCGGGCCGAAGTTCGAGTTGCTCACCGCGCGGAAGATCGGCAGCGAGTCCGCGGCCACGTTGTCGAACGAGATCACGCGCAACAGGATGCGGTCATCCACGCGCTGCCACCGCACGACCTGCGTGTTCACCTCTTCGCCGCCGTACCCCAGGTTGTCCGCGGTCCGCGCCGTACGACTGACCAGCAGCATGTCCCGGCCGAGGACGCTGTCGGGGATCTCGTAAAGCAGCTTGCCGTCCACGCGGTGGACGGTGAACAGGCCATCATCGGACTGCGCATCGGCAGGGACGACCTCGTCGTAGGGTTTGGGACCCTCGTCGTTGTGGCCGGCCGACCTGCGCGGCGGACCCGAGGGCGTCGGCTCTTCCGGCCCGCCGATGACGCTACAGGCGGAGAGCGCACCTGCCGCGCACACGAGGACCAGAAGCGTACGAATGCATCGCATTGCCCTTCCTCCTCCTTCGGAGCATGGACTGGTTGGTGGTGGAAACCGGTGACACAACGGCGCGTTCGGCTGGACGGCCCGAGCCGGTCCGTGCGCGGCCGATGGGACCGTGCGGACGCGGGAAGCACAACAGTCGGACGGCGTTTCCTGCATAATGGCGCATTTCGCAGCGGCGCGAAAGGGCTGGGATGTGGCGGCCCGCTCGGCAGCCACCCACCCGCCGGCGGAGCGAGTGGCCGCCCTCCCCGCTCTGGGTGGCATGGGAGGTGCACGCGCGGCTCCACTCGCGGACGGCCGCGCCGGCCCCTGACCCACTCGTTCCCGCGAGGCCGCATGCCACACGCCTCTCAGGCCGACGGCTCCGCTGCTGGCCCGAGGCACAGAGAGGTCCCCGAGCTCAGGCCGTGGCCGTCGCTGCAACTGCCGCTGGCCCTCGCGGCGGCCCTCCTTCTGGCAATCCTCATCGTCCCCATCCTCGGGGAACGCCGCACGCGTGCGCTCCGGCGGGAGATCGCCGAAGTCTACACACCCACCCGGGACTACGTCGACGACGTCGAGCTCGCGCTCGTCCGAGCGATGTCCGCGCTGCGCGGCTTCATCATCACGGGCGACGAGCGCTTCATCGCGGAATACCAGGCGGCGCGTGCCGCCGAGATCCGCGCGTACGACCGGTTCCGGCCCGCCATCCGCCGGCTCGATCCGGCACAGGCGGACACCATCGAAGCGATGCGGCGCACCACGGAACGCTGGCACGAGGCGATCGCGGAGCGCATCGCGCAACGCCGCGCGGCGCCGCCTGCCGCCGGCGCGAGGATCCCGGTCGAAGAGGAACTGTATCGACGCGCGCTCGCGTCCGCCGCCAACGCCGAGCGGGTCGTCACCGACGCGCGCGAGCAGAACTGGCAGCGGATCACCGCGCTCGACCAGCGTCACGCGCAGGCCACGGTGGTGCTGACCGCACTGGCGCTGGTCGTGGTCGCGATCATGGGCTGGGTCGGACGCCAGGTCCGCCGGCTCGCCCGGCGCCTCGAGCGGCGCGCCCGCGAGGAGGTCGCGGTCCGCAACCTCGCCCGTGACCTCGCCGCCGCCGGCAGCCCGAACCGCGTCGCGGAGATCGCCGCCGACGGCGCACGCGCGTTGACCGGTTCCGCCGGCGCCTTCATCGAACACGCAACTTCCCCTCAGGAGCCCGTCGAAGTGGTGGGCGCGGTGGGACGCGGCGCCCCGCTCCTGCACACGCGCGTGCCGTACCCCGGCTCGCTCACCAGGAAGATGGTCGAGACCGGTGAACCGGAGTTCTTCGCCGCCGCCCGCGACCTCACCGGCCCGATGGCGGCGAGCATCTTGCGGACCTGCGGCGATTGCGCCGTGCTGATCATCCCGTTGGGTCCGCTGCACCATCCGCTGGGTACGCTGGTCCTCCTGCGCGGCCCCGACGAGCGCCCGCTCCCCGCGACCGAGATCGGAGCGGTTCGCATCGCCGCCGACTTCGCTGCGCTCGCGCTATGGCGTGCACTCCTCCTCGAAGAGACCGAGCGCCGCCGCGAAGAGGCCGAGGCCAGCGAACAGCGATATCGCTCGCTCTTCACCTACAGCCCGGACGCGGTCCTGGAAACCGATCCGGACCGCCGGCTGCGGCACGCCAACCCGGCGGCGATCCAGATCTTCGGCTACCCCCCCGATGAGTTGCTCGGGCTGGATTGGTTGAAAGCCATCGTCCCGGCGGACCGGGAGCGGATCAGCGAGGCGTTCCGGAAGGCGCTCGCGGGCGAACCCCAGCAATTCGAAATGACGTTCATCCGCAAGGATGGGCGCGCAGTCGAGATCCAGGGGACCAAGCTGCCGATCGTCGTGCGCGGCCGGAACATCGGCGTGTTCACGATCGGCTCGGACGTGACCGAGCGCCGGCGCTACGAGCGCGCGCTGCGCGAGGCGAACCAGCGGCTCGAAGCAGTCATCGACGCCTCGCCACTCGCCATCGTGGTCCTGGATACGAAAGGCCGGGTCCGCCGCTGGAATCCCGCCGCCGAGGAGATCCTGGGCTGGACCCAGAAAGAGGTCATCGGCCGACTCCCCCCCCAGGCGTACGGCGAGAGTGCGGACGAATTCCGGCATCATTTCGGACGGGTCATGCGTGGCGAGGCGCTGCGCGGCATCGAGATCCGGCGGCGGCGCAAGGACGGTTCGCTGCTCACGCTCCGCCTCTCGACCGCACCGCTCCGAGATGCCGAGGGCCGTGTCGACGGCGTACTCGCCATGCTCGAAGACATCACGGCACGGCAGCGGGCGGAAGCAGCGCTCCGGGAGACCACGGAGATACTCGAAACGCTGGTCGAGGCCTCACCGCTCGCCATCATCGTGCACGACTTCGACGACGTCGTCCGCCTCTGGAACCCGGCGGCCGAACTGATCTTCGGCTGGAAAGCCGAGGAAGTCGTCGGCCGCAAGCTCCCGATCATACCGGAGGAGGAACGGCAGGCCCACCGCGAAGCCGTCCGCCGCGGCTTCGAGGGCAAATCGTTCACGGGCGAGGAAGTGACCGCCGTCCGCAAGGATGGCACGACGGTGTCGCTCAGTCTCTCGACCGCGCCACTGCGTGATTCCGAGGGTCGCATCCACAGCGTCGTCATGCTGATGTTCGACATCACGAGGCGCAAGCGCGCGGAGGCCGAACGCAACCGGCTGCTCGAACGGGAACAAGCCGCGCGCGCGGAGGCCGAGCAGCGCGGCGAGGAACTCGAACGGGTGATGGAGAGCAAGGCGCGCCTCATTCGTGGCTTCAGCCACGACCTCAAGAACCCGCTGGGTGCGGTGGCCGGCTTCGCCGAATTGCTCGAAACCGGTGCGAAGGGCGAACTCACGAGCGAGCAGCGGGAGAGCGTCTCGCGGATCCGCCGGGCGAGCCGATCGATGCTCGACCTGATCGGGGCCCTGGTCGAGCTGTCCCGTGCCGAGGCGGGCCAGATCAGATTGGAGTGCAAGCCCGCGGATCCGGGCGAGCTGGTGCGCGACAGCACCGAGGAACACCGCGCGGCGGTGGAGGCGGCGGGGCTCACCCTCGAAGTCGCGATCGCGCCCGACCTCCCCACCGTGGTCACGGATCACTCACGCGTGCACCAGATCCTCGGCAATCTGCTCTCGAACGCAACGAGGTACACGCCCCCGGGCGGACGGATCACGGTCCGGGTCGAGGTTCGCACGGACGGGCGAGCGCCGCGCCCCGGCCGGTGGCTGGCCGTGGACGTGAGCGATACGGGACCCGGGATCCCGCGCGACATGTACGAACGCATCTTCGAAGAGTTCGCGCGCCTCGAGCCCGGCACACCGGGGGGTGTAGGGTTGGGACTCCCCATCAGCCGGCGCCTCGCCCGCCTCCTGGGCGGCGACATCACGGTCGAGAGCGAGGTCGGCCATGGCTCGACGTTCACGCTCTGGCTGCCACTCGATGACGAGCCGCACGCGCCCGCGTCTTGACGCCCCACGGCGCGACAACGATCCTTGTCTGTCGGCCATTTCCTGTCGCAGAGGAGCACGCGATGCGGGTCCGTTCGGCAATCGCGTTGGCCACCCTGGCCGCGCTGGGGTGCACGCCGCGCGCCGGAGGCGCGGCCCGGTGCGCTGCCCCGCAACAGACCGGTACGCTCCCGCCCGAGGTCGGCGAGTCCAGCGGTGTCGCCGTCAGCCGCCGCCACACTGGCATCCTCTGGACACACAACGATTCCGGCGGCGATCCGGTCATCTTCGCCGTGGATTCCACCGGGCACCTGAGCGGCGCGATCCGAGTGAGAGGCGCCGAGAACGTCGATTGGGAGGATGCCGCACTCGGCCCCTGCCCGACCGGAGACTGCCTCTACCTGGCCGACACGGGCGACAACCGGCTCCGCCGCGATGACGCGGCCATCTACCGGATCGCGGAACCCGCGCCGGGCGACTCGGTCGCCACCGCCGAGCGGTTCCCGATCCGATACCCCGATGCCCCCCACGACGCCGAGGCGCTCTTCGTTCTCCCCGACGGCGGCGTCTTCCTCGTCACGAAGGGACACGACGCGCCCGTGGCCGTCTACCGCTATCCACAGCCGCTCCGGCGCGACGAAGCCGTCGTGCTCGAGCGAGTCCAGACCCTGACGGACGGTCCCGTCGCGCTCTCGAAGCAGATCACGGGCGCAGCCGCCGCACCCGACGGCCGGTGGGTCGCGCTCCGGACGTACACCGATGTCTCGATCCACCCCGTGCGCCGCGGCAGACTCGAGACCGCCGCCTTCCGTCTCGACATCCAGACACTCGGCGAACCCCAGGGCGAGGCCATCGGCATCGCTCCGGACGGATCGATCATCCTCACCAGCGAGGCCGGGCCCGCCAACCTTGCGGCGGTGATCGCGCGGATCGTCTGTCGGGGCGAGGAATGAGGGGCGGGGGCTGATCCCGGGTTCGCCGCACCACGGCGTGTTTCGGTTTCGATTCGTGCGCGTGCGCGAGCACGAGCGCGTGCGCGTGCCGAATTCCCGTTCCCGTAAACGTAAACGTTCCCGCTCCAGGCGGCGCAGCCGCCGCTCCCGTTCCCGGCAGCAATTTGAAAGCCCGAAACGCGAAGGGTGCGCCCGAACTCGGCATGAGCCGTCGGCGGGGCCCGGCGGGGTGGCACGGGGGCACGAATGCTGCACGCCATCCCGGCGGGTGCATGCATGGTCCGGTACTCACGCGCGGCCCGGAGAACGCTCGGATGGTGTTGGATTCGTCGAACCGATCGCGCGGATCGCGGCCCCGCGCCCCGTGGGAGGCTGCCGGGTACGGCCGACGCACGGCGTCGGCCAGGGACTTCGGCCGGAGGCGGTATCCCACGGCCGACTTCGGGCGATCCCCCCGCCTGGCATACGACGGTGGCCGGGACGGGTACGATGGCCCCGGCGCCCGCCCGTGGCGGCGACGCGCCTACGATGCCGGGCCGCCCGAGCGGCGGCGCGGGCCCGATCGGCGGCAGCAGCCCGAGCGTCGCCGCGATGTCCGCGAACGCTGGCACCGGATCCGGGAGCGCGCCCGCGACCGGGGTTGGATCGAACGGGGCCGTGAGTTCCTCCGGCGCTACCGGGAGCCGATCATCGGCCTGACGATTGCCGGCGCCGCGGCGCCGATCGCCCGCGGCGCGCGCGAGGCGCCGCGCCCGGCGCCCCGCGAAGTCGAGGAACCGACGCCGGCCCCGCGCGCCGCGCCCGGCGCAATCGAGGACGAAGTCGCCGAACAGTGGGCCATCCGCCGGGCGGAGCAGCGGCGAGCCGACACCATCGAGGGCGCGGTTCTCCGCTACGACATCGGCCGCGGCCTGGCCGCCGACATCTACGATGCAGCCATCGAGACAGGGATCGACCCGGACGTCGCGTTCGGCCTCGTCCACACCGAGAGCGCCTTCGACCACCGGGCGGTCAGCAACGTCGGCGCTCGCGGCCTCACGCAGCTCATGCCGGGCACCGCCCGCTGGCTGCGCCCCGGCACCACCGCCTCGGATCTCTTCGACCGCAACCTCAATCTCCGGATGGGCTTCAGCTACCTGCGCGACCTGATCGACAAGTACGACGGCAACCTCCGCCTCGCACTCCTCGCCTACAACCGCGGCCCCGGGACCGTCGACCGCATCCTCGACCGCGGCGGCGACCCGGACAACGGCTACGCCGACATGGTCCTCAGCGGCTGAGCCGAGGCCCGCTCGCACTCGGTCGCACGACGGCGGCCACCGCCGCGCGCATCCGGCCCCGCGGGCACCGCGGCGGACCATCCGCCGGATGGACGGGCCGACGGCCGCCGGCACGCGCGCCGTGACGGTCCGCGCAACATCGCCCGCCCGCCGGGGTAGCGGAACCACCGACCGGAACGACCTCGAACGAAAGGCCGATGTCGCGACGAATTCGCCGGCTGTCCCCGCTCGTGGCGGCGCTTGCCGCGGCGCTCGCCACGACACCCACGCTCGCGGCGCAGGAGATCGATACGCTCGCGCTCCGCGCGCATACGCGATTCCTGGCCAATGACCTGCTCGCCGGACGCGGCACCGGCAGTCCCGGCGCACGCACGGCCGGCCTCTACATCGCCGCGCAGCTCGAACGCATGGGGATCTCCGGCGCGGCGGAGGGCGGCGGATACTTCCAGCCGGTGCCGCTGCGCGCGGCGACCATCGACCGGCAGGCGACGCGTGTCGTCGTCACGCGCGATGGCGATGTGTCCGGCTACCGCGCCGGCGAGGACTTCATCGTCGACATCGGCGGTCGCGACGCCTTCCGCGACTTCACCGGAGAAGCGCTCTTCGCGGGGACGGCCGGCCTGGCGCGTGCCGCGCTGGAAGGCCGGCCCCGTCTGGATGGGCAGGTGATCGTGGTGGTCGGCCCGCTCGGCCGCGAGGCCGGCACCCTGCTCCCCGACTGGGTGGCGCGCGGCGCGGAAGGCGTCGTGCTCCTGATCCCGGAGCCCGACCGCTTCGCCGCCTTCGCCCGTGCCCGCGGCCGTGAACGTCTCTTCGTGGCTGCCGATGTCGACGCCCCGGTCTGGCAATCGCCGCTGCCCACGCTCGTCGCCGGACCGCGCCTCACGGCCGCGATCCTGGCCGGTGCACCCATCGCATCCAACGCGCTCGATGGCTCGCAGCCGTTCAATGCACTCCCGCTGGGCCGCGAGATCGCCGCCACGATCCGGACGACCACGCGTCCCGTCGATGCCGCCAACATCGCCGGGTTGCTGCCGGGCAGCGACCCGCAGCGGCGCCGCGAAGTCGTCGTCTATACCGCCCATTTGGACCATCTGGGGATCGGCACGCCGATCGACGGCGACTCGATCTACAACGGCTTCTCCGACAACGCCGCGGGCGTCGCGATGGTCCTCGCCATCGCCGACGCGCTCCGGACCGCGCCACCCGCGCGCTCGGTCCTCTTCCTGTTCTTGACCGGGGAGGAGAAAGGGCTGCTCGGTTCCTCGTATTACGCCGCCGAGCCGCTGATCCCACTCGATCGCACCGTCGCGGTGATCAACCTCGATGCCGGCGCACCGCCCGCTCCACCGCTCGACTGGCACGTGGCCGGCGGCGGCACCTCGACGCTGGGCGAGATCGCCCGCCGCGTCGGCGCGGCCCACGGCTGGACCGCGGAGCCCTCGACGGCCTCCCCGAACAGCGACCACTGGCCGTTCCTCCGGCGCGGCATCCCGTCCATCTTCCTCATCCCGGGCCAGCACTGGGAAGGCGTCGATGGCGACCGGAAGCAGGCGCTCCAGCACCGCTGGGAGCACTACCACCAGCCCGCCGACCACTGGGCGCGCGACTTCCCGCTCGGCGGACTCCGGCGCTACGCCGAACTCGCCCTCGCCATCGGCCGCGAGGTCGCCGATGCACCGGATCGGCCCCGCATGCTCGAAGGCGCCGGACCCCGGCCGTGAACCGGGACCCGGCGCCCTCCAACATCATGCGCCCGCTACGCCGCAGCCGCACTCACCGTTCCAATGTCGCCTCGAGACGGATCTCCGCCCCCTGGTAGAGCCGCGAGACGGGACAGTTCTCCTTCGCATCCTCCGCATACTTCCGGAACGTCGCCTCATCGATCCCCGGCACCCGCGCACGCGTGTCGAGGTCGATCACCGTGATCCGGAACCCGCCATCCACTTTCTCCAGGTGTGCGCGCGCAGTCGTCTCGATCCGCTCGGGAGCGTGCCCCGCCTGCGAGAGACCCGCCGACAACGCCATCGAGAAACAACCAGCGTGCGCTGCAGCGACCAGTTCCTCGGGATTCGTGCCCGGCGCCTCCTCGAACCGAGAGCCGAACGAGTAGGCCCCCTCGAACGCGCCGCTTCCCAACCGCATCGTCCCCCGACCCTCGCGGAACGAACCCGTCCATTCCGCAGATGCATTCCGTACCGGCATGTTGCCTCCTCGCAGTGTGCGTGAAGCCGGCGCCGTTGGCGCCGGCAGGCTAGGGCTAGGGCTGGGGCTGGGGCCAGGGCGGTTCGCCCGCGGGTTCGGAGCCGCGCGGCCGCTCGCCGTATTCGGTTCGCGCGCGTACGACTCCGAGGTGACGCGACAACCGCTCCAGGGCTCGGCACCGAAAGACGCCGCGGGCCGGCGCCCTCGGCAACGCCGAGTCCGCCGGCCCGCGACATCACATGCGTTCGACTCTGCTCGGGCTCCACCGGGGGCGATACCCGGGCCGTCCTCCCGTCCACCGCACCCCCTCCCGGGCAATCCCCAGCCCCAGCCCCAGCCCTAGCCCTAATTCAAGTACGGCTCGATCCGCTCCGCAAAGCTCGTGCGCGCCCGGTGCAGTCGGCTCTTCACCGTGCCCAGGTTGACGCCGGTGATCTCGGCGATCTCCTCGTACGTCTTCCCCTCGAGCTCGCGCAGCTTGAACACCAGCCGGTGATGCTCCGGGAGTTCGTCGACCGTCTTCTCGACGATCTCCTGGAGATACCGCTTCCGGTACATGTCATCCGGGCGCATCGAGGAGTCTTCGAACTGGAGCGGCCGGTGGTCCGGCTCCCAGTGCGTCGTCAGCTTCTGGAACAGCACGAGCGGACTCCGCGAGCGGTTCCGCAACTCGTTCTTGGCCAGGTTCGAGCAGATCGTGTAGATCCACGTCGAGAACTTCTTCGACTGGTCGAACCGGTGCAGGTGCCGCGTCACGCGGATGAACGCCTCCTGGACCAGGTCCTCCGCCCGGTCCCGGTCCCCCGTCTTCCGGGTGATGAAGTGCACCAGCTTGTCGTGGTATCGATCATACAATTCCGAGAACGCGCCCGGGTGGCCCTCGAGGTGCGCGGCCACCAACTCGCCGTCCTGTAGCTCGTTCAGCGGGTCCCGGATCCCTGCCAGCGCCGTTACGGTCGTCGTGGCCATCGGTCTCCTTTCCGCGGGCGATCGTGCATGCGCAATGCGTGCGAAGGCCCGCGAGAAAC
Organism: Longimicrobiales bacterium; assembly: GCA_036381495.1. Taxonomy (GTDB): domain Bacteria; phylum Gemmatimonadota; class Gemmatimonadetes; order Longimicrobiales; family RSA9; genus DASVCS01. The sequence goes on from DASVCS010000095.1 coordinate 22,926, forward strand.
GGGAAAAATCATCGAAGAATCGGGAACATTCCATGCCCCGGTTCCGCACTGTCGATTTGGCACTGTAAACTACAAGATCGCGCCCTCGAACTCAAGGGGTTCGGCGCGGGAATTTCGCGCATTTCAGCACCCGTTCGAGTGAGCGGCGCCGAGCGGGGAAGGGCGCCGGGCACGGGGGCGTGGGGTGTCGCCGGGCGGCCCGGACGGCGGCGCGGCGGAGCCCGTGCTACGGCCGGTCGACGCCGTGGACGAACTCATCCACGAGCGCCTCGAATCGGGTGCGCATCTGGCGTGCCTCACGGGCCGCGCGGTCCTGAAGCTCGGGGACCTCGTAGGCGGGTGGGTTGTCGCCCTTCCCCCAGTCGGTCCCGGGTCCGCGGGCGCGCTCGCGGGCGCGGGCGGCCATCCAGCGGTGGGCCGCGTCGACGAGTTCCTCGAGGATTCGCTCCGGGGGCCGTACGTCCTGCAACATACCCTCGACTCCTGGCCGGGCGGGGTTCGCGGGTGCCACGGGAGCAAGAGGCATGCCCTGCGCGGCCCGTGCGCCGGCGGCGCGCCGTGGTACGGCGGCCCACCGGCCCGGGAGTCCGGAAGCGCCGTGTCGTCGTGTTCGCGCGGCCGGCGCATGCGATCCGGGGTCGTAGGGTCCGCCTATGCGGGCGCCAGCATCATCGTGAGCCGGCGGCCTTCGACCTGCGTGTCCCGGGACTCGACCGTCGCGACGTCGGCCAGTGCGGCGGCGACGCGGTCCATGACCTGGACGCCGAGCTCGGAGCGCCGAAGCTCGCGGCCGCGATACATGAGCGTCACCTTGACCTTCTTGCCCTGTTCGAGGAAGCGGCGCGCGTTGCGGACCTTGTAGTCGAAGTCGTGGTCCTCGATCTTCGGCCGGAACTTGACTTCCTTGATGTCGATCACGTGTTGCCGCTTCCGGGCGGCGCGGTCCCGCTTCTGCTGTGCGTAGCGGTACTTGCCCCAGTCCATGATCCGGACGACGGGGGGACGGGCGTTCGGTGCGATTTCGACGAGGTCGAGGCCGGCCTCGCTGGCGGCCTCCCTGGCCTGACCGAGTGAGACGATTCCGAGCTGTTCGCCCCCGGAATCGATCAGGCGGACGGGGCTGATGCGGATCTGGTCATTGACGCGGGTCGTCGATCTCTGTGCGATGATGTCCTCCTGTTTCGGGTGATGCTGCGCGTTCTCTCGCGTACCGGCGTTGTCCGGGCCGGCCGCCACGACTCACCGCGGTGGCTCCGACCGCGGCCAGTGGTAGGTGGCCGAATCCCGGAGCGGGCCGAAGACCTCCGAGAGTTCCTGACCCGGGAGCCGGATCCGTACACGGACGTCTTCGGGGACGACCACCAGGTAGTCGACGTGGTCGGCGCCGACCGCCGTGAGCTGCAACCGCCCGACCACGCCATCGCTCAGACCGAAGCCGGCGAAGCCATGTCGGGTCCGCCCCGTCACGTCGATCATGCCCGGCCGGCCGCGCAGCAGGTGGAGCGACCCCGGCGCCTGGGCGAGCACGTCGATCGTGAGGTCATCGTCGAGATAGACGAAGCGCTCGCGGAGGACATCACGCTGCCGTGCCTCGGCGGCGTGCGGGAGCACCACGAGCAGGAGCGGGATCATCCGGGCCAAGCGTTGCACGCGCATAATGACTCCGGTCGATCATCGGCCGTGCAGCCGGTCCATGGTGGTCTCGACATAATACTCCGGAACCGCGGCCGATCGTTCCATCGGACTCAGGCCGGCGGCCTGGCGCCAGCCGGCGACGCGGCGCGCATCCCGCCGCACGATACCGCGACCCGTCACCCGCTCACCCCGCGGCGGGTGCCGGCGCACGCCGTCGAGGATCCGGAGGAAGACGACCTCTCCGCCATCGAGCCGCACCCAGACGCCGTCCGGGACGGGCGCCCCCACCACATCGCCGTCGAAGAGAACGGGCTGGCCGATACTGGCGGGATCGAAGGGGAGGACCGACGAGAGCGGGACCGCGACCTCGGTGGCGTCTTCGGCTCCGGGTGACCGCGCCCGTTCCGCCGCGGCCGGCGCGGCGACCGTCGCGTCGCGCCGATCGGTCAGCCGATCCACCAGGATCAGAATCACGATGAGGAGGACGATGAACCCGAGCAGCCACGCCCAGAGCGGTCCCATTCGCCTCGGCCGATCGGCCATAACCCTCTCCCGTGCACGGCCCTGCGGCATCGAGCTGCAAGCGGCGTTCCCGGCCTGGCTCCCACGCCGCCACCCGGCGAATCGGCGAGGACACCGAAGACGCCCCTGCGCGTGGGACGCCTCCGGCGTGTTCGGGTGCCGCGCCGACGAGCGCCGCTAGTAACGGCCCTGGACGGTATCGCCCGGCCGCGTGGGCTGCCGCGTGCCCGGCTGTGCCGGCTGCGTGGGCTTCATCCCCGGCTGGCTCGGCTGCATCCCGGGCTGACCGGGCTGCGCACCCGCCGGTGCACTGCCGAGCATCAGATCCTGGTGGACCGTCCAGTCCGCAAAATCGGCGCTATCGCGGAGTCGGGCATCCTCGATCCACCGCGTGGCGCGGTCCCGCGGCATCTCCTGGATCATGCCGATGACCTCGACGTCCGTTCCGGACTGGATATCCGTGTGCGCCAG
>DASVCS010000096.1:0-53937 GCA_036381495.1 Longimicrobiales bacterium
CACCACGGGCGCCGGCGACCGCAGGCGCGGATGGCTGGCACGACTGGGCCTCGGTCGCCGCGAATCGCGGAGCTGGGCCATGTACGACTGGGCCATGTCCGGGTTCGAGACGACGATCGGCGCCGCCGTCTTCCCCATCTACTACGGTACGGTCGCGGCGGCGACGCTCCCCGCGAACGTCGCCAGCGCGCGATGGGGGTACACGAACTCGGTCAGCCTCCTCGTCATCGCCCTGCTCGCGCCCGTCCTGGGCGCCATGGCGGACCACATGGCGGCGAAGAAGCGGTTCCTGGCCGCGTTCGCCGGCGTGGGCATCCTCGCCACGGCATGCCTCTATTTCATCACGCGCGGCGAATGGCTCGCCGGTTCGATCCTCTTCATCATCGGCGCCGCGGGTCTCACGGGGTCGAGGGTGTTCAACGATGCGCTCCTCCCGCACGTCGCCGGGGAAGCGGAGGTCGACCGTGTCTCCGCGGCCGCCTACGCGCTCGGGTACATGGGCGGCGGGGTGCTCCTGGCGCTCAACGCGGTCATGATCATGAAGCCCGCACTGTTCGGCTTCGCCGATGCCGGCGTCGCGACCCGCGTGGCGTTCCTGAGCGTGGCCGTGTGGTGGGCGGTGTTCTCGATCCCGCTGTTCCGCAACGTCCCCGAGCCGCCGGGGCCGTCGGCGACAGGGGGCGCGCCGCGCGCCGGCGCGGCTCGCGCCGCGTTCAGGCGGCTGGGCAGGACGCTCGGCGAGATCCGCGAGTACCGCGAACTCGCCAAGTTCCTGCTCGCCTACTGGCTCTACATCGACGGGATCCAAACGATCCAGAAGATGGCGACGATCTACGGCGCCGAGATCGGGATCGGCACCGGCGCCCTCATCGGCGCACTGATGCTCGTCCAGTTCGTGGGGATCCCCTGTACCTTCCTGTTCGGTGCGCTCGGCCAGCGGATCGGCGCGCGCAACGGGATCTACCTGGCGCTGGCCGTCTACACCGGCGTGGCCGTCTTCGGCTTCTTCCTCCGCAGCGCGTGGCAGTTCTGGGCGCTCGCGTTCGTCGTCGGGCTGGTGCAGGGCGGCGCCCAGGCGCTGAGCCGCTCGCTCTATTCCACGCTGATCCCGCGGTCGAGGTCCGCCGAGTTCTTCAGCTTCTTCAGCGTCTTCGAACGTTTCGGCGGGGTCGCCGGACCGGCGGTCTTCGGCCTGGTCGGGACGCTGACCGGGACGGGCCGCTACGGCGTCCTCACGCTCGTCGCGTTCTTCATCGTCGGCGCACTGATCCTGGCGCGCGTGGACATTGCCGCCGGCCGCCGGACGGCCCAACGGACGGAGGCGGCGTTCGCGCCGGTCTCGACCGGGGCCGTCGGTCCGGCGTGAACCCCGGCCGCGCCGATTTCACGCCGAGACCGGCCGAACCCTCCGCGTCTGGAACTCCCCGACCGGCGCCGGGGCACGGGCGGCGGCGGCGCGCTCGCGCACGCGCTCGCGCGCGAATCGGGGCCGAACCACGCCGTGATCGGGAGAACCGGGGATCAGCCGCTCTCTCCGGCCTCCGCGCGCTTGACGCTGTCCCAGAGGGCGTCCAACTCTTCGAGGGGGGCCTGACCGAGCGTGATGCCACGTTCCTCCGCGAGCCGCTCGAGCGCCTCGAACCGGGCCGTGAACTTGCGGTTCGCTCGCTGGAGCGCTCGCATGGCGTGGGCGCCCGAGAGACGGGTCAGGTTGACGACGGCGAAGAGCAGGTCGCCGAGCTCCTCTTCGAGCGCGGGCGAGGGCTCGGCTTCGAGCGCGAGCCGCACCTCTTCGACTTCTTCGGCGACCTTTTCGAAGGCGCCGCGCGCGTCCGCCCAGTCGAAGCCGACCGCGCTGACCCGCTCCTGGATGCGGTGCGCGCGAGAGAGCGGGTCCAACCCGCGGGGCAGGCCTTCGAGGATCGAGCCGCCGCCGCGCTCTCGCGCCTTGATCGCCTCCCACGGCTCGGGCGCAGCTCCGTAGAGGTGCGGGTGACGGCGGCGCATCTTCTCCTCGAGCCGCGCGATCACGGTCGCCGCGGTGAAGGCGTCGCGTTCCTCGGCCAGCACGATCTGGAACGCCACGTTGAGGAGCAGGTCGCCGAGCTCGCCGGGGAGCGCCGCATCATCGCCGTCCGCAATGGCCTCGGCGACCTCGTGGGCCTCTTCGAGGAGGTACGGGAGAAGCGAATCGGGCGTCTGCGCGGCATCCCATGGGCAACGGGTGCGCAGGAACCGGACCTGTTCGAGCGCCCGGTCGAGAGAGTCCGGCGCGGCCCCTGTCGGCCCGGCGGGATGCGTGGGAAGAGGAGATCCTTCGGTCATCGCACGGTTGCGGTAAAGCGGGAAACGGCCTATACTACGCGCTCTTTGTCGGCTATGTCAAACGACTTGTGCGACCGCGCATGGATCGAGATCGATCTCGATGCCGTGCGTGAGAACTTCGAGACCGTCCGGCGCGCGGTCGATCGACGGGCCGCGATCATCGCGATGGTGAAGGCGGACGCCTACGGCCTGGGCGCGACGCGCATCGCGCGGGCGCTCGAACCCCTCGATCCCTGGGGGTACGGGGTGGCGACCGCGGCGGAAGGTGTGGAATTGCGCGATGCGGGGATCACGCGCCCCATCCTGGTGGTCGCGCCGCTGCCGCCGCCGTGCGTGGGCGATGCGGCGCGGCACGCGTTGACGGCGAGCATTTCCGACCTCGAGGGGCTGGACCGGTGGGCGGCCGCGGCCGAGCAGGTCCCGGGCGGCCTCGACTTCCACGTCGAGATCGATACCGGCATGGGCCGGTGCGGGTTCGATTGGCGCGAGAGCGCGCGCTGGGGCGATGCCGTGCGCGCGCGCTGCGGACCCGCGTTGCGCTGGACCGGTGTCTTCACCCACTTCCACGGCGCCGATGCCCGCGACGACGCCGCAACGCGCACGCAATGGGACCGGTTCCAGGATGCGCTCGCGCAGCTCCCGGTTTCGAAGGAGGACCTGATGGTCCACGCGGCGAACAGCGCGGCGGTGTTCCGGCATCCGTCGTACGCCGCGGATGCCGTGCGCCCGGGGATCTTCCTGTACGGCGGGGATCCGGCGCCGGCGCTGCGACCCGGTACGATCCCCCGTCCGCGCCCGGTCGTCGCCGTCCGTGCACGGCTGGTCCTGGTCCGGGATGTGCCGCCCGGCTCGACCGTGGGGTACGGCGCGGTGTACGTCTCCCGGAGCTGGGAGCGCTGGGGGACGCTCGCCATCGGCTACGGCGATGGGTTTCGCCGCGAATTCGGTCCGACGGGGGCCGTTCTGGTGCGCGGCCGCCGCGCGCCGATCATCGGGCGGATCTCCATGGACCTCACGGTGGTAGATCTCACCGGCGCGCCCGAAGTCCGGGTAGGAGATGCCGCTACGCTGATCGGCCGCGATGGCGCTGCGGAGATCACCCTCGAGGAGGTGGCCGGCCGCGGAGGCACCATCAACTACGAGGTATTGACGGGGCTCGGGCCCCGGCTGCCACGCGTCGAGCGCGCGGCGGCCACGGAATCTTGATCGAGTACGGATGACCTCACGGATCCTTACGCTAGGCATGGCGGCGGCACTCGTCTGCGCGTGCGCGGAAGAGGAGCCCGTCGGACTGGACGAGCTCGTCCCCGGCGATGCGGTGCGCACCGTCACGGTGACGCTCGAGGCGGACGAATTCCTCCAGGCCGACACGGCGATCACGGGCTTCGGCCGACCGGGCAACGCGGCCTACGTCGTCGTGGCCGAGGACGGCGGCGGCGTTCTCGACGCGCACGCGCTGCTCCGCTTCCGGCCGTTGCCGGCGACCGTCACGTACACCGACACGGCGGGCACGCAGAAGACGGACAGCGTGCCGGACTTCGAGACGGTCGAGGTGACACTGGTCGTGGATTCGGTCCGTTCCTCGCCAGGTCCCGCGACGCTCGCGCTCTACCAGCTCGCAGAGCCGTGGGACGAGGGGTCCGCCACCTGGTCGTTCCGGGTCGACACGGGTGCCGTACAGGAGCCGTGGACGGAGCCCGGTGGGAGCCGGGCGACGCTCCTCGGCCGGGCGGAGGTCGGGGTCACGGACACGGTGGTCCGGATCCCGGTCGACTCGGCGCAGTTCGCGCTCCTGGCGGACACGGCCGCCGCGGAGCGGGGGCTGCTGATCGTGAGCGAGACGCCCGACGTGCGATTCCAGTTCGAAACGCCGAAGCTGCACTTCACCGTGCGGCCCGCGGCCCGGCCCGACAGCCTTGAGGCCGACAGCACCTCGGCGATCGCGGGGACGTTCGTCTTCGATCCGGCCGCGCCGGCGGGCAACACGCTTCTGGTCGGCGGCGTGCCGGTGTGGCGCTCGTTCCTGCGCCTGAAGGAGCGGCTCGATACGCTGCGCGTGGTCCCGTGCGCCGACGGCGCGCCCGACTGCATGGTTCGCTTCCGGGACGCCACCGTCAACGCCATCACGCTCGTGCTGACGCCGGTCGCGCCGCCCGCCGGCTTCGCGCCGGCCGATACGGTGACACTCGCCGCGGTCCAGGCACTGGCGACCAATCGCGTCCCGCTCGCGCGAGCGCCGCTCGGCGCCTCCCTCGCACCCAATCGACAACCCGTCTTCCGTCTCCCGCCGGCCCGCTTCAGCGGGGGGGACCCGGCGGAAACGCTCGAAATCCCGCTGCCGGGGATCGTCCAGATCTTCGCCGGTCCGCCCGATGAAGATGCGGAACCGATCCACCCGGCCATTGCGCTGATCACGACTCCGGCCGGCGAGCAGTTCGGTCTCGGCGCCTTCGCGGGCGCGGGCACGCCCGCTGGACCCCGGCTCCGGATCGTCGTCTCCGTCTCGAACGAGGTCCAGTTCCAATGAGGCGCCCACTCGCGTTCGTACTCGTCCTTGCCGCCACGGCGCCGCCCGCCGCGGCCCAATCGATCTTCGCATCGGAGGGACTCGGCGTCCCGGTCGCACCGCTCGATGCCCGCGCCCGCGCCCTCGGCGGCATCGGCGTCGGCCTGCTCGGGCCCAATGCATCGCTCGTCAATCCCGCGGCAGCCGTCGAGTACCTGCTCCGCGGCGCGACCGCCGGCTACCAGTCGAGCGATCGCTCGATCGACCTGGACGGCGCCCAGGGGGATGCCGGCTCGAGCCGGTTCCCACTCCTCCACGTGCTCTACCCGATCGGCCAGAGCGTGGTCGCGAGTGCGGGATACGGCAGCTTCCTCGATCAGTCCTGGGCCGTCTTCTCGCAGCGCCAGGCGATCCTCGGCTCGGATACGCTCACCGTGCGGGACCTGATCGATTCCGAGGGCGCCATCGCCCAGCTCCGCATCGGTGCGGGCTACCGGCTCACGTCGACTCTCGCCGTTGGCGCCGCCGCCGGCCTCTACACCGGCCACATCAGCCGCGTCGTGGCCCGTTCGTTCCCCGACTCGCTCGGCACCGACCTGCGCCCCGTCCGCAACGAGGCGGAATGGTCACAGCGCGCGCCGCTCGTCGCCGCCGGCTTCCGCTGGGACCCCGCGCCGATCCTCCGGCTCGCCGGCGCCGTCACCTGGGCCGGCACACTCCACGGCCATGCCGACGACCCCGATGTCGACGACTTCGACATCGACCTCCCGCTCCAGGTCACGGCCGGCGCCAGCGCGCTCCTCACGCCCGGCGTCCTCGCCGCCGTCTCCGGCCGCTGGGCCGGCTGGAGCGATGCCTCCGGCGACACCGACTTCATCGGCTCGGCCGACGACGCATGGGAGATCGGCGCCGGTCTCGAACTCGGCGGCGACCCGCGCGCCGGCACCGGCTTCCCGATCCGGCTGGGCTACCACTACGAACGCTTCCCGTTCCGCTTCGGCAGCCAGGTCCCGACCGAGTGGTCCGCCGCCCTCGGCTTCGGCACCCGCTTCGTGCCCACCGACGCCGGACCGCTCGCCAGCATCGATGCGGTCCTCGAGCGCGGGGGCCGCACGGCGAACGGTTCCGGCCTCTCGGAGGACTTCTGGCGCTTCACCCTCTCGATCGCCGCGTTCGCGCCGTGAGCAGGACGGCGCGGACCGACATGGACTCGCCCGGACTCGTGATGCACCGTATGGGGCAGCGGAAGAAGGCCTACGTCGAGACGTACGGCTGCCAGATGAACGTCAGCGACGGCGAGCTGATGCAGGGGATCCTGGCAGCCGATGGATACGAGATCGTGACGACGCCCGAGGAGGCGGACGTCATCCTGGTCAACACGTGCGCGATCCGCGAGCACGCGGAGCAGCGGGTGCTGGGCCGGGTCGGTCAGCTCAAGCGGCTGAAGCGGGAGCGGCCGGGGCTGATCCTCGGAGTGACCGGCTGCATGGCGCAGCGTATGGGGGAGTCGCTCCTCGACAAGGCGCCGTACGTGGACCTGGTTCTGGGCCCCGACGGATACCGCGGACTCCCGGGCGCGCTGGCCGCGGTGGGCGGCGCCGGAAGCGGCGATTCGGCGTCTCGCGGATCCGCGATGGGCCGTGCGGCGGGCGCCGCTGCGGGGAGCGCCGGGGCGGGCGCGGGCACGGGTCGCGCGCGCAGGTCGCTGCCGGTCCTCCCGGCGGGCGCGGTGGCGAACGGGGAGTCGGAACGGAGCGAGCGCGCCGGGGCCGGGAGTCCGGCGCCGGAACGGGACCGCCTCGCGCTGGTCGAGTTCCAGCCGCACGAGAACTACGAGGGTCTCGAGGTCCGCCGGAGCTCGCGGGTCGGCGCGTGGGTGCCGGTGCAGCGGGGGTGCGACTACCGTTGCACGTACTGCATCGTCCCGTACGTCCGGGGGAGCGAGAAGAACCGGGACCCCGAGCGGATCCTGGCCGAGGTCCGCGAACTGGCGGCGCGCGGGATCCCGGAGGTGACGCTGCTCGGCCAGACCGTGAACTCGTACCGGCACGGGGAGTGGGATTTTGCGCGACTGCTGCGGGCCGTGGCGCGGGTGGACGGGATCCGGCGGGTCCGGTTCACCTCGCCGCATCCGAACGACTTCACGCCGGCGCTGGTCGAGGCGATGGCGGAGGAGCCGACGGTCTGCAAGCATCTGCACCTGCCCGTCCAGTCGGGGCACAACCGCACGCTCAAGCGAATGCTGCGGCGCTACACCGTGGAGGCCTACCTCGAGAAGATCGAGATGGTGCGTGCCGCGATCCCGCAGATCGCGCTCTCGACCGACATCATCGTGGCGTTCCCGGGGGAGACGGAGGCGGAGTACGAGGCGACGCTGGCGCTGGTGCGGCAGGTCCGCTACGACGATGCATTCCTCTACCGGTACTCGCCGCGGGATGGGACCCCGGCCACGCGTCTGCCGCGGGAGCAGTTCATCCCGGATGACGTGGCGCAGGCGCGGCTGGAACGGCTCATCGCGGTGCAGCGGGAGATCCAGGCCGAGATCAACCGCGGCGAGGTCGGCCGTACGGTCGAGGTCCTGGTCGAACGCGAGGCGCGCAGCGACGGCGATGTGCTCGGTCGCACCGACGGCAACAAGGTGGTGGCGTTCCCGGGCGCACCCTCGCTCATCGGCCGGTTCGTGCACGTCCGGCTCACGGGTACCACCGGCGCGACGTTCACCGGCGTGCCGGTGGACCCGCAGGCCCGGCCCGAAGCGGCGGCATAGCGGGCAGGGCCGCCCCCGCCGCCTCCGCCGGGGCGCGGCGTGATCCGGCCGCTCCCGCTCGCCACGCTCGCCTTCGCCGCCGGCCTCGCGGTCGGGCTGCGCGCGCCGATCCCCGCCGCGGCGCCGTTCGCGGTGCTCACCGCGCTCGCCCTCGCCTTTCCGCTCCTCCCGAATCGCCGACAACTCGTGCTGCTCGCCGCCTTCGCCGCCACGGGTGCCGCTTCCGGCCGGCACGCGGCGGCCGCGGCCCGCGCCGACTGCCGCGCGCAACTCCCCGACGGACGCGCAATCGAAGTCGCGGGCAGCTTCACCGCACGCCCCGCCACGGACGGCACGGTCCGGTTCCGCATCTCGCAGGTCCGCATCGGGGGCCGGACGTTTCCGTGCCGGGGGACCGTGCGCGCGCGGGTCCCGACGGACCTCGGCGCCCTGCACGAGGTGGGCGCACCCACGACGGCGTGGGGACAGTGGTGGGCATCACCGCACGGCGGCGCATGGCCGCGGCCCGCCGAGTACGCGGGGACACTGCTCCTGGACTCCGTGCGGACGGGCGCGCCGCAGTCGGGATCATCATCCGATCCGCGAGCGGCGCTGCGCGCCGCCGCGCAGGCGCGACTCCGCGACCTCTTCGGCGACCATGCGCCGCTCGCCGAGGCACTCGTGCTCGCGCAGGACGACGGCCTGGACCGGGACGTCCGCGACCGATTCACGCGCTCCGGGCTCGCGCACGTGCTCTCCATCTCGGGACTGCACGTCGGACTGATCACCGGCGCGCTCCTGCTGCTCGCGCGGCTGCTGCGGCTCTCGCCCCGGCTCGGCACGGCCGTCGCCGCGGCGGCGACCATCGCCTACGTCCTCTTCCTCGGCGCGCCCTACGCGGCGGCCCGCGCGATGCTCCAGATCCTGCTCGTGCTCGGCGCACGACTGATGCAGCGGCCGGCCGACCCCTACGCGCTCCTGGCCGCCGCCGCCCTCGTCCTCCTCGCCGCCGATCCGCTCGCCCTGCTGAACCCGGGGTTCCAGCTCTCGTTCGCGGGCATTGGCGGCATCATCGCGCTACGCGCCCGCCTCCTCGACGCTTTGCCGCGACGCGTGCCACGCCTGCTTCGCGACGGCGCTGCCACCAGTCTCGCGGCCACGCTCGCCACCGCACCCATCACGGTGCTGCACTTCGGTCAGATCGCGCCGATCGGCATACTGGCGAACTTCGCGGCGATCCCCGTGGTCGGGCTGGCCGTGCCGGCGATTGCGCTGGCACTCGGCGCCGCCGCCGTGGCGCCGCCGGTGGGCCGGTTCCTCGCCGGTGGGGCAGGACTCACGCTCGCCGCGCTCGACCGGATCGCGGCCATCGCCGCCGCGGTCCCGGGCGGCAGCCTCCTCGTTCCGCGCGATGCCGTGGTCGGTTGGGCGCTCGCCGCCCTCGCCTGCGCCCTCATCACCGGACGACTCGCCGCCGGCGCGCGGCGCGCGCACTACCGCCCGACGGCAAGCGGCGATGCCACCGGCGGCCCCGCGCGCGCCGGCATCCGGCGGGGCGTGCGGGGCGCGGTGGCAAGCGGTGTCGCGGCCGCGGTCCTCGTCGCCTGGCCGATCGCCGCGCAGCGCGTCCACGGCGACGATCTCGAGATCCACGTCATCGACGTCGGCCAGGGCGACGCGATCGCGATCCGCTCGCCGGCAGGGCGCTGGATCCTCGTGGATGCGGGTCCTCGCAGCGCCGACTACGACGCGGGCCGCGCGCGCGTGGTGCCGTTCTTGCTCCGGCACGGCGTGCGGCGCCTGGAAGCCCTAATCCTCACGCACCCGGATGCCGATCATATCGGCGGGGCGGACGCCGTGCTCGAGGCGTTTCCGGTCGGGACCATCGTGGATCCTGGGATCGCGATGGGAAAGCCGCTGTACCTCGAGGTCATCCGGGAGGCGGGCCGCGAAGGCGCACGATGGATCGCCGCACGCGAGGGGCAGGTGGTCCGTTTCGATGGCGTCGTCATCCGCTTCCTGCACCCGATTGCCGGGCGGCTTGACGGGCAGCGCGAGGCCAACGAACTTTCCGTCGCCTTCGCGTTGGAGTACGGGCGCTTCGATGCGCTCTTCCTCGGCGATGCGCCGGCGGCCGTCGAGCGGACGATCGTCGCCCGCCACGGCACGGCGCTCGATGTCGAGCTACTGAAGGTCGCGCACCACGGCAGTGCGACATCGACCTCGGAGGCGTTGCTCGACGCCGCGGATCCAGCGGTCGCGGTCATATCCGTCGGCCGGCACAACCGTTACGGGCACCCGGATCCGAACGTCATCCGGCGCCTCATGCGCCACGGCATCCGGGTCCTGCGAACCGATCGGGACGGCGCGATCCACGTGCGCGCGCATCCCGATGGAGGCATGGAGGTCGAGACGTCGCGATGATCGATCCGCTGATCCGCGCGCTGGCGCGTGAGAGGGTCGAGCCTCCGCATGACGTGCCACCGGGCGTTTCGATCCGGCGTGGTCGCTGGATTCCGGCGCTCGGCGGGCGACTCTCCGGGATGGGGCGTCCGGCCGCCGCCGTGACGCTCGGCCGTACCATCATCGTCCACCCTACGGCCGCGCTCACCCCTCGATTGCTCCGGCACGAGCTGGCGCACGTGCGCCAGTGGGAGCGCCACCCACTCGGCTTCCCGCTGCGGTACGCCTGGAACCACTTGCGATACGGGTACCGCGCCAATCCGTACGAAATCGAGGCGCGAGCGGCGGAATGACGGAAGACCACGGCGCCGATCCCGGCGCCCCGCACGGAACGGACGGCGTGCGGCCCGGACCGCACCGCGGCACGACGAACTCTTCCCGGAGGGTGTGATGAGCAACGCCATCATGACGATCGAACGTCACATCATCGAGCAGGAGCGGCACTACCCCGAGGCGACGGGTGCGTTCAGCAGTATCCTCTACGACATTGCACTCGCGGCCAAGGTCATCAGCCACGAAGTCAACAAGGCGGGCCTCCTCGACATCCTCGGGAGCGCCGGCACCACCAACGTGCACGGCGAGCACGTCAAGAAGCTGGACATCTACGCGCATGAAGTGCTGTTCAAGGCGCTCGACCACGGAGGCCATCTCTGCTGCATCGCCTCCGAAGAAGCCGAGGACATCCTCCCGATCCCCGATCAGTTCCCGACCGGCCACTACGCGCTCCTGTACGACCCGCTCGACGGTTCGTCGAATATCGAGGCGAACGTCTCCGTCGGTACGATCTTCTCGATCCACCGCAAGATCTCGAGCCACCCGCGCGGCGCCGTCGAGGACTGCCTCCAGCCCGGGCGACGCCAGGTGGCGGCCGGGTACGTGGTCTACGGCTCCTCGACCATGCTGGTCTACACCACCGGCACCGGCGTCCACGGCTTCACGCTCGATCCCTCGATCGGCGAGTTCGTGCTCAGTCACCCCAACATCCGGATCCCCACGCCCGGCAAGCGGATCTACAGTTGCAACGAGGGGAACTACACCCGCTGGACCGAGCGCCAGCAGCGACTGGTCGACCACCTGAAGGGCATCGACGGCCGCAACAGCAAGCCGTTCTCCGCCCGCTACATCGGCTCGATGGTCGCCGACGTGCACCGCACGCTCCTCTACGGCGGCCTCTTCATGTACCCGGTCGACACCGTGAAGAACAGCGGCAAGCTGCGCCTCCTCTACGAGGCCGCACCGGTCGCGCTGATCTGTGAGCAGGCCGGCGGCCGCGCCAGCGACGGCGAGCGCGACATCCTCGACATCGAGCCGGAATCGCTCCACCAGCGGACGCCGCTCTACATCGGCTCCCGCGAGCTCGTCGACCTCGCCGAGTCGTTCCTCGCCGGCGACCTCGAGCCCGCCGCCGCCGGCGCGGACTGAGGCACCCGGCGGACGGATCAGCGCGGGGAACGCACGGGGCCGGATGGGGGCCGCGCACGCGAACACCCCCCCTCGCGCGGCTCGGCCGAACGCCGGAGCGACCGCCCTCGCGTCAGCGTTCGTCCCGGCCGTCGCCCAGATCGCCGTTGCGCGCGCGCTCGAGCGAGCGCCCCACGGCCAGGCCGCGGATGTCGTACGACGTCCGCCGCTCGAGCCCCAACTCGGCACGGATCCGGTTCTCCCGCCGGATCGCGCACGACGACTCCGGCGGCTGCCCGGGCCGGGGGTCCGGACACCCGCCGGAGAGCCGCCGGCTCTGCGACAGCGGGACCACGTGACCGTATACCTCGTGGATCAGGATGCGATCGACGTCGCCCGCCATCACTGCCGCCGACAGCCCCGCCGCCTCCGTCAGCTTCCGTAGCCGCACCACATCCACCACCACGACCGCGCCAGTCACCTCGCCCGCCGCGTTCCGCAACGGGATCACCTCGCCGATGTACCGGGGACGGTAGTCCTCGAGACCCGACACCCGCCGCGCCCGCGCCGGCTCCGTCACCACCACCCGGAACCCGCTCGCCCGCACCGAATCCAGCCCCGCCCGCCACGTCGGCGAACGCCGCGACAGCGCCGCCATCCGCGCGGCGAGCAGCGGCGTCTCGACTTCGATCACGGACGCCGCGGCCGGCGCCCGCATGCCCCACTCCCGCTCCGTTCCGCCGCTCGCGCAGCCGCCGAGTACCGCTGCGGCGTACACCCACGCGATGCGACCCCGTACGGCCCGCCTCGTTGCCACCATCGAGGCAACCTCCAGAAAAAAGCGACGGCCTCGGACCGTCGCGTCCATTCGTTCGCTGGCACCCGGCGTCCCCCTCCCACCACGGCGAACAAGGGCAAGGCATGTGCCCCGGGCGGCGAGATACCGCGCACCGTCGGCGTTTGTAGGGGATTTCCCTACAGCGCTGTCCGGAATTCCCCTACACACCGTCCGGAAATCCCCGGACTGGCATCGTACGCCGATCGGTTGTATCCTCCCGGCTCCCGAAGAGGGTTGACCTCAGCAAAGGAACGAGCCGATGAAGGCAGACAGGATTGGTTTCGCTCTCGCTGTCTCCGCGCTGGCGGTGGCGGCGTGCGGCGGTGGGGCGGCGGATGAGCAGGCGGCGCCTGCCGCGGCGGCTCAGGAGCAGAGCGCGGCGCCCGCAGCGGACGCCGCGGCGGCTGCCGAGACGAGTTCCGCGACGGCGGACAACGTCGTGGTCGTGAAGATGGTGGATGACGGGACCACGTTCCGCTTCGAGCCGGCGAAGATCGAGGTGAGTCGGGGCGCAGTGGTGCGCTTCGTCCACGAGGGCACGCAGCCGCACAACGTGCAGTTCAAGCAGGACGGTGTGCCGGCGGGGGTGGACCTCGGCGCCGCGTGGTCGGGACCGTACGTCATCTCGAAGGGAGACACCTACGAGTTGACGATCGATGAGCGGTTCAAGCCCGGGACGTACGAGTTCACCTGCACCCCACACATGGCTATGAACATGCACGGGACGCTGGTCGTGACGGAGTGACCGCGCCCGCTCGCCGATTTCCTTCCTCATTCCGGGACCGGATCCACGGATCCGGTCCCGGCCCCACCGTTGGCGGCGCCGCTGGCGCCGCTTGGGCTTCGTAGGGGCCGGTCTCGGGCGCTAGCGCGCCTGTCGCGTCACTTCGGAGTCGCACACGCCCGCGAACCGAACGCGGCGAGCGGCCGCGCGGCTCCGAACCGGCAGAGGAACTGCTCTAGCCCTCCCCTGCGAGCACTTCATCGATCTCGGCGGTGGCCGCTTCGATGAGAGCGACCTTCTCCTGGTAGGGCAGGAACGCGCTCTCGAAGCCCATGATCGCGATATCGCCCAGCTCTTCGAGGGTGAAGCCCAGGTGGCGGTGGGCGCGCCAGTACTCCTCGGTCACGGTCGTCGCGCTCATGAGCCGGTTGTCGGTGTTCAGCGTGACGACGAGTCCCTCGTCGTAGTAGAGGCGAAGCGGGTGGGTGTCGAAGTCCGGCACAGCGCGTGTCTGCACGTTCGAGGTGAGGTTGATCTCGAGGGGGATCCGGAAGTCGTTCATGTATTGCATGAGGTCCGGGTCCTCGAAGAGGCGTGTGCCGTGGCCGATCCGGTTGGCGTGGCAGTCGTGGACCGCCTGTCGGATCGAGGCCGGGCCGTACGCCTCGCCGGCGTGGATGGTGACCGCCATGTCGTGCTCGATGACCGTGTGGAACGCATCGATGTGCGCCTTGGCCGGGTACCCGTGCTCCGCGCCGGCCAGGTCGAAGGCGACGACGCCGCGTCCCTTGTATGCGACGGTCAGCTCGGCGAGCTCGCGGGAGGTCTCCGGGCCCATGTTGCGGAGCCCACAGATGATGACTCCCGTGCGGATGCCGAATTCGCGCTCCGCCCGCAGGAGTCCGCGCAGCGTTGCATCGACCGTTTCCGAGAGCGAGAGGCCTTCGCGAGTGTTCAGGAGTGGACAGTACCGCACCTCGAGGTAGCGCACGTTCTCGCGCGCGGCGTCCTCGGCCAGCTCGAAGGCGATGCGTTCGAGCGCGTCCTCGGTCTGCATGACGGAGAGCGTGATGTCGAAGCGGGTGAGGTAGTCGACCAGATTCCGGGCGTCACGCACGTGCATGTGATCGCGCAGCGCTTCGGGATCCCAGGCGGGGAGCGGCTTGTCCTGCGCTCGCGCCAGTTCGATCATCGTCTCCGGGCGCAGTGAGCCGTCCAGGTGCGCGTGGAGGTCGGTCTTCGGAAGACGGGCGAGCAGGTCGGGGGTGACGCGGTCCGTGGCCGCGCCGTCGCCGCGCCCCCGGCGCAGCCGCCGCGGGAATCGGCCGGAGCGGTTTGGTACGGATCGGCTCATGGCGTCCGCAATGGCTGGTCCTCGGTCGGGCTCGACCGCCGCGACCGGCCCTCGTCGCGGGCCGGCGCCTCAGCGGGGCCGCATTGCCCGCAGGCGAGCATCTTCCGGCCTCTGCACGGGTTGCGCCAGCGCGCCGAGGTAGTCGGCCAAAGCGTCACGGGCGAGGATCCCGGTGTCCTCGGCGAGGAGCGCGGTGCGCAGCGTGTGGAACCCACCGGCGCCCGCGGCCATGCGGTCGGTGACGGCGACGGTGTAGAGCCGGTCTCCGCTCACCGGCGCGCCGCCCGTCAACTCGGCGGTGAGCACCCGCCTCCCGGCCGGGCGCGTCGGGTCGTACCAGACGATGATGCCGCTCACGTGCGCCCGGGGTACCGGCCCGCCCACGACATCTTCGAGCACGGCGTGGAGCTGGCCGCCCGTGAGCTCGAGGCGGAAGAGCCGGAGTTCGGCGGGGAGCACCGCTTGGGCCTCTTCCCGCACGAGCGGGCCGGCCTCGAGGTCCCCTCGGATGGCATCCGTTTCGATGATCGCGACATGGGCGCCCGTCGCCGCGCGCACGGCATCCGCGACCACGCGGCCGAGCGGAGATTCCGCGGGGGCGCCGGCCATGCCGTACGGCGCACCGGCCGTGTCCGGCGGTGCCTGCCGGCGAAGCGGCATGGCGAGCGTGGCGATGATCCCGGTCGCGCTGGCGGTGGCCGTCGCGGTCACCGGCCGTACCCCGGTCCGTACGGTATCCGTCCGGGACGGGCCGACGAAGGAGGTGTCGGCGCGTGCCGAGTCGACGACCGCGGCGGTGTCGCTCCGTCCCGGCATCACCGCGTCACGGCCATCGTCGGGCGCCGCGGTCGTATCGCCACGGGCGGTCGCGGCGGAACCCGCCGGTTCCGGCGAAGGGCGCCCCGGGGACCCCGTCGAGCAGGCCGCGCACAGGATGATCGCGCTCAGAATGCGGAAAAGCGGCCGGGCCCCGGCCGCTCGAACACGTTGCCGCGTATTGATGTCGGACACTGCTACCATGAAGACAATCTATCCGGCACCCGCGCCGCCGGCAACCGGCGCGCGCGCCGGTTCCGGCCGATCCTCGATTGAGGACGCCGTGTCTGCACTCGGAGAATCCTCCCCTCACTCCACGCGCTCGAGCCGCGGATTCGGCCGGAACTCGCGGCCCGCCTTCGCGCACGGCTTCCCTTCGAGCAGGACGACGTCGGCGGTGAAGTCGTAGCGGTCCTTGAAGAGCGAGGAGCCGACGCCGTACGAGTCGACCGGGACGCCGAGCGCTTCGAAGTAGCGGATCTTCTCGGCGTCGAATCCGCCGGAGGCCACGATCTGTACGTCGTGGAACCCTTCCGCATCGAGCGCTTCGCGGACGTTCCGGATGAGCTGCGGATTGACGCCGCGCGGGTCGAAGCGCCCCATCTGCGGGATGATCGAGCGGTCGACCAGGGTCTCGGCGGTGTCGATACGGACGCCGTGGAGCCGCGGGCCGAGCGCGCGCGCCACGGCAAGCGAGGTGCCGACGCAGTCGTTGTCGAAGTCGACGAGGCTCACGACCTTCACGTCGTCGGGCATGTGTTCGGCGAAGGCGACGCTGGCGCGGACCGTGTCGCCGCCGTACGCCGAGATGAGCGCGTGCGGCACGGTGCCGATCCCGCTCGAGCCCCACCACGAGGCCTGCGCGTCGGTCGAGACGCCGATCGCGCCGGCGATGTGGGCGGCGTAGCCGTCGCCCGTCTGGACGAGCCAGTGGTCGTGCCGGGCGGGGAAGAACATGACCGTCTTCGGCCACGCCGCCTCGACCACCTTGCGCGTGTTCGTGGCGACGCTGGTCCGGCGCGCGAGCACGCCGAGGTACAACGTCTCGAGGTGCGCGAACGCCGCGTACGGGCCCGTGATCAGGAGCACCGTCTCCCACGGCTCGATGCGGTCGCCATCGCGCAGCGCGAACACCTCGAGGTCCGCCCAACGGTAGCCCTCCGTGAGGCACGTCTTGAGGATCGCGATCGCCTCATCGACGCCGCCCAGCCACGCGTGCCGCTTCTGGAACACCTGCATGGTCACCACCGGGTCGATGCCGTCCGCGAGCAGGACCTGGCGGGCACGCACGAAATATTTGTCCGAGTAGTAGCCGCTCCGCATCTTCTCGACCGGGAGCTGGAAGATCTCGGGGTCGAGCCGCTCGGGGTAGCGGATCGGCGGTGGCGCGGCGTCACGCCTCGAGGGATCGGACATGATCGGCTCTCACGAAGCGGGATACAGGCTCGGTCGCAAGCTAATCGAGCCGCGGTCCAGCGCGCAATTCACGCGCGTCGGGCGCGCATGGCGCTGTGGAGCGCCGCCACGCCGAGCAGCGCCATGATGCCCGCAACCGGCCACATCAGCGGAAATCCGCCCAGTTCGGGGAAGCGGCGGGCGCCGAGGTCGATCGCGGCGCCGACCAGGACGGGG
The DNA here is from genome assembly GCA_036381495.1 of Longimicrobiales bacterium. Classification (GTDB taxonomy): domain Bacteria; phylum Gemmatimonadota; class Gemmatimonadetes; order Longimicrobiales; family RSA9; genus DASVCS01. The sequence continues at coordinate 16,806 of DASVCS010000096.1, forward strand.
GCGACGATGCGCGCGATCCCCAGCGAGACGATGTAGAGGCCGGTGTAGCGGCCGACCGCGCCGCGGCCGACCATGCCGGCGAAGAGGGGGAAGGGGAGCGCGATGAGGGCGGCGGCGCCCAGCCCGGAGGTGAGGAGCAGCGCGACCGCACCGCCGAGTTCACGTACGAAGACGCCGGAGAGCATGACGATGCCGGTCAGGAGCGCGCCGCCGGCGAGGAGGCGGGCGTGGCCGTAGCGGTCGCCGAGGCGGCCGAGGAGCACGGAACCGATGCCGATCCCGGTCACGAGCAGGAGGAGGACGAGCGATGTCTCGGCCGTATCGATCCCCAGGACGATGACGGCGAAGAGGAAGACGTAGGGCCGGATCCCATCGACCGCGCCGGTCCAGAGCGCGTTGGCGAGGAGGAGGCGGCGGACGTCGGGTCGGCCGCCGAGTTCCTTCCACACGGCCCAGGCGCCGCTGGTCGGCGCCGCGGCGGCTTCGAGTTCGCCCGGCGGCGGTGTTGCGACGACGGTCAGTCCCGTGGTCGCGAGGATGAGCAGTGCCGAGAGGATGAAGGGGAGCGGTGGCCAGAGCGCGAAGAGCAACCCGCCGGCGACGAGGCCGAAGGCCAGTCCGCCGGCGTGCATCGCGCCGCGTACGCCCTGGACGCGCCCGCGGCGCTCGTCCGGTACGGCGTCCACCATGAGCGCCCAGAGCGGTGTGAGGTAGCCGTGGAACGCCGCGAAGAAGACGAACGCGGCGGCGGCGAGCGGCCAGTAACCGGTGAGGAAGGGCGCGACGGCGAGGGCGAGTGCCATGATCGGCGCCGTGGCGAGCAGGAAGAACGTCCTGCGGCCGAACCGGTGGGCGAGCCGCGCCGGCAAGTGGTCGCTCAACGAACCGATCCAGTACGGCACGAGCAGCGCGAACACGCCTTCGCCGCCGATCGCGAAGCCGATCCAGATGGCGGAGGGCGCGTACTCGTTGAGGAGCACGGGGAGCAGTGCGACGATGACCGTCTGGCCGGCCGTCGAGCCGAGTGTGCCGGCGGTGATCCCGTACTCGCGAAGGGTACGAAGTCGGAGGCGTGCCACCCGTCTGATCGTCGGTTCTTACGGTCCGTCGCGGCCGCGTCCGGCGCCGCGCGGGGGAGGCGCCAACTTGCGCGGCAATCGGGGGGCGGGCAAGGTTCGCGATGAAACGGCGCGTCGCTGCGGGGAATGCGCGCCGTGCGTCCGGCGGCGCGTCGCCATTCGTTCCGGCGAAGCGGCGCCGCCGCTAGGCGGCGCGCCCTGCGGCGTGCGAGCCCCGCTCCCGGGGGGCGAGGCCGACCGCGCGGGCACGACCGCGCACCTACGCGGCGCGCCGGCGCTCGCGCTGCGTCCGTTCGAGGCTCTCGCGGAGGCGGCGCGTCAGGTCGATCACCGGCGTCGGCGTGGGCGTCGGTGCCGGCCGGAGCTCCGGCGGGAGCCGGCCCTCGGCTTTGCGGCGGATCACGTCCAGGAGCTGGGCGCGGTACTCGTTGCGATACCGTGAGGGATCGAACGACGTCGACAGATTGTCGACCAGCTCGACCGCCATCCGGATCTCGCCCTCCCGCAGCCGGGTCTCGGCCGGCAGTTCGAGCTCACGCTCGTCGATCAGCTCCTCCGGGTAGTGCAGCGTCTCGACCACGAGCGCCTCGCCGCGCGGGCGCACCGTCGCGATGTGTTCGCGGTGCAGCAGCACGAATTGCGCGACGCCGACCTTGTCGCTCCGCCGCAAGGCTTCCCGCAGCAGCACGTACCCCTCCTCGCCGCCCTCGTCCGGTGCCAGGTAGTACGGCTTGCGGAAATAGATCGGATCGATCTCGTGCAGGTCGACGAAATCGCGGATCTCGATCGTGCGCCGAAGCGTCGGCGCCGCCCGCTCGAGTTCGTCATCCGTCACGATGATCCACTCGTCATCCACCGGATAGCCGCGTACGATCTCGTCGTCCGGGATCGGCCGGTCCTCGGCATCGCACAACTTCTGGAGCCGGATCGGCGAACGGTCGGGCTCGTGCAGCAGCCGGAACTCGATCCGCCTCGACCGAGTCGCCTTGTACAGGCCGATGGGGATGTTCACCAACTCGAACGACAGCGTGCCACGCCAGAGCAACTGCATGGGCGGCCTCCTCCGGTTGCGGCGCCCCGCCGTGCACCCCCACCCCCGGTGCGGCGGTACCGGTACACTCGCGGGTTACGCGGCAAGAGGCGGGCCGGCGGGGACCGCGCCGCTCACGTCCGTCCGGTCCGCGCCAGCATCACCCCGCCGATGATGATGGCGGCGCCCGCGATCTGGGGAGCGCTGGGCACCTCGCCCAGCCACGCCCAGGCGACGAGCAGCGCGAGGACGGGGACGACGTTCGAGTAGACGGCGGTGCGCGTGTTGCCGACGTGGCGTACGCCGCTGTACCAGAGCAGGTAGGCGAGGCCGATGCCGAAGAGGCCGGCGTAGGCGATGCTCGCCCAGGCGGCGGGGCGCACGGCGGCCCAGTCGAGGGCGAGCAGGTCGGGCGCGCCGAGGAGGAACAGGAACGGCGTGCCGATCCACAGTGTCCACGCCGTAACCGGCACGGCGCCGTACCGGTCGATCGGCCGCTTCGAGCCGACGGTGTACGTCGACCACGCGACGGAGGCCGCCACCATGATGAGGTCGCCGGCCAGGGTGTCGATGCCGAGAGCGACGCCGCTGCCGCCCGCCACGACGAGCGCCATGCCGCCGAACGTGCCGACGACGCCCGCCCAGACCCGGGGGCGGACACGCTCCTGTCCGATCGCGCTCGCGAAGACGGTCGTGAGGATCGGCGAGCCCGCAAGCAACAGGGCGGCGTTGCCGGCCAGCGTCCGGTCGATCCCGAAGATGAAGAAGAGCTGGTAGATGACGTTGCCGATGATCCCGAGCGTGACGATGGCGGGGAGGTCGGCGCGCCGGGGGAGCGGCACCGGCCCGCGTCGCCGCAGCACGAGGAAGACCATCAGCGAGGCCAGCGGGAAGCGGAGCGCGTTGAAGGCGAGTGGGGAGAGGTCGGCCAGGGCGACCTTGATGACCGAGAAGTTGATCGCCCAGATCCCGGACATGACCAGCAGCCCCAGATCCGCGCGGACGACGGCGGGCGGCGCGGCTGCGGCCGGATCGGGCGTGATGTACGATCGCTGCTCCATTCGCGAAAAGATCGATGGACCGCGATCGGCTGACAAGTCTCCCCGGGATCCGAGTTCGCGGCGGGCGATGCCGTCCGAGCGGCGCCGCCCCGCCTCACGGCTTGCTGTCGCCGCCGTCGCACGCTACCTTCGCGCCGTCGCGCGCGTCGAACCGGCGGATCGAGCGGTTCGCCCGCGGGTTCGGAGCCGTATCGAGCACGGGATGGATGAATGGAAAACGAGCGGAATCTCCTGGCGGGCAAACGGGCGCTCGTCTTCGGCGTGGCCAACGAGCGGAGCATTGCGTGGGGGATCAGTCAGGCGATGCACGCCGCGGGCGCCAAGCTCGCCTTCACGTACCTGAACGAGGCGCTGGAGCGGCGCGTCCGGCCGCTGGCCGAGGGGGTCGGCGCGGAGCTGATCCTGCCGTGCGATGTCACCGATGAGACGCAGGTTCGCGACGTCTTCGGCCGCGTGCGGGAGGCCTGGGGCGGCCTCGACATCCTGGTGCACTCGATCGCGTTCGCCAACCGCGAGGACCTGGAAGGGCGCTTCGTCGATACCAGCCGCGACGGATTCCTGAAGGCGCTCGAAGTCAGCGCCTACTCGCTCGTCTCGCTGGCGCGGGCGGCGGCGCCGCTCATGGCGGAGGGCGGCAGCATCATCGCGCTCTCGTACTACGGCGCGGAGAAGGTGGTGCCGAACTACAACATCATGGGCGTGGCGAAAGCCGCGCTCGAGGCGAGCGTCCGCTACCTGGCCGCCGACCTCGGGCCCGACGGGATCCGCGTGAACGCGATCAGCGCGGGCCCGATCAAGACGCTGGCCGCCGCCGGGGTCCGCGGTTTCCGGGGAATGCTCGGCACGGCCGCCGAACGCGCGCCTCTGCGCCGGAACGTGACGCAGCAGGATGTGGGCGGCGCGGCGCTCTTCCTGTGCAGCGATCTCGGCGCGGGCGTCACCGGCGAGACGCTGTACGTCGACGCGGGCTACCACATCATGGGAATGTGAACGCCGCCATCGAGTGATGCGACGCTTCGAGGACGCCCACGGGAGTGCATGGGACGTGGTGGTCGGACGCGAGTCGTGGGGCGCGTTCTACGCCATCTTCGTTCCGGCCGGCGCGGGTCGCCGCGAGCCCGTGCGGCAGGCGCCGCTGCACGGGAGCAGCGCAGAGGCCGCCGAAGCCGAGCTGGCCGCCATGGACGACGCCACGCTGCGCGCCCTCCTGGCGCGCAGCGTGGTCAAGGAACGCTGAAGAGGATCGACGGGATGCGATCGTTCATCGATGATTCGGGCCGCGAGTGGGTCGCCACGGTACGCGAGGAGCAGACGCCGCGCCACCACGGGCGCTGGCACCTGGTCTTCCACCCGGTCAACGAGCCGGACCGCGCGTTGAGCCTGCCAGGCCTTCAATGGCAGACCCGGGAAACGGCGGAGCGGACGATCCGCACGATGTCGGAAACCGAGCTGCGCCGCCGCCTGCGCCACGCCGTCGGCCGCGTCGACTAGCCGCGGCCCGCCCGGACCCGGCGCGCCCGGCAGAGCACCGCCCGCACCGGCCCGGCCGGCGACCTCGCACCCTGCGACATCATCCCAGCCCCAGCCCTAGCCCTAGCCCTAGCCCCAGCCCTCGGGCCAGGGCCGGGCCCGGGGCTGGGGCCAAGGGCGCCTTTCACCGAAACTCGACCGGAGTCCCCTCGCGGGCATGGCGCGCGAGCACCTGCGCATCCCAGTTGGTCAGGCGGACGCAGCCGTGCGACGTGGCGTAGCCGATGGTTTCCGGCTCGGCCGTGCCGTGGATGCCGTAGTGCGGCTGCGAGAGACCGATCCAGACGACGCCGACGGGCGAATTCGGGCCGGGCGGCAGCACCGCTTCCGACCGGTCGTCCGGCACCTCGTGGAAGAGTTCCGGTTGGAACAGGAAATGGGGAGACCCGGTGATGTCGGTCACATGGAACTCGCCCCGCGGCGAGGGCGCATAGCGCGACCCGAGCGTGGAAGGGAAGTGGTACAGGATGTTGCCGTCCGCATCGAGCGCCTGCGTGTAGAAGCCGTTCTTCGAGATCACGATCCGGGCGACGTCGGGGAGCGTATCCGGTCGTGCCCGCCGGATGTCGGGGACCCAGAGCACGGCGCCGGCGCGGAGCCGGCCCGGGTCCACGCCGGGGTTGAGCTGGGCGAGCATCGCCGGGGTGGTGTGGAACCGTTCCGCGAGCCGTTCTCCCGGGCTTTCGTAGCAGAGGCAGTCCAGCTCGGCCTGGGCGTAGATGTCGGATGGCACGTCGGTGAACGGTCCGTCGACATCGGCGGCGGTGATGCGGTATCGCGCGAGCGGCGCGCCCCCGCCGGCGACCGCCTCGAGCCGGGCGTAGGTGGACGAGTCCACGGTTCCCGTCGGCGGCAGCCCGTACCGGTACTGGAACCAGTAGACGGCCTTCGCGGTGTTCTTGCCCCAGTGTCCGTCGATGACGCCGGGCGAGAAACGCGCCCGGTCCAGCAGGACCTGCACGTGCAGAACCGAGGGGCCGGCCGTCCGCGGGACGGGAAGTCGCGGCGGCCGGAGCACGAGCGCCGGCCGGATGTCGGCATACCGTTCCGCCGGCAGGCGTGGCGCGGGCTCGGCCGGCGGCGCGGCCGGTCGGACGTAGGACGCGTGAGGCGCGCGTGCGGCCCGGTCCCGGTCCGCCCACACGCGCCAGGTCGGGTCCATTCGACCGCGCTCGATCGCGGCCGCATCGAGCGCGCCCTCCCCGAGCACCGGTACGGATACGCCGTGCGGATCCGGTCGCCCATCGCCGCGGCAGGCGCCGAAGGCCACGAGCAGCGACAGCAGCCGCGCGGACCAGCCGCGCCGGGCCACACGGCGTCCTCTCACCCGTGCCGTGCGCCGGAACGGTCGGACGCGTCGCGCGGTGTTCATGCCGCACCGGCGGTCGGGCCACGCGGCGCTCGCCGGCGCTCGAGCCGGACATCGAGCGGCCACAACGCCGCCGGCTCGTCCAGTTCCGCCGCGAGCGCCAGGAGCACCGGGTGCAGCGTCGGCCACCGGTCGCCCACGGCCGGGGCGAGGCACCGCAGGATCGTCCGCTCGAGCGTCGCCGAGACCTCCGGATTGAAGCGCCGCGGCGGGGGCGGCAGCGTCCCGCCGAGCTGCGGGTGGTGCCTCTCGAGTCCCGTCCGCGGCTCCTCACCCGTATACACCGCCTCGAACGGCCAGCGGCCCGTCACCATCTCGTAGAGCACCGCGCCGAGCCCGTAGACGTCCGCCGCCGGCGTGAGCGGCGCCCGCCGAACCTGCTCCGGCGCCATGTACGGCGCCGTGCCCAGCGGCCGCCGGGCGCGCCGCGCCGGCCACATCCGCCGCGCCGCGTCGAAGTCGACCAGCACCGGAACCGACCCCCGCAGCAGCAGGTTCGCCGGCTTGAGGTCGAGGTGCAGGTACCCCTTGCGGTGCAGATGATACAGCCCCGCGCCGATGTGAATCGCCGCCCGGACCGCGTCCACGATCCCCAACCGCCGCTCCGGCCGACGCTCGAGCAGCTCGAACAGCGAAGGGCCCTCGATATACTCCATCAGAAGGTACGGCAGACCCTCGTGCTCGCCACCGCCGAAGCTGCGGATCAGGTTGGGGTGATCCACCCGTCGAAGGATCCGCGCCTCGCGCCGCAGCGCCGCCACCGCCCGCCCATCCCCCCGCAGCGACGGCGCCAGAATCTTGCACGTCAGCGCACACCACCCGTTCGCGCTCCAGACCTGGTACAGGTGACCGACCCGGCCCGCCGCCAGGTGCCCCGTCACCGTCAGGTCCCCCGCGATCCGATCCCCCAACCCGTACGCGTATCTCTGCCCCTCCGGCCCCGCGCCCCCCCCGTCCACGCCGGTCAGGAGACCGAGCCGCCGGGGCCGCATCGGTGTGCTCGAACCGCCCATCACGTCCGTTCCCCCACGCGCAGGAGGGACTCCACCGCGCTCCGGATGTCCTCCAGCGACGCGGGCTTCGCCATGTACGCGTCGCAGCACCCCGACGCCAGGATCGCCTCCGGATCCCCCGCCTGGGCGAGCGCCGTCAGCGCCAGGATCGCCACCCGCCTCGGCTCGAGCTCCTTCTTGATCCACCGGCCCGCCTCGATGCCATCCATCGACGGGAGTTGCAGGTCCAGGATCACGAGATCCGGCTCGAACTCCTTCGCCCGCAACACCGCCTCCTCCCCCCGCCGCGCCGTCTCCACTTCGTGCTCCACGCTCAGCAACTCCCGCAGAATGGCCAGCAGGTCGAGGTTGTCTTCCACGATCAGGATCTTCGCCATGCCCACCCCCTGCCGCCGGTCAACTGCTCGACCCCGGCACCCCCGCCACCGCGTACCGCCCCGCCGAACCGTCCGGCACCGCCGCCGACCCCCACACCACTTCCAACGGGATCGGCCGCTCCAGCCAGATCGTCCGCGTCCGACTCGAATGCGCGACCAGCCGGTCGATCGTCTCCTCCGACACGCCCGGCGAGCCGTATTTGTGCACCAGACGCGCCAGCGCGATCGCGTTCGCATTCGACATCCGCACGCACCCGTGCGATACCGCCCGCCCCAGCGTCCCCGTGTGCGGCGTCCCGTGGATGTAGTACAGGTCACGGAAGTACATCTTCACACGCCCCATCGGGTTGTTCGGCCCCGGAGGCGTCGGCCTCTCTCCACGCGCCCACGCGCGGTCCGGCGGCCGCCACCACGGATTCCACACCACCCGCGTGATCCGGAAGTTGCCCGTCGGCGTCCGATGCCCCGGCTGACCGACCGCAACCGTGTAGCTGTGCGTCCGCTCCCCGTGCTCGTACACGTAGAGCCGTCTGGCCGACAGGTTCAGCACCAGCCGCAGCGGCGGAGCCGCAACCGATTCCACTTCCGGCTCGGGCGCCTCGAACCTCGACCCCGCCAGAAGCCCCACGACCAGCGTGGCCACCAGGCCGCGAATCCGGGTCGTTCGCATCTCAACCTCCGGAAACTGGTCCGTTTTCTCGATATTCTCAAAGCGCAACCCTCGTGCCGAAAGCCGCGTAAGAGCGCCATATTTCGCGATGAATCAGCGTTTCCCGTCTGACGTATTATGATTCGCTATGATCCGATCTGTGCTTCGCGCCCGGCGCCGCCCTCCCGGCGGCGCCCCGGGGCCCTTGCCATGTTCCGGCGGCGGCGTAGCTTCAACCGCACGCAGGCGTGGAGGCCGGTAGCGCGTTTCGAGAGGGGGTATGACGATGGTGGTGTTCCCGGACGATCTGGTCGAGCACGGGGAGAGCAGGATCGTGTTGGTGGTGATGGATGGGTTGGGTGGGCTGCCGCGGCCGGAGACGGGGCGGACGGAGCTGGAGACGGCGGCGACGCCGAATCTGGATCGGCTGGCGCGGTCGGGCTCGGTGGGGTTGATCGATCCGGTGGCGCCGGGTGTGGCGCCGGGGAGTGGGCCGGGGCATCTGGCGCTTTTCGGCTACGATCCGGTGCGGTGGGTGATCGGGCGTGGCGTGCTGAGTGCGTTGGGTGTGGGATTCGACCTGCGGGAGGGGGACGTGGCGGTGCGTCTGAACTTCGCCACGTTGGATGCGGAGGGGCGCGTGACGGACCGCCGGGCGGGTCGTCCGAGTGATGAGGAGAATGCGCGGCTGGTGGCGCGGTTGCGGGAGGGCGTGCCGGCGCCGCCCGGAGTCGAGGTGTTCTTCGAGTCTGAGAAGGAGCACCGTGCGGTGCTGGTGCTGCGCGGCGCGGATCTGTCGCCCGCGCTGTCGGACACGGATCCTCAGGAGGTGGGCGTGCCGCCGCTCCACGTGCGTCCGCTCGAAGAGGGCGCGGAGGAGACCGCGCGGCTGGTGCAGGACCTCTTGGATGCGGCACGCGACGTGCTGGCCGATGAGCCGCGAGCGAACGGGTTGCTCGCGCGGGGCTTCGCGGCGTATGAGCGGTACCCCTCGATGACGGACCGCTACAAGCTCGTGTCTCTGGCCATTGCCCGATACCCGATGTACCGCGGCGTGGCGCGCCTGCTCGGGATGGACATCCATCCGACGCCGGAGTCGGACGCGGCGAGCGTGAGGGCGCTCGAGGCGCGTTTTTCCGACTACGACTTCCACTTCGTCCACTTCAAGGCGACCGATTCGCGCGGCGAGGATGGAGACTTCGATGGAAAGGTGGCGGCGATCGAGGCGGTCGACCGGCTGATCCCGGCGATCGAGGCGCTCGAGCCGGATGTCCTGATCGTGACGGGGGATCATTCGACGCCGTCGCGCTACCGCGCGCACTCGTGGCATCCCGTGCCCGTCCTCCTCGTATCGCGCTGGTGCCGGCCCGCCCCGGTCGAGGGCTTCGGCGAGCGCGAGTGCCTCCGGGGCGGACTGGGCCGGTTCCCCGCGATGAACCTGATGTCGCTGGCTCTGGCCCACGCCGGCCGGCTCGCCAAGTTCGGGGCGTGAGATGGCGGCAGTCGAAGACATTCTCCGCGACGCGCTCGCCCTCGGCGATGAGGGGCGCTGGGCCGACATGGCCCACCTCCTCCGCTCCGCCCTCGACGAGAACCAGGACGACCCCTACCTGCTCTGCTGGCTCGGCGTCGCGGAACGGGAGCTCGGCAACGAGGGCTCGGCCTACGACCTCTTCCGCCGGTGTCTCGCCCAGGAGCCCGTCGACCCGCACCTCCTCGCCCTCGCCGGCTCGGGGCTCGCCGCCTTCGACGACCCCGAGGCCGAGGCCGCACTGCGTGCCGCCGCGCTCACCGGCCCCGACCTCCCCATGGCGCGCCTCCAGTACGGCGCCTACCTCGCCCGCGCCGGCCTCTTCGATGAGGCGCTCGAACACCTCCGCGCCGCCGCCGCCCTCGCCCCCGATGACCCCACCGTCCACGGCGAGATGGCCACGGCACTCGCCCTCAAGGGAGACATCGAGCATGCCATCCCCGAGATGGAGACCGCCCTCGAACTCGCACCCGACGACGCCTGGACCCGCCTCCTCCTCGGCCTGCTCTACGCCGAACTCGGCTCTCTCGAAGAGGCCGCCGAGGCACTCATCCAGGCCGCCGAGGAACGCGAAGACGACGCCGAGGCCCACATCCTCGCCGCCCTCGCCGCCGCCGCCGTCGGTTGGGACGACGCCGCCCAGGACGCCCTCGCCCGCGCCACCTACGCCGCCCAGGGCGCCGACGCCGCCCTCATCGACGAGGCCGAGGAACGCATCCTCGCCGGCAGGAAACCGGCCCGCACCATGCTCCTGGACTCGCTCGCGCCTTCCATCTTGCGCGAGCGCCTCTCCCAGCCATTGTAGCCATGGCTCCGGGCGCGGGGGATCCGGGTCGTCCCAAATAAATATGGCGCTCCGCCGCGTGGGACGTTAACCGTTAGAGCGGCCGTCGCGTCAGGCTGGAGGGATGCACGCGAGTCGCGAGCGCGCGACGGGCGCTCGACCGGGACCGGAGCTGTGGGCGCGGCGCGCTGGACACCATGACGCGCGCCATCGCCCGATGAACACGAGAGGGGGAAACGTGGTGGAGATTCCATTCGAGCGTTACCGGCTGGACAACGGGCTGCGGGTCGTTCTCTCGCGGGACCCCGCGGTGCCGGTGGTCGCGATCAACCTGTGGTACGGCGTGGGTTCGCGGAACGAACGCCCGGGGCGGACGGGGTTCGCGCACCTGTTCGAGCACATGATGTTCCAGGGCTCGGCGCACGTGCCGGAGACGGCGCACTTCGCGTTGATCGAGCAGGCGGGGGGATCGCTGAACGGCTCGACGTGGCTGGACCGGACGAACTACTTCGAGACGTTGCCGGCGCATTACCTCGAACTGGGGTTGTGGCTCGAGTCGGACCGCCTGGGCTGGCTGTTGCCTGCGATGACGCAGGAGAAGCTGGACAACCAGCGGGATGTGGTGAAGAACGAGCGGCGCTGGCGCGTGGACAACCAGCCGTACGGCGACTGGGACGAGCGGATCCAGGCGATGGTGTATCCACCGGATCATCCGTACCACCATTCGGTGATCGGGTCGATGGAGGACCTGGACGCGGCGAGTCTGGAGGACGTCGAGCAGTTCTTCCGGACGTACTACGCGCCGAACAACGCGGTATTGACGCTGTGCGGCGAGTTCGATCCCGGGCAGGCGCGGGATCTGATCGAGCGGTACTTCGGCGAGATCCCGACGGGGCCGCCGGTTCCGCCGATCCCCGGGCGGACCGAGCTGCCGCCGGTCATCGGCGCGGAGGTCCGGGAGGTGGTCGCACAGGACATCTCGCTGCCGCGGCTGTATGTGACATACCGGGTGCCGCCGTACGGTGACGCGGATTTCTACAGCGCGGCGGTGGCGGCGCACATCCTCGCGTGGGGGAAGGCCTCGCTCCTGTACCGGCGCCTGGTGCGCGAGCGCCGGCTCGCGCAGGATGTGGTGGCCTACGCCTTTCCGATCGTCGTCGGCGCATCGATGCTGGCGCTCTGGGCGACGGCGCGGCCGGGGGTCGATCCGGCCGCTCTCGAAGCGGCGCTCCTCGACGACGTCGCCTCCCTGCGCAACGTCGGTGATGCCGAGGTCGAGCGGGCCGTGAACCTGCTCGAGGCGCGGCGGCTCATCGATCTCCAGCAGGTGGACGAGCGAGCCGACCAGCTCTCGATGTACACCATGCTCTTCGATGAGCCGGAACGGATCAACACGGAGCTGGACCGGTTGCGTGCGGTCACGGCCGCCGATGTACGGGCGTTCGCCGACCGGCTGCTGGTCCGGGAGAACCGCGCGGTGCTGCTCTACGTGCCGCGCTCGGAAGAAGGAGGTGCCGCATGAGTCCCGTCGATCGCGCCCAGGCGCCGGCGCCCGGGCCGGTCCGCCCGATGACCTTTCCGCGCATCCGGCGGGACCGCCTCGAGAACGGGCTCGCCGTGCTGACCGCGCGTCACGGTGACCTGCCCGTCGTCACGGTCGAGCTGGTCGTGGATGCCGGCGCGGCGGGCGATCCGGCGCGCAAGGCGGGGATCGCGCACCTCACGGTGAATGGACTCGAAGCCGGGACCCGGCGCCGGGACGCCGATCGCATTGCCTGGGACCTGGAATCGCTGGGCGTCGAGTTGGATGCCGAGGCCACGTGGGATGCCGCGGCGGTCCGCATCACGGTGCCGCGGGAACGGCTCGAACCCGCTCTCGAGCTCTTCGCCGATCTGGTCCGCCACCCTTCGTTCCCCGAGGCGGAGGTGCTCCGGATGCGCGATGAGCAGCTCGCGACCCTCCTCCAGCGGCGCAAGGAGCCGCGCGCGCTGGCCAACGACATGGCGGCGCACTTCATCTTCGCCGAGGAGGTGCCGTACGCGCGTCCGCTCATCGGGACCACCGCGTCCGTCGAGGGGCTCGACCGCGACGACGTCGAGGCGTTCTACCGCGCGCACTATCTCCCCAACGCCGCCTCGCTCGTCTTCGTCGGCGACATCGCCGCCGAGGACGCGCGGCGCCTGGCCGACCGCCACTTCGGCGACTGGTCCGCCGGCCAGACCGTGACCTCGGAATTCGAGGTCATCCCCGGCGTCGAAACCCGGACGATCTTCGTCGTCGACCGCCCCGGTTCGGTCCAGTCCGAGATCCGCATCGGCGACGTCGGCGTCGCCCGCGACGACGAGGACTACTTCCCGCTCCTCGTCATGAACACCATCCTCGGCGGCGCCTTCACCTCCCGCCTCAACCTGAGTCTGCGCGAGCGCCACGGATTCACCTACGGCGTCCGCAGCGGCTTCGCGTTCCGCCGCCGCCCCGGCCCCTTCGTGGTCCAGACCGCCGTCGCCACCGACGTCACCGCCCGCGCCGTCGAAGAGGCGCTCCGCGAGATGACCGAACTCCGCGAACACGGCGCCGCCGAGCCCGAGGTCGCCGCCGCCCGCGACTACCTCCGTGGCATCCTCCCCCTCCAACTCCAGACCACCGACCAACTCGCCACGCGCATCGCGGACCTCGTCATCTTCGACCTCCCCGACGAGTATTTCCAGGAGTACCGCGACCGCATCGCCGCCGTCACTGCGGCCGACGTCCACCGCGTCGCGCGCGAGCATCTCCGCCTCGATCGGCTCGCCATCGTCGTCGTCGGCGATGCCGACCAGATCGCGCCCGCACTCGAAGCACTGGCCGCCGGTCCGGTCCAGATCCATAGAAGTATTTGATGGGCTTGCACTTATCGACGGCTTTCGCCATCTTCCCTCGTGGCCGATGATCCGATGAGACACGGACGACGCCGCGACGCCGCGGACGATACGCGCCGGAACACTCCGGCACCCGCCCGCGGCGCGCCCGAAACCGACGCCGCCGATGCCGTCACGCCCGGCCGCATCGCCACGGAAACGATCTACGACGGACGCATCGTGCACCTCTCGATCGATACCGTGCGCTTCCCCGACGGATCGACGGGCCGGCTCGAGATGATCCGGCACTCCGGCGCCTCCGCCGTCCTGCCGATCCTCGAAGAAGGAGAGGACCCGCTCATCGTGCTCCTGCGCCAGTACCGTTACGCCGCCGATGGTTACCTGTTCGAAATCCCGGCCGGCCGGCCCGAGTGGACCGGAGAGGCATGGAGCGACTGTGCCCGTCGCGAGCTCGAAGAGGAGGCAGGCCTCATCCCCGAGCGCCTCGTCCCACTCACCACCATCTACACGACGCCGGGCTTCACCGACGAGCGGATCCACCTCTTCCTGGCTCTCGGCGTACGCCCCGGGACCCGGACACTCGATTCGGACGAGTTCCTCGAGCCCGTCTCGCTCCGGCTCTCCGAGGCGCTCGCGCGGATCCGAACCGGCGAGATCGTGGATGCCAAGACCATCTGCACTCTGCACTGCGCGGCTGAGTATCTGCGGCACACTGCGCGGTCGTTGTCCACTTCTGCGCGGAACCTGTCCTCGGAAGGGGACACATAGGATCGCGGGCGGGTTTCCGGTCCCGTCGGGCGATGAATTGAAACTGCAAGGGGTTACGAGATCGGCGCGCGGCCGACGTGGCAGGGTCGCGATGGTATGGAACCTGCACCCGTCCGGTCGCTACCGGGCACAATCGGCCGGTGCACGGTTCCGCCGAAGGGCCGCCGCCCTCTTGCTCGATTGGGGGTTCTCATGATCGATGTGTTGCCTGGCGGTGCGAGACAGGAAGCGCCCTCGCGCCCGCAGCCGTTGCAGGAGTTGGACGACAGTGGTCTGGTTGCCCGGTTCCTCGCGGGAGAGAAGCGCGCGTTCACCGAGCTGGTGGGCCGGTACCATGTACGGCTCCTGAACTTCATCTACCGGACGATCGGCGACCGCGACCGTGCGGAGGACCTGGTGCAGGAGACGTTCATCCGGGTCTACCGGCATCTGCACCGCTTCGACCAGTCGAAGAAGTTCTCGACGTGGGCGTACACGATTGCGAGCAACCTGGCGAAGAACGAGTTGCGGAACCGCTCGCGCAACCCGCTGGTCCTGTTCCAGACGATCAAGAAGAACTGGGAGGCGGACCATCGGCCGCTCGAGTGGGAGGACAACACGTACCGTCCGGATGATCTGTTCCGGAAGCGACATCTGAAGGAGATCGTGGACCGCGCGGTCGCGCAGCTTCCGGAGCACCACCGGGTCGTGTTCGTGCTGCGCGAGCTCGAGGGGAAGACGTACGAGGAGATCTCGGAGATCACGGGCGTCAACCTGGGCACGGTGAAGAGTCGGTTGAACCGGGCGCGGAACAACTTCGCGCAGATCATCGCGCCGATGCTGGATTAGCGTGTTTCCGGCCGTTTCGGCCACCTGTGCGGGCGGATCTGGTGGCCGCATGGCGCAGTTCGTTCGGCCCCGCCGAGGCGGCGGCCGGTCGATCCACCGACGGCCCGGGGCGTTGCCCCGGGCCGTCGTGTCTTCATCACCGCCACGCGCGGCCGGCCTGCCGCCGCGTGGATGCTCCCGAAGAGGTTGGCGAGCGCGGAACATCGCGCGGCGTCGACCAGTAGAAGGTTCCCGCTACGGTGGTGGGGGAACCCCCTGTTCTCCCTGAACGTAACAGAGTCGGCACCGGGGGACGGCGTTGTCGCGCGACGCGAGTCGAAGGGCGCTGCCGGCCGTCGGAACGGAGCCGGGCGCCCGACTGTGACAGGGCGGAACGATGTCGTCGACGGAGTTGTCATGACCTGCCAGGAGTTTCTGGCCCGACATTCCGAGTTCCTGGACTCGGTGATGGATCCGCTGGACGCGGCGCGCTGGTGCGATCACGTCGCGAGCTGCCCATCGTGTGCGCGGTACGACCGGGTCCTCCGTCGCGGCCATGGTCTCGTTCAGGAACTTCCCCGTCCCGAGCCCTCTCCCGATTTCTTCCCGCGGCTTCAGCACCGGATCTACAGTCTCGAAGCGAGTATGGACGCGGAGCGCAGCGCGGGGGGGGCCGGCGCGCTCGTCTCGCTGGCGGTCGCGGGCGTGCTTGCGCTTCTGGCATGGGGGCCGCTGCTCCGCGGTTCGGGCTGGCTCGCGCCGGCAGCGGGCACGGGTGTGGCGGAGCGCGTCGCGGGTGGGCGCGCACCGGCGGAGCCGGTGGCGCCGCGGCAGCGCCCCGCTCGTCCCCTGCGCGGCGGCGGCTGGTCGGTCCAGCTCGCGGCCGAAGGCGCGGCGTCCACGACGGAGCGTGCCGATTCCAGCGATGGCGTGCTCCTGCGCGGCGGCATGCCGCCGATGGTCGATTCGAGCGGACCCGGCACCTGGGATCTGGGTGCGCGGCCGATGAACGGTTGGTCTGCGACGGCGGCCGGGGTCCAGTCCGTCCACACCGCGGAATTCCACATCCCCGGCCCCTACTCACCGCTCGTGATCGGCGCGCCGGCGCATTACCAGGCATCGCTGGTGCGGCCCATCGACGCTCCGCCGGGTCACGACTAGTTCCTCGGATGCCAGGATCGAGTCCGGACCGATTGCTGCAAGCGCTTGCGAACGGCAAACGCGGCGGCATCTACTTCCTCTCCGGCGAGGAGGAATTCCTCAAGGAGGAGGTGGCGGCGCGGATCATCGAGGCACACCTGGACCCGGCGACGCGGGACTTCAACCTCGATCAGCTCCGTGGGACGGAAGTCGATGTCGAGACGCTGGCATCGATCGCGGAGACGCCGCCGATGATGGCGTCGTGGCGTGTGGTCGTGGTGCGGGATGCGCAGGCCTTCGCGGGCGCCGCCCGCGCCCGCGCCGTGATCGAGGCATTGCTCGATCGGCCGCCCCCCGGGCTCGTCCTCATCCTGATGGCGCAGGTGCCGGAGCGGAGCCGCGCCAAGTTCTACGAGCGACTCCGGCGCAGCGCGGTCGCCGTCGATTTCACGCCGCTCTCGCCGGCCGATGCCGTCGGCTGGTTGATGAACCGGGCCCGAGAGGCGGGTGTGACGCTCGAAGCGGAAGCGGCGCGTGCGCTGGCCGCCGCGGTGGGATCGAGCGCCGGGATCCTGAACCGCGAGCTGGCCAAGCTCCGGGACTTCGTCGGCGACCGCCGGCGGATCACGCGCGAGGACGTCGAGGCGGTGGTCGGCCGCATTGCGCGGCAGAACCGGTGGGACTGGTTCGATCTCGTCGGCAACGCCCGGTTCGCCGAGGCGCGTGCCGCGCTCCCGGTGCTCCTGGACTCGGGCGAGAGCGGGGTCGGGCTCGTGATCGGGCTCGGCACACAGTTCATCCGCCTGTCGCTGGCTGCGCATGGCGGAGCGCGTGCACTCGAAGCCGAACTGCCGCCGCAGCAGCGGTGGCTTGCCGGTCGGCTCGTCAGCCAGGCGCGCCACTGGACGCCGCCCGCTCTGAGCGCCGCGCTGGATGACCTGCTCCGCGCCGACCGCCTGCTCAAGTCGGCCTCGCTCGGGGAGGACCGGATCCTGGACGAACTGCTGCTCCGGCTCGAACGTCGCCGGGAGGCTGCATGAACGGTCTGAGGAGCCCCGCCGCCGGGCTGCTGGTCCTGCTCGGCATCGCAACGGCTGCACGGGCGCAGGAGACTCCGGTCGACCGTGCCGAGGCACTCGTGGCCACGGGGAAATACGCCGAGGCCCGAACGCTGCTCGAACAATGGTGGAAGGATGCGGATGGAGGGCTCCACGCGGAGCCTGCCGTCCGTGCCCGCGCGCTGTTGCTCCGCGCGCGCCTCACGCCCGACCCGGACTCCGCGGCGGACGACTACCTCGCCGTCATCCTCGGCTACCCCACGACGCCCGAGGCCGCGCAGGCGCTGCTCTACCTCGGACAGGGCCTGCTCGCGACCGGCGAGGTCAGCCGCGCGATCGGCTACCTCAGCCGGCTCGCGAGCGATTATCCCGGCAACGCCCACCGCGCGACCGGGTTCCTCTGGCTCGCCCGCGCACAACGCGCCGCCGGCAACCCCGCCGCCGCCTGCGCCGCCGCAAACCACGGACTCCGGCTCGCCTCCCGCGAGCCCGATCTCCTCGCCCTGCTGCGCACCGAGAAAGACGCCACATGCACCGCCGCGGCCACTGACACGATGCCACCGGCCACCGGCGCACCCGCTCCGCTCGGCCCGTTCACCGTGCAGACCGGCGCGTTCCGCGAACCCGGCGGCGCCCATGCCCTGGCCGAACGCCTCCGCCAGGCCGGCTATGAACCCCGCCTCGTCTACATCCCGGGGAGCAGGCTCCTGCGCGTGCGCGTCGGACGCTTCAGCGACGCGAACGCGGCCGAGGAGCAAGCCGCGCGACTGCACGCCGCCGGATTCGCCGCCATCGTGGTCGCCGATGCGGCGAAGGAACGCGCCACTCGCTGACCTCGCCCCCACCGCCCCTGCGGCGCTCGTGGCCATCCCGGCCGCCGCAACGCCCATGGTCGTCCGCATCAATGACTTGCAGTGGTATGGATGTTGCGTCAGCGTCGCCGCGGACGTTGCGGTATCCTCATCTTCTGGAGCGTTTCATGGCGACGCCGCTGAGAATCCTTCTCGCGGAGGACGAAGCGCTCAATGCACTGGCGCTTCGCTCTCAGTTGGAGGCGCTCGGCCACCAGGTCATCGGGCCGGCGAGGAACGGGCGTGAGGCCGTCGAGCTGGCCCATGCCGAACCGGTGGATCTTGCCATCCTGGACATCCGCATGCCGGAGCTTTCGGGGCTCGAGGCGGCGAGCCAGATCGTCGATCGCCGCCCGACGCCGATCATCCTGTTGACCGGTTACAGCGAGCCGGAGTACGTCGCGCAGGCGACGTTCGCCCCGATCTTCCATTACCTGGTGAAGCCGGTGTCGCTCGAGGATCTGATGCCGGCCATTGCCGTCGCGAGGACCCGGTTCGATGAGTGGAAGCGGTTCCGTTGCGAGGCCCAGGCGCTGGAACGGAGGTTGGAGGATCGGAAGCTCGTCGAGCGGGCGAAGGCCGCGATCATGGAGGCCCGGGGGCTGCCCGAGCACCGGGCGTACCGTCTGCTCCAGAAGGAGAGCCAGAATCGGAACCAGCCCATGGTCGAGGTCGCCCGGACGATCCTCATGGCGGAAGCGCTCCTCCGTGACCCGACGAACTCCTGAGGGCGCCGTTCGCCATTGCGGTCGTAGGGTGCCGGAGCGGTGCGTATGAGGGCCGAGCGCGGCCGGGATCACGAGATCCGGCTCGTCCCGCTCGGTGAACGGGCCAACGATGTGCTCCCGCCGCTCGGCCCCCCGCTCGCCCGCCAATTCCACGCGCGGATCCGGATCGAACGGCCCATCGAGATCCGCCCTGAATGGTACGACGCCCAGCGCGGACAGTACCGGGCGGACCCCATCCTCGACACGCTCATCACGCTCCATACACCGAACGACTGGATCCTGGGGATTCTGGATGAGGACCTCTACGCGCCGGGGCTCAGCTTCATCTTCGGTCAAGCCACGGTCGCCGGCTGCTGCGCCCTCATCGGCACCGCGCGCCTGCGCCCCGAATTCTACGATGCAGCCCCCGACCCCCGCCTCTTCCAGCGGCGCGTCCTCACCGAGGCCACGCACGAACTGGGACACGTCGCCGGCCTCCATCACTGTCCCGATCCCCACTGCGTCATGCACTTCTCATCCACTCTCGAGGAGACCGACGTGAAGGGCACGGATTTCTGCGCACGCTGCTCCAGCGCCCGCGCCGACGGGATCTCGATCGGCTCGCGGCCGCCGCCCGGGTCGGGCGCGCGATAGTGCGCTCCGCCCGCCGCTCCGATACCCCCGGCCGGTCGCACGCGCTGCGGCCGCACTCGAGCCACCCGCCACGGGCCTTGTGTACCCCCGGCCGGGTCCCTACCATCTTTGCAGAGGACGCCTGCCGCCGCGGCGCTCCCCCCGCGGCCCACCCGTGCGCGCCGCGCCTCGACCTCCAGCGGGTCCGCCCGCCTGATCCGGGCGCCACCCGCGGGCTCCCCGGATGCGGCGCCCGACACGCGACTCGACACGACGGAGCGCCCACGGCGCATGAGAAACTGAGATGGCCCACGCTTCGCCCCGCCACCGCTACCTCGCGTGGATCGAGGAGCAGATCGAGGAGCACAAGGCCGGTCTCAGTCGGGACGAACTGCTCCAGCTCGCCGATGAGGCCGTCGCCGAACTCTTCGACGCGGAGGACGGGCAGTACCCGCTCACCGAGATCCTGCTTCGCGACGCCGTCGACGCCCTGATTTTCCGGCGGCTCCGGCTCCCGCGCTACCGCCAGTGGCTGCGAACGTGTCAAACTGACACAGGCGAACGACCTTCATCGAGTACACCCGACTCCGGGCGCGAAGCCGACGATATGGCATAACCCATTGTCGCAATACGGGTTGGGTCAACCGTGGAGATCTGGTACGCCCCGTGCCGTTTCAAGCCGCCCGTCTGATCCGCAGGTGTGGGATCGAATTCTAAGGAGTGGTCATGAATACGTTGCGCGAGACGCCGGCGTCGAGCGAACGGGGGAACGAGAAGGTCGCGGGGATCGTGATCCGGGATCGGGTCGAGCCGGTGAAGCGGCCGGTGATTTCCGCGTTCATCTGGGGAGGCAAGGTACGTCCGGTGCCGACACTCCCGTTCGGGCGGTGGAAGCCCGCGGCTTGAATCCGCTGATGTCCGGTGGAACGGGCGCCCGTGGACCGATTCCGGTCCACGGGCGTTTTTTCGTGTGTGGCCGGCCCGGGTGGTCGTGCGGAGGTGGGCTCCGTCCCGGTCCTGGTGGCGGAGGGCCGGGCGAAGACGGCGAGAGGAGCGCTGGACGAAGCGGGGTCGCGACGTCGTTTCGCGCGGGTTGCGTCTGGCGTTGCGGCTCGGGCGCGCGGTAGTTTCCGGGCGTGCGGGTGTGGATCGGACCCGTGCGGGTCCGGCGTGGAACGTGCGTCGGCTGGCGGCGGTGTGTCCGGCGGTCCGGGTTCCCGGGTCATCTCCCGATCGGATGCGTGGAAATGAAGGGACGCGTGCGGGGAGGACGATGGCTCATCTTGCTGCCGGTGCTGGCGGTGGGGTGTGCGAGGTCGGTCACGCTGGATTACCGTGCGAGCCCGGTCCTGGCCGCGCAGGACTGGGGGGACCGCCTGCATCTCGAGCGGTCGGGCGTGCGGGTGCTGGTCGGGCCCGTGGCGGTGTTTCCGTACGCGAGCGAGGGGGAGGATGGGGGGCGGCGGGGGCAGTATCAGTTGTTCACACGGGTGATGGTCGAGAACGTCGGCGTCGATGCGGTCGAGGTGCTGTGGTCGGGCGCGCGGCTCGATGTGCCGGGCGGGCGGGGGGTCCGGCTGGTCGACAGCCGGTTCGCGGCGGCGCTCGCCGCGGGAGCGGAGCCGGCGGCGCCTGACGAGGTCGAGCGGCTCGCGCCGGGGGAGCGGACGATGCGCGCGCTGATTCCATCGACGCTGTATCGCATCGGTGTGGGGGAGCCGCTCGTCCCGTTGTGTGATGGGTGCGAATACCGGCTGGTGCTGCCGGTGCGGGTCGGCGGGCGGCGGGAGCTCCTCGAGCTCCCGTTCCGGCTGACGGCGGACCGGATCTCGGTGTCAGTGGCGCCGTCCTCGTGGAGCGCCACGGCGTGAGCGGGCGGTACCGGGACATTGCCGTGATCGGCGCCGGCGCCGCGGGGCTGGCGGCGGGGTGGACGCTGGCCGCCGGCGGGTGCCGGGTCACGCTCTACGACCGTCGCGCGGTACCGGGTGGCCGGCTGAGGACGGATGCGCTGGATGGCGTGCGAGCCGACGTCGTGGTGCAGCTCCTCGGTTCGTACTATCGGGAGACGTTCCGCCTGGCCCGCGAGGTCGGCGCGTCGGAGTTGCTCGTGCGCGCGCCCGGCCGGGACGCGCTCTGGCGCGACCGCCGAGCACACCCACTGACCTACGGCTCGCCCGCTTCGATGGCGGCATCCAGCGCGCTCCCCGGGGGGCTGAAGTTCCGTCTGGCGACGCGCTATCTTCCGTTCCTCCGGCGCCACGGTGATCTGCTGGACGCGAACGAGCCCGTGCGGGCCGAGCGATTCGACGATGAATCGATCGCCGCGTGGGGCCGACGCGAGCTGGGTGAGGACTTCGTCGAATTGCTGGTCTACCCGCAGCTCGCGGCGTATTACGGCGGCGTTCCGGAGGAGACCAGCGCGGGGTTCTATCACGCGCTCGCGCACGCGGGGATTTCGGTCGCGCTCTACGCGGTGCGCGGCGGGATGGGTGCACTGGCGGCCGCGGTCCTGCGTGGGATCGAGGCTCGCGGTGGGCGCTTCACGGGTGGGGTCGAGGTCCGGGCCGTCCGTCCGTCCGCCGATGGCGTCGCGATCGAGTGGGATGAAGGCAGTGTGCGCCATGACGCGGCCGTGCTCGCACTCCCCGCGGCGGCGGCAGCGGCCGTCATGGGGGCCGGGGCGGACGAGCGCCTGCATGATTGGCTGGCCGGCGTCCGCAGCAATCCGGCGGCGTCCCTGGCTCTCCTGCTCGAGGGGCCGTCGCCGCCGGGCGACTTCTTCGGCCTTTCGTTCCCGCGGCGCGCTCCGCCCGGCGACCGCCTCGCCGCCATCTGCATCGAGGCGCAGAAGATGCCGCCAGCGGAACCCGGCGAGCTGCGGCAAACGCTGGTCGTGCTTCCGGCGCCGGCCGTGGCGCCGGAGCTCGCGACCGCGGAACCGCGCGAGTTACTCGACTTCCTGCTCCCGGCCGTCGATCAGGCGCTCCCGGGCGTCCGCCCCCGTACCGCCCGCGCTCAGGCCGTCCGCATCGCCGAGGGCGCCGTCCAGTTCTATCCCGGCTACCTCCGGCACCTGCGCCGCTTCACCGAGGATTGGGTGCCGCCGCGGCTCGCGCTCGCCGGTGATTATCGGGTGGCACCGACGGTCGAAGGCGCCGTGCGCAGCGGTAGGCGCGCCGCCGAGCGGCTGATGCGCGCGTGAAGTTCGGGTACCGAGCCCGAGTTCGTGCGCGTGCGCGAGCGGGTGCGCGTGCGCGTGAACGGCCCGATCCTCCCACTCCCGTTCCCCGCTCCCGGCCGCCCCCATCCCGTAAACGTAAACGTAAACGTTCCCGCTCCCGCTCCCGCTCCCGGCCGTTCCTGGCCATACCGGCCCGTCCTCCCCACCACCGCTCCCCCTCCCGGGCACGCCCCCAGCCCCAGCCCCAGCCCCAGCCCTAGCCCTCCCGCACGACGACCGTCCCCGCGATCTTGTCGTGGATCCCCTGACGGTTGCGGTCCCACAGGATCTGGAGGAAGCCGAGCAGCCCGGTCGACACGGCGGCGCCGTAGCCGCCGAAGCGCTCGAACGCGAACCACCAGCCGATCGGCTTGCCGTCGAGGCGGATCACTCGAATCCCGAGGAGTCGCTTCCCCGGTGTGAGCCCCTGCCAGCGGGTGAGGAACGCGGTGAAATAGAGCGCGAGCCAGCCGAAGCTGAGTCCCAGGTCGTGCATGAGGCCCAGCGCCCGGCCGACGAGGCCGCCGCCGTCGTCGAGTCGCTCCTTCAGTTCGTCGTTGGCCTGCTCGAGGCGCTCGGTGCGTTGCTCGAGGCGGTGGGCCCGCCGTTCGAGCACGCCCAGCGTATCCGCGGCGAGGCGGCCGGCCAGCCGTGGCCGGAGGGTTGCCGCGGCCGTCGAGTCGCCGCTGCGCAGCGCCGCGGCGTAGGCGAGGGCGAGGGAGTCGGTGTCGACGCGAATCGTGTCCGCGCCGGTGACGCCACCGGTTTCGACCTCGCGCAGTGCGCGGCGCAGCGCCTCGAATCCGAGGGGGCTCCACGACATCGGCTCCGGGTCGAACGCATCGAGGGCCTTGCGCAGTTCCGCGGCGTCATCGGGGGTGAGCCCTTCGTCGGCGAGCCGCTTCGTGATCCGCTCCGCTGCGCGCCGTGCCTCCGCCTCCGAGTTCGCCGAGAAGATCGTCGCCATGTCGAAGGGATCGAGGCCGAGCGCGCCGAGCGACGCGGCCGTCACGGTGGGGTCCGGGCCGGACGCACCGGCGCCGCCATCGTCGCGGCCGCCGATGTCGATCGAGTTCCAGAGGACGATGCATGCAATGAAGACGAAGAGCGCGCCCGTGGCGCGGAGCACGCCCAGGCCGGCGCGCCGCGCGGCCGGAGCGTCCGGATTCCCGGGCGTCGCGCGGAAGAGGAGGATCGCGCCGATCGCGCCGAGGATGATCCCCGCGGTGGGGAGCAACGCGACCAGGAGCCCGCACGTCGCCAGATCGATGAGCATGGCCGTTGCGCGGCGCCACGGGCGCGCGAGCGGGAGGCCCAGCAGGCCGGGCGCCACGGTGAAGGGCTCCGGCGTGATGGTCTCCCGTGGGTCCGGCACGGAATGGACGTCGACCATGTTCGTGGGGTTCGGGTCGCGACCGGGTCGATGACAGGATACGGGATCGGCGCGGCGACGGAAAGGGGCAGGCGTAGGCCGCGCCCCGGCGCACGCGCCGGGGCGCGGCGGGCCCCGCTACTGCTCGGGGGGGAGGACGAGCTGCCGGCGCTCCCCCTTGCGCATCACGGTGAGGGACAGCGGCTGTCGGCCGGCCGCCGCGACCGCGAAGCGGAAATCCCCGATGGTCCGGACGGGATCGTCGCCGGCCTGCACGATGACATCGCCGGCGCGGAGCCCGGCGCGCGCGCCCGGCGTGTTGGGCGCGACCCGCAGGACCAGGAGCCCGTGACTCGCCCCGTCGAAGTATTCGGCCAGGTCGGCGTTCAGCTCGCTCAGCTCGACACCGGCGACGGCGCGCCAACCCAGCGCCATTGCGTACGCCATCGGCGGTGCGGCAGCGGCGGCGTTGCGGAGCCGCAGCGCCCGCTGAGAATTGTTCCGCAGGTCGCGTTCGCGCCCGGCCTGTTGCTCCCGCATCGCGCCCAGGAGGCTGTCCCAGAGCGCGCGCTGGCGCTCCTGTGCGATGCGTTGCTGCTCCCATATCCGCTGCGCCTGCTCGCGCTGCTGCTGCCAGAGTCGGCGCACCTGCTCGCGCTGCTCCTGCTGGTTCTGGTCGAACCACCGGTGCAGATCGATGGTCTGGTGCCGGATCGGGTCGAGCCAGAGGATGGCCGTGCTGTCGTTCGGGAGCCGGAACGTGTATACCCGGGCGCCGGCGCGGCCGTACACCACAGCCTGGTCGGAGTCCGGGGAGAGGGTGTGGACGACCCGGCGCAGGCACATCTCGCCGGTCGCCACGAGTCGCGCATCGCGCTCCTGATCATCGCGCCGGATGCGCAGCCGTACCGGCTGTCCCGGATCGAGCGAATCGGCGAAAGCGCGCAGTTTGGCTGCGTCCGCCTCTTCGCCATCGATCCGCAGGAGGATGTCGCCCGGTCGCAGGTCGGCGCGTTCCGCGGGCGAGCCGGGCATCACGGCGGCGATCCGGAGCGGCTCGCCGTCCGCGACCGAGATCCCGATCCGGCCGCACACCCGCGGCTCGTAGACCGAGACCGTGCGCTGGGCGTCCAGGCGGCCCGCGGTCGCGGCGAGCAGCGTCCCCGCGAGGGTCAGAGCAAAGGCCGATCGGTTCATGACTGCACCTTCCGTCAGTACCATCCATCGTCGGAGGCCAGCACGATCCGTTCGAGCGTGGCCTCGCGCTGTGCGAGCGCGGTGAGGTGATAGCCGTTGAGGAGCGGGTCGGCCGGTGCCTCGGTGAGCGCCTGGCGCGTCGCGAGGACGATGTCTTCGAGCGCCGCGAGCCGCACGAGCGGGTCGACGGGGCCATCGGGCGCCGATGTCTCGGCGTATCGCTTGAGCGCGGCGAGGTAGTCGTCCTCGGCCGCGGCGAGCGCGCGCGCGGCCTCCTCCGCCTCGGGACTGTTCGGTGCCGCGCCCGGTGGTAGCGCCGCGATGTGCGGACCGGCCGGCCGCTGCGGTGCGTTCAGTCGCGCACGCAAGGCGAAGCCGGTCATGCCCCCGAGCAGGAACAGCACCACGCCTGCGGCGAGGCGGAGCCAGACCGCGCCGCCGCGGGGCCGACGGCCGTTTCCGCTCGTGATCAAGCCCTCCTCGCGGAGCCGTGCCTCGAGCGCGGGCCAGGCCGCCGCGGGGGGCGGCATCGTGTCGGGCAGAGCGCTCAGGCCGGTGACGGTCTCCTTCATGGCCGCCAGCTCGCGGCGGCAGATGCTGCATTCATCGAGATGCGAAGCCTCGGTGGCATCCGGCGATTCATCGACGAGCCGGGCGAGTGCTTCGAGTGTCAGATGCGACATACTTCCTCTCCGTTCACGACCGCGGCCGCGGGGCGCAGCAGCTCCCGCATACGCGCGCGGGCTTTGAACAACTGACTCTTCGAGGTGCCCGGCGCCACGCCGAGCAACTCGCCGATCTCCTCGTGTGTGTAGCCCTCCACGTCATGGAGGAGGAGGACCTCGCGCATCCCGGCGGGGAGCCGTTCGAGCGCCTCCTCGAGACGGATCCGCAGGAGCGTCCGATCGCCGGCCGCGCGCCCGGGGAGCGCAACGGGCAGCGGCTCCTCACAGCGCGTGCGCCGTTCGCGTTGCCGGCGCCCCTGGAGCGCGGTGTTCACGGCGACGCGGTGCAGCCACGTCGAGAACCGGGCATCGCCACGAAAGGTCGGGAGCGCCCGGATCGCGCGGACCCATGTCTCCTGCGCCCAGTCCTCGGCGAGCGCGTCATCGCCGGCAAAGCGCCGGGCAATGGCGTAGACGCGCGGGGCGTAACGCCGGTAGAGGGCGCGGATCGCGCCGTCATCGCCGGCGGTGGCGCGCCGGATGAGTCGCTCTTCGCTCTCGGCCATGGATCGATCCCCTTTCCGATCGATGCGATGCCACGCGGGCGCGAAACGGTTGCCTCCGGCGGGCTGCCACCCCGCGGATCGGCCTGCATCTTGCCCTCCTGCCGCGCCACCGCGCCCGTACCGCCGGGGGCGCCGCAGCCATGCCGACAAGGAGGCCCGATGCGCCGCACGCCGGCGATCCTCGCGCTCACGCTCATCGCCGCGCGCGCGGCGCCTGCGCAGGAGAGTTCAAGGACGACGGTCCGCGGCGATGTGGACCATTTCTTCGATGACGTCGTCCACGTCTGGACGTCGCCGTTCCGCGCGGATGCCGATGCGATCGCGCCGCTGATCGCCGTGACCGCGACGACCATCGCCGTCGGGCTCGCCGACGGCGAGATCCAGGCGTGGCTCGAGGGCCATCCCGACGCCGCGCCGGTCCGCCTGGTCGCGCCGCTGCGCGACTCGAGCTTCATCAGCAAGATCGGCTACACCCGCACGATGACGGTGCTGTCGGCCGGGCTGTACGGCGCCGGCCTGCTGTTCGATTCCGATGCGATCCGCGAGGCGGGCATCGGCTGCCTCACCGCGGATATCGCGAACACGCTCGCCCGCCACGGGCTGGCCCGGCTCCTCGGGCGCCTGCGGCCGCGGTTCACGGACGACCCGTACGTGATCCGGCCGCTGGCCTTCGGCGACTGGCCGCTGCGCTCGTTCCCCGCCGGCCACATCGCGAACATTATGGCGTGCACGGCGTTCTGGGACAATCGCTTCGACCTCGGCGTCGTCGGCCCCGCACTCTACGTCCTCGGCATCGGCATCGGGCTCGGCCGGGTCCTCGATGGCGCGCACTGGACATCCGACAGCGTCTTCGGCGCCATCTTCGGCTGGGCCGTGGGGCGCGCCATCGCCGACCGGTTCCTCGAACGGCGCGAACGTGCCCACCGCGGCGGCGGTTTGCAAGGGATCGACTCGCCGCGACCGGGGAGGGCGCCGGTCCTGACTATCGAATGGAGGATCCCGGTGTGAGGCGTGGTGCGGTCGCGCCCCGGCCGAGGGATGGCGGGCACGGTCGCCGTTGGCCACGCCTCGACGCCACGCCGCCCCGCGGCACCCGCTTTGCCGCGCATCATGGTGGGACACCGGGAACGGAGCATGGAATGGAAGCGCTGGACCTGGACTTCGGGATTCCGATGACGGCCGCGCAATGGGCCGAACTGGGCCGGACCGCGAACGCGCTGGCCGCCCGCGACGGGAGCTACGCCTGGGACGAGGAGGACTTCGACGAGATTCGCGTCCTGATGCGCGACGTCGACGCGCCCGACCTCTGGCGCAACTACGTGAGCTCGCCCTCGGTCTACGGCGCGCGAGCGCGGGAGGCGGCGCAGTTCCACTTCAACGGCGGCCGGCCGTACGCGCGTATGGGCGTGATCGAAGGGCCGGATGAGCCGGTCTTCACGGACGACGAGGAAGAGACGATGCGCCGCGAGCTGGAACGTTGGGTGCGCGACAAGTGGCACGCCTTGCTCCGCGACTCCGGGCTCCACTACGAACGCGGGCACATTCCGCAGGGCTGAGCGAAGCGGAGGCAAGAGCCATGTGGCGCCGACTCGAAGCCGATGGCTGTGCGTGGGAGGTCCGGTCGATCGCGAACGACGCCGGCGCGCCGGAGGCGGTCCGGCAGGAGATCCTCGAGTTCCGCTCCTCTGATGGCAACCGTCCGCCCCGGCGCCTCGCGCTCGAAGCCGGACGGCTGGGCGAGATGGACGACCACGCGTTGCGCGCGGCGTACCGTCGCGCACTCCCGATCGGCGGCGATCACTACGGCCGGCCCGGCAAGCGGATGACGGACGCGCGGGAGGCGTGAGGGGGCGGCGCGGAGCGCCGCCGGGCCCGGGGTGAGGCACGCAGAGACTGAGCTTCAGAAGGCCAGGCAAGGAGGTGGCGACGCGCACGACAACCGGGCAGGTGGACAGCGGAGGCGGTGGGCTCTGCCGGAGGGAGCGGAGCCGGGGGAGCGGAAGCGGTGGGCGGCGCGGTGGACGGGGGCCTGGTGGGCGGCTTCGGCGCAGCGGACGGAGGCAGAGCCCACCGCCGCAGCGATCGCCCCGAACCCTCCGGACCTGAGGGGATCCGCGCGTACGCACGCGCGCGGCGCTCGCGGACGGCGCCTCATGCGCCTTATCTTCCCGGCGTTCAGTCATTCCCGAATCGGAGGTCTCATGGCGAATTCGTCCCATCCCGGCGGTGCGGCGTTCCTCGAATGCACGCGCTGCGGCGAACATTATGAGAGCGAGCGCCTGTGGCGGCTCTCGCCCTGCTGCGAGAAGCCGCTCTATGCACGCTACGACCTGGACCGCATCGGTCGCGCCTTCCGTCCGGCCGACCTGGCCGGCCGCGCGCCGACGCTCTGGCGCTACGCGGAAGTCCTCCCCGTCCGCGACCCGGCGTGCCGCATCACGCTCGGCGAGGGGTTCACGCCCCTGATCGATGCGCCGCGCCTCGCCGAGGCGCTCGGCTTCCGCCGCGTGTGGATCAAGGATGAGGGCCAGAACCCCACGGCCAGCTTCAAGGCCCGCGGCCTCGTCATGGCGATCGCCCGGGCGCGCGAGCTCGGCGCCCGCGAGGTCGCCATCCCTTCCGCCGGCAACGCCGGCGGCGCGACGGCGGCGTACGCAGCCGCCGCGGGGCTCGGCGCCCACATCGTCGTCCCACGGGACACACCGCGCCCGATCCTCGACGAGATCACCGCGCTCGGCGCCGACCTCGAATTGATCGACGGACTCATCACCGATGCCGGCGCCCGCGTCGCCGCCGGCGCCCGCGAACACGGCTGGTTCGACCTCTCGACGCTCAAGGAGCCCTACCGCGTCGAAGGGAAGAAGACCATGGGCTACGAGCTCTTCGAGCAGCTCGGCGGCCGGCTCCCCGACGTCATCGTCTATCCCACCGGCGGCGGCACCGGCCTGGTCGGCATGTGGAAGGCCTTCGACGAGATGGAGCGACTCGGGTGGATCGGCGCCGAACGGCCCCGCATGATCGCCGTCCAGGCCGCCGACTGCGCGCCCATCGTCCGCGCCTGGGAGCGCGGCGACGAGACCGCCGAACCCTGGCAGGACGCACGCACCTCCGCCGCCGGGCTCCGCGTCCCCCGCGCCATCGGCGACTTCCTCATCCTCCGCGCGCTGCGCGACTCCGACGGCGCCGCCATCGCCGTCACCGATGACGCCATGCGCGAGCACGTCCGCCTCATCGGCGCCACGACCGGCGTCTTCGCCGCGCCCGAGGGCGGCGCCACCGCCGCCGGCGCCCGCGCGCTCCGCTCCCGCGGCGTGCTCCGGCCCGACCACGAGGTCGTCCTCTTCAACACCGGGAGCGGGTTGAAGTACGTGGGGGCGTAGTCGGGACCGGCGCGTCCCGGCACGCGCCGTGCATGAGCACCCCGCCGATGAAACAGATGTTTGCGGGCGCCGGCGGGCACAGACGCCGGCGGTGGATCTTTGCCGGGATCGCCGGCGCCGCGGCCATCGTCTTCGGCGTGATCCTGCTGCCGTGGGGTGCGGGGCCGGCGGCGCTCGAGCTGGTGGTGCTGAATCCGGATGGGCGGTATCACGAGTCGGTGCGGGTGCCGCGGGTGTGGACGGACACGAGCGGGGCGACGGCGGGGGCCGTGATGCGGGTGCCGTTGATGCTGGCGGTTCAGAACACGGGGGGGGAGGCGCAGCGGCCGACGCGGCTGGAGCTGAGTGTACCGGCGCGGTATCGGCTGGTGCGCGGGGATGGTCGGCCGTTGCTCGGTCGGCTGACGCCGGGCTCGCCGTTGGTCCGCTACGAGATTGCGTTGCCGGTGGGGAGTATGGCGCCGGGCGCGCCGCCGGTGCGGCTCCCGGCGCTGGACACGCTGTGGTTGGAGCCGATCATCCCGTCGTTCTACTGCGTGTCCTTCTCGGATTCGGTGCCGGAGTTCGTGCCTGCGCCGCCGGCGCCGGTGGATGCGATCTCGACGGTGCGGATCTTCTATTCGTTCAGCGGTCCGGAGCTGGAGCGACGGCAGGCGGGGCTGCTGACGGTGGAGCTCGATCCGACGCTCCTGCGTCACGAGTTGCCGGAGCCGCCGCCGGTGTTCCTGGCGGCGTACCGGGAGCCGGAGGCGCCGCAGCCGGGGCTGTCCGCGCTGCGCTACGCCGGGAGTCGGCAGGCGTTCTGCGGCGAGCCGACGGATCCGATGGAGTTGCTGGTCACGCTCTGGGAGACGCCGGCGGGCGGGCGGTTCATGGTCCTGGACCACGGGGGTGCGCCGCGGAAGTATCTCTTCGACCTCGACCGCGACAGCATCATCGAACTCGAGATGTGGGATCCGGATGCCGACGGCGATTTCGAGGCGTGGCGCGAAGCTCGGATGCCGATCCCGGCGTTCCTGCTGCCGCCCGCGCCGGAGCCGCCCTACGACGTCGCGATCTTCGCCTCGATCCCCGATGACAGCCTCGTGCGGCTCTACCGCTATCGCAACGCCCTGGCACATCGTTACGAGCCGGTGAGCGAGCCGCCGGACACCGCCGCGAGGGTCCGGCGTCTGCGGCCGCTCGTCCTGCGGGGTGCGTCGAGCGACGACACCGACCGCCCCCCGGGCATCACCCGACGGTACTGGAACGCGCCCGGATACCCGGGCGGCGCGGCCGAGCCGGCCCGCGTACCGAGCCGGATCCGACTCGCGGAGCCGCGCACGCCCTCCGCCGAGCGCGGCGAACCGGCCCGGGTCCCATCCGTTACGCCCAACCCGGAGCCGCGGGCACCCGAACTCGCCGGACGGCCCACCCACCCCGAGGCCGAGCCTGCGCCGCGAACCGTGCCGCCTGCGCCCACGACGGAACCGGACCGGCAGCAGCCGCAACCGGCCGAACCGGGCGAGCCGGCCGCGCCGCAGCAGCGTCCGACCACGGCGGAGGAGCCGCAGTGGCAAGGGCCGCCGCCGAAACTGGTCGGTCGGCCGGTGGACAGCATCCCGCCGGCCGCGCGCCCGGACACGACGGGCCCCCGTCGTTGAGCGGTGCGTTCGGAACATTTGTTGCTCCGAAAGGGACGCACCGGACGGGCGGTAACGGCCGTCCGGCGCGCAGTTCGAGCCGATCGGGGGGGGGTATGGACCGACAGCAACGAGCACATCTCGAGGAGCGGCTGCTGCGGGAGCGCGAGCGGGCGCTCAAGGCTCTGGCGCAGTTCGATGAACGCGCGAAGATCGCGCAGCAGGAGGATGATGGCGACCTGAGCACGTACCCGCTCCACCTCGCGGATGGTGGCACGGATACCCTCGAGCAGGAGAAGGATTTCCTACTGGCGAGCAAAGAAGGCCGTCTGGTGTACTGGATCGATGACGCGCTGCGGTTGCTCTACCGGGAGCCGGAGCGCTTCGGCCGCTGCACGGAGTGCGGGAAGGAGATCGCATTCGAGCGGTTGGACATCATCCCGTGGGCGCGGCTGTGCGTGGATTGCCAGCGGGCGGAGGAAGGGCGGCTCGAGCAGGCGGCGTAGCCGGGCGGGTCGCAGCGATCCCGGCCGACCGCGGCGTTGACGCCACGATGCGGCCGGACCTACCTTCAGGAAATGCTCCCGGTCGGTCCCATGTTGCTGGTGAGTCTGCTCATTGCCCTCCTGGCGGTCACCGCCATCCTGCTCTACCGTTGGCGCCGCGCGCGCCGGTGGGGGTCCGACGCGCTCACCGACGACATGATCCGGCAGATCGAGGCATCCGGCTCGCTCGAAGTGGACGAGCCGTTGGACCGTGATCGCATCCGCGAGGCGGAGGAGCGGTTCTGGAACGAGACGTGGGACGAGCCGGAGGAGTGGTGAAGGTGGAGGCGTTGTGCGGCGCGGGGCCCCGGAGCCGGCCGGCTGTTCGAGGCGTGCGCGGTGCGCCGTGCGCGACTTCGGGACCCGGGCTGCGGCCGTTCTGGAGCGGCTGTCGCGTCACTTCGGAGTCGTACGCGCCGGCGAACCGGGCGCGGCGGGCGACCGCGGGGCTCCGAACCCGTGGGGAACCGTCCTAGACTCCGCCCAGCTCCGTCTCGATCGCTTCGGTCCCGTTCTCCTGCCGGACGACGCGGTAGTCGTCGAAGAGATGCGGCGCCTCCTGCCGCAGGACCGCGAGCACGCCGAGTGCGAGGCGGCGGATCTCGGCGTCGGCGCCCGGGGCGCCGCGCATTTCGAGAAAGTGTCGCCATGCGCGCGCGTTCCCCGTGACCACGATCTTCGTCTCCGCGGCGTTGGGGAGCACGCTGCGCGCGGCCTGACGGGCACGCTTGCGGCGCAGCGTGGCGGATGGCTCGTCCTGGACCTGCGTTTCGATGTGGGCGAGGAGAGTGCGGTAGTCGTCGAGGGCTCGCTCGCAGCTCCGCTTCCAGACCTCGAAGGCCTCGCCCTCCTCCGGGATCTCGGGTGGCAGGACGAAGGCGACGTCCGATTCGTCGACGTAGCGCTGCGAGAGCTGCGAGAACGAGAAGTGCCGGTGCCGGACGAGTTCGTGCGTCAGCGCCCGGCTGATCCCCTCGAAGAGCAGCGTCCAGACCGCGTGTTCGAGCACGCTGCCGTGCCGGACCCGGCGGATGTTGTCCAGGTATTCGCGGTTGGTGGTTCGCCCCGCGATCAATTTGTGGCCACCCTCGAGCCCCGCGTCCCGGCCGAAGCTCAGGTAGCAGAGGCGTCCCGCGAATTCGGCCAGCGCCTGACCGGGCACGTCGGTGTCGCTCTCCCACCGAATGTGGGGCGCGCCGAGGAACTGCTGGCGGGCGAGGAGCGTGATCTTCGGTTCGCGAAAGATATGCATGTCTGCGAGCCCCGAGGGTCGAAGGATTCCGGCGCGTGGATCGCGCGGGCACCAACCTACGGTCCCCCCGGCCGTGCCTCAAGAGCGCCCCGGGGAGCGGCGGTCGCCCGGGCGGGTCGCTTCGGCGGGGTCGCTGGCCAGGGGCGTGCCCCTGGGGGGGCGCGGTCCTCACGCATCCCGTTGCCGGCGGTGCCCAACGGGGTGCCGCCTTGCATCCCCGCCCGGCGGCGCGCAAGATGACCGCCTTCGTGAACGCAGCCGGAGCGCTTTGATGACCGATGTCGATGTGCGGTTTCAGCCGACGCCGAACCCGAATGCGGGGAAGTTCAGCACGAACCGTCAGGTGGTGGATGGCGATGCCTCGCGGTCGTATTTCACGCGGGAGCAGGCGCAAGGCGATCCGCTGGCCGAGGCGCTGATGGCGATCGAGGGCGTATCGAGTCTCTTCATGGTGGACGACTTCGTGACCGTGACCAAGCTGCCCGAAGCGGATTGGGGCCATCTGATTCCGCTGGTGGAGGCGGCGATCCGGGCGAATCTGTGAGCGAGGCGCTCGCCGGGCCGTACGCCGTCCGCCGGGCGCGGGTGCTGGAGGCGCTGGGCGATCGGGCGGCGATGATCCTCCCCGCGGCGCCCGAGCTGCGCGCGGGTTCGGACGTCGATCTGCGCTATCGGCCCGATGCGGATCTGTATTATCTGACCGGCTACCCGGAGCCGGAGGCCGTGGCGGTGCTGCACCCGGAGAGCGGCGCCGGCCGCTACACGCTCTTCGTCCGCCCCCGCGATGCGGAGCAGGAACTCTGGACCGGGGTTCGCGGCGGCCCCGAAGCGGCCCGGGAGCGATTCGGCGCGGATGCGGCGTTCCCGATCGGGGAGCTGAGCCAGCGGCTCGCCGGGCTGGTCGCGCCGGCGGATGTACTGTATTTCCGGCTCGGGACGGGCCGCCACACGGTCGAGCGCCTGGTGCGGGAGACGGTGGTGCGCGCCCGTCACGCGCGCCAGCGGAGCGGCCGCGGTCCGCGAGCGCTGATCGATCCGGGCGCGCTCCTCGACGAGATGCGGCTGATCAAGGATGACCACGAACTCGCGCTCATGCGCGAGGCCGCGCGGATCAGCGTCGAGGCGTTCCGCGAGGCCGCCTGCGCCGTTCGGCCCGGCGCAGGCGAGTGGGCGGTCGAGGCCGCGCTCGAGGCGGGTTTCCGCCGGCGCGGCGCGGATGGCCCCGCCTTCCCGTCGATCGTCGCGGCCGGCGCCAACGCGACCGTGCTCCACTACATCGAGAACGGGGAGACGCTGCCCGCGGGCACGCTCCTGCTGGTCGATGCCGGCGCGCGGTTCCGGATGTACAACGCCGACATCTCCCGGACCTTCCCCGTATCCGGCCGATTCACTCCCGGACAGCGCGCGCTCTACGAGGCCGTGCGCGCCGCGAAGGATGCGGCGACCGCCATCATCCGCCCCGGCGTCGAGTTGCGCGAGGTGCACCGGACCGCGCGCCGGGTCCTCATGGCCGCGCTGCTCGATCACGGGCTCCTCGAAGGCGACCTCGATGCACTCATCGCGGCCGCGGACGAGGCGGACGCCCGCGCGGCGAGCACGGCCGCCGGGCGCGGCCGAGGCGCGGCCGGCGAGAAGAAGGAGCAAGCGTACAAGCGCTTCTTCCCCCACGGCACGTCGCACTGGCTCGGGCTCGACGTGCACGACGTGGGTGACCGCATCGTCGACGGCAAGCAGCGGCGCCTCGCGCCCGGCATGGTACTCACCGTCGAGCCCGGACTCTACATCGCACCCTCGTGCGAGGCGGCGCCCGCCGAACTGCGCGGCGTCGGGATCCGCATCGAAGACGACGTCGCCGTGACCGCCGACGGACACGAGGTCCTGACTGCGGCGCTTCCGACCGCGCCAGAGGAGATCGAGGCGCTGGTTGCGGGTTAGGGCTAGGGAGGGGAACGGCCGGGAGCGGGAGCGGGAACGTCTACGTTTACGTTTACGGGATGGCGGGCGGCCGGGAACGGGATGCGGGCCGCGCACGCGCACGCGCTCGCGCTCGCGCACGGGAAGGGGCGCGGCGGAGGGCGGAAGGCCCGGGCGGTACGACCCGGTTCACGGCGCGCGCCGGCCGGGTGTGCGGGGGCGCGCACTCCATTCGACGTAGCGCGCGACCAGCGCCTCGGCCCGGCGGTTCACTCCTCGCTCCGTCACGGGGCGGCCATCTCGCCACTGTTCGTAATGGACGGCCTCGTGGGCGAGGTCGTGCAGGAGCCGGACGACCGAATCGGGGGGCTCGAGACCGTATCGCCGCTCGAGCACATCCACCTTTCCCGCGCCCACGAAGATCCGCACCACATCGCCCGGCGCGTAATCCGCCGGTGGGATCATGAACACCGCCCAGCCGGCCGCGCCCTCGTGTCCCATCACCGTCGCGTGCGGGACGACCGTCACACGGACCGGGTGACGGAATCGTAGCTCGCGCCGCAACCAGCGCGCGAAGCTCTTGAGCGCGGCGCGGACGTCGACGCGCACGCCCGGATAGAACCGGAGCCGGAGCCCGGGAGCGCCCGTCGGAATCCGCCGCCGCTCGAGCGCCCGGTGCGGCCGTCCGCACCGTCGCAGGAAATTCGGAGTTCCGTCGTTCGCCACTCGATCCCCGGAATTTCGCGTTCTTCTGTCGCATTCGGGCAAACGTCGCGCCACGGGCGCGGCGTGCGTGTGCGGAATCGTATGTTTGTACTTGTTCTCGACGCGGATGGTGTTACTTTGAGGGCGGCTTCCCGACAAAGTTTGCGGAACTGGGGACCAGGGGCGTCCAGGTGGAACGCAGCGAAATGCGCGGCGTGACGCGAACAGCATCCGCATGGCGGACGGCGGGCTCGTCGTCGATCCTTCGGGATCCTCGGCGGTTGGCTGCGTTGCGGCAGCTCGCGTTGTTGGACACGCCGGCGGAGGAGGCGTTCGATCGGTTGACGCGGCTGGCGGCGCGGATCCTGAGGGCGCCGGTTTCGCTGGTTTCGCTGGTCGATGCGGACCGGCAGTTCGTGAAGAGTGCGGTGGGTCTGCCGGAGCCGCTGTCGTCGGCGCGCGAGATGCCGCTGACGCATTCCTTCTGTCATCGCACGATCGAGTTGGGCGCGCCGCTCGTCATCGAGGATGCGCGGCGGCATCCGGAGTTCTGTGATCATCCCGCGGTTCGACTGAGGGTGGTGTCGTACGCCGGGATTCCGCTGTTCAGTTCGGACGGTTACGCGTTGGGGACGTTGTGCGTGGTGGACAGCCGGCCGCGTTCGTGGAACACGGAGGGGTTCGAGCTGCTCGGGGATCTGGCCGCGTCGGTGATGACGGAGATCGAGTTGCGGCGGGCGCTCCGGCGGGCGGAGCAGGGTCAGGCGGAGGCGCGGCGGGAGCGGAGCGAGCGGTTGGCGGTGCTCGAGCGGATCGCGGAGGGCGCGGTGGCGCTGGACCGCAATTTACGGATCACGTTCGCGAACCCGGCGGCGGAGCGGCTGCTGGGTCGAAGCCGCGCGGAGCTGGTGGGGCTCGGGATCGCGGAGGTGTTGCCGGAGGTGGCGCTGGCCGGCCGTTACGACGCGTTGAGCGGTGCGCTCACGGGGGGGACGCCGGTGCACTTCGATCTCCAGCCGCGGGCACAAACGTGGATCGAGGTCCACGTGTATCCGTCGGAGAGCGGGCTGTGGGTGTATCTGCGGGACATCAGTGAGCAGCGGCGGACGGAGGCGGCGCTGCGTTCGAGCGAGGAGCGGCTCCAGCAGTCGCAGCGGTTGGAAGCGGTGGGGCGGCTGGCCGGAGGGATCGCCCACGACTTCAACAACGTCCTGATGGTGATCCGCGGGCATGCGGAGCTGATGTTGGAGGCGCTGGAAGCGGAGGATCCGCTCACGGAGGAGCTGATCGAGATCCGGGAGGCTGCGGAGCGGGCGGCGGGGTTGACGCGGCAGTTGCTGGCGTTCAGTCGGCGGCAGGTGTTGCAGCCGAAGGTGGTGGATCTGCGGGAGGTGGTGGAGGGGATGGAGAAGATGCTGAGGCGGTTGTTGGGCGAGGATGTGACG
>DASVCS010000097.1:0-16402 GCA_036381495.1 Longimicrobiales bacterium
GCCAATGTGAGCCCGCCGCCCGAGACGGCGGTCACGATCCAGTCGGAACCGCCACTCGTGGTGATCCGGTCGAACTGGCTGTAGTCGAACGTGAACGCCGGGTTCTCGGACTGCCAGCTCAAGGCGTGGAGCCATCCCGAGCCGTCCAGGTTCAACGTGAACCGGATCGTCGAGCAGGTCGCGTCCAGACAGTACGCGCCCATGCTCGAGCCGAGCTCGTCGGATGCCTGCGCGGTACTCAGTGGAACCATGCCGAGTGCCGCCGCGATCATCGCGACGAGCCCAGTACTGCGCCATCGTTTCATCCTCTCCTCCGGGTGAGGGGAAAACAGGAGGCGCGGGCGGGGGTCCGCCCCACCCGCCGCCCCCGGAGCCGGGTCAGTCGCGCGCCCCCCCGGACACGCGTCTTCCCCCGGGCCGTCGCAGGCCGAGCAGTCCGATCGGGACCAGGGTCACGGTGAACAGCCCGCTCAGTGCCAGACCCTTGAACGTCGTCGTCCTGAGTAGATCGAGCGCGCCCGCCTGCCCGGCTGCGACGCGAGCGAGCGCCAGGTAATCGGTCAGCAGCAGGGCGCCGAGCGCCGCCGCTGCGATTCCTCCGAGGAGCAGGCCCACCGCCAGAACGCGGTAGGCCGCGACCCGCTCCGAGCGCCGGAAGTAGAGGGCGCCGTACAGGAACGCCAAAGCCATGGTGAAGCGTGGGAACGCCTCCAGCGTATTGCCGATCGCCACGAACTCCCACTGCGGCACCGCCT
Organism: Longimicrobiales bacterium; assembly: GCA_036381495.1. Lineage (GTDB taxonomy): Bacteria > Gemmatimonadota > Gemmatimonadetes > Longimicrobiales > RSA9 > DASVCS01. The sequence continues at coordinate 756 of DASVCS010000097.1, forward strand.
GCCGCTGGAGCCCCCAGAGCACGCCGACATCGATGATGCTGCCGATGAGGTAGCCCAGCCCCGCGGCGAGCATGGCAAGCCCCACGTGCGGCGCGAACGCCGCCACGCCCTCGGACGCGCGCGGCGTCGCGTGTGGTACGATCGGAGATCGCGTACTGACAGTAAGCATCTTCACTCCTCTAGATCGGGAGCGCCGCGCGCACGGCCGGGATCACCTCGCGCGCCACGTCGGCGGCCAGCCCGAACGCCTGGTCCTCGGTCGTCGTCACGGGCACCACCACCCGCACGAGGGCTTCATCGCTGCGACGCCGCAATGCGGCATCGCGCAGCAGGTCCAGCTTCACCCTGTATTCGTTCGCCTCGATCCGCCCCCGCCCCTGGTACCAGTAGAGCACGAGCGCACGCTGGGAATCCCGCTGAAGCAGATACCGGTTGACCACCACCGCCCCCGCGGGGGTGTCGATCGTCGCGGATCTCGAGGCGAGTGCTTCCCAGCCGGCGCCGGGGAGGCAGTTCTTGGGCGAGTGAATGGTCCGCCCCTGGATCTGCTGGTCGTAGTAGCCGACGTAGATGGAGAACGCCGCGGTGGTCTGGTCGGCTCCCGTGCCCGACGCCGAGTAGACGCGCATGAGGTAGTCGGTCATCCCCGCGACGCGCTGTTCGGCATCGGAGATCTCGATGTCGCGGCCGACGAAGCCCAGCATCTCACTCGGTACCGTGCTCTCGAGCGGCGTGCGGAGCGGGAGCGCGCGCTGGACGTCGACACCGACCGTCAGGATCGCGCCGGCGCCGAGAAGGACCGCCGGGGCCCAGGCCATCACGGCGGGGCTCATGGCGTATGCCTCCGGAGGGATTCGAGTTGCGTCAGGGCCCACGCCATCGCGCCGAGAACCACGAACGCAACGACGAACATGAACCAACCCTCCGTGTAATGCAAGGCGCCTTCGCCGAGCGCCGGGTCGACGAAATAGACCAGGAAGCCCGTGATGAATATCCGCAGTCCGTTGAGCGCCATCGCGATCGGCACGGCCGCCGCGACGAGGAGCACGCGCAGCCACGGCGAGCGGAGCCAGAGTCCGCCGATCAGGATGCCGAGCGAGAGCAGCGCGGTGAGCGACCGGAGGCCGCTGCACGCCTCGGTGACGAAGAGCGAACGATCCGGCAGATGGATGACGTTTCCGGCGAGGAGCACCGGTACGTGGCGCCACTCGAGGAGCGCCGCACCGAACGCGCTCGCCTTGAGCTGGAGCGGCAGTGCGAGCGACCCCAGCACGACCGCCGGGAGCGGAACCGAGAGCATGAGCAGCAGCGCGGGCAGCCACCAGTACAGGATCTGCACGAGGCCGCGGCGGAACACGATGAGCGCGGCGACGCCGAGGAGCAGCGACATGCGCATCGTGAAGAGTTCCGCGGCGAGCCCGGAGAGGTAACGCAGCACGATGGCGGCCGCGAGGATCACGAGGCCGAGTCGTGGCTGTGGCCGCGCACCCGGCGCCCGTCCCCGGCGCCACGCGAGGTAGAGCGCGAGAGGACCGAGGAGCAGGCCGTGACCGGCCTCCGGATCGCTCCACCAGTCGCGCACGAGCGTCGCCATCGGCGCCCAGTACAGGATCGCGAACGTCACCGCCGCCGCGGCGACGGGAGCGATCCGATCCGGCAGGCGCACGGATGCGGCGCGCGGCAGAACCCCCGCGGGGACCGCCACCTTACCAGGCACCCTTCCGGAAGATCACGACCGGGAAGGTGCGAAGCATGATCTTGGCGTCCTCCCACAGCGACCGCCGGCCGACGTACTCGAGGTCGTAGCGCAGCTTGTGCTGGACATCCTCGATCGACACATCGTAGTGATGGTTGATCTGCGCCCACCCCGTGATCCCCGGCAACACCTGTTGGCGGTGCCGGTAGCGATCCACCTGATCGCGCAGCACCGCGAAGATCGCCGGCTGCTCGGGCCGCGGCCCGACAATGTTCATGTCCCCCTTCAGCACGTTGATGAGCTGAGGCAGCTCATCCAGCCGGAACTTGCGCAGGACGCGGCCGACCGGCGTCACCCGCGGGTCGTCGGGCGCAGCCCACACCTGGTGCGCCTCCGTATCGACCCGCATCGTGCGGAACTTGTAGATCTTGAACAGTCGTCCGCCATGGTCGACCTGGCGCCGGCCGTTGCCGGCATCCACCCCGAGCTGCCGCCGGTCGAGACCGACTCGCGTCTGCACGAAGAGCACCGGACCCGGTGAGGTCAGCTTGACCAGCAGCGCGATGACGAGCATCATCGGCGCCGCGAGGATCAAGCCGATGAGCGCGACGACGACGTTCAGGATCCGTCGACGCCGGTCGCGCACGGCCACCGGCGCCATGGCGCCGGTCCGGGTCCGCGCGTGCTGTAGACGCAGAGGCGCGATCAAGCGCCCAGTGAGTCCCGCCACCGGTGACCGCTCCGCCGATCGAGTGCTGCCTTCCATGGTGAATAACATGTCCACAGTTTCTCCTCTTGCCGCGAGCGCCGCCGTACCACGATCCGGGTATCCCTCCCCGGCGGCGACGACCCCCGGCCCGATCCCCCTCCGACCCGCCCGCCGCACCGGCTCCCCGGGTGCGGTTAGATGCTACGACCGCGCGCTCCGTGGATTCCCACCCTCCCGTGCGGTGCATCCGCCGAGGGCTGCGCGTGGGCTCGAGCGTGCGGCCGGGCACCCCAGCGTCGGGGATGGGCACTGGCCGGCCGGGGTGCAATCGCCATGCGCGGCCGGCGCGACCGGGCCAGTTGCCACGAATCCGTTGTGATCCAACAAGTAACGCCCATCGGCGTGCGTTTCGCCGCGGACCATTGCCGTGGCGGGCCAACGACTGGTGTGGAAGGGATGCCACAATCTGATGCACCCGCCCATGGGAAGGGCGTGCCGGCCGGCGACCCGCGAGAGAAGGGCGCGCGGCGCTGCGGTGCGCGGTGTCGACCCGGCGCACCGCACGGTCGGTCCGGCGCTACAGCGGGCTGGCCGGCGGGAGGTCCAGCTCGAAGAAGAAGCGCGTGCCGCAGTCGCGTTGGGATTCGAGCTCGAGCTTCGAACCCATGGCCTCGACGAGTTTGCGGCAGATGGTGAGGCCGAGGCCGGTCCCCGAGAAGTAGTAGGACTTGCGCGAGGGCGCGCGGCGGAACGGCTCATACAGCGTGGATTGCACCTCGGGATCGATGCCGCGCCCGGTGTCGCGCACCGAGAATTCGAGCCGGGAGAGCCCCTTCGCGCGCGCGCTGAGTTCGACGCCGCCCTCGTCCGTGAACTTGAGGGCGTTGGTGGTCAGGTTGAGGAGCACGCGGCTGAGCGCGACGGGGTAGCCGAGGCGCTGGTCGCTCGCGGGCGGTGCGAGGCGGATCGAGAGTCCCTTCTCCTCCGCGAGCGGCTGCACGATGTCCCGTACGGACTGGAACGTCTCGGTGATCGAGAACGGCGAGGGCGTCGGGTCGACGAGTTGGTCGCCGCCACGCGCCAGCTCGACCATGTCGCTGGCGACGGAGATGAGTCCGAGCGCCGCGCTGTAGATGATCCCGAGCTGGCGGCGCTGGACGTCGTTGACCTCGCCGCTGTGCCCCTTCCGCAGCGTTTCGGAGAGGAAGAGGATCGAGGTGAGCGGCGAGCGCAGGTCGTGCGCGACCTCGACGACGAGGTCGAGACCGGTCGGCGCGGCGAGGTGCCGGGCGAAGTGCTGGTCCCAGCGCGGTTCGAGCACCGCGCGGACGGCTTCGATCGCGCGGAGCACACGGAGCATTTCCGCCCCCTCGGGGGCGGAGGTCGTCCACCCGTTGATCACCTCCGAGCGGAGGAGGTCGAGGAGGCGGCGACAGAGGACCGCGACCGGCATGGAATCGGGGAGCAGGTCCGGTGGCGCCGTCTCCGTCTCGACGGCGCGCGTGATCGCGATGAGATGGGCGATCAGCTCGTCGTCATCGAGGGCGTCGGCTCGTTCGTGGCGCGAGATGGCCGCGGCGCGCCGGGCGGCGGCGCGCAGCGTCGGGGATCGGATGCGGGCGAACGGATCGGTCCCATCCGTTGAGACGCTGTCTTCATCGACGAGATCCCGATTGTCGTGGGAAGCCGGTCCGGACACTGCGACTCCGTTCACTTCACTTGGACTTGATGATCGTGTCGCGCTGTAACCCGTGCTTCTCCATGAGGCGGTAGAGTGTCGTCCGGTCGACGCCGGCGATGCGGGCTGCTTTCGACATGTTGCCGCCGGCGCGGTCGACGAGCCAGGTGAGGTACTGCCGCTCGAATTGCGCCAGCAGTCGCTCGCGTGCCACGTGGTACGGAGCGTCGTGGAACTCGGTCGTCGCCGGAAGCCGGTCCGGCCGGAGTGCGGTCTGGTTGTCGATGAACGGCAGGTCCTCCGGACGAATCTCGCTGCCCGCCTCGAGGAGGACGACGGAATGCTCGATCACGTTCTGGAGTTCGCGGACGTTGCCCGGCCACGGCTGGGCCTGGAGCGCGTGGATCGCGGCTTCGCTCAACCGCGGCACCGCGCTGCCGGACTCGCGGTGGCGGCGCCAGTACAGGTTCAGGAAGTGCTCCGCGAGCACCGGGATATCGGCCGCCCGTTCCCTCAGCGGCGGCACGCGGATCGGGACCACGCGGAGCCGATAGTAGAGGTCGCGCCGGAGCGCTCCCTGCTCGACCGCCTGGTCCGGGTCCCGGTTCGTCGCCGCGATGAAGCGGACGTTGACCACCGCGTCCGTCGTCTCGCTCCCCACGCGTCGGACCACGCCGTCCTGGATGACCCGGAGCAGCTTCGCCTGAATGGACTGCGACATCTCCGTGAGCTCATCCAGGAAGAGCGTCCCGCCGTTGGCCGCCTCGAGCAACCCGGCCTTGTCCCTGATCGCGCCCGTGAACGCACCCTTCACGTGGCCGAACATCTCGGACTCGAGGAGGGTTTCCGGCAGGGCGGCACAGTTGATCGCCACCAGCGGCCGGCTGCTCCGCCGGCTGTGGTGGTGGATGAACTGCGCGATCATCTCCTTGCCGGTCCCGCTCTCCCCCGTGATGAAGACCGAGGCATCCGTCGGTGCGACCTTGCGCGCCAGATCCATGGCCTGGCCGAAGGCCGGCGACGTCCCCAGGATCGTGAGTTTCTCGCTGTGCCCGTGAGTCTCTTCGAGTTCGCGACGCTGGCGGTTCGATTCACGGGCGACCACCACAGCGTGCGCCGCGCGGCCGATCAGCACGTGCAGATGCTCCGCCGAAAACGGCTTCGGTAGGTAGTCCCACGCACCGGCCCGCAGCGCCTCGACGCTCGAAGCGACACTCGGGTTGCCGGTCATGATGATGACGAGCGTGTCGGGTTTGGCCTCGAGCGCCGTCGCGAGCAGGTCGAGCCCGGAGACCTGCGACATGTACAGGTCGACGAGGACGATGTCGAACGACCTGCGCTGCAGCATCTCGCGCGCTTCGTCGCCACGCCCGCAGATGCTGACGTTGTACCCCTCCATGCGGAGCAGGCTCGCGCAGCTCTCGCGGAGCGTGTGTTCGTCGTCGATCACGAGAAGGCGCAGCCCCGCCTTGTCCTCGGCGCTGATCGGAAGGAGCGAGACCGGGTCGGTGTCTTTCTCCCGCTGGTCCGTCCTCGAAGCCGAACGCGTTGCCGTGAGCCGATCGGCCAACTCTCGCCTCCATCGAGTTCTGAGTGGATCGATCACCCGGCGTTCCGGTCGCACGGTTCCGCGGCGACGATCGATCGCGAGTCGCATGGCGGAACGCAGCCGGACGCGGTTGCGACGTACGAAGGCGCCGTTGCCGGTCCATTCGGAGGCCCGCGGGCGCCTTCGTGCCGAGCGCATGGGTCTGCGGGATTGGCCGGATACGGGGAACGCGCACGTACGGGTGCCTCTCCGACGCAGAGTACCCGGCCCGTGGCTGATCAGAACCGTGTCGCCGTTCCGTGACGACGATTCTTAATAGCGCTTGGCCGGGTGCGTGTCAATGCCGTTCGCGGGGCGATGCGGGGCGTGGCGCGGCCGCCCGGCGGCGGGTGGGGTGTGGACGGCGTGGGTGGGTGGAGCCGTGGTGGAACGGTGGGGGGCGGTGCCGCCGCCGGCCTGTGTCTTGCCGCAGTGGGCCGCGTGCGAACTCGCGGTGGCCGGCAGCGGACGATGGATGACGGGATACGGCGGCGTGTGGCGGGGCTCGTCGCGTTCTGCGTGATCCTGGGGGTCTTGCCGCTCGTGGCGCAGGAACCGGCGACGGAGCCGGCGCGGCCGTTGTCGCTCGAGGCGGCGCTGGATCTGGCGGAGGCGACGAGTGAGCGGGTGGTGATCGCGGAGGCGGAGGTGCAACGCGCGCGGGGCGAGCAGCTTCGGGCGCGCAGCGACTACTATCCGCAGATCTCGGGGTTGGCGACGTACACGCGGACGTTCGCGAGCGAGTTCTCGGGGATCGGCGGGGCGGCGGGTGGTGGGCGGGCGGGTGGAGGGCCGGCGGAGCCGTGCGGCCCGTTCCGTCCGGACACGCTGGCGCCGCTGGTGGCGCGGGTGGACACGCTCGAGCAGGTGGTTCGATGTCTCGCCGCGGTAGGCGCGGGGGCGGGGGCGGCGCCGGGTGGGGAGTTCGACGAGTCGTTCGGTGGGTTCCCGTTCGGCACGCCCCACCGCTACGACGTGCTGCTCTCGCTGTCGCAGACGCTGTTCACGGGCGGACGCGTGCGTGGGCAGGTGGAGGCGGCGGCCGCGAATCGGGAGGTCGCCGAGATCGATGTCGATGCGACGCGGGCGCAGCTCGTACTGGACGTGACGCAGGCGTACTTCGACGCGGTACTGGCGAGTCGTCTGCTGGGGATTGCGGAGGCGGCGCTCGCGCAGGCGGAGCAGGCGCTGGAAGTGACGCGGGTCGCGGTGGCGGCGGGCGAGCAGGCGGAGTTCGACGCGTTGCGGGCGCGGGTCTCGCGGGACAACCAGCGCGCCGTGGTCGTCCGGCGTCGTGCGGAGCGGGACATCGCCTTCACGCGACTCAAGTTGCTGTTGGGCGTGCCCGTGGATCAGCCGGTCCGGCTGACGACGCCCCTCGGTGAGGAGCTCCCCGAGCCGGTCGCGGCGCGGGCGCCCGACGCGCCGGGGCCGGACACCTCGACCGCGTTGCGGGCGCCGGTCCGGCAGGCGGCCGAGTCCGTGCGCGCGGCCGAGGCGGGCGTCCGGATCGCGCATGCGCAGCGGATCCCGGATGTGACGTTGACCTCGCAGTACGGGCGTGTCGCGTTCCCGGACGGGTTCGTGCCGGGGACGGACGACTTCAGCACGACGTTCTTCGTGGCGCTGAACGTCGAGGTCCCGATCTTCCTGGGCGGTCGGATCCGCGGGGACGAGCGGGTCGCCGAGGCGGAGTTGCGCCAGGCGCGGGCGCGCTTGCAGCAGGCGCGCGAGGACGCGGGTTTCGATGCGCGGCGCGCGCTCGAGCTGTTGGCGGCGGCGCGGGCGGCGCTCGATGCGACCGCCGGCACGGTGCGGGAAGCGGAACGCGCGTACGAGATCGCGCTGCTCCGCTACGAGGAGGGTGTCTCGTCGCTCCTCGAGCTGAGCGACACGCGCGTGATGCTCGAGGAGGCGCGGGTCAATCGTGCGCAGGCGGCGCGGGACCTGGTGGTCGCGCAGACGCGGGTGGCTCTGCTCCCCGCCCTGCCGCTCCAGGCCACGGTCCTGCCGGTCACCCCGCCGACGGGCGCCGCGCCGCAGCCGCAGGCGGAGCCGCAGCCGGCGGTCGAGCCGGAGCCGGCCGAACGGCGGCCGGTGGTGCCGCGGCCCGGCGCGGCCGTCGGCGGGGTGAGCGGTACCGGCGCCACGGGCCGCCCGGGCGGCTCGTGAGCCGGCACCCGGTCCGGCGGCGTGGCACGCGACACCGCACGTGGATTGCCGGCGGCGCGGCGTGGCTCATGGGGTGTACGGCGCTCGCGGCGTGTGGCCCGTCGGGCGGCCGGGCGGAAGGGCCGCCGGCCGTGGTGGTCGGGCCGCCCAACGTCGTGATCGCGCGGGTCGGCAGGATCGTGACGGGTCCGTTCGTGGCCGGCGCGCTCGCGCCGGCGGAGGCGGCGACGATCCGTGCGGAGGTCGAGGGGCAGATCCGGGCGACGTACGTCGAGGAGGGCGAGTCCGTCGAGCCCGGCGCGCTGCTCGTGCGGATCGAGGCCGCCGCGCTCGAAACGGAGCGGCGCGCGGCGGCGGAGGCCGTCTCGGCCACGGCCGCCGCCGTCGAGACGGCGCGGCGCAACGTGGGTCGCGCCGAAGCGCTCTATGCCGCGGGCGGCATCGCGCTGCGCGAACTCGAGGACGCACGCATTCAGTTGGCGAACGCCGAGTCGCAGCTCGCGGATGCGCGCGCGCGGCTGGCGACGGCGGAGCGACAGCTCGGCAACACCGTGATCCGGGCACCGATCCGCGGCGAGGTTCGCGCGCGCGAAGTGAGCGCCGGCGACGTGGTCCAGCCCGGCGCGCCGCTCGTAACGATCATCGATCCGACAAGCATGCGGCTCGAGGCGGCCGTCCCGGCCGAAGCGCTGCAACGGCTGTGGGTCGGTGCACCCGTGGACTTCCGGGTGCAGGGCTACCCGGACCGCTCGTTCCGCGGGCGCATTGCGCGGATCAACCCCGCGGCGGATTCGCTGACGCGGCAAGCCCGGATTCTGGTCACGATCCCGAATCCGACCGGCGAGCTGGTCGCGGACCTCTACGCGGACGGCCGGGTCGAGAGCGAGGTCCGGCGCGGGATCGTGCTCCCGGCGCTCGCCGTGGACCGGAGCGGCCTCGAGCCGACCGTGCTCCGGGTGCGCGCCGGCCGCGCGGAACGGGTCACCGTCGCGACCGGCGTCTACGACGACCGGACGGAAACCGTCGAGATCGTGGCCGGCCTCGCCGCCGGAGATACGCTCCTGGTGGCGGTCGGCGCGACGATCCCGCCGGGCACTCCGGTCCGGGTCCGGCTCCCGGGCGGCGCCGGCTGGTAGGCGGCCATGGTCATCTCGGACTTCGCGATCCGCCGACCGATCGTCACGATCGTGACGATGATCGCGCTGGTCGCCTTCGGCATCTACGCGCTGCTCCGGCTCGAGACGGACGAGTTCCCGGACATCCAGAACCCGGTCGTCGTGATCGCCGTGCCGTTCCCCGGCGCGGCGCCGGAGATCGTCGAGCGCGAGGTCGTCGACCCGATCGAGGAGGCGGTCTCGGGGATCAACGGCGTCGACGAAATCGAGTCCACGGCGAGCGACGGCTTCGCGCAGATCATCGTGACGTTCGTCTTCGAGAAGGGGGTCGAGCAGGCGGCGCAGGACGTACGCGACGAGTTGTCGACGATCCGGGGCGACCTCCCCGCGGAGATCGAGGAGCCGATCATCCGGCGTTTCGATCCGTCGGACCTGCCGATCGTCTCGCTGACGCTCTCCTCGCCCTCCCGCACGCCCGCGGAGCTGACCCGGCTGGCGGATCCGGGGATCACGCGCGAACTGCGCGCGATTCCGGGCGTGGCGCAGGTGACCGTCGCCGGCGGCGTCGAACGCGAGCTGACGGTCCTGGTCCGACCGGCGGCACTCGCCGCCGCGCACCTCGGCGTCGCGGACGTGGTGGACGCGCTCGCGGCGCAGAACCTGGCGGCGCCGGTCGGCCGCGTGACCGGCGGGATCCAGGAGCGTTCGATCCGACTCAAGGGGCGGATCGAACGGCCGGAAGGGTTCCTCGGCATTGCGGTCGCGACCCGGGACGGACGGGCGATCCGGCTGGGCCAGGTCGCGAGCGTGCACGACGGCGCGGAGGAGCCGCGCTCGCTGGCGTTCTTCAACGCCCGGCCGGCGGTCGGCATCGACATCCTGAAGACCACGGGCGCCAGTACGACGACGGTCAGCGATGCGATCAGGGAGCGGGTCGCGACGCTCCAGGACACGCTCCCGCGCGATGTCCGCCTGGACATCGTGCGCGATGCCGGCACCCGCGTCGGCGACTCCGTGCGCAGCGTGCAGGAGGCGTTGATCGAGGGCGCGGCCCTCACGGTCCTCGTCGTCTTCATCTTCCTGAACTCGTGGCGCTCGACGGTGATCACCGGGCTCGCGCTGCCGGTGAGCGTGCTCTCCGCGTTCATCGCGGTGTGGGCGTTCGGCTTCACGCTGAACACGATGTCGCTGCTGGGGCTGTCGCTGGCGATCGGGATCCTGATCGATGACGCGATCGTGGTGCGCGAGAACATCGTGCGCCACGTCGAGCTGGGCGAGGACCACTACACGGCGGCGCGCGAGGGGACGGACGAGATCGGACTGGCGGTCGCAGCGACGACGTTCTCGATCGTCGCGGTCTTCGTGCCGGTCGCGTTCATGGGCGGCCTCGCGGGGCAGTGGTTCAAGCCGTTCGCGCTCACGATCGCCGCGGCCGTGCTGGTCTCGCTCTTCGTCTCGTTCTCGCTCGATCCCATGCTCTCGGCGTACTGGCCGGATCCGCAGCTCGAAGCGGGCGCGCGCCGGGGTCCGATCTCCCGCACGCTCGCGCGGTTCAATGTCTGGTTCGACCGCCAGTCCCGGAACTACCGGCGCATCATTGCGTGGGCGCTGGACCATCGGTGGCTCGTGGTCACGATCGCGGTCGGCTCGTTCATGGCCGCGCTCGCGCTCCAGGCGCTGTTCGGCGGCGTCGCGTTCGTGCCGATCAGCGACCGCAGCGAGTTGACGCTGGCGATCGAGACGCCGCCGGGCTCGAGTCTGGACTACACGCGTGCGAAGGCGCTGCAACTGGACAGCGTGGTGCGCGCGCACCCGGCGGTCGCGTACACCTATGCCACGATCGGAGGAGGGGGCGGTCCGGAGGCGGCGGGGGAGGGCGCCGTGGATGCCGGCAACATCTACGTCCGGCTGGTGCCGCGCTCGGAGCGGGAGATCTCGCAGGACCGGCTCGGCGCGGTGCTCCGCGAGGAACTGGCGCGCGTGGGCGGCGTGACGACGTTCGTCTTCGCCGGCGGCTTCGCGGGCGTCGAGAAGCAGATCCAGCTCGAACTGCGCGGTCCCGACCTGACGACGCTCACGCGGCTCGCGAACCGGATCGCCGACCGGATCCGCCGCATTCCCGGCGTGGTCGACGTCGGCCTCTCGACGCGCGGACAGAAGCCCGAACTCGAAATCGAGCTCGAGCGCGGCGTGGCCGGCGCACTGGGCATCACGGCGGCGCAGGTCGCGCAGGCGCTCCGGCCGGCCTTCGCCGGCGTCGATGTCGGAAACTGGGTCGACCCCTCCGGCGAGACGCGCGACGTCGAGGTCCGGCTGGCGCCCGAAGCGCGCGAACGAGCCGCGGACGTGCGTCAGCTCCCGATCCCCATCCCCGCCGGCCCGCTCGGTGCGCCCACCGTGATCCCCCTCGAACAGGTGGCCGCGATCCGGCAGGGATTCGGCCCATCACAGATCGAACACCTCGACCGGCAGAAGGTCATCGTCATCGGGGCCAATGTGCAGGACCGCCCGCTGGGCGCCATCTCGGGCGAGGTCGACCGCGCACTGGCCGGGCTGCGGATCCCGCCCGCCTACACGCTCTCCCAGGGCGGCGAGGTCGAGGACCAGCGCGACGTCTTCTCGAACATCTTCGCCGCGCTCGCCTTCGCCGTGCTGCTCATGTATCTCGTGCTCGTCATGCAGTTCGGCAGCTTCATGGACCCGGTCGCGATCCTCCTCTCGCTGCCGCTCTCCCTCATCGGCGTCGTCCTCGCGCTGCTCGTCACCGGCGATACGCTCAACATCATGAGCCTCATCGGCGTGATCCTGCTCATGGGGATCGTCGCCAAGAACGCGATCCTCCTGATCGACTTCGCCAAGTGGGGCCGCGAGCGCGGGATGAGCCGGCGCGACGCACTGATCGAGGCCGGCGGGATCCGGCTGCGGCCCATCCTCATGACCACGTTCGCGCTCATCGCGGGGATGATCCCGGTAGCGCTCGGCGTCGGCGAGGGCGCGGACTTCCGCGCACCACTGGGCCGCGCCGTCATCGGCGGCGTCCTCACCTCGACGCTGCTGACGCTGCTCGTGATCCCGACCGTCTACGAGATCCTGGATGAGTGGAAGGAAGGCGCGCTCGAGTGGGTGCGCCGGAGGCGACATCAGGGCGAGGGCTAGGGCTGGGGCTAGGGCTAGGGCGGCCCTACAGCGCCATTGCGCCCTTGGCCGTGAACAATTCGAGGAAGGCGTCGACGACGCGTGCGTCGAACTGGCGGCCGCGCTGGTGGCGCAGCTCCGCCAGGACCTCGCCGACGGGCCAGGCCTTGCGGTAGGGGCGGTCGTGCGCGAGGGCATCGAAGAAATCGGCGACGGCGACGATCCGCGCGGAGAGCGGGATCTCCTCACCCGCGAGGCCGCGGGGGTAGCCGGTGCCGTCCCATCGCTCGTGATGCGAGAGCGCGACCTCCGCGGCGAGGTTGAGGATCGGGAAGCGACTGCCCGAGAGGATCTGCGCACCGATCAGCGTGTGCGTCTTCATGATCTCGACCTCTTCGGGCGTGAGGCCGCCGGGTTTGAGGAGGATGTAATCCGGCACGCCGATCTTGCCGACATCGTGGAGCGGCGCGGCCTGTCGGATGAGGTGGACCTCATGTTCGGAGAGGCCGAGCGCGCGGGCCAGGAGCGCGGACCGGATCCCGACGCGCTCAGTGTGCCGCCGGGTGTTGTCGTCGCGGTACTCGGCGGTCTTGGCGAGGCGTTCGAGGATCTCGTAGCCGGCGTCTTCGAGTTCGCGGGTCCGCAGCCGCACCTCCTCTTCGAGCGATTCGTTCTGCTGCCGCGCCTGGAGATAGAGGAACCGGGTCTCGAGGAGGTTGCAGATGCGGAGCATCAGTTCGAGCCGGTCGACGGGCTTGGTCAGGAAGTCCTTGGCTCCGCTGGCCAGTGCGCGACGCCGGGTCTCGAGGGACATGTCGCCGGTGAGGACGAGGATCGGCAGGAAGGTCCCGCGCGACGAATGGGGCTCGAGCTGTTCGAGCACCTGGAAGCCGTCCAGCCCCGGCATGTGGAGATCGAGCAGGAAGAGGTCGGGCTGGAGCTCGGCGTGAAGGCGCGGCACTTCGCGCGGGTCGGTGGTGCTCGTGACGTGGCCGTAGCCGGCCTTCGAGAGCATGCGCTCGAGCAGCGTGACGACGGCCCGGTCATCATCCACGATCAGGATCTTGGCCCGCTTGAGGGCGTCCTCCCGGATCATGGAGCCGTCACTGCGCTGGGCCGCGAATTCCATGGATTCCGTCACCGATCAGCTCCCACCCGAGCCGCTCCAGCCGTTGATCCGCATGACCTTGGGTCCGCGCGGTGCGACCGGCGCCACTGCCGGCCGATGGCATCACGCCCGGCCCAGTTACTTGGTATCGGCCGGTCGAGCCATTCGATGAAGCGATCCGGGATCCGGCCGCCGCTGCTCCGCGCAGCGAGAAGACGCACGATGTGGTGCATGGACTCTTTCCCGGGTTGGCTGGGAGGCGGACGGCATCGGGACGCCGGCGCCGGGGCGCGCCCCGGCCCGCACGGCGGGAATGATGCGTCCCGCGCGGGCGCCGGTCAAGAACCGAACGCACGCGCGTGTGTACGGCGGGCCGTCCAGCCGCCGGCGGCGCGGACCAGGGCGGTTCGCGTGGCCGCCAGGCGCCCGGATGCGAGCAAATGCGATGCACCCGCGGATCCGGGATGGACCGTTCCCGGGCCACCGGCCCAGACGGGCACGAACCCGGGACGCTGGACCGGACCCGGCCCGCGGCCGACGGCGCGGGTGAGGTCGGCGGAAACACCCGGTGCGCCGCACGGGGGGCCCGCATCACCGTCCGCAGCGCCGCCCCCGGTGCCAGGCGCGGGGGACCGGCGGCCGGTGGAACACCGGAGCGCCACCCGGGCACATCGGTTGCTCCCCTCCCGTCCGCCGATCGGCTCTCCGGTATTCCGGAAGGGCCGCAAACCGACACGAGGAGGAGGAGATGTTGCGATACCCCCGGCTGATCGGAATCCTGGCGATCGGGCTCGCGCTCACCGCCGCCGGGTGCGACGACGATGATGACGACCAGCTACTCATCGACTTCAATGAGCGGTTCAGCGCCGTCCTCAAGGGACAGAACGTGGTGCCGCCCGTCGACACGGACGCCACCGGCTTCGCCGCGTTCCTGGTCGAGGATGCCACCCCCAACGCGGTCAACTTCCGCGTCGACGTGGCCAATCTCGATGAGATCATCGAGGTCCACATCCACGAGGGCGTGGCCGGTGAGGAGGGCCCGACCCGGGTCGTGCTCTTCAGCGCGGATCCCCCGACGGGGCTGGTGAACGGCACCCTGGCCGAGGGCACGTTCACGAACGCCGATGTCGACGGAATCTCGCTCGCGCAGTTGCTCGCGCTGATGCGCACGGGCGCCGCGTACGTGGACATCGTGACCGAGGACCAACCCGACGGCGAGATCCGCGGCCAGATCCAGTAGCGCGTGGGCGCCGCCGGCGCCCACGGGATGGGGATCGGGATGGGGGTCGGTGCGAGCCCCATCCCAGCCCGCCGCCCCTCCCGGCGCAAGACACAGCCTCAGGCCGAGGTTCAGGCGCATCCCTTCCCCGTAAACGTAAACGTTCCCGCTCCCGTTCCCGGCAGTTCCCGGCCTCGCCGCGCCCCTCAGCGCGCGCCCACCGGACTTGCCTTGGCGGGCTGCTTCGAGCCGAGCCACGCGGCTCGGAAGGCGCGGATCGCGTCGGTGACCTGGCGGCCGGCGGCTTCGAACGTGACGACTTCGAGGCGCGGATCCGCGGCGAGGGCGAGCGAAGCCGTCCGGTGGCGGCCGCGCTGCTCGAATTCGATGGTGAGCACGTCGCCGGGCGCGCGTCCGGCGAGCGCCGCCCGGAGGTCCGCCTCTTCGTGGATCTCGCGTCCGCCGAGAGAGATGATGCGGTCGCCGCGGTCGACGCCGGCCTCGTAGAGCGGCGAGTCGACCAGCGTGGGCGTCGCGACGATCGCGCCATCATCGCCGAAGCGGATGCCGACCCGCCCCAGCGTGGGGCCGTCCGGATCGGCCTTGCGGAGCAGCAGGCCGGCGTGGGCGAGGAGCGCGGCGTAATCCACCACGTCGTGGCCGGTGATGTAGCGCCGGAAGAAGGTCTCGGCGAACTCTGCATCGCCGGTGACCCGCGCGAGGGCGGCGCGGAGGTCGTCGAGCGTGTAGGGCGCGCCCGGCTTGCCGTGCGTCTCCCAGAGCGCGCGCATGTAATCGTCGAGCGTGAGACCATCGAACCGCGTGCGCAGCGTGAGGTCGAGGCCGAGCCCGATCGCGGCCCCCCACGTGTAGTACGAGAGAAACGTGTTCGCCTGGTTGGTCGGATCGATCGACGTCGCCGCATCGACGAACGGCGCCTGCATGCTCATCTCGACGGGGCTGAAGAAGCGGCGGCCCGGCGCGTTGATCGTCGCATTGAGCAGCCTGCCCACGCCGGCGGCGTACTGGTCCAGATCGGAGAGGCCGGCGCGGTGGATGATGAGGTCGTCGTAGTAGCTCGTGAAGCCCTCGCCCAGCCACAGCTCGCCCGACATGTTCGCGCGCTCGAAGTCGAACGGCTCGATCGCGGCCGAACGGATGCGCTCCATGTTCCAGCAGTGGAAGAACTCGTGCGAGAGCGTCCCCAGGTTGGCCATCGCGCCGTCC
>DASVCS010000098.1:0-17917 GCA_036381495.1 Longimicrobiales bacterium
TGCCCACCGCAATGAAGATGATCTCGCTCTCCCGCACCGCCGCACCCACGTCCGTCGTAAAGCGCAGCCGCCCCTCCTCCAGGTTCCGCTTCACCAGCGGCTCGAGCCCCGGCTCGTAGATCGGGATCTCCCCCCGCGACAGCCGCCCGATCTTCTCCCCGTCAATGTCCGCGCAGATCACATCGTTGCCCGTCTCCGCAAGACACGCCCCCACCACCAACCCCACGTACCCCGTCCCGATCACCGCCACATGCATGGAGCCTCCGACGTATCCTGGTTCTGCGCGCTCGGCAACGGGCGAGCGCTCCGGGGCCCGACGTGCTGCAATGTTGGTACCGCTATGGGAATCGACTCCGCTCATGATCAAAATCCCGGCCTCAACTTCGCGGCAGACTTCCGCGCTACGATCGACGCACGTATGATCCAACCTGATGACGGCCAGGACCGGAGGCAAGGATCGAGCGCATGGAATCGCGCCGCGATTTCGTCAAGGGATTGGTGTCGGCCCCCGTAAGCGCGGCCCTGGGCGCTTTCACCGCCCCTTCCCCTGATGCCGACCCCCGGGATCACCTCCCCGGGCCGGTCCTCTGGGTCGACGCCCACGACTTCGGCGCCGTGGGAGACGGTCGTTCCGATGATGCGCCCGCGATCCAGGCGGCGATCCGGTCGCTCGAGGGCCGCAGAGGCATCGTCGTCCTGCGCCCCGGTCGCTACCGCTGCCTCTCGCCTCTCGACCTGCACCGGGCTCACCTCATGGGGAGCGGAGTACCAGGAAACGCGGGCGGAGGCGGAACAACGCTCGACTTCACCGCCGGTCACGGCATCCTTTCCTCCATCGAGGACAATTTCGCCTTCGAGTTGAGCTTCCTTCGAATCCTGGGAGCCACGCCGAAGCAATCCGGCGGTCAGGTCCTCGTCGACTTCACGGGCCAGAATTACCCGCGAATGCGAGAATGCCGCCTCGCCAACGCCGACATCGGCCTGCGACTCCGGACCGGGCGCCGCGTCGAATGCCACTACGGCGCGTTCTTCAACGTGCACGTCGACCGTTGCCGTGTCGGCATCTCGATCGAGGGACCCGCGCATTCTCAGAAGTTCTTCGGCGGCCGTATCTGGGACTGCACGGTCGGCGCCCGCAACGAGGGTGCGAACGACATCGTCTTTTTCGGCACCGAATTCGAATCCGACACTCCGCTCCACCACCCACCGAGGCAGGGCCGAGCGTATCCGGTCACCGTCCTCGTCGGCACGCGCCAGGAGAGCGAGCGTGCGCCCGTGATCGAATCCGGTTCCATCACGGACGTGGCGTCTTATTGGAGCGGTTACCGGCGCCCTCGCGCGTTCCGCGTACGGGAAGGAAACGTGCTCCCCGAGGGACAGGTCATCACGGTCGGCGTCCCCGGCGATGCCCGGCCCGTGAAGCAAAACTTCCTGCGGAATCCCGCGCTCGTGCCGTCGGTGGACGAAGCGTCGATCCCCGGCTGGACGTTCAGCGGAGGGACCCCGGAATTCCTCATGGGGCCGTTCGGGCGTATCGTCAGGTTTTCCAACATCGAGTCCAATCATCACTATCTGGAGCAGACGGGCATCCGACTCCTGGCGGGCACTTACCAGGTGGGGTACGGCTTCCAGACCGAGGGTGCGGCGGAATGTCGCATCTACGTGTACGACGGTGACCGCCCACTCCTGGAGGCCGAACGTATCCCGGCCGACTACGCGGGCGGCATCGTCCGTCGAGGGTTCTCCCTGGAACGGGACAGCGACCAGATTCGCATCCGCCTGTACCGCGCGGGCACGCGTGCCACGACAATATACTACTACGCGCCGTACATCGTCCCGGCCTACGGCGGAGAACCGTTCCTGCCCGTGAGCGAGGAGAGCCGTCCGAACCGGATCGCCTATTCGCCATCGCCTCCCCCCGACGGCGTTTGGGGCGTGGGCGACATCGTGTACAACACGGCGCCGACGCCGGGCGGCTTCGTCGGCTGGGTCTGCGTCGAGACAGGCCGTCCGGGGGTCTGGAAGGGATTCGGTCGGATCGAGGGCTGAGCTCTCCGGGCCGACCGGACCGCGATCAGACCCGCTCGACTACGTCCTCGCGTGTCGACGCCTTCCGGGCCGGCGCGCCCGCGGCCGACGCCCTCGACCCACGCCAACCTCGCCACCGGGAGAGCCACCGCCGGGGGTCCAGGTCCCGGATCGCCTCCCGCCCCAACTGGCGCAATTCGCCGTACACCTCCGGGTGCATCGTACGCTGACGGTCGATGTGCTCTCCGAAGAAGGCAAGCGCGATGCCGAGCGTGCCGCCGAGAAACAGCGCCATCGCCACCGCGAGCTTCATATTCCTGCGCGCCGCGCGGATCGAACCCTCGGGGCCGTCCACGAGCGTCAGCACCGGCGTGTTCCGCACCTCGACGATCCGCGCCTGCTCGAATGCCTTGCTGAGCTGCGTAACGATTTCCTGCCGGAGCGCGACCTGCCGGTCGAGCCTCGCCCACTCGAATCTGAGGTGTGGTGCCGACTCGACGCCGCGCCGGTTACGTTCGAGGAACTCCTTCAGCTCCGCTTCGGCCTCCGCCAGCTCCCGCCGCGCCTCCTCCAGCCGGGATTCGACGAACTCCCGTTCGGCTCGGGCTTGGGTCTGCCGGCGCTCGAGGTTGAACTCGTTGACGAGGTCCAGCAGTCGGCGATTGACCTGAACCGCCAGGTCGGGAGTAGGTGCCGTCGCCTCGAGAACGACGAGCCCGGACGGCGCTTCGATGGTGACCGCAACGCGCTTCGACAGTTCACCGATCGCGGCGTTCGCCGCCTCTGCCGGGGTGGCGGCCTCGATGCCGAACCATTCGACCAGCGTCGCCTCGATCGTGTCACCGGGCTGGCCGGGTCGCTCGGCGCGGTACACGGTCGTCACCGCATCCCGGAGTATCTGCCGTGTTTGAAGGAGGGCGGCGTAGAAGCCCAGCGACTGGCCGGGCGTGCTGGTGGGCAGCACCAGGCCGAGCTGCGCCGCGATCCCGCTCAGCTGTGATACGTCGCGCGCCTCGCCGTTCGGCATGAATCGGGATGTCGCCGTGTATTCGCGTTCCACGAATGCGGCGACGAGCGCGACGGTCAGCGCGACCAGCACGACAGGTGTCCCGATGACGATCCGTCGCCGGCGCAGGAGGACATTGGCCAGCGCTACCAGAGATATTTCCACCATGTCGCCGGGGACGCGAGGCCTTCCGGTCACGCCGACCGGCGTAGCTCCGCTCGCGTCAACAGAACGAGTGTCCTTGGTCATGTCGACCCATCCGAAGTAGGACGAACGGCCCGTCCGTGTTCGGCGCGCCCACGGGGAGCGGGGTCACCGACCACCGGGTGCCGTCGTCGCCGCGTCCTCAGACTCGCGCGATCGCGTCCGCTCGGGAGTCAAGCGCAGGGCGAGCGTTCCGACGGCGCTGACGGCGGCAGTGCTCGCGAGAACAGCCACCGGGAGCCGCGCCGGATTCACGGCAGCATCCCACGCGAGCGCGGCGAGTCCTCCATTGACCACCAGGACGAGCCCGGTGACGCGCCGGTGTGTCCACCCGCGCCGAACCAGCCGCTGGTACACGTGCGAGCGATGGGCTTGCGTGATGCGCTCCCCTGCCACCAAGCGCCGGAAGAGGGTGAATGTGGCATCGACGACGAAGACCATCAATGGGATGAGGAGCGCGAGCGCGGGAATCCCCGCTTTCGACTCGGCAGTCAGCGCGAGCGCGCCGAACGCGTAGCCCAGGAATCCGCTTCCGACATCGCCCATGAATATCTTCGCAGGAGGCCAGTTCCAGACGAGGAAGCCGGCTCCGGCCGCGGCCAGGACGAAGGCCAGCCAGCCGAGTCCGGCGGCACCCCGGGCGTGGAGAATGCAGGCCGCCGCTAGCGCCGCGGTGACGCACTCCCCACCGGCCAGCCCGTCGATCCCATCCATGAAATTGTAGAGGTTGATCATCCAGACGAGGGCGATTCCGGCGAGGATTGCGCCGGCGGGGCCGAGGCGTATGACGCCGTCGCCGACATGCATCGCGGAGAAGTCGCCGAGATGGGCGATCGTCCATGCTGCGGCAGCGGCATGGACTGCCAGCCGGACCCATGCCGGAAGTCCGCGATGGTCATCCCACCAACCGATCGCCGCGACGGCGCCGCCACCGACGCAGAGCCCGAGCGTCGCGCTGCCGTCGATCTCGCCGAGCGCCCATAATACGGGCAGTGCGACCATCCATGCCGCAGCAATGGCGACACCGCCACCGCGGGGCGTCGGCGTCCGATGCATCCCCCGGTCCGTCGGGTGATCCATGACGGATCGAGCCAGGGCATAACGCCGAGCCAGGCCGGTCGCCACGACCGAGGTCGTGGCTACTCCAACGAACACGAGTACCGCCGCGGTCATGGAGCACCGATGCCGGATGGCGACCGCGTGATCCCCGCGCCGACACGCTCGAGGTACCACTGCGCGGTCCGTTCGAGCCCTTGCATTACCGTCATCTCGGGTACGAAGCCTGTCACACGGCGAAGCTTGCTCGAATCGACCGCTAGAGAGCCCGTCAATCGACGGAGCTCGGCCGACGTGAGCGGAAACCCGCGCCAGATTCGCGCAGCAGCGTCGCCGACGATGCCCGCCGCCTCGATCAGACGGAGCGGGACCGGCCACAGCCGCGGCGGCTTTCCAAGCACATACCCGATGGCCCGGATCAGCTCGGGAGTCGAGAGGTCTTCCCCATCGCTCACCAGGAACAACTCGCGCGCCGCGGCCGGTGTACGCAGCACCGAGAGGATGGCGCCGACCACGTTCCCCACGTACGCCATGCTGCGGCGGTTCTGCACGCGCCCCAGGGGGATCGGAACCCCGCGGTGGACGAGGTGGAACAGACGAACGAGATTCCCTTTCATCCCCGGTCCGTACACCAGGGGCAAGCGAAGAATCGTCGCATGTAGACCGGTTCGATCGGCGAAGTCGGTAACCACCCGCTCCGCTTCGAGTTTGCTGATTCCATACGGATCGGTCGGCATGGCCGGCGCCGCTTCGGTCCAGACCGTATCGCCCCCCTCGCCCATCGCTTTCACGCTGCTCGCGAATACGAACCGAGTCACACCGGCAGCCGATGCCTCCGCGAGCAACGTCCGCGTCCCCTCGACGTTGACGCGACGAAACGCGGCCAGCGGATCACTCGCCGCATCGCGCATCACGTGGACCCGGGCCGCGAGATGGATGACCGCGTCGACGCCGCGCATCGCAGCGCCGATCGCCCGTCGGTCCGAAAGGTCGGCAGCTACGGCGCGTTCGATTCCGGGGCCCGGCGACGTACCCGGAGGACGGACGAGCCCCCGAACGTGCCAGCCCTCCCCGACCAGTCGGCTACAGAGATGGCGACCGATGAAGCCGGTGGCACCCGTGACCAGCACCGATCCCAACATCACGATGCCTCGCGGAATCGCCCGGAGTCCGTGACGGCACGCCGTTGGCCGGCAACCCGGTCGAGGAGATCGAGGTAGCGTCCGGCGAGCGCATCACGCTCGTGGTGCAGGGTCGCGTACGCCCGGCCGCGTCGGCCCATCTCCCGCCGGTCACCCTCGGGCATGGCGGCCAGTTGCTTGAGCCCGGCGGCCAGCGCGACGGGATCGCCCGGCGGTACGACCAGCCCCGCGCCACTCTCCCGCACGACCCGCGCACCCTCTCCGCCGAGACTCGCGAGGACGGGGCGTTCGCACGCGAGAATCTCGAACAGCTTCGATGGGATGGTCTCCTGCAGCACGGGCACCGGCGCCAACGGCACCAGGCAAACGTCGCACGCATTGTAGAACGCCCGCGTCTGGTCCTTGGGGATCGGGTCCAGGACCGCGACGGTCGAGACCCCCCGCGCCAGCTCGGCAACCTTCGCGGCCTCGGGCCCCCCGCCCGCGAGCACGAACCGGAATGGCGCGCCCTCCCGCTCGAGCAGCGCGGCCGCCTCGATCACGGTGGCGAGGCCCTGCCCCGCCCCGAAGTTCCCCAGGTAACCCACCACGACCTCGCCGCCACGGCGCTGGAGCTCGGGGACCGGCGGCACGGACCGCTCCGCATAATAGAGCCGGGAATCGACGCCGTTCGGAATAACGTCGATTCGATCGGCGTCGACCCCCTTCCGCTGGATCATCTCCCGGAACGGTTCCGTCACCGCCACGATATGGGCGGCCCGCCGGAACAGGTGCCGCTCCAGGGCGAACAACCAGGCCGCGAGCCGCGGGCTCCTGATCACGTTCATCCCGACAAGGTAGTCCGGCCAGAGGTCCCTCACCTCCAGGACCATGGGGATGCCGCGGACTCGGCTCACCAGCTCGCCTGCGAGATGAACGAAGAACGGCGGCGAGCTCGCGATCAGGACGTCGAGTCCGCCAGCGCGGGCGAGCCCGTGAAGCGCACCGGTGACCGCGAAGCTTGTGTTGTTGAGCACGGTCCGGACGAAGCCGTGCTTCGGACTCGCATAGAGCCAGGACCGGAGCACACGGATCCCTTCCCAATCCTCGACGATCGCGAGCTTCCGCCGGTAATCGGGGTGAATCCGCCCGATGGGCCGATTCGGCATCGCCGTGATCACGGTCACCTCCGCCCCCGCATCCCGCCACCGGCGCGCCAGTTCCGCGGCGCGCGCCGGCCCCGCGCCGATCTCGGGCGGAAACTGCTGGACCAGGTACCCGATCCGGAGCCCCCGCCTCATCGCCTCTCGACCTCACGAATCACGTAACCGAACATGCGCTCGTCGTTTGCGGCAACGACGAGCTCGAGGACTGGCGCCGGGATCGCAACGCCGAACTCCGGGCAGTACCACCCCTGCGCCGGCTCGCGCTCGCCGACGCGGATCGCGACGTCGTCGACGCCGAACGTTTCGATCCTTACGGTGAGGTCGGAAGACACCGCCACGAACGCATCGCCTGCACGCTCGACGCGGAATGCGGGGTGCAGATGTACGAAGCTCGCGATGCGCGCCCCGTGCGCCCCCTCGACCCGGTCCTCGACGCGCATCGTGCGCTCCCGCCACGAGACGGCCCTCCAATGGGCGGCTCGCGGGTCGTGGAACGGACCGCACCCACCCGAGAACCGGTAGGCCCCGCCGTCGTGCTCCTGCGCGGCACCGAGAATGCGGACCCGGCGGGCCAGCCGAAACGTTCCCCACACCTCCGACTGCTCGCGCCCTCCGATCATCACGGTGTTGTGTGCGCGCGTGCTGCGCACGTACTCGCGGAGCGGATCGCCGCCGTACCCGTGGACCCCCGAGTCCACCACGACCGGCCTGCCCGACAGATCCAACTCGTAGCTCAACGCATCGCAGTGCGCATGACCCGGCTGGTAAGGAGCCCCCGGTTCGCCACAATCGATGATCACCCGGTCGCCGGCCGGCCGGTCGATCCATCCGAAGTAACCCGTCTGTGGCAACGCGACCAGCCCGTTCGCCTCGCGGATCTCCTCCCCGAGCAAGCTCGCAAGGCGTGCGATCGTGGCACGCGAAGGCGCCGCGCCGTTCGCGGAGTCGTTGAAGAGGTGCAACGTGCCGTCACTTCGCGAAAAGCTGCCGTACGCGGCAAGCATGCGCACGAGCCGTCGGGAAATGCGCGATGGCGGGATCGCCCCCACGGACCGCAGGAGCGCGACCAGCAGCAAGTGATCCGCGAGCGCGCAGGCATGGTACATGGGAGAGCGTTCGTAATGCCCGCCGTCGGGAAGGACCTGGGCCTGCAGCGCGGCCTGCATGCCCCCCACGCCCCGCCTCCGCCATCGTGCCGCGCGCGGCCCGCGGAAAAGCAACCCGCCGACCGCCAGCGCCGCAAAGTTCTTCTGCAGATGATTCGCCAGAACGTGCCACTCGAGACGCTTTTCGAGGAAGGCGAGCTGCGCGCCCAGACTGCCGCGCAGCCGCTCCCGCACCGCGGTCGTCAGCGCGCCCCCGAACAGGATCAGCGCCAGCGACCAGTGTATGATGCGTTGGGACAGTGCGTACGGCTCCCAACCATCGCCGTGACCCGGAGGCGCCCCGTCGATCCAGCTCCCGGCCAACCGTTCGAACGCTTCGCGGAATCGATCATCCTGGCTCCACCGGTACGCAGCGGCCAGGTCCACGGCGTATTCGAAGTAGTGCAGGTGGTAATTCCAGAGGTGGCTCACGTACCGCCGGCACCAGTCGATCGACGACAGCGACTCGGCGTGGTTGAGAAAACGGAACTGCGCCGCGGCGACGGCCTCCGCCCGCTCGACCACGCGGTCATCCGGCTCCCCCACCCATGCGGAAGCAACGGTCCGAAACCGCTGAAGTGCCTCCTCATCGAACGGCTCCGTCGATCGAGGGAGGTACGGGGGGATGACCCGCTGGATGCGGCGGAGGGGTCGGAACACGATCTGCCGCCAGTGGAGCCGACTCACCGTACGGGCCACCAGCATGGCGTGCGCAAATCCATCCTCGATACGCATCGCGCGTCGGGGTTCCTCGCGTTGGGTATTCACAGCGGCATCGCCGTAGGCCGGCCGGCGCCGTCGTGAGCCGCACCGCCGCGACTCGCCATCTCGGTCGCGCCGAGCGCCAGGCGGAACAGCGCGCGATGGCCCTCCACCGCACCGTCCTCGCGAAGGATCCGCTCCGCGTACGCCTGCGCTCCCCGCGACCACCGCGCGTGCGTGGCCGAATCCATCCGGACCAGTTCCTGGAGGATTTCCCGAAAGCGGCCCCCATCGTCCAGCGGAACGTCCCAGCCCGCGCCCTCCGCGGCGAGTCCGCGCCACGGCGTACGGTCGCTGAGTAACACAGGGCAACCGGCACGAAGCGCCTCGATGATCACGTGCCCGTAGTTTTCGCCGAGCGTGGGGAAAAGGAAGAGATCATAGGATGCGAAGACCCGGCCCACCTCCGACGGCGGCACGGGCCCGCGATACCGCACCTGAACGCTTGCCGGCAACCGTTCGGCCACTCGCCGGCATTCCGACCAGTACGTCGCATCCTCGATCGGCCCGTAGATGTCGAAGTGAATGCACCCGTCCAACCCGCCGAGCATTCCGAGAGCGCCGACGAGATTCTTCTTTCGCGCAATTCGCGAGAGAAAGACGATCCGCAACGCCCCCGGCACCTTGTCGGGGACGATACGCGAACCACGCGATGACTCCCCGCCCGTCTCTCGCGCCGGGATGTTCGGGGCGACGACGATCCGTGCGTCGGCCCCGAACCAGTGCCCGATCTCTGCTGCCTCTTCGCGCGACGACGCTTGCCAGATCACGTGGCTGTACAGGCCCATCGAGCGGGCAGCGGTCAGATACGCCCGCTTCTTGGGCCACTTCAAGCCGAGCGCGCCCGGCGACAACTCGCCGCGCGGTGCAACGATCACCGGCACGCCGCGGAAGAAACCCAGACGCCGCAACAATATCGGCCGGAGCGTGAACGCGGGCGAGAAGAAACTGTTCAGGTAGAGCGCGGCCGGCCGTGCGTCCCGGACCAGCCCGAGCAGGCGACGCGCTCGAAGCGATGCACGCGATGCGTAGAACACATCGACATTGCCCACGCGGACCCAACGATCACGTGGGATCCCCGGATAGGGCGCGTCATCCCCGGAATCCCGATCCGACGTGACCAGACGAAACCGGAACTCATCGCCGAGACGGTCGAACAGGTTCGCGAGCGTCCGCACTGGACCGCCGTGCTTGAAACCGGGCAGGTAACCCTGGTTGAAGACGAGAATGGTCCCGTCAATTCGAGAGGCCAATGCTCTCCTCGTACTCCTTCGCCGCTGCGAGATACGACCCGACCAGGATGAAAAGGTCCGAGCCGAACGTCGCGCCGTAGATGACGTTCCCCTTCAATCCCAGGATGAGTGTGCCGAGCACGGCCACCAGCGTCGCCAGACAGACCTGCCCATGCCAGTTCCGGCAGAGGAACTCCCTGTAGCGCCGCGACCGCACACGCGCCAGGAGGACGAAGACCGGAAGGATGAGGAGCCCGTACAGAGCCAGCCCGACCGCGCCATACCTGAACATCAGTAAGAACGGCGTGCTGTGGATATGGTGGAACAGCCCCGGCGCGCTTCCGCCCTCCTCGCTCTTCATCGGAAACCCCGGCGCGGCCCGAAACTCCGCGCCGTGGCCCAGCCCGGTCAGGAATGCCAGCGGCACGCGTGTCGTCGCCAGTGCGTGCATCGCACCCGCACCTTCAGCGACCCGCTCGAACGAGCTCGCATCCGCGACGCGCGGACCGGAGATCGTGTACGTCAGTCGTTGCGCCACCATGGCGTTGAGGCCGGTGACGTGGCCGGCGAAGCCGAAGAGGCCGATGAGCACGGCCACGAATCCCAGGGCGCGCGCACGGCGTGTGGACAGTACGAGCGTCATGGTCAGGGTAAACGCGATGAGGATCCAGGTGCCACGCTTGAAGCTGAGGACGGACAGCGCGACCAGGATCGCCAGGACAACGCTCCAACCGACCGCTCGCGCCGGCGCATAGCTTCCGTGTGTAACCCTGAGAAGTACGTACGAAAGCACAAAACTGCCCACGTAGTACTGAAGGAGTCCGGCGCCGTAGAAGACACCCTTCGCGGCGAACACCGCCTTCACCACGCCGCCCACCAGGGCCGCGGCGAAAGCGATCGCGATCGTGAGGCGAATGAACCGGTCGCGAAACGCTTCGCTCCCAGGGAACACAGAGAAGAGAACGACGATGCTGATCCACGGAAGGACAGCCCGATACAGGTCGCCGACGGTGTACCCGATCGAGTTGCCCGCAGCCGGCGTCAGGATGAGGATGCCCGCGAAGTACGCGAGCGCCGCCAACGAAATACATATGTAGTAGCGGGCGAACCGGTTGGCGAACACGAGGGGCCGTCCGACGGCCACGGCGGCCGCGAGCACCACGAACGCGAGAACGTAGACGAATCCGTCGAGCAACCCGTTGATGCGCACGAGGACCGCCATCTGCGCATCCGAGGGCTGCACGGCGGCGATGTACGCGTTGACAGCGAAGGAGAGCAAACCTGGCAATGTGAACGCCAGCGCCATCAACGTCGGGAACAGAGCGGTCATCCGCGATCCATTGCCGTCGCTACCGCGGCCGCGGCTGCGGCCAATGGCGCTCCGCCATCCTCACCCGGCGCGCCGAATCCATCCCGGTAGAGTGCCACGAGCCGCTCGGCTTCCGACTCCCAGCTCACGCGTACGGCCAACGCCTCCGCGTTTTGCCGGTATTTTCGCTGACGATCGGGATCCAGCATGACACGGAGCATCTCGGCCACTCGCCGGTAGTCGAGCGGATCGACGACCTCGCCCACGGGACCGATCCCGTTGTCCAGCACGAACTTCGGCAGCGTTCGATTATCGGCCGCGAGGATCGGAACCCGTGCCATGATGGATTGGAAGAGCTTGTTCGGTGCGTTGATCGAATTGTTTTCCGAATCCTCGCGGTAGAGCGCCGTGGAGACATCTGCACCGCTGATGTACCGGACGACCTCCGCCGGCGGGAAGGGCCCGACGAAGTGGATCCGATCCATTGGCACGGCGTGCCGCTCCGCGTACCCCCGGAGATACTCGCGGAATTCTTCGATGCGGCCGACGCCCATGATCACGAAATGGACATCCTCGTCGAGGAACGGGAGTGCCCGAGCGACGATTTCAATGCCCCGCCGCTCCCGCGCGAGGAAGCCGACATAGAGCACGATCCGTGCATCGCCCGGCAACCCCGCCGCGACGCGCAGCCTCCGCGGCTCCAGATCATCCCGCCGGACGTATGGCGGGCGGTTCGCGATGACGGCCACGGGTCTACGATACCGGCGGCTCATGATGCCGGCGATCGGCTCGTTCACCGTGATGACGGCGGTGCTCAGGCGCACGAGGAACCGCTCGTAGATCGCCTGCAAGGCGCGGAGTATCGGGTTCCCCGCGCGCACCTCCAGCTCGTGCGCATCATACACGATCCGGGCACCGTGGACCAGCCGTCCCAGGATGCAGAACAACCCCGGCGTCAGGTCGTGCGAGTGAAGGACATCGACCCGCGCTCGCAAGATGATCCACGAGAACCGGCAGAACAGCTCGATCGCCTGCGCCAGCTTGCGGATGGGCGCCGGCAGGCGCCGCCATTCCCGCGACCGCAGCACCACCGGCCGGACCTCGATCCCCGCAAGCGCCGTCCGGAGCGCCCGGCGTGCTTCCGCAGCCGTCGGAATCGACACGGTCGACCGCGGATCCTCGACGTACACGATGCGCACGCGATGACCCGCGTCACGTAGCGCAATCGCCTCCTTCTGCACCCGCGCATCGAAGAGGAGCGGTTGCACCGACAGCATGCAAACGCGCAACGTCTCGGACGACGAACGGTTGTTCCCTACCTGCATCGAGCTTCAGCCTCGTCGTTCGCCCTGCCGCGTCCCGCCGTCCGGCCGCCCATCACGGCGGCTGGGCCCTTCGCTCAGGATCCGTGCGATGCGCCGTGCGGCACTGCCATCGCCGTAGATCGTGGCGGGCGCATCCGTATCCGGTGGCGTCGCCGTCAGGATCCGGTCCACCATGGCGTGCTCGTCGTCGGGCGGCGCAAGGCGGTTCCAACCCGCATCGACCAGTTCGACCCATTCGGTTTCCGTGCGGAGCGTCACGCACGGAGCGCCGGCGAAGAACGCCTCCTTCTGCACTCCTCCCGAGTCGGTCGCGACGACGCGCGCCCCCTTCAGGAGCATGAGCATGTCGAGGTAGCCGACCGGCTCGATGATCCGGACTCTGTCCGAATTCGGCAAGGCCAACCCGTACCGCTCGATCGCGGCGCGCGTCCTCGGGTGCAGCGGAAGCACGACCGGCACCTCAGCCGCGACGCGCGCCAGCGCACACAGAATCGCCGACAGCCGGGCCGGACTGTCCGTGTTCTCCGCCCGATGCACGGTAGCCACGACATACCCGCCATCGTCGAGTCCCAGCCGTTCGCGGATGTCGCTGAGGTGCTCCGCGCGCGCCGCGAACAGGATGGCGGCATCGTACATCACATCGCCCACCAGGTGGATCCGGCGTTCGTCGAACCCTTCGCGCCGCAGGTTCTCGACCGCCGTCGCCGTCGGGCAGAAAAGAAGCTCTGCGGCGTGGTCGGTCAGGACCCGGTTGACCTCTTCGGGCATTCGACGATTGAACGACCGTAATCCGGCCTCGATGTGGGCCACGGGGATGTGAAGCTTTGCCGCGGCGAGCGCTCCCGCGAGCGTGGAATTCGTATCCCCGTAGACGACGACCCAATCGGGCTCCTCGGTCACGAGAACCGCTTCGATCCCCTCGAGCATCCGGGCCGTCTGTCGGCCGTGGCTGTCCGACCCGACGCCGAGATTCACGTCGGGCGCGCGGATGCCGAGCTCCTCGAAAAAACGCCCCGCCATCGCGTGGTCGTAATGTTGGCCCGTGTGAACGAGGATCTCGGAAATCCCGTCGGTCGCGAGGGCGCGGCTCAGCGGCGCCGCCTTCACGAACTGGGGCCGCGCACCAACTACCGTCAGAACCTTCATGAATCGCGCATTCGCTCGATCCCCCCGCCCGCCCGGCTTCGGCGGGAGACGGCACGATCGACGAGAGAGAGGACCCTTTCCCGGTTCGCCTCCGCGCAGAGCCGCGGAGCGGCGGCATGCGCCCGCAACTTGTACTCCGCAATCCGGTCCGGGCCGCATGCCGAGATCTTTTCGGCGAGCGCCTCGGGCGAGAAATCCTTCGCGACGACGCCGACTCCGTATTCGGTGACCACGCGTGCCATTTCCGGCGAAGGCCCGATGGCGACGGCCAACCGCGCCTGGATGAACTCGAACAGCTTGTTCGGAAGCGCGTACCGCGTGTTGAAGCTCACGGGCTCGAGCAGGTAAACGCCCATGTCGTAGCGGTTCAGGAAGCGCGACAGCTCGAGCATCGGCACCGGATCGACAAGCTGGACTCGCGGGTTCCGTCGCGCCAGGCGAGCGAGTTTCGCTCGGTACCACTTCGGCCCGCCGACCAGGACCAGATCGAGACCGAACCGCTCGTCCAGGTAATCCATCATCTGGATCATGCGTTCGATTTTCCGGCTCGGCGTCGCGCCGCCGTGGTGCACCAGCCGGATCCTGCCCGCGGGGTCCGGCGGCCCGGGCTCGAGGTCCTCGTGGTCCGGCGCGTTCGTCACCACGATCGCGCGGACCCCCGTGTCCCGCTCATACTGCCGCGCGATCGCCTCCCCGACGGTCATCATCCCGTCCACCTGCGGGATGTATTCGCGACAGAGCGCGGTCGCGAATCCCTGGAAGAACAGCCGGAACAGCAGGCGGTCTTCGAACTGGCGCGGCGCGTATTCGTGTGCGTCGAACACGACGGCGGCCCCTCGCGCCAACCTCAAGGCCAGGGGCAGCGTCTCGATGTCATTGGCCAGGACGACATCGACCGACCGGCCGTCCAACGCCGACAACACGGATCGAACGCGCGGCTGCTCCCAGTAGAAACGCCCGTATTGGCCCGTCAGTAACTGGACCGCCGACCGCAATCTTGCCGGATAGGACTTGCGAGTGCGCGTGACCGGAAGGAATTCGACGCCAGGGATTTGCGGGTCGGCGTAACCCGCCGCGAGGACGTCGAAGCGGTCCGTGAGGAATCGGATTTGACGGTGGACGCGCGGATCCCTTCCAAGATCGCTGAACGCAAGGACGAGCGCCTTCAGACGCATGGTGTGCCGCTCCGGCGCTGCCGTGCCGGTTCAGCGCGACGCGCGCGCCGGGGGCACCGGCGCTCCGCGGAGCGCATGCAGTTCACGGGCGAAATCACGGTAGTTTCGCCCGGCATCACAGCACGCCGCCCACGTCGCCCTGCTCGCGCCACGCCAACGCGCCGCCCGCTCCGGATCGGACGCCAGCTTCTCCAGCGCCCGCGCAACGCACGGGGGGTCCGGATCCTCAGGCAGGAGGATGCCATTGTCGTCGTTGACGATTTCCGGCGTGCCCCCGACGGCCGTCGCGATGACCGGGATCCCACAGCTCTGCGCTTCCATGATCGAGACCGGCACGCCCTCGGATGCACTGACGTTGACAAACGCGTCCACGGGGTGGGCGCGATAATACGCGATGACATCAGCATTCGGAAGCGCCCCGAGCAGGCGCCATTCGACGTGGTCACCGAGTCGCGCACGGCAATGCGCCTCGAGCTCCATCCGCTTTGGCCCGTCGCCGATGTGATGCCAAACGACCTGCCCCGACGGCCGGCGTCCCGCGAACTCCGCGATCGAGTCGATCAGCAGATCGATCCGCTTGAGCGGCACCATGAACGAACACGATACGATGCGGAACCGCCCGTCGCGCGACGGCGACGTGACGAATCCGGGCGCGTCCACGCCCAAACGGGCGAGACGAAACCGATCCTCGTACTGCGGATACCGCTCCGCGAGGTAGCGCCGCCCGTGTTCCGAAACGCAGTAAACTCGATCCGCACCGGCGAAAATCGCCGGCCGGAACGGCAGATAACTCGGCTCGTGGCGGTGCTCGTACAGGTCTCCGCCGTGCGCTCGTGTCGCGACGACCACGCGCGGATCGTGCCTCTTGAAGAGTACGGCGGCCAACGTCTCCGGTTGAAGCCAGTAGCTGTAGAGTACCGGTTTGCAGCCCGCGCGCTCCAACGGCGCGAGGCGATCCTGCAGCCATTTCTCGGCACGGGCCGCCGACGCTCGGAACTCGAGGGCGCGTCGCCAGGCTCGCTGGTTGAGCCCCGTACGCCCGCGCGCGAGGACGTCCCGGACCAGCATGGGAGAAAGCACGCGAGCGGCCTTGGCCAGCTTCCTGCCCGCCCTCCTGTGACGTTCGGCGAGCGACGTGTCGACCAGCACCCCTCGCGGCACGGGGCGGCTGCGACCATCGACGGATCGCGGTACGATCCAGGCGTGGGAGAACGCCTCGGCAAGGTAATCGACCTCGGTTTCCAGAAACGACTCGGCATTGCCGAACGGAAACGCCCGAGTGAACAGGATCAAATCGGGGATCGGCACCACGGCAAGGTCATCCCTCCAGGGCGGCCCCGACGAGGGGTCCGCCGTCGCCGCTCGTCCCCGAACCCGTGCCGACGGCCTGCTCCCCTTCCGCTTCTACGGCGCGCCGCCGCACGACGAGGTAGAAGGCTACGGCCGTGCACGCCACCGCCGCATACGCGATGGTGGACGCGACCGCCGCGCCGATCACGCCGTACCGCGGGATCAGCAGCACATCCAGCGCGATCGTCAACCCGAGCGCGAGCGCCGCATTGATGGAATTGTAATGGGGGTAGCCACGCCCCGCGATCTCGTTCGTGAGGACCTTCCCGCCACCCAGGAGCACCACCCCCGGCAGAAGGATCAGGAGTGGGACGTACGCCCCCGCGAACGCATCGGAATAGACCCACCGGATCACGTCTTCGCCGATGACGCCCAGGACGAGGGCGCCGAGCCCGGTAATGGCAAGGGTGGCGCCGAAAACGCGTGGTGTGATGGCGTTCATCCTCCGGGCGGAAGTGCCCGCCGCCTTCGGAAAGATCACGAATCCCACGGCGTTCGGGAGGTGCCAGAGGAGCTCCGCCGATGTCACCGCGACACTGTAGATTCCGACGCCACCGGCACCCAGGAATCCGTTCACGACGAAGAGGTCCAGGCGGTAATTGAAAAAAGTTAGCAGGTTCCCGATGTAGCCCCGGATGCCGTAGCGGAGCATCTGCTGCAGCGCGTCTCGATCGATCCGCGGCCGCAGCGACCCGCCGACCCGGCGGACGAGGCGCGCCAGGACCACCACGGTGACCAGCGCTCCCACCACGTTGGCGACGAGCGCGCCCGCAAGGCCGAGCCGAAACCACACGACCAGCAGCGCCATGGCCAGCAGGATCGCGACGGCCCGCCCGAGCTCCACCAGGCCGGTCGTCGCGATGCGCTGGATGCCCTGGAGCACGCCGCTCAGAAAGATGCGGAACAACGCGGGCGGCACGACGAGCAACGCGAGCAGCACGACCCACGCAGGCACGCCGGGGAGGATGACATCGAGGCCGCCGAAGATGATGAACATGCCCGTGAGGCCGATGCCCAACCCCGAGAGCAGGAGCGCCATCGCCGCGGCATTGCTCGTAATGGCGGGGATGGGGAGCTTGCCGGAGCCGGCAAAGTAGGCGCTGGCGGGCCCGATCCCCAGGTTGAGAAACAGCGCCAACATCTGCGGGAGCAGGATCGCGATGGCAAGGATCCCTTTCCCCTCTACGCCCAATGCGCGGGCCGTGATGGCGCCCGTGAGCGTCCGTACGCCTACACCGGCGATGCGCAGGACGAATGTGACGCCGACGTCCCGTGCGAAACGCCGCGCCCCGCGCAACTCCAGACCCGTCGTAGGGATGACTTTCGAGTTCACCGCCGCCCGCCGTGGCGCTCGCCACTCAGGACCGGCTCATTGCGGAAGCCCGACCAGCCGCCGCTGGAATCCGGATACGCGTACTCGATTCGCCGATGCTCGTGAAGCATGGTCCGTCCGCATGCGGCATGCGTTGCTGCCCCCATGGCGCGGTTCGAGGGTCGGCGCGCTCCGTCGGGGTGTCGGTCGTGCGGCCGAGGCCCGAACGGTCGGACCTACCTCTTGTCGAGCGGAGTCGCGGGCGCACCCGAAGCGACGGCGGGCGCGATCCCGTCACCCGCGCTCACGTACCCGGTCCCGCACGCTCTGCAGCTCCAACCGCTTCCGTTGGCGTCCACCAGCCTCTCCCCGCACTGACACACCCACCCCATCCTCCGCGCCGGCACCCCCGCCATCAGCGCGTACGGCGGCACGTCCTTCGTCACGACCGCGCCCGCCGCGATGAAGCAGTACTCGCCCAGCTCGTGCCCGCACACGATCGTCGCGTTGGCGCCGATCGTGGCGCCCCGCCGGACGATCGTCTTGCGGTATTCGTGCTTGCGCGAGATGTGGCTCCGCG